>CAYJIT010000055.1:0-1873 GCA_964370365.1 uncultured Bacteroides sp. | reverse complement strand
CCCCCAAACGATTACTGCTAATATCCGCACCATAAGTGCCTGTACATGCAAAAAAGAACAATTCTTAACGACAACTTTTTCACCTTACACGCACTAATGGTGCTAAATTGTTGCAATTTATATTTTGCTTATCCCATTAAAGTTTGTTTTTAACTTTGTTTAGGTTTAAACTTTTGTGAATTGCATTTTACGCTTAATTTTTTGTATATTGCACAAAACCTACGCATTCTTAACCACTTCTTCGCAAATTTTAGCGGCTGTTTTGCAATACTCGCTAATATCAAATGGCTTGCCAACAAGGGTTTCAAATGCTTCTTCGTCGCAGTTGTCGCTCATGGCACGTAAAATAACAAAGGGCAAATCGTTTTTAGCGCTAATTTGTGCCACTGCCGCGCCCTCCATTTCAACGCAATCGGGGTTGCACAGTTTTGCAATGGCAGCTTTTGTTGCGCTGTCGCCTATAAATTTATCGCCCGTTGCAATTTTGCCCACAATGCTTTTAACGCTCAATGCATCGCAAGCCTTTTTTGCACAGTCAATAAGGTGCACGTCTGCTTTAAACTCTTGCAAATTCGGGTAAGTATCTGCTATCATGCGGTTTTCCGCATCGTGGTAAAGCACAATGTCGCTTATAACAACATCGCCCACACCTATTTTGCTTGTCATATTTCCGGCAATGCCGCTGAAAATAATGCAATCAACATAAAAGCTGCTTGCCAAAAGCTGCGCCGCAGCGGCTGAATGTGCCTTGCCAATTCCGGCGCACACAAGCACTATATGTTTATTGTGTAAATTGCCCTCGTAAAAAATATTGCCGCCAAGTTTAGTTTGCTTTTTATCGGTTAATTTTTCGTTTATATAAGCAATTTCATCAGGCATTGCGCCTATAATACCAATTGTCTTAAGCATTTTTCACCTTCAAATTCCTTATAATTTATTGCCGCAATCCGAGCAATATACTTCATTTTGCGCACATGATTTTTTACATTTAGGGCAAAGTTTTTTGTTTTGAGTGTTTGCCAATTGAGCCCCAATAATATCTATTTGCGCATCTAATTTAGCGGCTTCAAGCAGTAAATCATCAATTAAATTCTGTGGCGGAACGCTGTTTTCGCCGTTTTGCAAAGCGTCAATATTCACAGCTCCACTGTGTATTAAAAAAAGCGTGTGCCCTATTTGTGCAAAAATATTGTGCTGTGCATCTTGCAGTTGAGAAAGCTCGAAATGAAGTTTAACAGTGCCGTAACGCCCTGCAACAACTTTGCTTGCGCTTTGCGCCACATCTTTCGCTTCGTCAATAACTTCGCTTGCCGCATTGGCAATTGTATCAAAAATTTTGTTTGTTTCGCTCGACATATTAGCCTCCTGATACGATTAAATTTAATGTTTTTTCAATTATATCATATAAAATATTTTAATTCAAACAAACACTATAAGGAGATTGAAAACAAATTTAGCGTGGTGTATCCATTACTTAAACAATGGGAGCTAAACGCATTTCATAAACTTATAAATTAAACGAACTTTGAAATGCACTTTAAGGGGATAAACATGCTTTAAACTACCACCCTTTAGCAACATTAGAACAATGTAATCGCGAGCGTATGTCAATCTTATTGTTAGCGAGCGATTGTGATTGTTCTTTGCTTGCGGTTGTTAGGGCACAGCGTTAGGGGTCCGGGGGTATACGCAAACCCCCGGCGCTTTTGCTTCTTTTCACGCTGAAAAGAAGAGGGGAAAATAAAACTTGATAATTTAAGCAAGCAAATTAACAAGGCGCAACGGGCGGATATGGAATGTGCCCCTACGGAATGCGGTTGGATTTGTGGAAACCTTTGCGGGAGGGGAAACCCCTCCCCTACAGGCGAAATGA
>CAYJIT010000054.1:0-3715 GCA_964370365.1 uncultured Bacteroides sp. | reverse complement strand
GAAAACGAAAAGGAAATATTAATAGAGCTTATGCCCGATATAGCCCCAATTTCAGTGAAAAACTTTGAAAAACTTGTTAGCGAAGGCTTTTACGACGGGCTTATTTTCCACCGTGTTATAGAGGGTTTCATGATTCAAGGCGGTTGCCCCGACGGAACAGGCATGGGCGGCCCGGGCTATGGCATTAAAGGCGAGTTTTTACAAAACGGTGTAGAAAACAATTTAAAGCACACATCCGGCGTTATAAGCATGGCAAGAAGCGGTATGCCAGATTCCGCCGGCAGCCAATTTTTCATAGTGCACGAAGATGCACCCCACTTAGACGGCAGCTATGCGGCATTTGGCAAAGTTGTTGAGGGCATGGACGTTGTTAACGAGATTGCAAGCGTTGAAGTTGACGGCAGAGATAAGCCTTTAAAAGATGTTGTTATGAAAAAAATTAGCATTGTGGAAAGCGCATAATGAGAAAACTTTTCAAATTCTTTTTTGATAAAAGCTTGCTAATTTTTTTAATTATAGGCGGCCTTAACACTGTTATAAGCACAGTTGGCAGCCAGCTTTTGCTATCGCCAATAACGCAAATGTTCTCTCAAGATATTGCCTATTGGGCAAGCACTGCAATTATGTTCACACTTTGCAGTGTTGCAAGTTTTTATTTTAACAGGAAATATAGTTTCGAGAGCAAAGCACCACTTTTGCAAAGCGCTGTTAGGTTTAGCATAGTAATTTTAGTGTGCTATCTAATAGGTTTCGGTTTTTCAAATTTTTTAACGCCGTTTATAATAAGCCTTATAAATGTTTCAATAAACGAAGAATGGCTTTTGCGCATTGCAATGCTTTTAGGGCAAGTTATTTTTACAGGGCTTAACTACATAGGGCAAAGGCTTTGGGCGTTTAAAGAATAAAAACTTATTAAACAGTAATATTAATGCGTTAATTATAATAATAATATTTATAGGGCTGTTGCATTTATTGTAGCATGCCCTTTTTATAAATAAGGAGGGCAATTATGCATGAATTAGCCATAGCGAAATGCGGCGTTGTGCCCGTTTTTGCAAAACCAAAAGCAGGCGTGCAAATAGATGAGGTTTTCCACGGTATGCCATGCATTCTTATAAAAAACTGCGGCGAGTTTTCACGCGTTAAAACTTTTTACGGCTACGAGGGCTTTGTTGATACAAACAGTATTAAAATAGAACAAATTAACAATTCGTATAATGATGTTTTTAAAAATGCGCGCAAAGAACATCTATATTCAAACGAGTTTTTAAAAGCGTGTTTTTCAAACAGCAAAGAAAGCCATATTGTAAAAGCACCATTTATAGATGCGCTTGAAAAACCGAAAGTGCAAGCAACTATTTTAGACAAATTGCCAAAAGGTGCGCTTTTACAAATTAAAGGTAAAGTAAACAAAAACGGTTGGCAGAAAATTTTGCTGCACAGCGGAAAAGCGGCTTATGTAAAGCAAGAGCAAATTGAGAAAATGCCGTATTTCAGCACGCAAACAAAATTTTGCAAAAAAAGCGAGATTAAGCAGTTGCGAAAAAATATATGTAAAACTGCGCTTAGCTATTTAGGCACACAATACACATGGGGCGGCAAAAGTGCCCTCGGCATAGATTGCAGCGGCCTTTCGTTCATGGCTTATTACTTAAACGGCATAATTATTTACAGAGATGCAAGCATAAAGCCGGGTTACCCCATAAAGCAAGTTGAATACAAAGATATAGAGCCCTCCGATTTGCTTTATTTTCCCGGGCACGTTGCAATTTATCTGGGCAAGGGCGAATTTATACATTCAACTGCACAAAACGGCAATTATGGCGTTGTTGTTAGCAGTTTTAACGAGCTTAGCGCAAATTATGCACCGCATTTGCACGCTTCGCTTTACGCTTGCGGAAAATTAGATTTCAACGCTTAGCCGTTTTATATCTTTTATCTATATAAAAAACAGGTTCTAAATAATGCCTATCGGCTATCCGATAGGCATTATTTAGTGCATTTTCACCTATATATAGCCACATTTAAAGCAAACAATGCGCTCAATCGCAAAAAAACAGCTTGAAAAATATGTAAAAATAATATATAATTAAATAGTGTTTAAAAGCACGGCAAATTTTTTTGCTATGCCTAATTAATGCTTGGTGTGCCGTTTAATTATTGCGGTAAACGGAACAACAGCTTTTTTATTTTATTAGGCAACTGTGATAAAATTGCGAAAATTGTTTGTTTGGAGGATATTATGGAGAAAATTTTCAAGTTGAAGCAACACAATACCGATGTCAAAACAGAGATTAGGGCAGGTATTACAACATTTTTGGCTATGGCCTACATTTTGGCTGTTAACCCAGCTATGTTGGGCGATGCCGGAATGAACCCACAAGGTGTTTTCTTGGCAACCGGTATAGCTGCTGCAATTGCAACCGTTGTTATGGGCTTCTTGGCAAATTACCCAATAGCACTTGCTTCGGGCATGGGCCTTAACGCTTACTTTGCCTACACAATTAGCCTTGGCGAGCTTGGTTCCTATGAAAATGCTTGGCAAATTGCACTTACAGCGGTTTTGGTAGAGGGTATTATTTTTATTATTCTATCATTCTTTAAATTCCGTGAAACACTTGTTAACAGCATCCCGGAAAATTTAAAATACGGTATAACAGCAGGTATTGGCCTTTTCATCACATTTATCGGCCTTCAAAATTCCGGCATAGCAGCGGCAGACGTTGCAACAAAAGTTGCTCTTGGCGATATAACCTCTGCACCGGTAGCACTTGCAATTATAGGTGTTATAATTATAGGCATAATGGAATTCTTTAGAGTTAAAGGTTCAATTTTATGGGGTATAGTAATAACATGGGTTCTTGGAATTATTGCACAATTAACAGGTTGGTATGTAATTAACCCCGAAGTTGGCGCATATTCACTAATACCTCAAGTTTCAAGTGTTGCAGATTTCATCCCCAGCTTTGGCGCATTAAGCGAAACAGCATTCCAATTCAATTTCGAATTCATGGTATCGAATGTGGTTGAATTTGCAATTATAGTTTTTGCTTTCTTGTTTGTGGATTTGTTCGACACTGTTGGCACTTTGGTTGGCGTTGCCGCAAAAGGCAATTTGCTTGATAAAGACGGCAAACTACCCAACGCAGGCAAAGCCTTAATGGCAGATGCTGTTGGTACAGTAGCCGGCGCATGCCTTGGCACAAGCACTGTAACAAGCTATGTTGAAAGCAGTGCAGGCGTAGCAGAGGGTGGCCGCACAGGTTTAACCGCAGTTACAACAGCAGGTATGTTCATTTTAGCAATGTTCTTCTGGCCGGTATTCGGCGCAATTCCCGGCTTTGCAACAGCACCTGCACTAATAATTGTTGGCTTGTTCATGATGAGTAGCATCAAAAAAGTTAAGTTCGAGGGCGATATGGCAGACGTGCTTGGCGCATTTATAGCCATAATTATGATGCCTTTCACATACTCCATTGCAAACGGCATTATGTTCGGCGTTTTAGCATGGATGGTATTAAAAATTGCACGCGGCAAAGTGAAAGATATTCACCCTGTTATGTGGATAATCTTCGTACTGTTCGCAATAAGAATTATAACTTATTTTATATAATAAATTTATAATAGTATTAAAGAGCTGTGATAATATCACAGCTCTTTTTTTGCACAATATTAGGCAATTGCAGTGTAATTTTAAACAAGAAAATATAATGCA
>CAYJIT010000053.1:0-4094 GCA_964370365.1 uncultured Bacteroides sp. | reverse complement strand
TTAATGCAATCTGCAATAAAAGCATCTGTTTGCGAGATATCGTCGGGCGGTATAATGTATAAATAGTCTGCAATATCCCTTGTGAAATTGTTAAACACAAGCGTGTTGTGCTCTTTTTCAATATATGTCAGTGTTAAATTTTCGGTATATAAAATCAAAAAAATCACCTTATAAAAATAGTTATAATTATAATTTTTCAATTGGCAGTGTGCTAAAGTTTGCGCTGGTTGCAACAATAATATAATTATAACACAATTTTAATATAACACAATAAAAAAGTTACAAAAGGTGTGGGGCTTGGGCGTAATGGTGAAACAATATAAAGCTGCTCTCGCCTTGTCATTTCAACCGAAGCATAGCAGCGGCACTTGGCGAACTGTAGAAACCCGTGTTTTTTACATTTTGTGCAATTAAAAAGTTAATAGTGTTGAAAAACTTTTAAATTTGAATTATACTAATTTTAAGAGGTGCTGATATGAGAATTATTAAAGCGGATATGATAACAAAAACCGTGAGTGAATTATGTATAAAAGCTAATATGCAATTGCCGCAAGATGTGTACAGTGCAATTTGCAACGCAAAAGAAAGTGAAACATTTGATATTGCACAAAAAGGGCTGGATATTTTACTGCAAAATATACAGCAAGCGAAAGAGAGCAATTTGCCAATTTGCCAAGACACCGGAATGACATGTGTTTTTGCAAAAATAGGGCAAGATTTACACATAGAGGGCGATTTTGAAAAAGCTGTTAATGACGGCGTTAGATTAGGGTATGAAAGCGGTTATTTGCGCAAATCTGTTGTGGGCGACCCTTTATTGCGCAAAAACACAAACGACAATACACCGGCGCTTATAACATGTGAACTTACACAGGGCGATAAACTTACACTTACAGTTGCGCCAAAGGGCTTTGGCAGTGAGAATATGAGCAGGCTGAAAATGCTCAACCCATCGCAAGGCGCAAAAGGTGTGGAAGATTTTGTGCTTGATACGGTTAGTGCGGCAGGCTCTAACCCGTGCCCGCCTATAGTTGTGGGCATAGGCATTGGCGGCAGTTTCGACAAAGTTGCGCTTCTTGCAAAAAAGGCGCTTTTAAGGCCGCTTAACAGTGAGAACCCAATTGAGTTTTATGCCGATATGGAGAGAGATTTATTGCAAAAAATTAATATGCTTGGCATAGGGCCGCAGGGCTTTGGCGGTAAAACAACCGCACTCGGTGTGAATATTGAAGTTTTTGCAACACATATAGCAGGCCTGCCCGTTGCGGTAAATATAAATTGCCACGCAACCAGGCATGAAACGGCGGTGATATAATGCATTATGATATAAAAACACCGCTGACGAAAGAGATGCGCAAAAAATTGCGAGCAGGTGATACAATTAGCCTTAGCGGCACAATATTAACAGCGCGTGATGCAGCACACGCAAAAATGGCGCAAATTATACAAAGCGGTGAAAAACTGCCTTTTGAAATAGAAAACAGCATTATATATTATGCCGGCCCCACGCCACCACGCCCGGGCTGTGTTATAGGCAGTGTAGGGCCTACAACTTCAGGCCGAATGGACACATTCACGCCCATGTTGTTGGATTTAGGGCTTTGCGCAATGATAGGAAAAGGCAAGCGCAGTGAAGAAGTTGTACAAAGCATGATAAAAAACACTGCGGTTTACTTTGCGGCAACCGGCGGTGCGGGCGCTTTAATGGCAAAAAGCATAACACATGCAAAAGTATTGTGCTGGGAAGAACTTGGCAGTGAAGCGGTTAGGCAATTAACAGTTGAAAACATGCCGCTTTTTGTTGCGATAGATGCTGAGGGCAACAATTTATATAAACTTGGCCCACAAAATTATTTGGAAACTTTAAAGGTGTAAACAGCGGTGTTTATTTTAAACAGTTTATTTTGGTACAAGCTGTGGTTTTTGTTTATTTATACAATAATGAATTGTTCGCAAAAATTTCAATGAATTATCACAAAGTTTTAGTTTATATATGGTATAATTGATGATATTACTATTTTAAAGGTGATTGTCACCTTGCAAATTTGGAGGATTTGATGAAAAAAATTATTAGATTAATGAGTTTAGCGCTCGTGTGCTCCCTTGTTTTAGCTTTGTTGGCTTCATGTTCACAGCCGGCAGATACAAGTGAAGCAACAAGCGAAGTTACAAGCGAAGTTACAAGCGATGCCACAAGTGAAGTTACAACATTTGAGGAACTGCCGGCCGAGCCACTGCCCACTCGTGATAAAGGCCTTTACGACGGTGAGGAAAGTGTTGAGCCGGGTGTTATGATGACAGTTAACGGCAACGAAGTTAATTTTGACACCTACCGTTACTATTATTTAACAAACAGATATATGATGGACGGCGGAGACACAAGTGTTTGGAACACAGACGATGCTGAAATTGAACAATATAAAGATACATTGTTGCAACTTACAGAGGTTAGCGTTTTGTCGGGCTTTGCAATTGAAGAATATGCTAAAGCAAATAATATTGAACTTACAGAGGAAGACTTGGCAAAAGTGGACGCTGAAATGGAGCGTTTAGTTGAATTTGTGGGTGGCGAAGAAAATTTACAGCCGGCACTTGAAGCCCAATTTTTCACAGAGGAATTATACGAAGAACTTTATGCGAGCAACCTTTTAGTTAGCAAAGTTATTGAAACAGTGTACGGTGAAGAAATTAGAACAAGTTTTGACGAAAATTATGTTCGCGCTCAACATATTTTAATTCCTTTCGCAGATGCCGCAGCAGAAACACATGAAGAAGAGTTGGCTTTGGCAGAGGAAGTTTTAGCGCGAATTCAAGGCGGCGAAGATTTTGAAGCGGTGCGTGAAGAATATATAGCGAACGATCCCGGCCAACCTGATGAAGGCTATTATTTCACAACCGGTGAAATGGTTATTGAATTTGAAGAGGCAGCTTTTGCACTTGAAAACGGCGAGGTTAGCGAAATTGTTCAAACAACTTATGGCTACCATATTATTCGTCGTTTAGAAAAAGAGGACACATATTTAGATGAACTGATTATTAATTACATGACGCCTGAAATGCAAGAGGAATTAGGCATGGAATTTGATGCTATTTCACAAGATTTTGAAGTGGAATATGGCGAGAACTACGGCTTAGTTGCACCGGAAAACGTATATTAATATAGGCGTTAGGCAATTATAATTGCCGCTATAGGCACAAAAAGTGCCATAACTTCGCAAAAATACACAATTAAACAAACCGCTTACACTCTGCAAATGCAAAGTGTAAGCGGTTTGTTTTCATGACAAGTATATTATTTAATAATTATGCATAAAAATTCATTTAATATTAGCTATTTCTTTTCTGCAATTCACACATATGTTTTTGTTTTCATATTGCAAAATTTCATCTGCACAACCGCAAAAAACACATGCAGGTTCATACTTTTTCAAAACAATTTTTTCGTTATCCACATAAATTTCAAGGGAACTGTCTTTGTCAATATCTAATACTCTTCTAAGTTCTATAGGTAATACCACACGCCCCAAGTCGTCAATTTTTCTAACAACCCCTGTAGATTTCATACTTTACCTCTTTTCTATAAAATAACCATCAGTAAAAAAACGGCATAAAATCAATTATTTTTATTTTTACCAACTTTAACTAATAAAAAATTACATTAAATAAATTTTTAACATACTCTATTGTAATTATATATTTTATGGTGAAATTTGTCAATATATGTAAAGCCAAATTTCACAAATATTACACAATGAATTTATATATTTTCTACAAAATTTTCTTTAAAGATAGGAAAAATTCATTAATTATTCCATGTGCAAAGCCAAAGTGTATTTTTGCGAATTATGCATAAATAAACACCTTGGCTTAATTTTTTTACAAATATTATGTTTAGAATTCTCGTGGTAATTATATCATCAAATTTGCATAATATGTAGCAAACTTTATCACTTGTCATTTCGACTGTAATGGATAAGCACCGCAGTGCAATGCAAGTGACTGGCCGACGCATAGCGGTGGCACTTGCCGAACTGTAGAAATCTGCATATAAATAGGTAGCAAACTTAACCGCTTGTCATTTCGACTGTAATGGA
>CAYJIT010000052.1:0-4658 GCA_964370365.1 uncultured Bacteroides sp. | reverse complement strand
ATAGCCGTTTACGTCAAAGCCGTTTACGTCAAAGCCGTTTACATCATAGCCGCTTGCATTAAAGCCATTTACATCGTAGCCGTTTGCATCATAAATGCTGGTATTGCCTTCAGAGCCCTCAGCTAAAGATACAAAGTTTACGTTTGTTATTATCATTGCGAATGCAATAATCAAGCAAAGTGTTCTTTTCATTAATAGTGTGTTTTTCAATTTCATTTCCTCCAAAATCTTTCCTCTTAAAACTGTGCAAAATATTGCGTTTTTGCTTGTTTAATATACTTTATGTTTTAATTATACACTTTCGTAGTTACGTTTCAGTTACATAAGCAAATTTTTTGTAAAAAAATTAAAAAATTGCTAAAAACTTTGAAAAGATTAAATTATAATGATATATCGTTACTTACTTAAAACATGCACAAGCGTTTAACCAATATGCGTTTTAGATATTTAGTTATGCTTTAATTATACACATGTATTGTTACATTATAGTTACATTTATGTAAATTTTAAAAAAATTCATGCAAATTTTTAGAAAAATTAAATTACAGCAGAATATCAACATTTTTTTAAATAATTTGCAATTTTATATTTCAATTACAAGTAAAAGATGTTGCACACGCTTTTCTAAGGTTCAAGCTCTGTCTTTTACAACAAACAAAAAAGCACGCTATTGCGTGCTTTTTTGTTTGGTCGAAGTGACAGGACTTGAACCTGCAGCATCCTGCTCCCAAAGCAGGCGCGCTACCAATTGCGCTACACCTCGTTTTATGCAATTTGTTTGTTAATTAAGCTTAAAAATTGTTTTTTCAGCAAAATGCTTACCTATTATAACATTTACATCTTATATTGTCAATAAAAACGCTACTAATTTTTGCTTTTTTTATCAATTTAATTCATCTATTAATTTTTGCACCTCAACATTGTACTCTTTGTTGCAAAAATGGCACACCACTTGCGCTGTCGGCTCTTCAGTTTTCATTCTCTCAAGTTCGGGCACACCCAATGAAATTAAAATCTTCTCAACCCTTTTTTCAGAGCAATCACATTCATATTTTACTTCTTCAGTTGCCAAAATTCCCGGCTCAAAGCCTTTTAGTGCAATGTCTATTATATTTTTTGGCGTTTTGCCCTCGCTTAGCAATGTTGTTACACTTTGCATATTGTTAATATTATTTTCAAGCGCAGTTATTTCAGCTTCGCTTGCGCCTGGAAGCAGTTGAATTAAAAAACCGCCTGCATTTGCAATGCTTAAATCTTTATTCACAAGCACACCCAAACCGCAAACTGTGGGTATTTGCTCACTAACTGCATAATATTGCGTTATATCGTCGCCTATTTCACCGCTAACAAGCGGAATTTGCCCCACATACGGCTCTTTTAGCCCTAAATCTTTGCAGACAGACAATGTGCCGTCTATGCCTATTGCGCCGCCCACATCAAGCTTGCCGTTCGCTTTTGGTGGCAAATCAACAATAGGGTTGCCAACATAGCCTTTAACCTCGCCCTTTGCGTTAGAAACTGCAAGCACTGTGCCGAGTGCGCCACCGCCATTTATGCGAAGTGTAACTTTATCGTCAACATGTTTCATCATGGCGCCCATCATGCCTGCCGCTATAAGCAAACGCCCAAGCGCAGCAGATGCCACCGCTGACGTTTTATGCAAACTCTCCATTTTTTGCACAAGTTCGCTTGCATCAATTGCGCAAAACGCAATGCCACCGTTTTCTGTTATTCCCCTTATGCAATTATTCATTATTCGCCTCCGCTTTTTTTGCAACAACAAAATACCTGCTGCTGTTTTCTATCAACTCGCCGAAACTCTCACCGTCTAACAATGTTACAATTTTTAATCCGGCTTGACGGCACGCATTTTCAATTTCTTGCAAGCTGTAATAATATTCATAAAACAGCTCCTCGCCAATTTCTTTTTCATCTTCGCTTAAAACAATAGATATTTGTGTGCGGTTTTTTTCTTTATCTATTGTGTTTTGCCACTCATAACTAACATTCTCCTGTTTGTGTTCAAATGCGTTATTGGCCAATATTTTCTCGTGCTTATAAATGGTGTTCATATCGAAAATAAAAGGGCAATTTGGCTCTAAAAAAAGGGCAGTTTTTTTAAGTGCCTTGCAAAATTCACTGTATGGCCCAATGTGATTAAGCGTATCAAATGTGCAAATTGCAGCATTTATTGTTCCATACAAATCTAACTGTGTTATATTTTGCTGCAAAAACAAAATGCTCTGCACTTCGTTTTCATAAGCCTTTTGCCTTGCCACACATAGCATTTCAACACTGGCATCAACGGCTATCATGTCATAGCCCTCTTTTGCAAGCCTTAAGCTCATTTCACCCGTGCCACAGCCCAAGTCTGCAATAATTCCGCTGTGAATTTTATGCAGCTTCAAATAGTGCAAAATAGCACAAAACAAGGCGCCGTAATCGGCGTCCTCGTTAAGTTTATCATAATATTCCGCTAATACTTCATAAGCCATTAAATATCATTTCTCACTAAGTCTTCATAAGTTTCCCTGCGAATTGCCACATAGTCGTCGTCGCCTTTAACCATAATAACGGGCAAGCGCGGCACTCTGTTATAGTTAGATGCCATGGAGTAATTATATGCGCCTGTTGCCAAAACTGCCAAAATATCGCCAACTTCAGGTTTTTGCATATTTGCATTCTCCTGAATTAAATCTCCGCTTTCACAGCAACGCCCTGCAATTGTAGCGTTAAAATCTTTCTGCTTGTTTGCTTTGTTCGCAACAATAATTTCGTAAGCAGATTGGTAAAGAGCATATCTCGGGTTATCTGTCATACCGCCGTCTATCGAGACATAGGTGCGGTGGCCCGGTATTGTTTTTACGCCGCCAACACTGTAAAGCGTTAAGCCTGTATCACCAACTATGCTGCGCCCCGGCTCTATACATATATAGGGCATGGGGAAATTGTTGCTCTCGCAAAATTCCTTAACTGTTTTAGACACATTTTGCATATATGCGTTAAGCGCTTTTGGGTCGTCTTGCGGCACATATTTTATGCCGAAGCCGCCGCCTAAATTTAATTTTTCAATGGTATATCCACACTCGTCCCTAATTTCAAGAGCAAAGCCGAGCATGGTTTTTGCGGCAAGGCAAAATGGCTCTATATCAAAAATTTGCGAGCCTATGTGACAGTGTATACCAACAAGTTTAACATTTTTATAGGAAAGTGCCGCTTTCACCGCCTGCATAGCCTCACCCGTTTCAAGTGCAAAGCCGAATTTGCTATCTATTTGCCCGGTGCTTATAAAGCTGTGTGTGTGTGCATCTATTCCGGGTTTTATCCTAAACAAAATATCCACTGTTTTGCCGCTTGCATGCGCTATGGAGTTCAAAAGTTCAAGCTCTGATAAATTATCCACCACTATGTAGCCAACATCGTTTTGAATTGCCATGCTTAGCTCTACCGCTGTTTTGTTGTTTCCGTGAAAATATATGTTTTTTGCAGGGAAACCTGCGCTTAAAGCGGTATGAAGCTCACCACCTGAAACAACGTCGGCGCCAAGGCCTTCCTCGTTGATAATGCGGTAAATTTGCTTGCAACAAAACGCTTTGCTGGCATAAAGCACAATGCCGTTTTTATCATAGTGCTCATCAAGCGAGCTTTTCATTGCGCGGCAATTTTCCCTAATTGCGTTTTCGTCCATAACATAAAGTGGTGTGCCATATTTTTCTGCAAGCGCAATAGTGTCTTTTTTGCCAATGCATAAATTGCCGTTTTCGTTTACTGTTGTTATATTTGCCATAATCTTTCCCTTTGCCCTCTTTATTTTATATTTTATTCTGCATTCAAACCCTCATTTTGAATGCATTATAGAAACCGTTTTCATTATTCCGCAATGGATAGCTCGCTTACATAAGTATCTATCACCAGTTTTAATTGCTCTATTCCATAGGCGTTTTGTGCACTTGTTAGAACAACGCCATCGCAGTTATAAGGCGCACAAATTTGTGTAAACTCTTGCACAACACCCTCTAATTGCGCTTTTTTTAGCTTGTCTGCCTTTGTTAAAGCAACAACAAAATGCACATTATAGTGCTTTAAATATTCAAGCATTTGCACATCGTCTTTAGAAGGGGAGTGCCTGCAATCCAGTAATTGAACAAGCAAAATATTTTCTCGTGCGCTTTTAAAATAGTTGTTTATAAGCTCGTCCCACCGCTTGCGCTCGGAGTTTGAAACTTTTGCATAGCCATAGCCGGGCAAATCCACAAAATAAATATCGTCTATATTATAGTAATTTATTGTGGCTGTTTTGCCCGGTGTAGAGCTAACTCTCGCTAAACTTTTTCTGTTGCATAATTTATTTATGAGAGAAGATTTTCCAACATTGCTCCTTCCGGAAAACACAACTTCGGGCCTATCTTGCTGTGGCAGTTGTGAAGATATGCCGAAAGAAGAAAAAAACTCTGCTTTTGCGTAATTCATCTGTTCACCTGTAAAGGCATTTAAGGCATTAACTTATCGCTTGGCGCTTAGCCGCGCTTTGCAAATTTAGCTGCCGCCTAAACTGTTAGCAAGTAATTTTTAAAACCATTTGCTAACAGCTAACCGTTAGGTTATAAACCTAACGGTTAAATGCCCGTTTTTAAAATTTTATTCCCTAACTGATAGCC
>CAYJIT010000051.1:0-5132 GCA_964370365.1 uncultured Bacteroides sp. | reverse complement strand
ATGATTAGCGAAGACAGATATATTATTGATGTTGTTAAACCCTATGAAATAGACAGTGCATTTTTAGAAAACTAAACTTTAAGCTAAAACAAAAGTTTCACAAAAAGCACCTATTTACTATTTCACCGTTAATTTAAAAGTTATATTTTAATAACACAAAAATTAACAAAAAACATACAATAAATTGTTGAAAATTGCTACATTTTGTGGTAACATTAAATTAACAATGCGCTAATTAACAATTACATTTTGGGGTTGTAATATGAATTCAAAGCGAAAAATATTAATAGTTGACGATAATGTGACAAATTTAAACATTGCACGAAAAGCTTTGTGCGATGAATACAATGTTGTTCTTATTAAGAGCGGCGAAATGGCAATTGACGAACTTCCAAAAATTAACCCGGATTTAATTTTGCTTGATGTTGAAATGCCCGGGCTTAACGGTTTTGATGTTATAAAAAAAATAAAAGGTGATATGCCCGAGCCCTACAAAAGCATACCCGTTGTTTTTTTAACTGCAAAAGATGACAAAAACAGCGAATACGAGGGCCTTGATTTAGGCGCTGTGGATTATGTTATAAAGCCTTTTTCCGCTGTTTTGTTGAAAAAACGTGTGCAGCTTCACCTTGAAAATTACGATTACAATATGAACCTTGAAATGCTCGTTCAAGAGAAAACTTCGAGGATAAAAGAGTTGCAATATGCAATTGTTTATACCATGTCGGAAGTTGTTGAAAGAAGAGATCACAACACGGGTGGGCACATTTTGCGCACAAGCAAATATATGAGAGCGCTTTTAAAGCAAGCAAAAAAAGACGGAATTTACAACCATATTCTTGATGATATGGATATAGACGTTTACTCTTACGCCGCGCAAATGCACGATGTGGGCAAAATTTGCGTGCCCGATAATGTGCTTTTAAAGCCCGGCAAACTTACAGATGAAGAGTATGATTTGATGAAGCAACACACCACTTATGGCTCAGATATTATAAAATCTGCGATGAATAAGGCAAGAGAAGTGGACTTTTTAGAGGCGGCGGATATTCTTGCCTGCTCGCACCACGAAAAGTGGAACGGAGAGGGTTATCCACACGGCTTAGCCGGCAAAAACATACCCATTGGCGGCAGGGTGCTTGCTATTGTGGACGCATACGACGCCATAACATCCAAGCGCCCATATAAAGACGCAATAGACCACGCGAGCGCTGTAAAAATAATATTAAAAGACAGCGGCTCACACTTCGACCCCGAAGTTGTAAACAGTTTTTTGGCTACAGAAAAAGAGTTTGCCAAAATTGCAAAAGAAAACACAGATTAGCATGTTTAAGCTAATTTAAACTTAATATTCAAGCAAACGCCGGAGGTGAAAAATGGCAAGCGAAAAAAACGGCATATCACTTGAGCAGTCGCTGCAAATTATAGAGATGGTTGACGTTGGCATTTTTGTTTGGAATTTGCAGACGAATGAAGTTATTTACAGCGAAGAGTGGGCAAAAATTGTAGGGTATGAGCTAAGCGAACTTGAACAGAATTTAAACACTTGGGAAATGATGCTGCTTCCCGAGGATTTAGCTATTGCAGACGAAAAAATCCAGCTTCATTTATCGGGCGAACTGCCGTATTATGAGGCTGAATTTCGCATGGTTAAAAAAGACGGCACCATAATTTGGGGGCACGATAAGGGCAAAATTACCGAATACACCAAAGACGGTAAACCCCTTGTTTTGTGCGGTGTTTTGCAAGATATAACCAATATTAAAAGAACGCAAGAACAGCTTTCGCAAAGAACCGAAATGCTTGATATAGCAATTGAAGTTGCGCAAATTGGAACATGGGATTGGGATTTAATTACAAACACAATAAAATACAACGACGAGTATTTAAAAATGCTTGGCTATAGCCCCGAAGATATTACGGGCTCGATGCAAGAGTGGGAAGACATGAACCATCCCGAAGATTTACCAAACACATTAAAGCTGCTTGATGCATACATTTTAGGCGAAATTGAGCATTACGAGTGTGAAACACGCATGCGCCACAAAAACGGCCACTATGTGTGGACGAAAGAAACGGGTAAAGCTGTTAGAAGAGGTAAAAACGGCGAAGTTACACAAATGATTGGCGGGCACATGAATATTGATGTGCTTAAAAGCTCGCAATTAAAGTTAGAGCAAACTTTGAGCAGGCTTGAAAACCACCAGCAAAGCCTTGAAAAAGAAATTACAGCACGAACAAAAGAGCTGATATACAGAGATCGCTTGTTGCAAGCGGTTAATAAAGTTTCGCAAACTTTAATTTCAATTCGAAACGAAGATGGTTTTGAAAAAGCTGTTGTAGATAGCATGAAATATATAACAAACGCCTATGAAGCCTCGGAAGTTGCTTTGTGGAGAAATATTATAATTGACGGCAAGCAATATATGTCTTTAGAGTATATTTACAACGATGAAGCAAAGATTAACTTCGATTTATCCGACAGTGCTGATTTTGTGAAATCGCTTCCAAACGACGGTGAAATTACGCATTTAAAGCCGGACGGAAATATTCTTATTGATTATTATATGATTAACGAGAATTATAGAAAGACGATGGAAAAAGAGGGGAGCATAACTTACGACCTTTTAGACAATGCGCCCGGTTCTTTAAGAGATGCCCTTACAGGCTATTCCGATAGCAATTACGGTGTTTTGCTCTCGCCTATTTATGTGTCAGATTCTCTTTTTGGCTTTATCACTATTTCCAACAATAAAGAAAATGTTAAGTACACAAAAACACAGGAAAACATGCTTAAAGTTATAGGCAATTTATATGCCGATTCCACACGTAGCCACGAGATGGATAAGCAATTGCACATTGCGCACGAAGAGGCACTTTTAAGCTCGCAGGCAAAAACAAATTTCCTTGCCAACATGAGCCACGAAATTCGCACGCCTTTAAATGCAATTTTGGGCATGGCGGAAATTGTTTTAAGAGAGAGCAAAGGCCGCGCGGCAGAGGATTATGCCCAAGAAATAAAAAATGCCAGTGAAAATTTGCTGTCAATAATTAACGATATTTTAGATATATCTAAAATTGAATCGGGCAAACTTGAAATAATAGAGGTTGATTATTATATATCCTCTTTGTTAAATGATGTTATAAGCCTATCACGTGTTAGGCTAACAAACAGCCCTGTGCAGTTCACAACATTTATAAACAGCAAAATCCCCGCCGTGCTTTATGGCGATGAGCTGCGAATTAAACAAATTTTGCTTAATGTTTTAAGCAATGCCATAAAATTCACCAAAAAAGGCAATATACATTTTAATGCCGATTGTGAATTGGAAAACGGAAAGGCAATGCTTACTTTTGTGGTTAAAGACACCGGCATGGGCATTAAGCAAGAGGATTTAGAGCGCCTTTTCATGCAGTTTGAAAGGGTGGATACAAAGAAAAACCGCAATATTGAGGGCACAGGCCTTGGCCTTGCCATAACAAAGCAGCTTTGCGAGATGATGGGCGCAAGCATTGAAGTTAGCAGTGAATTTGGCAAAGGCACCACATTTACGGTGCGCATACCACAAATTTATGAAAATTATGTGCCCATGGTTAGCGAAGTTGAAAGCAAAAATGTGCTTGTTTACGAAGCGCGCGAGGCTTATGCAAAGCAACTGAAAAATTCGCTTTTGCATGTTGGCTCTAATTGTGATGTGTGCGATAATCAATCCACATTTTACAATTTCTTAAGCGAGAAAAAATACGATTATTTATTTATTCCCGCTGTGCATTTTGAAAAAATTAGCACCTTAAAGAAAGAACTTAACCGCAAATTTGAACTTGTTTTGATGACAGACCCCGGCGACACCACAATTTTCACAGATGTTGTAAGCGCCAATTTGCCAATAAGTACTCTGCAACTCTCCTCTATTTTTGGCAGCGATAAATTATTAACACAATTGAACGCTAAAACGCAAAACTTTGTTGCACCAAGCGCAAATGTGCTTATTGTAGACGACAACGAAGTGAACTTAAAAGTGGCACAAGGGCTTATGGCGCCTTACGGGTTTGCGATAGACACCGCAGTTAACGGCATTTTAGCTGTTGATAAAGTTAAAAACAACAAATACGACATTGTGTTTATGGACCATATGATGCCCGAGATGGACGGCATTGACGCAACTGTAGCCATAAGGAAAACGAAAGGCGATTACTATAAAAATGTGCCTATAATTGCGCTAACCGCAAATGCGCTTGTGGGCGCAAAAGAGCTTTTTGTGAAAGAGGGTATGAACGATTTTTTATCTAAGCCTATTGAGCTGAAAAAATTGCACAATATGCTTTTAAAATATTTGCCCAAGCACAAAATAAGTTTTGCGCAAGAGGCTGTGCAAAGCGAAAAAGCCGATGAAAGCACCGAGCACGAACTGAGAATTGACGGCATTGACACAAAACAGGGCATAACGCTTATAGGCGGAAACATAAGCGATTATAAAGATGTGCTCACATCTTACTACAACGATGGCATTTCAAAACTTAGCTCAATTAAAAACGCCCTTGAAAAAGATGATATTCATTCATATCGCATAGAAGTTCACGCTGTAAAAAGCGCCTCGGCTTCAATAGGTGCAAGGGGTTTATCAAAGCAGGCAAAAGCCCTTGAGGATGCCGCTATAAATAACGATATACCGTTTATTAAACAAAGCACTGCATTGTTTTTAAGCGAATTTGAAATGCTGCTTTACCATATTGAACAAAGCGGAATTTTAAAGAGTGATGCAAAAGAAAAACCCGAGGGCGAATTTGAGGGCTTAAGCGAAAATTTAACACTTCTTGAAAACGCATTTGATATGCTGGATATGGACACTATTGAAAAATCTCTCGATTATTTCACAGCGCTTAACTGGAAAGGTGAAATAAACAAATTGTTTGATGATATAACAGCATTTGCGCAGGCATTTGAATATTATAACGCAAATGCGCTTATAGCAGATGTGAAAGAAGAAATTAAAAAGCATTACAATTAACCGTTAGGGAGAAATTTGTTTGCCATATCGGCTGTAGGGGAGGGTTTGCATGCCCTCCCGATAAAATTTAGGCAAACCTAACCGTTTGTCATTTCGACTGTAATGGATAAGCACCGCAGTGCA
>CAYJIT010000050.1:0-5762 GCA_964370365.1 uncultured Bacteroides sp. | reverse complement strand
CAATTATAACAGTGTACTTAGCAATAAACTTAGCTGTTACAACACTGAACTTGGCAAAGGCAATGCTCGCAATTTTAATGCCTTTAACAATAGTTAAAATTATTAATTTAATAAACAAACCAAATCGTTTGAACAGCTCTAAAATTAATTGAGATGTAGAAAACGAAGAAATTCCGGTATTATTTAATTTGTTATCATTGTTATTTTCTATATTATTATTGTTTGACAAATTAACTTTAACCACCTTAAAAATAAAAAAATAAAGAGTAGAAGTGTTAAAACACATCTACCCTTTATTATATAAGAAATTCTTGTTATTGTCTATATAAATAAGCAATAATTTATAATTCGTCCATAAAAGCGTTGTGAATTGCTTTAACGGCTTTTTCGGCCTCATCTTTTGAAATAAGCACAGAAATTTTAATCTCGCTTGTACTTATCATTCTAATATTGATATTGGCCTCAGATAAACTTTCAAACATGGTTGATGCAACACCCGGGTGGCTTTGCATTCCGGCGCCAACAACTGAAACTTTAGCAACATCTTTATCCACTAAAATTTCGGTGCCACCAAACCTTGCAAGGTTTTCGGTAAGTGTTTTTTTGGCAATGTCAACATCGTCGAGCGGAACGGTGAAAATCAAATCTTTATTGCCATCTCTTCCGGTAGATTGTAAAATAATGTCCACATTAATTTTGTGCTGTGCCATTAAGCTAAACACTTTGAACGACATTCCGGGAATATCCGGAACTTCTAAAATTGAAATAACCGCAACATTGGTATCTTTTGCAACCCCTTTAATTAACATTCCTTCCACAGATGTAACCTCCTTAACGATAGTTCCGGGTTTTTTCGATAGCGATGAAATAACTTCTAAATTCACCGCAAATTTTTTGGCAAGCTCTACGCTTCTGTTGTTTAGAACTTGTGCTCCAAGGCTTGCAAGTTCAAGCATTTCGTCAAATGTAATTTCGTCTAATTTTTTTGCGTTATCAATATAGCGTGGGTCAGCGGTGTAAACGCCGTCTACGTCTGTGTAAATTTGGCATAAATCCGCTTTAATTTGTGCGGCAATAGCAACAGCGCTTGTGTCGGAACCGCCACGGCCTAATGTTGTAATATCATCATATTTGTTAATGCCTTGAAAACCTGCAACTATTACAACACGCTTTTTGCTAAGCTCTGTTTCAATTCTGTGCGCCTCTAATTTTTTTATGCGCGCTCTTGTATAAGACGAATTTGTTTTAAAGCCGGCTTGCCACCCTGTTAAGCTTATAGCCGGGCAATTAATTTGTGCAAGTGCCATGGCTAAAAGTGAAATAGTTATTTGCTCGCCTGTGGACAAAAGCACATCCATTTCTCGTTGTGACGGATTATTGGTAATTTCCTTTGCCTTTTCAATTAAAATATCTGTTGTGTCGCCCTGGGCAGAAACCACAACCACCACATCGTTGCCTGCATCCCTGGTGTTTTTAATTATGCTTGCAACATTGAAAAGACGTTCGGCATTTGCAACTGATGTTCCGCCAAATTTTTGAACAATTAATGCCATTCGTTTTCATACCCCCTTAATATTACAGATATTCAACGGTTGCACCGATGTTATCTGCGTTTAATTTATGTAATGTATACGCATTTAAAGAACTGTCTTTTAAAAGCGCATCGCTTAACTCGCTAAAAAACTTATCGCCGCCGCTTGGCAGTGCACATAAAATTGTTGGGCCTGCGCCGCTTATAAAAACAGACGATGCACCAAGCTTTTTGGCTAACGCAAATATTTTTTCGCCGCCTTCAATTAGTGGAAGCCTATATTGATGATGCAAGGAATCTTTGGTTGCAACTTCTAAAAAATCATATCGTTCCTCGCAAAATGCTGTTGCTAAAAGTGCCGCTCTTGATAAATTATATACAGCGTCTTTATGCTTAACTTGCTTTGGTAAAATTGCCCTTGCTTTTTTTGTAAAAAGTTTGAACCGGGGAATTAAAGCCACAAATTGCAAACTTGGCAGCACTGCTTTTTTTAGGGAATAAACATTGCCCTCATCAAAAGCTGAAACAACAAAGCCGCCCAAAAGTGCTGGTGCAATATTATCGGGATGCCCTTCAATTTGTGTGCCGAGCGTTAAAATTTCTTGCTTTGTCATTGGGTTGCCAAGCATAGCATTTGCAGCTAAAAGCCCTGCTACAATGCAAGCACTGCTCGAGCCTAAACCCCTTGCCATAGGTATGCCGTTAGTTTGAACAATTTTAAGCCCGGTTAGCTTTTTATCATAAATATCAAACACTTTTTTAGCAGAGCTATAAACCAAATGGTTCTCGTTGTTTGGCACTTTGCTCTTATCTGTTGTGGTAATGTCAATAATATCGCTTTGTTCAATTAAAACTGTATTATATAAATTTAGCGCCATGCCAAGGGCATCAAAACCCGAACCTAAATTTGCACTTGTTGCCGGAACAGTAATTCTAAGCATAAACTCCCTCGTTTAATAAGCGGTTTTTATAATTTATTTAATTAAATTTGCCGCCTTTAGCTATTCGATAATTTTTAAAACATTTTGAATGGTAAAGCCAAATTTTTCTGCTTTTTCATTCATTTCGTCAATGTTTTTTCTTGTGTTTTTGCCTGTTTTAAATAAAATTTCGCCATTTGCCTTTTCTGTTATTATTATATTGCCGTATATGCTTTTTAGTGCGTGCTCATCATCACAATTAATGCGCAAATAAAAACTATATTCATCTTCGCAAATAAATTCGCCATCTAAAGGCACGCTATCTTGCCAAAATAGGCTTGTGTGAATATCGCTTTTGCTCTTTAAGGCATCAATAATATCGGCAACAACTGCGCTTGCAGTGGGAAGTTTGCCGGCACCTTTTCCATAAAAAAGCACATCGCCAAGCATATCTGCATTTACCAAAACAGCGTTGTAAACATCGTGCACATTTGAAAGACGGTGGTTATAGCTTAACATGCAAGGCTCAACAGCACAGCAAATTTGCCCATTATTTGCCCTTTTAGCCCAAGCTATAAGTTTAATTGTGCAGTTTTCTTTTTTTGCGGCGTTCATATCGCTAACGCTGACATCCCTAATACCTTTTGTTGGTATATTTTGTGTGAAAACTTGCGTGCCTGTTATAATACTTGCCAATATGGCTATTTTTCGTTGTGCGTCAAAGCCGTCAACATCTGCAGAGGGGTCTATTGTTTCGGCATAGCCTAAATCTTGCGCAATGCTTAGCGCCTGCTCAAAAGATAAATTTTCATTTGCCATTTTAGTAAGCATAAAATTAGTTGTGCCGTTTAAAATTCCTGTTATTTCATTAATTACATTTGCCGCTAAACATTGGTGTATGGGTGTTATAAGTGGCATTCCGCCGCCAACACTCGCCTCGAATAAAAAGCATACATTGTTTTGCTTGGCAATTTTTAAAAGTTCTGCGCCATGTTTTGC
This sequence comes from uncultured Bacteroides sp., assembly GCA_964370365.1. GTDB lineage: Bacteria > Bacillota > Clostridia > Oscillospirales > Ruminococcaceae > Ruthenibacterium. The sequence continues at coordinate 2,312 of CAYJIT010000050.1, read as the reverse complement.
AACAAGTTCTTTATTAGAAGTTACAACATGCCTTGCGCTTTGCAAACTTTGCTTAACAAATAGATAAGCAGGGTTTATTCCACCGATGGTTTCAACTATAAGCTCAACTTCACTGTCGTTTAGAATGACGTCAATGTTGTTTACGATCAAATTTTCGTTAGGGTGTCCTTTAAAATCTCTTATATCGCAAATATATTTAACTTGTAATTCTTGCCCAAGCCTGCGAAAAACACTGTTTTGGTTATCGCTTAAAACTTGTAATACACCACTTCCCACAGTTCCAAAGCCCAATATAGCAATTTTTGCCATTATATCTCTCCTAAAAATAAATTTTAGCCAACAAGGCGAACATCAACCACATAACTTTGTTTTAAAAGCAAAGCTACAAATTCTTTTAAATTCATTTGCATGCCGCCGGTTCTCATGCTTATTGCAACAGACGCAGTACCGTTAGACGGCGTTGATTGGTTTATGGTAACAATAGAAGCACCTGCATTGGTGAATGCTGAAATAAGCGTTTGAAGAGCACCTGTTTCGTCTTTTATAAGTGCGTTAACCGTGTGAACTTGTGCCACGTTTTCAACGTCAAAAATGCTATCTTGATACTTATAAAAGGCACTTCTTGAAATATCAACTTCTTTAGTTGCCTGTGAAACATTTTTTGCAGTACCGTCTGCAAGCATTTGTTTTGCCTGTAATACTTTTAAAAACACTTTTGGCAAAACACTAATTTCAACTAATAAAAAACGCTTTTCCATTAAAATCTCCATTTTTAAATGTATATATTATATAGTGCAAACAACTTGCTTATAATATTAACATGTCCTTGATAAAAAAACAAGTGTAAACGAGGAAAAAACATTTTTTCTTCAATTTGCACAAAATAGTTTAAAGAATTACTATAATTTGTATAAATAATTTCTGCGATGCTACGATTAATAAAGCACAATAATTATGGAAATAAGAGTGGTGTCCATACAAAACTATGGGTTTTACAATTTTATTTGTTGCTCAAAACAAAATTATTTGCCGTTTACCATAACATAACTGATAAAAAAGAGGGCGAGAAGTAAAACATAATTAGCGTAAATCAAAAAATGCCGTATTTCTACATTAAAACATTGAAGAAATACGGCATGCTATAACTTAATTAATATGCGATATTATAATTATCAAAAACTAAGGCGTGAAAGGGTGAACAACAGCGTCGCTGTTTTCGCCGGTTGCCTCACCTTGTTGTGTGGACGTTGGTAAAGGTGCAGCTGTTGCACTTTCGCCGTTATCTTCTAATTGAGATGTTGAGTTTGTAGTTCCAACAGCAAGTGCTGTATCATCTTCAATTATAAATGTGTTGTAAATATAATAAATGCCCATGATAAGTGCAATAGCCACAAGGCAAAGAACCAAAATAGGAAGTATTAAGCCTTTTTTCTCGGAAGGCTTATCGTATCCGCTTTTGCTATTTACTTTAACGTCGGAATTTTGTGATTTAGAACGAGTTAAAGCGCCTTTTTGTTCAAGTGGATCGTCCCAATCAAGTTCATCGCCGGCGTGAAATGCCTTGGCATAAGGAATTGTATAACCGTAGCTCAAGCGCCGCAACATATCCATTAAAGTTAAAACTGCCGCTTTATTGGAGTTTTGAGAGTTTTCAATTCGCCTTACATAAACAATTTTGCCATAAGTAACCGCAATTCCTATTTCTTGTTCATCTTGCGAAGCTGCAATAGCTACACCAAAAGTTGTTTTCATGCATTTTTTAGCTGCATAACTGCGGTCGGACGCTAATTGTGCGGCATCCGGGCTTTCTTCGTCGTCTAATAATGCGGCATCTAAAATTTTATTAGCCATTTTTGAATTGTAATAGCTTTTTTCACCGAAGTCAAATATATTATGAGCGATATCTATTGTGCTAAGTTCTTGCTCTAATAATCTGCCTGTTTCTTCATCGGGTGCAGAAATTTTAAAGCCTTTTGAGCTGAGTAATTCAACTGTGCAAAGGGGTAAACTTTTCCTATCCCTCGCATAAGCGAATGTGCCCATTGAATTTTCAATTTGTTTTGCTACATCAATAGCGTGATTAATTGCATCTTGGCTTGTTAATCCGGGTGTTTGTATAGCTAACAAAACTTCACCGCACTGGCCATAAAGAGAAGTTTTGGTATTAGGCTTTGTATTTATATCTCGTATAATTTGCTTTAAATCGTGCATTTCAGGTTCAAATAAACGAACAACACCTTGCCTTGGGCTATCTTGGTTTGCATTGGCATCATGCCCTTGCATTGGCGCACCTTGTTGTGGTGCACCTGCCG
>CAYJIT010000049.1:0-8095 GCA_964370365.1 uncultured Bacteroides sp. | reverse complement strand
GCTTGACAAAATTTAACAATGCGATATAATAAACTAAGTAAAAGGCTATGACGAGAAAAAGTAGCTGTAAAAAAGCGGCAAAGAGAGCGCTTGGGCGGTGTGAAAGCGTGCGTTAATTACAGTGAATACATCTTGGAGCCGCAAGCTGAAGGGGGAACCCCTGTGTAGGCTTTGCCGCTTAGCGCACGTTAAAGCGCTTTGTGCTTTTAAGCACGCTAAGGTTTGCGCTGTGAGGCGCAAGCGAACAGAGGTGGTACCGCGAATTTATCGCCCTCTGCCAATTTATTGGCAGAGGGCGTTTTGCTTTTTGCCCAAACTAAGGAGAGAAAAATGACAAACGTATTCGATTTATTCAAAGAGCGTGGCCTTTTTGCACAGGCCACAGACGAGCAAGCGATAAGTGATTTACTCGGCAAGGAAAAAATAACATTTTACACAGGCTTTGACCCAACGGCAGACAGCCTTCATGTGGGGCATTTTATGCAGCTTATCAACATGCGCCACATGCAAAAAGCCGGGCATCGCCCAATAATTTTGCTTGGCGGTGGCACCACAATGGTTGGCGACCCTTCGGGTAAAACAGATATGCGCAAAATGTTAACGCAAGAGGATATTCAAAACAATGCAAACCGCTTTAAAAAGCAAATGAGCAAATTTTTGGATTTTTCCGAGGGCAAAGCAATTATAGTGAACAATGCCGATTGGCTTTTAAAGCAAAATTATGTTGAGTTTTTGCGTGAAGTTGGCGTGCATTTTTCGGTTAACAAAATGCTAAGTGCCGAATGTTTTAAAACAAGGCTTGAAAAAGGGCTTTCGTTTATAGAGTTTAACTATATGCTTATGCAAAGTTACGATTTTCTTCACCTTGCGCGTGAATTTGATTGCAAAATGCAATTTGGCGGAAACGACCAATGGAGCAATATTATAGGTGGTGTGGAACTTAACCGCCGCTGCGATAAGCGTGAAGTTTACGGTATGACATTTACCCTTCTAACAACAAAAGAGGGCAATAAAATGGGCAAAACCGAAAAGGGTGCCGTGTGGCTTGACGAAGAAAAAACACCGCCTTACGAGTTTTTCCAATATTGGCGCAATATAGATGATGCCGAGGTGCAAAATTGCTTAAAGCTGTTAACAGATTTACCTGTTGATGAAATTAACGCAATTGATATGCAAAGCGGAAAAGAAATTAACCTTGCAAAACAAACGCTCGCTTTTGAACTTACAAAACTTGTGCACAGCGAAGAAGAAGCGCAAAAAGCTTTGCAAACGGCAACTGCACTTTTCAGCGGTGAGGCAAGCGAAGAAAACATGCCTTCTACACAGCTGAGCCAAGAAAATTTAAGCGGCGATGAAATTGGCGTTTTAGACGCACTTGTTTTGGCAAAACTCGCACAGAGCAAAGGCGAGGCACGCCGTTTAATTCAGCAAGGTGGCATAAGTGCAAACGGAGAAAAAATTGCAGACGTGAACGCTGTTTTTAAAGCAGAGCAATTAAAAGATGGCATAGTTATTAAAAAAGGTAAGAAAGTTTACCATAAAATTAACCTCTAAAGCAGTCCATAACGCAAGTTTTTCGGCGTCAATTTCAAAATATCTGCTCGGTTACATACATAAAGTATGCGCCCTCACGCTTTTAATTATTTCCTTGAAATAGGCACATTCTTGCCGCTTTGAAATAATCTTTGCAAAGCAGTAAACAAAGCACATCGCACATCTTTCGAAAAAGCACTATAAAACATAAGCATTTATGTGCTTTATCACAAAAACTTATTGAAAAATTAACGGTTAAATGCCCTTGAAAGTAAAAATAGCAAATTATCTTTAAAAACAGGCAAAATTTGCAAAAAGTGTAGAAATGTTCACATTTATATGGTATTATTAATAACAAAGACACATAATTTGGAGGAAAACGAATGAAGCTCATTAAAAATGAAAAATTAGAAAAATCTTGCTGCGAATTGCAGTTTTCAATTGAGGCACAAGAATTTAAAAATGCGGTAGACAATGCTTATAAAACCACAGCACAAAAATATAATGTGCACGGTTTTCGCAAAGGCAAAGCACCACGCAAAATTATCGAGAAAATGTACGGTGCAGAGGTATTTTTTTATGATGCCATCAATGATATATTCCCCGACGCATACGATGCGGCAGTTAAAGAAAGCGGCATAGAACCGGTAGACCGCCCTGAGGCCGACATTGTTAGCGCAAGCATTGAAGAGGGCGCTGTGCTTAAAGTTATTGTTGCGGTTAAACCCGAAGTTGAAATTGGCGAATACAAAGGTTTAAAAGGTGTTAAAACTGTCAAAACTGTTGAGGAAAGTGCAGTTGATGCAGAAATTGAACGCATGAGAGAGCGCAATGTGCGCATCATCACACGCGAGGGTGCAGCCGAAAAAGGTGATGTTACAGACATTAATTTTGAGGGTTTTATAGACGGCGTTGCTTTTGAGGGCGGCAAAGGCGATAATTTCTCGCTAACTTTGGGCTCAAAGCAGTTTATTCCGGGCTTCGAAGACCAAATTGTAGGCAAAAAAGCCGGCGAGGAATTTGACGTTAACGTTACATTCCCAAAAGATTATCAAGCAAAAGAATTCGCAGGCAAAGAAGCTTTATTCAAAGTGAAGTTGAACGAGGTTAAACAAAAAGAAATGCCTGTGCTCGACGATGAATTTGCCAAAGATGTTTCTGAGTTCGACACTGTTGCACAGCTTAAAGACAGCATCCGTGAAAACATGCAAAAACAAGCCGACGAGCAAAGCAACAGGGAATTCGAAGATGGCTTAGTGCAGCAAGTTGCGCAAACATTAAAAGGCGAAATACCCGAGGTTATGTATGAAAACCGCATTGATGACATGGTTCGAGATTTCGACGGGCGCTTGCAACAACAAGGCATGAAACTTGACGACTATTTGAAATATATGGGCGGCGATGTTGCAAAATTCCGCGAGGGCTTTAAAGAGCAAGCTGAAATTCAAGTGAAAACACGCCTTGCGCTTGAGGCAGTTGCACAAAAAGAAGATATAAAAGTTAGCGATGAAGATTTTGAAGAAGAATTAAAACGTATTGCCGAAGCGTATAATATGGAAGTGGATAAAATTAGGGGCATTTTACCTGAGGAAGATATGAAAAAAGACATTGCCGTTAACAAAGCCATAGATATTATTAAAGACAGCGCAAAAGTAACACAGAAAAAAGAAGCAGCACCAAAAGAAGCAAAAGAGAAAAAAGCTAAAGAAAAAACAGGCGACAAAGAAAAACCAAAAGCAAAATCTAAAGCTAAAGACAAAAAAGGCGAATAATAGTTATAAAGTGGTACTCTGTGTCATTTGAAAGCTTATAGGTAGATGTGTAACTGTTTTTGTTTAAAACAAGGCGGAGGATTGAGGAATACTTTGTGTATTCCGATTGACGAGAACGCAGTTTGAGGTAAAAACAGCAAGCAGATATGTAAGTTTTCAGATGACACAGAGTATTATGACCGATACGAGGTGTATTGCGTATCGGTCGCATTAAATAGGAGGGAAAATTATGAGCAATTTAGTACCTTATGTTGTGGAGCAAACCGCCAGAGGTGAACGCTCTTACGATATTTTTTCAAGGCTGTTAAACGACAGAATAGTTATGCTCTCAGACCAAGTTAACGATGTTACCGCAAGTTTAATTATTGCACAGCTTTTATATTTAGAAGGGCAAGATCCCGAAAAAGATATTAACCTTTATATAAACAGCCCGGGCGGCAGCATTAGCTCCGGCTTTGCAATTTACGATACCATGCAGTATATAAAATGTGATGTTTCAACAATTTGCATAGGTTTGGCAGCATCTATGGGCTCGTTTTTGCTTGCCGCAGGTGCAAAGGGCAAGCGCTTTGCACTGCCCAACAGCGAAATAATGATACACCAACCTATTTTAAGCGGTTTGCAAGGGCAAGCCAGCGATATTAAAATCCACGCAGACCATGTAATTCGCACTCGTGCAAGGCTTAACAAAATTTACTCACAAGTTACAGGGCAAAGTGAACAGCAAATTGAAGCGGACTGCGACAGAGATAATTACATGCTTGCCGAAGAGGCCAAAGCCTATGGAATTATTGACGAAGTTATAACAAAAAGGCCTTAATGGCAAAATTTTTGCATAAGCCGAGCAAAATGCAAGGCTTATGCAAAAAAGCTAAGTATAAGCAAAACAAAAAGCCGAAATCGGCGGTGCATAATCGCGTGCAAAGGGCATCAGCTTTACGGTGCTTTTTGCCGTTAGCGATAGAATGGAAGTATATATGGCGGGTAAAAACAACAACAACCACTCGGATAAAAATTTAATGTGCAGTTTTTGCGGTAAAAAGCAAGACGATGTTGAGCGCATGATAATAGGCCCCGGCGTTAACATTTGCAACGAGTGCATAGGGCTTTGCCATTCTCTTTTAGAGGATGAGCACGATTCTTGGGGCATTGATGAACAAGTGCAACCCAAAAAAGATAAAAAAGCAAAAAAATCTTTTGAGAACGACATTAAAATAATGACGCCTAAAGAGATTAAAACGAAACTTGACGAATATGTTATAGGGCAAGAAGAAGCTAAAATTGTTTTAGCTGTTGCGGTTTACAACCACTATAAGCGCATACTTTCTAAATTGGAAGATACCGTTGAACTGCAAAAAACAAATGTGCTGTTGCTTGGGCCCTCGGGCGTGGGCAAAACTTTGCTTGCGCAAACATTGGCAAGAATGTTAAATGTGCCATTTGCAATAGCAGATGCCACAACATTAACCGAGGCAGGCTATGTTGGTGAAGATGTTGAAAATATTTTACTAAAACTAATTCAAGCAGCAGATTTTGACATAGAGCGCGCAGAAAAAGGCATTATTTATATAGACGAAATTGATAAAATTACACGCAAAAGCGAAAACCCATCTATAACAAGAGATGTTGGCGGCGAGGGTGTTCAGCAGGCACTTTTAAAAATAATAGAGGGCACTGTAAGCAATGTTCCGCCGCAAGGTGGCAGAAAGCACCCACACCAAGAGTTTATACAAATTAACACAAAGAACATTCTCTTCATTTGCGGCGGTGCTTTCGACGGCCTTGAAAAACATATTGAAAAGCGCACAGATGCCTCGAGCATGGGCTTTGGCGGCACATTAAAACTTAAAGATGACGAGAAAAAAGAAAACCTTTTGCGCCTTGTTGAACCACACGATTTAGTGCGCTATGGCCTTATACCCGAGCTTATAGGGCGCATACCCGTTGTAACTGTTTTAAAGGCGCTGGATGAGCAATCGCTCATTCGTGTTATGAAAGAGCCTAAAAACAGCCTTATCAAACAATATAAAGCGCTTATGGATATGGACAATGTTGAAATGGTTATAACCGATGACGCTTTAAGCGCAATAGCAAAGAAAACCATAGCCATGAAAGGCGGTGCACGTGGGCTTCGCAGTGTTTTTGAACAGGCGCTTATCAGCGTTATGTTTGAAATACCAAGCGATGAAACCATAACAAAAGTTACAATTACCGAGGATACAATACAGGGCAAAGAACCGATTTTAGAGCACGGTAAAAAACAAACACGCTACAAAAGTACGGTTAATTTGCAAGATGAGCCATCATAGTTTTACAAATTTAAAAACCACTGTAAAATTATTAAGCATTTATAGGCAGAAAGGAAAATCATCATGCCTGAAAAAGTTAAAATTATATTAGAAAAAAATTCGGATATACTGCGCCTTCCTGCCGTTGCGCTGCGTGGGCTTGTTGTGTTTCCGGGCAATGTAATACATTTTGAAGTTGGGCGCCCTAAATCCATTGCCGCAATAGAATGGGCAATGGCAAACAATAATTCAGTTTTTTTGGTGGCACAAAAAGATATGGATATTGAAGACCCGGGCTTTAAAGATTTGCACACTTTTGGCGTTGTTGCCGAAATTAAGCAGATACTTAGGGTTTCCGACGAGCTTGTAAAAGTTTTGGTAGAGGGCAAATATAGGGCTAAACTTTTAACAATAGATGCCACCGGCAGGTTTTTGCTGTCTTCAACAAAGGCTTCACCGCTAAGGGGCTTTAAAAGCACAGATGCCGCAAGAGTTGAAGCGCTTGTAAGAAGTATCCGCGAGGTGTTTGAGGATTATTTCTCGCTTAACCGCAGAATTCCCAAAGACATTGTATATACAATATTAACGCAAGATAATGCGGCGGAACTTTGCGATTTTATACCTGCAAACTTCCTTTTCAAGCACACAGATAAGCAAGACCTTTTGAATGAAACCGGCATAGTTGCACGGCTTGAAAAAGTTCTTGAGCTTATGCGCAAAGAAACAAAAGTGCTTAGAATTGAAAGGGATATTCAGCACAAAGTTAACGAGCAAATGGATAAAAACCAAAGAGATTACTATTTGCGCGAACAAATGCGTGTTATTTCCGATGAACTTGACGAGGGCGACGACACAAGAGAAGACGCAGAGGACTATAAAAGCAAAATTAAAGAGCTTGCATTGCCCGAGGAAGCGAACGATAAACTGCTAAAAGAGGCAGAGCGCCTATTGCGTATGCAGGGAAGCTCGCAAGAAGCGGCTGTTATTCGCACTTATTTAGACACTTGCCTTGAACTTCCGTGGAACACAACAACAACGGATAAATTAGATATAGCTAAAGCTACCACTATTTTGGATAAAGAGCACTACGGCATGAAAAAAGTTAAAGAGCGTATATTGGAAATTTTGGCAGTGCGCAAATTAGCACCAAAAGCCAAAGCTCAAATTATATGCCTTGTGGGGCCCCCCGGTGTTGGTAAAACCTCCATTGCACACAGTGTTGCCGAGTGCATTGGCCGCAAATACGCAAGAATGTCGCTTGGCGGCGTTAGGGACGAGGCTGAAATTAGAGGACATCGCCGCACTTATATAGGCGCTATGCCCGGCAAAATAATAAGCGCAATCATTACAGCTAAAAGTAAAAATCCGCTTTTGCTTTTAGACGAAGTGGATAAACTTGCAAGCGATTTCAGGGGCGACCCGGCAGCGGCACTTTTAGAGGCGCTGGACCCTGAGCAAAACAACACTTTTAAAGACCATTATCTCGATATACCGTTTGATTTAAGCGATGTTCTGTTTATAACCACAGCAAATACGCTCGATACAATTCCACGCCCACTTTTGGACAGAATGGACGTTATAGAGCTTTCAAGCTATACGCGCATAGAAAAATTGCAAATTGCAAAAAGGCATTTGGTGCCAAAACAATTAGAGGCAACAGGGCTTAAAGGCATTGTTAAATTTAACCAAGGCGCACTATATAAAATTATAGACGGCTACACACAAGAGGCCGGCGTGCGCAGTTTAGAGCGCACCATAAACGAAGTGCTTAGAAAATGCGCAAAACGTGTGGCGGCAGGCGAGGATAAAAACATAAATATAACAGCGGAATGTTTGCAAGATTTACTTGGGCCAAAACGCATTAAGCCATCATTTTGCAGCAGAGAAGATGCTGTGGGCGTTTCAAACGGCCTTGCGTGGACACGTGTGGGCGGCGAAATTTTGCCCATTGAAGTGCAAATAATAAAAGGCGGCAGCGGAAAATTAGAGCTTACGGGCTCTTTGGGCGATGTTATGAAAGAGAGCGCACGCCTTGCCATAACTTACGCTAAGGTGCACGCCGACGATTACGGCATTAGCGCTGATATGTTTAAAGAGTATGATATTCACATTCACGCACCGGAGGGCGCTATCCCAAAAGATGGTCCCTCGGCGGGCATTACATTGGCAAGCGCACTTATATCAAGGCTTTCAAAAAGAGCTGTTAAAGCTAATATAGCTATGACAGGTGAAATTACTTTACACGGTGAAGTGCTACCCATTGGCGGTTTGAAAGAAAAGAGCATGGCGGCATATAAAGAGGGCATGAGCACAGTTATAATTCCAAGCGCAAATATGCCGGATTTATATAATGTTGATGAGCTTGTAAAAGAAAAATTAGAGTTTAAGCCTGTTAATAATTTGCACGAGGTTTTAAATTTAGTGCTTTTGCCGACGGCAAAGAAAAGTGTGAAAAAGCAAAACAATATTAAAAAGCCTGTTGCAAAAAGCAAAAATACAAAG
>CAYJIT010000048.1:0-8543 GCA_964370365.1 uncultured Bacteroides sp. | reverse complement strand
TGGTGCGGACGAAGTGACTTGAACACTCACGAATCTCTTCACTAGAGCCTAAATCTAGCGCGTCTGCCAATTCCGCCACGTCCGCTTATTTATTGTGTGCTTTTATTAAAGCCACTTGCTAATTATATCAAAGGCTTTTTAATTTGTCAATACAAACAGCACTTATTCTTAAAAACATTTTCATAAACTTTATTGTAAAAGCTATTTAATGCTTATTTGCCATTGAAAAGTTAAAGCACATGCGTTATTTTTCTTTCTTTTCACAGCCTTTTTTCAATTATCGGCTCATAATTTGCGGCATTTTTAAACATTATTTTATTTTGTCGCTTAAAAGCGCAAATTGTGCAAGCGTTATTTTTTCAGGGCGTATAAGAGGGTTTAAGCCTATTTCTAAAAGCGCATTTGTTATTTCAAGCTTATTCTTGCCAAGGCCTGCGCTAATTGCGTTTACCGCTGTTTTGCGCCTTTGCATAAATGCCGCTTTTATCACTTTAAACATAAACTCTTCGCTTTGAACGTTAACAGGCGGCTGTTTGTGCAAATTCAATTGCATAACACAGCTTGTAACTTTCGGCGGCGGGTAAAAACTGTTTGCGCTAACATCAAAAAGCATTTGCGCATGTGCAAAATATTTAACCGTGTATGTAATTGCGCCCGCCTGCCTGCTTGCATCGTTTGCGCAAAGGCGTTGTGCCGCCTCTTTTTGCACCATAACCGTTATTTGCTCTATGTTTAAGCGCTCTTCCAAAAGGCGCATTATTATAGGGCTTGTAATATTATAAGGTAAGTTTGCACAAACTATCACTTTAAGGCCGTTAAACTCGCGCTGTATTATGCCGCTTAAATCTGCCTTTAAAGCGTCTTCGTTTATAATGCTAACATTGCTGTATTCGCTTAGTGTTTCGCAAAGCAAATCCGGCAAGCGCTTATCAATTTCAAGGGCAACAACTTTTTTTGCGCATTTTGCAAGTTCTTTTGTAAGCACGCCTATGCCCGGCCCAATTTCCAAAACTCCACAAGTTTCATCTATGCCCGAAAGGCTTACCATTTTAGGGCATATGCCTTCGTTCACAATAAAATTTTGCCCAAACCCCTTTAAAAGCTCAAACCCATATTTATCGCAAAGATATTTTATAGTTTTAATATCTGTTAATTGCAATTTTATCACCTTTTACACTTTTTAATTTTATTCGCCCTTTTTCGGGCGGTTTTTAAAAAACATCATTACAGTTTTAAGCGTTTTTTTCTGAAATTCGGTTTTTTCTTATTCTTTGTTTAAGTGCAACGCCATTCTTTCAAGTGCCTTTTGCACTGTTGCTTTTGGGGCAGATAAACAAATGCGCTGGAACCCCTCGCCGCCATCTGCATCAAAAATTGTGCCGCTCTCCAAAATTAAGTTTGCATCTGCGTAAATTCTCTTAAACAGCTCTTGCTCGCTCATGTTATAAGCGCGCATGTCCATCCAAAGCACATAGGTGCCCTGTGGGCGATACACTTTAACTTTTGGCATGTGCTTTTCTATGAACTCAATTGCAAAATCAATATTGGCATCTAAGTAATCATTCAGCTCGCTTAGCCATTGCTCGCCGTCTGTGTAGCCTGCCACAAGTGCCGCAATAGCAAAAGGGCTCGGCATTAAATGGTCTATAACGTTCTGAAATTTATTGCGCAACTGTTCGTCTTCAATTATTGCATTTGTGCATTTTAAGCCGGCAGTGTTAAATGTTTTGTTTATAGCTGTAAGTGTTACAATATTCTTTTTGTTTTTTGCAATTGTGCTTATGGGGTAGTGCTTTTCGCCTTTTCTTATCAAGTCGCAATGCACTTCGTCGCTTATTAATATTATATTGTTCTCTTCGCAAATTTCAACAAGTTTTAAAAGCTCTTGCTTTTCCCACACGCGCCCCACAGGGTTGTGCGGAGAACAAAGTATGAACATTTTAACATTTTGCTCGCGCGCCTTTTTTGCAATGTCTTCAAAATCCATGGTGTAATAGCCGTTTGTGTTAATTAAATTGCTGTTAACCACAATCCTTTTTTCGCCCTCTATGGCAGAGGTGAAAGGCCCGTAAACAGGGCGTGTTATCATAATGCCGTCGCCTTTTTCGCTGTAAGCTCTAATTGCAAATTTCAGCGCTTCAACAGTGCCGTCAACATAAATAATATCCTCTTTTTTAAACTGCCAATCAAAGCGGGTTTTAAACCAGTGCATAACTGCATTTGCATAGTGCGGCAAACTTGTTTCACTTGTGTAGCCGTAAATGCGCTTATCAACCGCTTTGTGCAATGCGTCAACTATGCACGGTGGGCATGCAAAATCCATGTCTGCTATAAAAACCGGCAATGTGTCGGCGTTAAAATCGTGTGCTAAGCCTCCGGCTTTCAATAAATCTCCCGCATCCCATTTTAAACTATAAGTGCCCTTGCGCTCAACAATTTCATCAAAATTAAATTTCATTTTTTTCTTCTCTCATATTAGTTATTTATAAATAATCTCCGCTTTGCTCCGATTATTAATGCCTTATTATATAGCTTGGGCAATTTAAAGCCCAAAAGCCATTTAATTTAAATTTGTTTTAGTGAAGCTAATATTAATTTAAACACGGTTTTATTATAATTTAATAAGTTAGCCGTGTCAACTTTGTGCTTTTTGCTTTGAATTTGTAACCTTTGTGTTATTTATCTTGAAAAAAGAAAGAAAATGTGATAACATATATTAAATATAAAGGCTTTCACATATAGCAACTGCTGTTTGAACGCAAGTGATTAAATGCTAAGCATTGACACTTAAGGTTAGCCCTCACAGCGTAAAATTTAAAATGAAGTTTAAATTATGAATACGGAGAATATTATGAAAATCTTTCCCCCTGTTAAAATACCAACTGAATTACAGCCGGAATATGAGAAATATTGCGCTAAGAACAATATTGTTCTTTTTTTGCCATTGGCAATGGCGATATTATTTGTTGAAATTGTAATACTTGTGTTTCAAATAATTCGCTTGGGCGATAGGCTGTACGATTTACTGTATTTTGATGTTTATGTTACGGCAATTATAGTTTCGCTTTTCTTTTCGGTTATGTACTTTCTTTATAAATTTGGCAAGATAAAAAAAGGGCAAAAAAACATGGATTTTGCCTTTATACTATCTTATTTGGCGCTTGCTTTGATGACAACCGCAGCAGAGACACAAAGCCGTGTAACACTGCCCGATTTAATAATTTTAACAGCGTTTATGATAGCTATTTCCACCTTGGTTTACATCCATTATACAAGGGTAATTTTCACACTGATTTTCGGCTATACCTTCGCTGTAATTATAACTTTAATTTCCATAAACTCGCCTGAAGCGAATTTTTTGCAAGACCATATTTTTTCAGTGTTTTTAAACATGTTTTTTACATTTGTTGCCATAACTTTTGCGTGTATTCCAAGCTACAACGGCAAAGCCACTGTGTTTTTGCAAAGTGTTGCGCTTAAAAAAATGAACGAAAACTTGAAGGGCAGTAATTTTAAATTGCTTGAGCTTAACAGGCAGCTTGAAAAAACGTCTATGACAGACGCCCTTACAACTGTGTCGAACCGCCTTGCGTTCGACAGCGTTTTAAAAATTCAGTGGCAGGCTTCCATGAGCACCAAACAACCTATTTCAGTGCTTATGGTAGATATAGATTTCTTTAAAAAATATAACGATAGTTTTGGCCATTTAGCCGGTGACGAATGTTTAAAGCAAGTGGCAAACTTAATAAGAAAATGTATAAGGCACGGCGGCGACAATGTTTTCCGCTATGGCGGCGAAGAGTTTGTTGTTTTATTGCCAAACTCGGATGTAACCGGCGCAATATTAACGGCGCAGCGCTTACAAACAGATATTAAAAACGCTGATATTAAGCATATAAATGAAATTGGAGCCATAACATTAAGCATAGGTATTCACTGTGAAATTCCACAGCACGACAACGATTATGCTCTTATAGAAAAAGCGGATATTGCGCTTTATCACGCAAAGAACAACGGCAGAAATCAATATGTTGTTTATGAAAATACTATGGGTCGTTTTCAATCTATAAATTAATTTATTTTTGCAAATTTTGCGTAAAACTGTCTATAAAACATTTAGGGCGGCATAAATTGCGAAATTGCACTTAAATTGCATATTTAAAATATGCGTCTTGCACAATTGCTTTTCCTTGCATTAGGCGCTTTTATCCGCCTGTTGTTTTTAAATAACAAAGCACATTGTTTGTGCATTATTTGCGCCGTTAAATTATGAAATTAACTAAAAAAAGAGAGGTTATGCCGTTGCATTTTAAAAGAAAGAAGAGCAAAGCACCCATAATAATACTTTTTATGGCAATTGCAATTGCTGTTTTCGCAATTGTTTTTTTGCTGTTTAATGCAAATATATTAAACGGCGGGCAAAAACAGCCTCCGCTTCAATTAAGTGCACCCATAAACGGCTTAAGCCTTTCAACAAGCAGCGCCGATGCCTTTGCGTTTGTTAGCGAAACACAGCAGCAACAGCTTTTTATAGATGAATTTATTGCCTTTGCAAAACAAAACGGCTTTAACAGCGTTTTTGTGGATTTAATTTCGCAAAACGGCGAAGAGTACTCTTTTTTTGGCAGAAACCGTGAAATTGAAACTTTGCAAAATGTTAGTGCAAACGATAAGCTCTTTGAAAAATTTGACCCAATGGGCTATTTGATAGAAATTGCGTTGCAAAACGAACTTGCTGTTTTTGGCACTGTAACAGAGCAATTTATTGCAACGCAGGAAAACATTGAGATTGTTCAAAGCATTTATGAAGATTATTCATTTACAGGAATGTATTATGAGGAGCAAACCGAGAGCGAATTTGGCAAATTACAGCCTTTAACCGAAAACACCAGCGCACTTTTATACACAGCGGCATCGGCTTGGGCAAACCCAAGTGCTGCGTTTTCGCAAACGCTTGGCGAGGGTTACAGCGGCCTTGTGATTGACGACTACGCCCTTTCGCTTCAATTTGCAAAGGCGTTTGCCACAATTCAAAGTGCGGTGGCACAGCCTTTAATATCAACAGGGTTGTTGAATTATACACCCTCGCAAATACTTGAAATAACCTTCCCCACGCAAGATACATTAATTTACACAAGCACGCATTATATAATGGGCACATCAGACCCTAATGTGCCATTATATTTAAACGGCACCGAAATTATACGCACAAACGATGATGGCTTTTTCGGTGTTTTGGTGGATATTGCAAGCGGTGAAAATATTTTTGAGCTTACACAGGGAGATTTAACCTACACGCACACACTCACAAGGCCCACTTATAGTAGCTCCTCAAGTTCGTCGGGCTCTTCGTCCTCGTCGAGCTCGAGCTCGTCTTCAGCATCACAGCCGCAAGACGGCACACAGCAAATTGAGGGCGAATATGTTGTTATAAGCAATTGGATAGCCAGCGTTTTAAGCAACGAGGGTGATGACAGCGCCATTATAGAAACGGCAAGGCAAGGCGCGCAAGTTTATGTAGAGCGCAGTGTTTTAACATACCGCAGTGGCTTGCCAACATGGGCTTATGAAATTACAGGCGGCGGCTATGTGCTTGCAAGAAACACAAGCGCCGCACCCGAGCAAACAACACGTGCCGCCTTAAACAGCGCAAGTGCGCAGGCGATGCCGGAAATAAACGGTGAAAAGCTTGTTTTTGCGGGCAGTGGAACACCGCTTGCTTTCACAGCACTTTCAGAAAACACTTTGAGCCTTCGCTTTTTCGATACGGATATCGCAGCGGATTTTTCACTTAACGGCAGTGCAATTGTGCAAAGCCTGCAAGTTAGCGATATTGCAGACGGTGCAAAAGAATTGCTTTTGCAATTTAACGAGCCTTTGCACGGCTTCAGCGTTGAATATGAAAACGGCGGTGTTGTTTTATATTTGAAAAAAGCACCCCAAATTAACACAGAAAATGCATCAAAGCCACTATTGGGCGTTAGCGTTTTAATTGATGCCGGCCACGGTGACACCGACCCCGGCGCAATAGGTGTTGGCGGCTTAAACGCGCCCGCCGAAAAAGATGTTAACTTAGCTGTTACAAATGCCGCTAAAGCAAGGCTTGAACAAATGGGTGCAACGGTTTATTTAACACGCAGTGAAGATGTGTTTTTAGAGCTTGAAGAACGAAACGCACTTATAACGCAATATATGCCCGATTTTTTCATTTCCGTTCACCACAACAGCATAGCGCAAACAGTTGACGCTAACACCGCCAGCGGAATAGAGTGCTATTATTTTACGCCTATGAGCGAAATGTTTGCACAAAGCCTTGTTACAAACAGTGTTGCGGCAACAAATCGCCAAGAAAGGGGAGCAAAATGGGGCTATTACTATGTAGCACGCAATAATATATGCCCCTCAGTGCTTTTCGAGGCAGGTTTTATGGTTAACCCGGCTGAATACAGCAGCATTGTAAGCGAGGACGATTTATGGCTTATGGGCGATGCCATAGCGCAGAGCGTGCTTGACAATGTTAATTAGTGCTGTGAAAAAATCAGAGGACAATTTTAAATGACCACTAAAATAAAAAATGTGTTAAACACAGTTAAAAAAAGGCGCATTGCCGCCACTTTTTCAGTTATTTGCGCAGGGTTTTTATATTATGCACAAGGGCAGGTAACCAATTTATATTTGCCGTGCATAATTAAAGCAAACACAGGGCTTTTGTGCCCTGCGTGCGGCATAACACAAATGGCAATTGCACTTTTACAGCTAAGGTTTCACGACGCTTTTATGACAAACCCCGGCATTGCGCTTATATCACCGCTGCTGCTTTTTGTTGTTTTTGTTTTTTGGTATAATTGGATAAACAGCAAAAAAACACAGAGCAAAGTTTTCTATGCAATTTGCTTGCTGTGCACAATTTATCTAATTTTGTGGGCAATTTATAGGAATTTGCAAGTTTATATTGACATACCGCGAATTATGGTGGTATAATTCTAAATGTGATTTTTAGCTTTGTTTTTAAGCTAATTTTTATGTTAACATACGCATTATAACATACAATAGAAATCGGCGTGCTATTTGCACTCGTTTTTATAAACATTATAATTAGAGGAGAAAATCATGAACAAAAATATTGTAGTTTGCATTTTACTTTCAATTGTAACTTGCGGTATCTATGGCATCTATTGGATGTCTTGCATTAACAACACAGCAAAAACAGTTGCTCCTTCGGAGTGGGATAAAGGCTTTTTAACTGTTTTCTTGTTAAGCATCATAACTTGCGGAATTTACATGGTGTTTTGGTATTACAAAATGGGCAAATGCTTTGCACTTGTTACAGGCAGTGACAACAGCGTTTTATACTTAGTTCTTTGCCTTATAGGTTGTGCTTGGATAAACTTAATTATTATGCAAGACCAAATTAACAAAATGTACCCAAAACAATATTAATAGCAATTAAAAAGGGCTTTAGCGGTTAAACATTCGCTAAAGCTCTTTTTTTGCGTTTTTGCTATTTTTTATGTATTTCTCAACTGTTTTTCACTCTTGCCTGTTTTGAATTTTAAGTTTAGATGTTAGCTTTAAAAGCGAGAAAAGCAAAACAGTATCCACCGGCAATTTCACAGCATTTTTAACAAGGCGCAATGCGCTTAAAAATTGTGCGTTGCCGTATAGCATATTAAGCCAAATGGGCGTTAAAAGCAAATTTATGCACAAAACCACTAAAAGGCACGCTATAAATGTGCGCTTTAAACTAATGGGTTTTTTGTAAAGCACAAAGCCGTAAATTGCCGCCGCAAGCATTTCGTTCAATGTGAAGCCTATGAAAAATTGCCCGTTTGGGCGAAGCATAAAGCCTGCTAAATCGAACGCAAAGGCGCATAGAACAGCCACAAAAGGCCCATATAAAAAACCTGTTAACGCCATTGCCACAAATGAAAAGCCTATTTCCAAAATTGTGCCAATTTGAATGGTGAATTGGTTTATTATAAGGCCAACTGCGCTTAAAATGCCGCCTCCGGCAAGGCTTTGCGCCTTTTTAAGCTCAAAAATGCTGCTTTTAATTAAATTTTGCTTTTGTTTTTTTATGTTTTCCTCTTGCAATTTTTTTACCCTTCCCTTAAGTGAAAATGCTTGAATATACACCTTTTGGCAGTGTTTATTTTGGCGCTTTTTATTTTTCACAGTTGCCGCACAATTGCAAAAAACAAATTATTAATGCGTTTTATTTATGTAATGGGCACCAAACCTAACCGCCTGTCATTTCAGCCGAAGTGGATAAGCACCGCAGTGCAATGCAAGTGGCGGCACTTGGCGAACTGTAGTAAACCGTGCTTTGTGCTTTAAAACGCAAGGGGTTACGGATTCCTCTCTTCGCTCGGAATGACATTAGGGTAAGTGCCTTCACTCGGAATGACAACTTATTAACTTCGTGTTATTTATATAATGTGTAGAGAGCTTCACCGCTTGTCATTTCGACTGTAATGGAGAAATCCGTACTTTGTGCCTTGTTTTTTTGTTTGCTTAAATTATTAAGTTTTATAGTTCCCTCT
>CAYJIT010000047.1:0-9869 GCA_964370365.1 uncultured Bacteroides sp. | reverse complement strand
AAGCCGAGGAATCCGTAATATCTGTGCTTCATCAAAAAACAAAGAACGGATTTCTCCATTACAGTCGAAATGACAGAAGTACGGATTTCTACAGTTCGCTATGCGACGGCCAGTCACTTGCATTGCACTGTGGTGCTTATCCACTGCGGTTGAAATGACAGGTGGTTAAGTTTATTTGTTGCACTAAACCTATAAAATACCTGCGCCGCTGATTTTATTAAAACCAAGGCGCAGGCATGATAAATATTTTATGTATTTCTATTGGCAGCAAAACAAATTGCTATTCTTTTGTGCTTGCAAAAGCCGCAAACGCTTTATACGTCATATAAACATCTAATTTAGAGGCAAGCTCGAAAGGCGAGTGCATACTTAAAATGGGAACGCCAATGTCTATAACATCCACATTTTTGTTTGCAACATATTTTGCAATTGTTCCGCCGCCGCCTTGGTCAACTTTTCCAAGTTCACCCGTTTGCCAAACAACACCGGCATCATCAAACACTTTTGAAACATAGGAAACCGTGCGGGCGTCAGCATCGTTTGTGTCATACTTGCCTCTGGAGCCGGTGTACTTTGTTATAATTACACCGTGGTTAAATTTTGAGCAGTTGTTTTTTTCCGAAACATCGCTAAAAGTGGGATCGAGCGCGGCATTCACATCTGCCGAAAGGCACACGGAATTTTCAAGCATAGCTATGTAATTTGCATTTTGTGCTATGGCAAGGCGCTGTAAAAAATGGAAAGTGTAATCGCACTGCAAGCCTGTTGTGCCGTTAGAGCCTGTTTCCTCTTTATCGCACAGCACACAAACATTTGTGAATGTGGGTTTTTCCTGCTTAATTAAAGCCATAAGCGCTGTGTAGGCGCACACTCTGTCATCTTGCCCATAGCCACCTATCATGCTTCTGTCAAGCCCAACATCCGCCGCTTTAAAAGCCGGCACCGCCTGCAGTTCAGCCCTTGTGAAATCTCGCTCTGTTATGCCATATTTCTCGTTTAAAAGTTGCATTGCATACAGTTTAAAGCGGCTGCTTACCTCTTTATCTTCAAAAGGTATAGAGCCTATCATAATATTAAGTTCTTCGCCTTTTAAGCCGTCCATCAATTTGCGCTGGCTTTGTTGTTGCGCCAAGTGCGGAAGCAAATCGGTAATGCAAAAAACCGCATCGCCCTCGTTTTCGCCTATGTTTATATTAACCTTTGAGCCGTCTTTTTTATAAACAATGCCGTGAAGCGAGAGCGGTGTTGCACCCCATTGATATTTGCGCACTCCGCCATAATAATGGGTTTTGAAAAGGGCAAATTCGCTATCCTCATATAAAGGGTTCGGTTTTAAATCAAGGCGAGGGGCGTCAACATGCGCAATTGCCAAACGAACACCGCTTTGCACACTTTTTTCGCCTATAACAGCACAAATTAACGCTTTATCCCTGTTGTTAAAATAAACTTTATCGCCGGCTTTATATTTTTTGCTCTCGTCAAATTTTTTAAAGCCCTCTTTTTTAAGCATTTCAATGGAAGTTTCAACCGCTTCATACTCGGTTTTTGCTTTGTCTAAATATTTTTTATAGCCCTCGCAAAATTCATTTGCTTTCTTTTGGTCTTTCGGCTGAATATCGGCTATATGTTTTGTTTGAAAAAGCAATGCCTCGCTTAATTGTTTGCCGTTTTTCTTTGTGTTTTTGTCATTTTTTGTCGTTTCTTTTTTCATAGTGCCCTCCCGGTTTTTATTTGTTATTTTGTTTATGTTTTATACGAGCAATTTCATATTCGCCCGTTTATAAGGCAAAATTTGCACTAACCTTTGTAGGCGGATATTGAAATCCGCCCCTACTATCTTGTGTCAATCATACAATTCGGTGTATTTTTCGAAAGCGTTTTCTATTTTGTAAACATAAAAATCCATTTGTTCATAGGGAAAAGTGTGAAGCACCTTTCCATCTTGTGAATACTCCTCGCTTTGGAGCAAATCTCCCACAAGGCCCATGCCGCTGTGGTATGCCGCCACCGCAGTTGATATATCGCCACCGTAACTTTCAAGGGCAACCGCCAAAAAATATGCGCCAAAGCGTATATTTGTTTTTGCATCAAACATATCATCAAAACTTAAATCTTCATTTGGCGCTATCATAAGTTTTATCCACTCGTAAGTTTCGTTTGTAATTTGCATAAGCCCTCTTGCGCTTGCGTCGCTTTGAGCGTTTTCGTTAAAGCCGCTCTCTGTGTGAATAACTGCGTAAATTAATTCTTTTGGCACATTAAATTCAGCCGAATATTCTTCAACAAATTCGCTGTATCTTTGCGGATATGCAATTTTATCGTAAGCTAAAACCACAAATTGCAACAGCAAAATCCCAATTGCAAAGCACAAAACAACACTTAACATTTTGTGTGTTTTATATAATTTTATCATAGTTCTCCTAAACGCATATATTTTTTGCAATTGTAGCACATAAATGTGTGAAAACCATGTCGAAAAATCTCCACAGGAGTTTCGGATTCAGCCACTCGCTAAGTGCCGCCACTTACGTGTCGGTTGCTCGTTGGCATTAGCACTGCGGTGCGTCATCGGCTTTGCTCGGAATGACAATATGTTAACTACACATTATTTATATAATGTGTAGTTAAAGCCTTTATAACCCATTAAAAAAGCGCAACCATATTTTCATCTGAAGCAATTATTCCCATGCGTTCAGACGTTCACACAGAAGCGCCTTTAAATGAATGATATGAAATTTTATTCCACGCTAAGCATGTAATAATAAACCGGTTGCCCGCCGTTAACGCATGAAACTTCAATGTTGCCGGAGCACTTTTGTTCAATTAATTTAGTTACTGCTTGTGCCTCTTCTTCGCTTATATCCTCGCCGTAAATAATGGTTATAAAGCTTGTGTTTTTATTGCTCATACTGCGTGCAAGCCTATATGTAGTTTTTGCTATATCGTTTCCAACAGCAACAAGTTTACCGTTTTCAAGTGCTAAAATTTCGCCTTTTTTAATCTTTTTGCCGTCAAAATCGCTATCCCTTGCGGCAAAAGTTATAAGCCCTGTGCCAACTTGCTCTGCAGCTTGCATCATATTGGCGGCGTTTTCTTTTGTGTTAAGGCTATCATCAAATGTTAGCATTGCGGTTATGCCCTGGGGCACTGTGCGAGTTGGCAAAACAATAATTTCACGGTCTGCCACTTTTTTGGCTTGCTCTGCCGCCATTATTATGTTTTTGTTGTTCGGCAAAACAAAAACTGTTTTGCACGGCACACTTTGCACCGCTTTAACTATATCTTCTGTTGAGGGGTTCATGGTTTGTCCGCCGCTAACAACGGCATCTACCATTAAATCTTTAAACAAATCTTTAAGGCCGTCGCCTGCCGCCACTGCAACAAAGCCAAAGTTTCGGCTTGTGTCTACCGCCGCATAGGCAAATTCGCCCACATCACCGTCTTTTTCCGCCTGTGCTTGCTTTTTAAGCCCTTTTGCCTCTTGTTGGCGGCTGATAAATTGCTCGTGCATGTTTTCTATTTTTATGCTTGTTAAGTAACCGTGCGCCACTGCACTGGAAAGAATTTTGCCCGGGTCTGCCGTGTGAACATGGCAGTTTATCACTTCGTCGTCCTCTATAACAACAACGCTATCGCCGTTGCTCTCTAAAAATGCACGCAATTTTTCGGTGTTTGCGTCTTCGTTTTTGTTAACCAAAAACTGTGTACAATAACCGTTAACTATATCTTCAACATGCATAAGTTCGTCTGTGAAAACGCCTTTGCCCGCCGCACCGCTTTGAAGTTTTGCGCTTTGGCTTTGCTCGCTCTCGCTGATAATATCGCCGCCTTTAAACACGTTTAACATGCCTTCAAAAACATATAAAAGCCCTTGGCCGCCTGCGTCTACAACGCCTGCTTTTTTAAGAACAGGCAATTGCTCGGGTGTTTCATCAAGTGCTTTTTGTGCACTTTCGCACACAATTTGCCACAGCTTAACGGCATCTTTTTCTTTGCTTTTTGCCGCATGTTCCGCCGCAACCCTCGCAACGGTTAACATTGTGCCCTCTGTGGGTTTCATAACCGCTTTATATGCCGCCGCAACGCCGCTTTCAAGCGCCGCTGTAAGTTCTTTGCCGCCGGCAGTTTTTGTGCCCTCAAGCGCTTTGCCAAAACCGCGGAATAAAAGGCTTGTTATAACGCCGCTGTTGCCCCTTGCGCCCCTAAGCATTGCGCTCGCCGCCGCCTTTGCAACCTTTTCAGTGCTTGCGTTATCTTCAAGTGCCACAAGTTCGTTTTTTGCAGCGCCTATTGTCATGCTCATATTGCTGCCTGTGTCGCCGTCCGGAACAGGGAAAACATTCAATTCGTCAACACTTGCTTTGTAATTTGACAAATTGTTTGCGCCTGAAATTATGCTGTTTTTTAATATATCACCGGTTATCATTTACTCACCTCAAAAAAATTAGGCATAAGCCTTTTTGCTTTGCACAAAACAAAGCTGTATAGTTATTTGCCGCTAAAGAAAATTGAAACTTGCTTTTTTGGCAAATTTATGCACTTGTAATAATAAAATATCATTGCAAGCGCTTAAACAATATCATCTATAAAAACGTCTATTTTGCGCACTTTTAAACCGCTTGCATCTTCAAGGGCATATTTAACTTTATTAGTTATGCTTTGAACTATTGCGGAAATATTAAGCCCATATGTTACTTTTATATGCAGCTCAATGCAAAGCATGCCATCTTCTTCGCTAACACGCACACCTTTATTGGGAATATTAGAGCCCAAAAGCACGCCCTTTAAATTATCTGTTGTGCTTGTTGCTATTCCGCAAACGCCATAGCAACTTTGTGCCGCAGTGCTTACAACACCGGCTAAATAGTCGCTTGTTATTGTAATGCGCCCCACAGGAGTGTAAAGTTGAAGCATAAAAATCTCCTTTCAAAACGCTTAATCCAAATTAAGCAATTTCATGTTTTCGTTATTCTCGTTTACAGACAATATTTTATAAGTTAATTTAAAAAGCGCATTATCTGCCTCTTTATAAAATGTGTGTTTTATGCGCTCAAGCACCATTCTGCCCTCTTTAAAACCGGGCGTGTTAGGAAGCAAAACAACATAGCGCATAGCGCTGTGCCGTGAAACTGTATCGCCCTTTCTAAGATGCGATTTCAGTATATCTAAAAGCCTTTTCATTGCGTTTTCAGCCTCGAAAACTTGGTTTTCGCCACCGCTTGTGGTAACAGTTATAAGCGCAAGGTGCATATCAATTTTTAAGCGTGTGAAATTGCGCATGTATAGGCGGTAAATATCCTTAAAAACGGAATAATCGCAAACGAGGATACTCTCTTTATGTGAAGTGTCCAAATTTTCGCGAAGATCTGTCAGCAGGTATTGTGCGTCAATTTCATTGCCGCGCTGCTTTTGCATAATCTCTGCGTAAAAATCGGTAATTTCTTTTGGTGGCTTGGTGCCCATATATTTATCAAACAAGTTTACAATATTTTTGTAATAGTTTATAGCCTCTTTTTCTCTGTCAATCTTCACAAGTGCACTCATAAAGCAAACTATAAAATGCTTATCAAGCGGCAAAGATTCCAAAGCCAATTTGCACACACGTGCCACATCAACATATTTTTCGCTTTTGCTCAAAAGCAAAATGTAGTTTTTAAGCGAGCTTATATATTGCTCTCGAACACTTAAACGGTTTTTGTGGTATAAATCAGCGTTTTTAGAACGCTTTAACAAATCGTCTGTATAAGATAAAATTAAGTTCTCGGCTGCGTTTGCAATATCCTCGTTTAATATCTTTGCGTTTGTAACCACATCGCACAAATCTTTTAAAATATCAATATCCAAAACAATATTTTCGCATTTTTTCCACATGCAAGTGTTGCCGGTAATTTCAAAACAGTCCTTAAAGCTCTCTTGCGCTAAATCTTGTTTCAATGCGTTTAAAAGCCTAATGGTTTCCTTGCGTGTTTTCTTAAAATGCTCTTCACCGGGAACAATTTTAGCTAAATCGTCAATTTCAATTTTTTTGCCGCCGTTTAAAATTAAATACTCCAAAACAGCCGCTTTGTCTTTGTTTGAAAGCACATTTCTAAGCAGCTCTGCATTATTTTCAATGATTTTCAGTTCGCCAAGTAAAAAAATCTTTGTCATATACAACACTCCTTTTTCAGTGCGCATTTCAACGGTGCTGTTGGCAAATTTGGCTTTAGCGCAAATTAAGAAAAGTAAACGCTAACAATGCCAACGGCAATTGCAAGCACAAAAAATGCAATTGCTGCAATTCTTGTGAATTTTTCAAGCCTGCTTGAAGGAGAATTTCCCCTTGCGTCTGCCATTTCGCCGCCGCCTATAACGCCGGACAGCCCACGCCCCTTAGATTCCTGCATAAGAACCAATAATACTATTACAATGCTGCTTAAAATAAGCAAAACACCGCTAACAATTTCAAAAATGCTCATTAAATTATCCTTTCGCCGCTTTGCGGCATGTTATTTTTTATCATAAAAACCGAAAGAGTTTTACACACGCTTACGAATATTATGATGTTTGTTAATGCTTTTTTGCAGATACTAAATAATTTTACCATAAAACGTGTTGAAAATCAATAGTTTTGAGTTAGCAGTTTGGAAAATAATGTTTGCAAAGTGGCTGAAAAGCTGAATATACGGGCACAAAGGTTAAAAAAACTGAACTAAATTAATTGCTTATGCAGCAAAAAAGTGTAAAAAGGAATGAAAGGCAAAATTTAC
This sequence comes from uncultured Bacteroides sp., assembly GCA_964370365.1. Lineage (GTDB taxonomy): Bacteria > Bacillota > Clostridia > Oscillospirales > Ruminococcaceae > Ruthenibacterium. Next base: position 3,120 of record CAYJIT010000047.1, on the reverse strand, counting down.
TTGAAAAGGAAGTAATATTTTTAATAAAGATGCTGTGCATGCAAATAATAATAACAGCAAAATTTTTTGAGGGGTTGTTTTTGGTAAAGCAAAATTAAAGCTATCCCTTAGCAGTTAAAAGCTTCAATTTTCAAACTATTATAAAGAAAGGTTGATAATATGAAAAATGTAAGAACTAATAAAAAATTATATTCGGCTTTATTCAGCATTTTGTTCTTTGCGGGTGTAAGTTTTAACAGCAGTGTTTTTGCGGCAAGTGCGCAGCAAAATAATGAAGAATGGATGGCATTTGCAAACTCTTTGGCCACAGCGCAAAGCGGTGCTGTTTTAGAGTATAGCGCAACCGGCAGTGAAAATTTCATTCCGCACTGTGTTTTTCAGCAGTTAAGCGGTAAAAATGTTACTGCAAGAATAAAAAGAAACGGTGAAATATGGACATTTAACGGTAATAATTTAAACGGTTTTAATGTGAATGAGAACCAATATTACCAAACACTTGCAGCATTGGGTTATTTAACGGGCATATATGCCGTGCCTAATTTAGGAGTTTCTCCGCCTGCCGCACAAACATCACCCGTTCCAATAGCTGAGGAGAATGAGAAAAACACAAGTGAAAACCAGGCAAGCTACGGTGAATATAAATAGGCAATAGCTTGTTTTTCTACAAAACCAAAAACAGCAAAGAAATTACAGGGGTTATCACAAAAGGATAGCCCCTGTTTTTAATGAATAAGCGTGCTTTTTTAAGTTGCTTCTTGGTTTTCTATGCGGCGGTGTATTTTTAATTTAGATTTTACAGCACAGGCAAAACTTAAAAGCAACACAAGCGAAAATTTGCCCGTCAAAAGTGCATGGGTTAATTATTCTCTATCTGCTTTAGAAAAAACCTTAATTTGTGCATAAAAAATTTTCTTTTATTTGGTTTTTGTGCTATTATATTTAATATAATAAAAAAATAAAACTTAAGGAAGAAATTATGCAAGCTTCGGCAACAACAGCACTTGGGCAAGAAAAAATTACACGGCTGCTTTTTAAAATGGCAATGCCGGCAATTACAGCGCAAATTATTAATTTGCTTTACACTATTGTGGATAGAATTTACATAGGCCGCATGGAGGACGTTGGCGCATTGGCGCTAACAGGCGTTGGCGTTTGCCTGCCGCTTATCATGACAAATATGGCTTTTGCCGCACTTGCGGGCATGGGCGGTGCGCCAAGGGCATCTATGCAGCTTGGCAAAGGCGAATTGAAAAGCGCAGAAAAAACATTGGGTAATTCTACATTTTTGCTCATTGTATTTTCCGCTGTAATAACTGCTGTTTACATAATTTTCGGCGAGCAGCTTTTATATTTAGTGGGAGCAAGTGAAAACACAATAGGCTATGCATATGAATACTTATCCATATATTCTATAGGTAGCTTTTTTGTGCAAATTACACTTGGGTTAAATGTGTTTATCACAGCACAAGGTTTTTCCAAAACAAGCATGTTAACAGTTCTTATAGGTGCTATTTTGAATATAGTGTTAGACCCCATTTTTATTTTTGTTTTAGATATGGGAGTTAGCGGAGCGGCACTTGCAACAATAATTTCTCAAGGCGTTTCAATGATGTGGGTGCTTTTGTTTTTGGCAAGCAAAAAAAGCACTTTGCGCTTAAAATTAAAAAGGCTTAAACCCGATAAAAATGTGTTTTTGCCAATAGTTGCGCTGGGCCTTTCGCCTTTCATTATGTACTCAACCGAAAGCCTTTTAACTATAACATTCAACACCTCGCTTTTCAGATATGGCGGAGACCTTGCCGTTGGCGCTATGACAATTCTTGCAAGCGTTATGCAAATGGTGTTTTTGCCGCTAACAGGTTTAACGCAAGGCGCACAGCCCATAATAAGTTATAATTACGGTGCAGGTAACGCAAAACGTGTTAAAGACGCTTTCAAAGTGCTTTTAATAAGCTGTTTGACATTCTCGTTTGTTTTATGGCTTTTGGTTATGCTGTTTCCGCAAATGTTCATCCTTCTTTTCAACAACGATGCCCAGCTTGTTGAATTTACAGTTGTTGCGCTGCGTGTTTATTTTGCCGGTGTAATTATTTTTGGGGCGCAAATTGCTTGCCAAAACACATTTTTGGCACTTGGGAATGCAAAAAGCAGTTTGTTTTTGGCACTGCTTCGCAAAATAATTTTGCTTATCCCGTTAATTTACATTTTGCCAAACTTTTTTGAAGATAAAACAATGGCGGTGTTTTTGGCAGAGCCTGTTGCAGATATAACAGCGGCTGTTTGCACTGTGTTACTTTTTGCATACCAATTTAAAAAAGTTATGCATAATTTAGCCGTTAAGAACTAATTTGAGCACGTTTTTTATTTAGCCAAAAGCCCTAAAACATCTTCGGTGCACTTTCTTGTTTTAAAACTTTTGGCGATATAAAAAATTCGTCGAAAAAACACTGTGAAGTGAATAGAATAAAAATGAAAAAGGAGTGCAGGAAAATGAAAAAAGTTGTAATTTATATTGCCATGAGTTTAGACGGTTTTATTGCAGATAAAAACGGCAATGTTGATTTTTTGCAGGGCGATGGCTCGCAGCCGGAAAACATGGGCACTTACGAGCAGTTTTACGCAAATGTAAGCGATGTGATTATGGGCTATAAAACATATAGCCAAATTGTAACAGAGCTTGCACCCGACAGCTACCCTTACAAAGGCAAAAAAAGCTATGTGTTCACAAGCAAAAAAATAAAAAGCACCGATGAGGTGTGTTTTACAAATGAAAGCGTGGATAGCTTGGTGTTAAAGTTAAAAAACAGCGATGAGAAAGGCGTTGTTTGGATAAACGGCGGCGCAAGTATTGTTGGGCAAGTTATTAAAAGCAATTTGTTCGATGAATTGATAGTTAGCATAATACCCACTGTTTTAGGCGGTGGAATTAAGCTTTTTGCAGAAGAAAACACACAGCACAAACTTAAATATATTAAGAGCTCAAGCAACAATGGTATTGTTGAAATAAAGTATGAAAAGCTTGGTGAATAGTTTAAGTTATAGTATATTTAGCAAACTTTACAATCTGTCATTTCGACTGTAATGGATAAGCACCGCAGTGCAATGCAAGTGAGCAACCGA
>CAYJIT010000046.1:0-10176 GCA_964370365.1 uncultured Bacteroides sp. | reverse complement strand
CGCCAAGTGCCGCCGCTATGCGGCGGTTGCTCACTTGCATTGCACTGCGGTGCTTCTCCATTTTAATCGAAATGACAGGCGGTTAGGTTTGCCTGAATTTTATCGGTTGGGCATGGAAGCCCTCCCCTACAACGGGCGGATATGAAATTGCCCTTACAATTTTTTTCGTCTGCTGTACAACGCAATAGCAAAAACATAAAGTGCAAAAAGCACTGTTGCGGCAATTGTTATGGTAAGCGATAAATTAAAGCCCGGTGTTTTGTAGGTGAACACAATTTCGCTGTAACCCGGCTCGCATTTTATTGCCATAAGCCCGTTGTGCACCTTTTCAATTTTCACATCGTGCCCGTTAACTTTTGCGCTAAAGCCCTCGTCGAACGGCACGGCAAAAAACACAAGGCTCTCTTTTTCAAGCGTTATGTCAGCTGTGAAGCCCTCACTGCTCGCCTTAAAATTTTGCACGGCATTTTCGCCTAAATTTTGCATGTCTTGCACATAGTTGTTATAGCTTATTTGCTGTGTGTCGGCATCGCTCACCTGCGTTATAATATCGCCGTATTCAATAATTTGCTCATCGCTTAAAACCAATGCACGAACAAGCACGTTTGGCTTAATGCTGTTGCTAAGTTCCTCAAACTGCTCGGCGGAAATATACTTATTGTAGGCAAAACCCATGCCGTAATAATGCGTGTTTTCATATATATTGTAAGAGCCGCTCTCAAAAGCAAAAACATGCCCGAATTCAGAGAACTCCTCCTCAAAATCTGCGGCGGCATCTTTTGGCACAATGGTGTATTTAACGCCCAAAAGCCCACGCAAAGCGTAAATATCGTGCTCGGGCTTGCTATTTACATCACGGTTCACATCTACTGACGGGTAAAATTCCATAATAGACGGCGTTACAACGCTGTTGAAAAACTGCAAGTTTGCGGTGTTTGCCCAAAGGCCGATGTTATCGGGGGTTTTGTAGCTGTCTGTTCGGTAAAACTCCTCGCTTTGCGGCCAGTTAATTTGCGGTGCGTCATCGTACGCTTGCTGTTTGTAAAGGGCATCGTTGCTTGCCTGCGGAAATTTGCCAAGCGCTATGTGCACAGCACCGTAAATGGCGCTGTAAGATAAAACAAGCACAAGCACTATGTTTAAAAAACTTTTAGTTCCCATTTTAAAATGTGCCGCGGCAAAAAACAGCAAAAGTGCCAAAATTGCAAGCGCCCATAAAAGCCAAAATTGTAAAGGGCTGTTTGCGGTGCCAATTTGCCAAACATCGTCTATTTTAGTGGGCACAATGCCAAAAATTGCAATTAAAGCCGTTATGCCAAGTGTTTTCAATATTGCCTTTTTTAAATTAAATTCTCTATAATGTGTTGGCTTTAATGCATCTTGCAAAACCGGGATGGTTACAGCGCACATAATTAAAGCTGGCATGTAGAACCACCTTGCATAATAGCTTGAGTTAAACATGTAAAACGCACTGTTTAAAATGGGCACCATAGCCATAACAAAAAAAGTGCAAAGCATAATGCTAAAAGCGCTCTTTTTTCTTTTTGCCATAAATGCAATAACGCCCGAAACGCTTACAATTGGCAAAAATGCAGACATACTCGTCCATTTAATAACACCCTCTGTGTAGATTGAGGGTACATAGGCAGGGTCCGGCGGCATGAGAAGTGAAGTGAAAATAGCAAAATACTGCTGAACGCTATAATACATCAACATACCAAAACCGCTTGCCACATCTACCGTGCGAGGGTTGTTTTGCAAACTTAGCGCCGCCGGCAAAAGGAACAAACAGCCCATTGCAACGCCCAAAAGCGATTCAAAAGCCAAAAGTCCAAATTGCTTTAAGCTAATTTTATACTCTTTAGTTATAATTTTTACTATAAAGTAAATAAATAGGAACACTATTTGCCCGGCAAAGAAAAAGTAGTTGTTAAGCAAATTAATGGCAACGCAAAACGCAAAAAAGCCCTTTTTCTTATCTATAACAAAGCTGTCGAGTGCAGCGAGCATAAACGGGAAGAGCACAGCACACTCTACAAAATGGTTGAAAAAAACATTGTATATATTAAAGCCGCAAAATGTGTATAAACATGCGCCTATTAATGCCGCATTTGTGTTTTTTGCATAGCGCTTTAAATATGCAAAAGCCCCAACGCCCATTGTGCCGAATTTTAAAATTAGCATGGGTACCATTAAATATGCCGCCCAAGAGGCAGGGAAAAGCGCACTTAACCAAAAAAAGGGCGAGCCGAGCAAATAAAACGAATAAGTGTTTATAATAGAGCCGCCTAAATCTGAGTGCCAGCTGAATTGCCCGCTTTGCGTTTTCACAAAATTATTAACGTATGTGTAAAACGGAATTTGCTGGCTGTTGTAATCGCCGGCAAAAATAAAAAAGCCCTTATCTATAATTAAATATGGTATAAAAATAACAAAAGCTGTTATAGCGCAGTAAAAAAAGGCTAAAACATAGCTGTTCATTTTATTTGTGTTATTATGTAAACTCATAAAATTTACCCCTGAAACAAAACTGTACAATGTATAATTATATAACAAATTAGCTTAAAGCACAACCGAAAAATGCATTAGTTTAAAATTTAACGCAAATTTTACTTGCTCGCAAACAAGGGCCCTTGCAAACACGCTTATGCAAGAGCCCTAAAATTCTGTGGGAAATTAATTTTTGCTTGCGCTTAAAAACAAAACGCTTTATGGCTTTACAAGTTTTCGTTAAATTCTTTTACAAGAACGCTCCATGTTAAATTGCCCACAATGCCATCGGCTTTTAAATTGTTCTTTTCCTGTATGGCTATAACCGCATTTTTTGTGTCTTGCCCAAATTCGCCGTCTATTGTTAAGTTAATGCCTCTGTTTGAATTGCAGTAGCTTTGAACAAAACGCACTTCGTTTCCGCTTGCGCCAAGCGAGATATAATAGCCGGGATATGGGGTGATAACGTGCTCTGTGCGGCTTTGCAATTGCACAATTTTATTCCATGTGTTCTCGCCTATAATGCCGTCGTTTTTAAGGGCAAATTGTGTTTGCATTAAAATGGTGCTGTTTTGTGTGCTATCTCCAAATATGCCGTCCTCGCTAATTGTTATAATTGCGGTGTAGGGGTTTTTTGCAAGCACATCTAAATAGCTTTGCATGTGGGTAACATCTTGCCCTGTCATTCCATTGCTTAAAGATATGCCCGGGTAGGTGTCGGCGCTTCCGCCAATTTTACTGTTGTAGTTATCAATTAAGGTATTCCATGTGTCTTTTCCCACAATGCCGTCCGGTGTTAAATTTGTTAAAGTTTGGTAAAGCGTAACGGTTTTTTCGGTGTTATATCCAAATCTGCCGTCCACGGTTATCGTGCCAAGCGATGGATATTCCACTTTGCTTAAAGCGTTTAAATAAGTTTGAACTCGTGCAACTTCACTTCCGTAAGAGCCGTTCATCAAAGGGGTGCCGGGGTATTCGGGGCTTGTTTTAATAAAAAACATAATCAACCTTTCTGCCGCAACAAATTTATTCACATGGCAAAGTTTTTAAAAGCCTGCAATCACATTGTTTTTATAAAAAAATTAATTTAATATGCGCAAAGGCAAGTTTAAACTTTACCGTTTTCAATTTATACTATGCAAAACTTGGGTTTAGTGTTTATGAATAAAATTTAACAAAAAGCTTGCAATTTGAAATTGTTTGCTATTTAAGCTTTTTTTCTTATGTGTAGCAGTGCAAAATGTGGTTTTTTCAATAAAACTAATTTTTTTCTGTTTGAAAATTTTACATTGACATTTTATTGGAATTGAGCTAAAATGATAAAAAGATGAAAAACTTTGAAGCAAACACGATGCATTTTAAGTGGTATAAGAGAGAACTGTGCGGCAAAAGCTGAGCTGAAAGCGGTTTTACCAAATTTTTGCATTACCGTTGCCGAGTTGCAAAAGGGTTGTAACTTTTGCCGTTTGAAGTGCGTTAAAACTTTAGCTGTGTACACTTTAAAACATAGCGCAAACGAGTGGCACATTTTTGTGCAATTGGGTGGAACCGTGGGCTTTACAGCTCACCCCGTTAAGGCTAAGGCCTTTGTGGGGTGAGCTTTTTTGGTTTAAAATCACAAAATGCACTTGCAAGTATAAGCAATAATTATTAGTGGAAACTTGTGAGGGTTTCAGTTAAAAATTAGTTTAATCACAAGATAAACCCAAACAATTATCTGTTTTTTGCCTTTAGCTCCACGTGTTTTGCGCGTGGTTAATATCAACAAAATAATATGCGGGCAAGCCGCAAAACGGAGGAAATTATGCTGAATATTACATTGAAAAACAACGAAATAAGAACATGTGAAAAAGGAATAAGTATTGCAGATTTCACAAAAGAGCTTAGCATGGGGCTTTTCAGAAATGCCCTTGCCGCAAAAATTAACGGCAAAGTGTGCGATTTGCGCACTGTGCTAAATGAGGATTGCGCACTTGAAATTCTAACATTTGATGACGTGGACGGGCGCAAAGCCTTTTGGCACACGGCAAGCCATATTTTAGCGCAAGCTGTTAAAAAGCTTTACCCAAGCGCAAAGCTTGCCATAGGCCCTGCAATTGATAACGGCTTTTACTACGATTTTAAAACTGAAAGTCCATTCACAAACGAAGATTTGCTTAAAATAGAAGCCGAGATGAAAGCAATTGCAAAGCAAGGCTTAAAGCCCGAATGCCAAATTTTAAGCGAGGAAAAAGCGCGCGAATTAATGAAAGACGAGCCTTTTAAATTAGAGCTTATAGACGAGCTTTGCCAAAAAAATTCAGCCCTTTCTTTTTACACACAAGGCGATTTTACAGACCTTTGCGCAGGCCCGCATTTGCTTGACACAAGCGTGATAAAAGCCGTTAAGCTAACAAGCGCAACAGGCGCATACTGGCGAGGCGACGCAAAAAAAGATACGCTTGCACGTGTTTATGGCACAGCTTACCCCAAGGCCTCGCTTTTGGAAGAATACCTTTTGGCGGTTGAAGAAAGCAAAAAGCGCGACCATAACAAAATAGGGCGTGAACTTGGCTTTTTTACAACGTCGGAGCTAATAGGCCAAGGACTACCTCTTTTAATGCCAAAGGGCGCAAAGCTGTTTCAAATTCTTAACCGCTATATAGAAGATAAAGAGGAAAACGAATACGGCTATGTTTCAACACGCACACCGCTTATGGCAAAGAGCGATTTATACAAAATTAGCGGCCACTGGCAGCACTACCGTGACGGCATGTTTGTTCTGGGCGATGCTGAAGATGAAAACGCAGAGTGCTTTGCCCTTAGGCCCATGACATGTCCGTTCCAATATCAAATTTACCTCAACCAAAAACGCTCTTATAGGGAATTGCCCATACGCTACGGCGAAACAAGCACACTTTTCAGAAACGAAGCAAGTGGTGAAATGCACGGGCTTATTCGCCTTAGGCAGTTCACAATAAGCGAGGGGCATTTAATTTTAACGCCCGAGCAATTAGAGGAAGAGTTTGCAAACTGCGTGAAACTTGCAAAAGAAGTTATGCAGGATATAGGCCTTTTTGATAAATTAACTTACCGCCTTTCAAAGTGGGACGAAAACGATAAGGAAAAATATATAGGCACAAAAGACGTTTGGGAGAGCACGCAAAATATAATGCGTGATATGCTTAACAAATTAGATATCAAATTCACCGAGGCTGATGGTGAAGCCGCATTCTACGGCCCGAAATTAGATATACAAATTAAGAACGTTTACGGCAAAGAGGATACGTTAATTACTGTGCAAATTGACCCATACCTCGCAGAGCAATTCGGCATGACTTATGTGGATAAAAACGGAAACAATGTGCACCCTTATATAATTCACCGCACTTCATTGGGCTGCTACGAGCGCACAATTGCGCTTTTGCTTGAGCACTATGCAGGTGCATTGCCTGTGTGGCTAAGCCCCGAGCAAGCGAGAATTATACCAATAGGTGAGGGCCAGCACGAATATGCGAGCGAAATTGCCAAAAAATTAAATGCGGCGGGCGTGCGTGCAAGCGCAGATTACCGCAGCGAGAAAATGGGCTATAAAATTCGCGAGGCACAGCTGGAGAAAATCCCTTACATGCTTGTTGTGGGCGCAAATGAGGCTGAGAGTGCAACCGTTTCGGTGCGTGCAAGGAAAGAGGAAAAGGGCGGCGCAAAAACAATTGAGGAATTTATTGCGCAAGTGGCAAACGATGTTGCAACAAAAGAGAAATAAAAAGACGGTGATGTTTTGCATTATTTAACTGTTGGGGTTTTAGCGCATGTGGACGCAGGCAAAACCACTTTGACAGAAGCGCTTTTATACACTGCAGGCGCAATTAGAAAGCCCGGCAGGGTGGATAGCCGTGATACAGTGCTCGATAGCGATGAAATAGAGCGCAAGCGTGGCATTACCATTGTTGCAAAGCAGGCAATTTTGCCACTTGGCAATATGCAAATAACATTGCTGGACACACCCGGCCATGTGGATTTTGCGCCGCAAACACAGCGTGCAATAGCGGTTATGGATTATGCGGTGCTTGTTATAAGCGCAAGCGAGGGTGTGCAAAGCCACACATTAACACTGTGGAATTTACTGCAAAAAAGCAAAGTGCCAACATTTGTATTTTTAAACAAAGAAGATTTAATGCTAAAAGACAAAGCCGAATTGATGGCGCAGTTAAAAGCGCAGTGCGCTGAAAATTGCATAGATTTTTCAGATATTAATACAAATGAAGATATAAGCGGTGAAACAGCCGAGCAATTAGCATTGTGCGATGAGAATTTAATGCACACTTATTTGCAAAGCGGAAAAATAGCTAAAGAAGATGTGGCAAGTGCCGTTAAAATGCGCAATATCTTCCCGTGCTATTTTGGTTCGGCATTAAAATTTAGCAAAATACAGGAATTTTTAGAGGGTTTGCAGGCTTTTATCAAACCCTCTGTTTTTGATGCAAATTTCGGCGCTTATGTTTACAAAATTAACCAAGATGAAAGCGGTGTGCGCTTAACGCACATGAAAATAACAGGCGGAAGTTTGCAGGTTAAAAGCAAGCTATCAAACGAGGAAAACGCACAAAAAATTAACGAATTGCGCCTTTATTCGGGTGCAAAATACGAGAGTATACAATGTGCAAGTGCAGGCATGATATGTGCGGTAGCAGGGCTTTTAAACACAAAAATAGGCCAGTGTTACGGAAGCTGTGCGCCTTTGAGCGAAAATGCCATTAAGCCGGTTTTTGCATATAAAGCAGTGTTTGCAAGCGATATTCCAACGGCAAAAGCATTTGAAGCATTAAAGGAATTAGAGCAAGAAGAGCCGGCGCTTAGCGTTATGCACAGCGAGCTAACAAACGAAATTACAATTAGGGTTATGGGCGAAGTTGGGCTTGAAATTTTGCAAACAAGGCTAAAACAGCGCTTTAATATGCAAGTTAGCTTTGAAAGCGGCAAAATAATTTATAAAGAAACCATTAAAAAAACCGTTTACGGCGTTGGGCATTTTGAGCCGCTGCGCCATTATGCGGAGGTTTATTTGAAATTAGAGCCTTTAAAGCAAGGCAGTGGTTTAGTTTTTGAGGCAGGGAATTTAAAAAGTGCACAAGATATGCGCTATATGCAGTTAATTTTAACGCATTTACGTGAAAAAGAGCATGTGGGCGCCTTAACCGGCTCGGGCTTAACAGATGTAAAAATAACGGTTGTGGATTTAATTGCACACCTAAAACATACGCAGGGCGGAGATTTCAGGCAGGCAACTTACAGGGCAGTGCGCCAAGCGCTGCGAACTGCGCAAAGCGAAGGAAATGCAGTGCTTTTAGAGCCTTATTATGCCTATAAATTGCAAATTCCCACACAGCACACCGGCAGGGCGATGACAGATTTGCAGCGCATGAATGCAAGCGTAAGCACGCCTTTAAATGTGAACGATTCAACTATTTTAACAGGGCTTGTGCCTGTTGACGGCTCGCAGGAATATTTTGCAAGCGTTGCCGCATACACAAAAGGGCTTGGCAAATTCACCTGTGCTTTTCACAGCTATGCACCGTGTAATAACGCACAAAATATTATAGAGAGCATAGCCTACGACGCAGATGCAGATTTGAGCAACACGGCCGACAGCGTTTTTTGCACACACGGTGCAGGATACACAGTTGAATGGCACGAGGCGCAGAATTTTATGCATATAGAGCGCAAAAAGCAAAACGCAAATATAGATTACAGCGATGTGAAAGTTGTGCGCCAAAGTGGCAAAGCGGCAAGCGATAAAGAGCTTTTGGAAATTTATGAGCGAACATACGGCAAAATTAAGCAAAAGCACGCTTTTGAAACTAAGCCTGTGCAAAAACAAAACGAGGATGGCAAAAGTAAAAAAGTGTATGTAAAAAATGCAAATATGCAGCAATATTTGCTTGTGGACGGCTACAATATTATTCATGCGTGGGATATAACGAAAAACTTGGCAAAAATTAGCCTTGAAAGCGCAAGGAAATATTTAATTGAAAGGCTTAGCAATTACAAAGGCGTTCATAATGTTGAAATTATAGTGGTGTTTGATGCATATAAGGTTAAAAATGGAGTACAAACAAGTGAAATTATAGGCAATATAAATGTGGTTTACACAAAGGAGGCGGAAACCGCCGATATGTATATTGAAAAAACCACTAAAAAAATGGCAAAAACAAATATAATTAGGGTGGCAAGCAGCGACGCTTTAGAGCAGATGATAATACTTGGACACGGTGCGCTTAGAATGAGCGCACAGATGTTGCTTAGCGAAATTGAAAACACAGAAAAAGCGATAAGCGAATTTACAACACAACTGTAAGTTTTTGTGCAATTTGCATAAAAATTCACAATATTCAAATTTTTATATTGCTGTTTGCTCAGTTTTATAGTACAATTTATTTTATAAATTAATGATGTTATTATGTTAATTTTTCATGAATTTGTTTTTTGAGCAAAATCACACAAATAATTGGAGTGTTTTCACAATAACAATTATATGTCAAATTTTTACAATTTTCACATTTGCGTAAAATCTGCAATAAATTTGGTGTTAACTATGGGGTGAGCTTATGCAAACTTTGCTTGTTATAGAAGAAAAAGATGCTGTTGTAAGTGAAATTGAATCATTTGCAAAAAGCAGTTTTTTGCAAATTGAAAATGTTATAAGCGCAAAAGACAGCGCGCAGGCAATAAAATATTTAACAAGCCAAAAAATAGATTTTATTATAGCGGATATAAATATCAAGAAGTTTGATGGCATAGCTTTCACAAAAAGAGCAAAGCAGCTATGCCCGGATGTAAAAATTATTTTAGTTGCAGGTTTTGAATATATAGATTATGCAGCTTCGGCTTTAAAAGTTGGCGCAGATGAATATGTGCTTAAACCATTGAGCCGCACCGATATAATAGATGTTTTGCAGAAAGTTAAAGATTTGCAAAAAGGCGAGCAAAGCAATATACAATTATCATCATACAGCGCACAGCCGCAAAAAGATAAAAAAGAAACACTGGACGCAAATAAAGCGAGCATTGCAAATTATTTGCACGACCATATTGCAGACCCAAACATCAGCCTTGCAACATTAGCAAAGCTTTTCGGTTTTAGCGACGGTTATTTTGGCCAGCTTTTCAAAAAGTTGTTCCGCACAACTTTCCGCACATACATATTAAATTTGCGCTTAGAGCGCAGCAAAATGCTTTTGCTTTCCACACGCTGGAAAAACTATGAAATAGCCGCCGCAATAGGCATACAAGACCCTAACTATTTCAGCACATGCTTTAAGCGTAAATATGGCATGACAACAACAGAATTCAGGGAAACACAAAGCGAAAATACAGTGCAAAGCAACGTGGTTGGGTAATAATAAAAGCTGATTACATTTAATGTAATCAGCTTTTTGCTGATTACACTTGCCTTTATGGCTTCTTTGGCAAAACTATTTTCATTTAGTTAATTAGTATTCAATAACTTTTTAAACGCAAACATATATTTTTTATGAAAAAGTGCGTTCGAGCAAAAATTAATTTAAACAAAAATTGCAATAAAATATTTACTTATAAATAAAAATATACTATAATAATGTAGGTGAATGATTTTTAATTTTCACCAAATTTGCACAAGATAAAAATAAGTATATGCGCCATTAGCTCAGTTGGCTAGAGCGCAAA
>CAYJIT010000045.1:0-10923 GCA_964370365.1 uncultured Bacteroides sp. | reverse complement strand
TTCATTTCGAGCGTAGCCTATTGTCATTTCGAGCGTAGCCTATTGTCATTTCGAGTGCAGTGGATAAGCACCGCAGTGCAATGCAAGTGAGCAACCGACACGCAAGTGGCGGCACTTGGCGAACTGTAGAAATCCGCACTTTGCGCTTTAAAACAGCAAAGAATTTACAGATTCCTTGGCTTCGCTCGGAATGACAGGCGACAAACAACTTTGCTTGAAATGACAACTACACTTAACTTATATCCTACAAAACAGGAATGTAGGTTCCTTGCCAAAATAGCTTTTTGTATGGCAACACTGTTATTCCAAAGCACACCTTGTTAAAATTGAAAATATATAAACTGCGAAGCAGTGCCTGCAGGGCCGTAATTGCCAAATATCAAAATTAAATTAACCGCCGCTATATAGCCTGCCCACCTTATGGGCGCAGGCGTTATTTTGCTTAAGCTCTCATATTTGCCTGTGTATTGCAAATAAGAACAAACAAACAAAAGTAAAAGCGCCAATAAAATTACAACAGCCTGGGTGTTATCAACGCCAAGGTTGCTTAAATTAAAGTACTGCGCTGAGTAATATTGCAAATTGAGCAAATTTTTTAATATTACAACGCTCTCGCCCATGCTGTTCGCCCTGAAAAATATGAATGCGAAAGCCGCAAGCAAAAATGTTATAAGCCGTGAATAAATATTGTAAAAGGCTTTGTTTTCGTTTATGTGCAGCGCTTTGCGCATTTTTGCACGCACATTATTTGTTAACGAGCCTACAATTTGGTAAAAACCGTGCAAAAAACCCCAAAACAAAAATGTTAGCTCGGCGCCGTGCCAAAGCCCGCTAACGGCAAAAACTATGAATACATTTATATTTGTGCGCAAAGCACCCTTGCGGTTGCCACCCAGCGGAATATATAAATAATCTTTAAACCACTGCGAAAGCGATATATGCCATCTTGCCCAAAATTCCTTTATGGTGCGTGAAAAATAAGGGTTTTTGAAATTGTACATCAGCTTAACATTCATGCATTTTGCACACCCCACCGCTATAAGTGAATAACCTGAAAAATCGCAGTAAATTTGAACGGCAAACAAAACAGAGGCCATTAAAACTTGTGCACCGTAATAATTTTGAACATCGTTAAAAACCGTGTTTACAACAGCAGATATATTATCGGCAATTACAACTTTTTGAAAAAAGCCGTAAAGCATAATTTTAAGGCCCTGCTTGAAATTATCAAAATCGAAACCGCTCAAGTCATCTATTTGCGGCAAAAGGTTTTTGCTTCGCTCTATCGGCCCCGCAACAAGCTGGGGAAAAAAACTTACAAAAAGCGCATAATTAACAAAGCGGTGCTCGGCTTTAATTGTGCCCCTGTAAACATCTATTGTGTAGCTTAGAGCTTGAAATGTGTAAAACGAAATGCCAACAGGCAATAGCAAATTCAAATAAGGCACTTGCAGTTCTAAGCCAACAAGCCCAATAACTTGAAATAGCCGTGCAAAGAAAAAATTGAAGTATTTAAACACAAATAAAATTGCCAAATTTACGGCTAAAACCGAAATTAAAACTGTTTTTTTCGCCTTTATTTTTTCGCTTTGCGGCTTTTTGTTTTCATTTATGCGCTCTATAAAAATGCCACCTAAATATGTTGCCACAATTGAAAAGAGAATTAAAACAACATAAGAAGCGCTCCAGTTCATATAAAAATAAAGGCTTGCAATTAGCAAAAAGTATTTTCGCGCTTTTTGCGGCAAAATATAATATGCAATTAGCACAACAGGAAAAAAAACCAAAAATTGCCACGAGTTAAAAAGCATTGCAATCCTCCTTTATGATATAAAAATGCAAATATGTAGGGACGAGCCCGCCACAATTTTACAATAGCGGTTTTCAGCATTTTAATATTATAGCATAATTACATTAACATGAAAAGAGTTAGTGTTTAATTAAAATATAAACGGTTTAAATGCCCGCAAAAATTAAAACTTGCTTTTGCCGCTTATTTGTGGTATAATGCGTTTATACGATATAACACTATTGAGAGTGGCCTTGCGGGCCGCTCTTTAACATTGTTTAGGGCAAATTAAATATGCACAGCGGCACATTTGTTTTTCTCTGCTTTGTTTTGCAAGAATTTTGCACAAAGCGGCATTAAAACACAATTGCTTTGAAAAGCATTATTTGCAGAAAACGGAGTTAGCGTGAAAAATCACGCTAACAATTATTTAAATGGCGTGCTGTCACAGACGGCACATGCCAATTAATCTCCACTTTGTATGGAGATTTTCAAAATTATTTGTGCTGTGCACAGAATGGATATTAATATGGCAAAAAAACCGCAAGGGCAAAGCACTGCGCTTTATGTGGAAAGTTTAATTAAACCCACGCTTAATGATATGGGCGTGAACATTTGGGACATTAAATTCGAAAAAGAGGGCCCTGATTATTTTTTAAAAGTTTTCATCTATAAAGATACACCGCTCGACATGAACACGGTGGAGGCGGCAACACGTGCAATAAACCCTATATTAGATGAGAAAGACCCTATTTCACAAAGCTATTATTTAGAAGTTGGAAGCCCGGGTTTGGGCAGGCGCTTAACAAGGCAAGAGCATTTCGATGCTTTAACGCAAAGCGAAGTTAGCGTGCATTTAATTCGCAAAAACGAAAACGAGCTGCGTGATATAAAAGGCATATTGCAACAAAGAAACGATAAAGAGCTTTTACTTTTGGTTGATGAAAAGCAAGTTGTAATTGAAAACGCAAACATAAGCTATGTTAAACTTTGCGATGACGAAAATTTGTTTTAACATTATTTTAAACTAATAATTAAGCTTTATTTACATTAATTAAAGCTGCAAAATATTATACAGAATGGATGATTGGAAAAAATGAACGCCGAATTTTTTGATGCATTAACATTACTTGGGCAGGAAAAAGGCCTTAGCACCGAATATCTTTTAGAAAAAATTAGCACAGCAATTACCATAGCCGTTAAAAAAGATTACGATGTAGACGATGAAAACGTGAGCATAAAAATAGATACGCAAAAGGGCAAATTTAACGTTAGCCTTATAAAAACCATTGTTGAAGAGGTTGAAAACCCCAACAAGGAAATTAGCCTTGAACAGGCGCAAAAAAAGCGCAAAACAGCAAAAATTGGCGGCGAATTCCCCATCGCGCTTAAAACAAAAGATTTTGGGCGCATTGCAGCACAAACCGCAAAGCACGTTATAAGGCAAGGTTTAAAAGAGGCAGAGAGAAGCCAAATGTATGCCGAGATGCAAAGCAAAGAGCACGAAATTTTAAGCGCTGTTGTAACATCGGTGGATAGGGTTCGCGGCATTGTTAACCTTGAATTTTCAAACGGCGGCGTTGCCTCGCTTCCAAAAGCAGAGCAAGCGCCCGGCGAAAACTTCACCGAGGGCATGTATGTTAAAGTTTATGTTGTGGATGTTTTGGCAAGCGAACGCGGCCCCAAAATGAAAATAAGCAGAACACACCCGGGCTTGGTTAAACGCATGTTTGAAATGGAAGTGCCCGAGATATTCGACGGCACCGTTGAGATAAAGGCAATTAGCCGCGAGGCCGGCGCACGCACAAAAATGGCAGTTTACAGCAAAGACGAAAATGTAGACCCTGTTGGCGCATGCATAGGCCCCAAAGGTGCAAGGGTTGCAAATATTGTTGAAGAGCTTGGCGGCGAGAAAATAGACATTGTTCGTTACAGCGAGGACACCGCAGAGTTTATAAGTGCTGCGCTAAGCCCTGCAAGCGTTGTTAGCGTTGAGGTGCTTGACGGGAATGTTAAATCTTGCAAAGTTACAGTGCCCGATAACCAGCTTTCACTTGCAATTGGCAACAAAGGGCAAAATGCAAGGTTAACAGCACGTTTAACGGGTTATAATATAGATATTCGCCCCGAGAGCGGCTACTATGGCGAAGAAGAGCAATAAAACTTGAGCTTAAACAAGGCAATGTGCGAAACCTAAAACAGCTATAAATGCATAGCGCTTTATATAAAGTTTGCAAAGAGGTTTACGAATGAAACAAAGAAAAACACCAATTAGGCGCTGCATGGGTTGCTATGAGGGCAAGCCCAAAAAAGAGCTTGTGCGTGTGGTGAAAAACAAAGAGGGCGAAGTTTCGCTGGATTTAACAGGAAAAAAAGCAGGCAGGGGCGCATATATATGCAAAAATGCCGCTTGCCTTGCCAAAGCGCAAAAAGCAAAAAGAATAGAGCGCTCGCTCGAGTGTACTATATCAGAAGAATTATATGAGCTAATGCAAAATGAAATTTCAAATTAGCAATTGCGCTTTGCATTGCATATACTGTAACAGCGCTTTTGAAAAAACTTAAAAAAACAGGCAATTAAAGGTTTTTGCTTTTAACACGCCTTATGGGGAAAACTATTGCAGAATAAAATATTTAATGCGCTCTCGCTTTGCAAAAAAGCAGGCGCGCTTATAACAGGCTTCGACTGTGTGCAAGAAAGCCTTGCAAAAAACAAAGCGCTTTTGGTTTTATTTGCGGCGGATATATCGCCAAAAACAAAAAAGCGTGCACAAAGAAATATTCGGCAAGGCATTGCTGTTTATGATATAAGTTTAACGCAATTTGACATTGCACAAATAACAAGAAAACCGGTTGGCATTTTAGCCCTTGAAGACAAGGGGCTTGCAAGCCTTTGCCAAAAAGCTGTTTTGGCAAATATAGAACAAAGCGGCGAAAACAAGGAGGAAATTTAATGGTAATAAAGTATAAACTCAGCGATTTTGCGAAGGACCTTGGCAAATCTAACAAAGAGATGATAGAGCTTTTGCAAAATATGACGGGTGATGCAAAAAAGCACACGGCTCCACTGGAAGAGTGGGAGCTAAACGGCGTGCTGGAGTTTTTTACAAGCCAAACAAGTGTTGAAAGCCTTGAGGAATATTTGAGCAGTGCCACACCTAAGCCGAAAGCTGCGCCTTCAAAACCAAAGGCAGAGCCACAGCCAAAACAAAGCGCTGAAAAACAAACCTCCTTGAAGCAAGAACAAAAGCAAGCCGCACCGGCAAAAACAACAGGCGAAAAGAAAACCTTGGCGCAAAGCGCACAGCCTTTGCAAAGTGCGCAAAAGCCGCAAGCAAAACACCACGAGGCAAGAAAGCCGCCCGAAGCTCGCAAAGAGCGTATTCGTGCGCTTAAACCCGAAAAAGATAATAAACCGGCACAGCCAAAACGTGAAGTTGTAACCGTTACAATAGACACAAGAACAACAGATGTTAACTTGGATAAATTTAACGAAAAATACACAGAGCTTGCAAGCAGTAAAAACATTGAGAACCGCCGCAAGCCCATGCCCACCGGCAACAAGCAAAAATTCGGCAATAAAAACAGGTTTGGCCAAAGGGGCAACACATTTAGCAAAAAACGTGTTGAAACAGAGGCAGAGCGCTTGCAGCGTATACAGCTTGAAAAAGCCCGCAAAATACAGCTTAAAGTGTCTATCCCCGATGAAATTGTTGTTGCAGAACTTGCAAGCCGCCTGAAAGTTAATGTTGCGCAAGTTATTAAAAAACTTATGGGGCTTGGCATAATGGCGAATATGACACAAGAAATTGATTTTGATACAGCGAGCATTGTGGCAGAAGAGCTTGGCGCAAAAGTTGAGCGCGAAGTGCATGTTACAATTGAAGAGCGCCTGTTTGAAGTTGATGAAGATCCAAGTGAAAGCCTGCAAGAGCGCCCACCCGTTGTTGTTGTTATGGGCCATGTAGACCATGGTAAAACATCTATATTAGATGCCATTCGCAAAACAAATGTTACAGAGGGCGAAGCCGGCGGCATAACACAGCACATAGGTGCTTACCAAGTTACAAGCGGTGGCAAACCTATAACATTCCTTGATACCCCCGGGCACGAAGCGTTTACTTCTATGCGTGCACGCGGCGCTAACATGACAGATATTGCAGTGCTTGTTGTTGCCGCAGACGACGGCATTATGCCGCAGACAATAGAGAGCATAAACCACGCAAAAGCCGCAAATGTAAGCATAATTGTGGCGATAAATAAAATGGATAAACCCGAGGCGAACCCCGATAAAGTTATGGAGCAATTAACGCAGTATGAAATTGTGCCCGAGCAATGGGGCGGCGATGTTATTTGCGTGCCTGTTTCCGCAACAAAAGGCACGGGTATACCTGAACTTTTAGAGATGATAAACTTAACATCTGAAGTTAAAGAGCTTAAAGCTAACCCCGACCGCAAAGCAAAAGGTGCTGTTGTTGAGGCAAGGCTTGATAAAGGCAAAGGCCCTATTGCAACCATTCTTGTTCAGCGCGGCACACTAAAACAAGGCGATGTTATTATTGCGGGCACAGCGGTTGGCCGTGTGCGTGTTATGACAGACGACAGCGGAACTATTTTGCAAGAGGCAGGCCCAAGCATGCCCGTTGAGATAACAGGTTTAACCGAAGTGCCCAGCGCAGGCGATTTGTTCGACGCTGTTGAAGACGAGCGCCTTGCAAGGGAACTTGCAGACCAAAGGGCAACACAAACAAAAGAAGAACAATGGGGCGCATACAAAAAAGTTACACTTGAAAACTTGTTTAGCCAAATTGCCGAGGGCGAGCGCAAAGAACTGCCCATTATTGTTAAAGCAGACGTTCAAGGAAGCGCAGAAGCCGTTAAACAAAGCCTTGAGAAAATATCCAACGAAGAGGTGCGTGTTCGTGTTATTCACACAGGCGTTGGCGCCATTAACAAAAGCGACATTATGCTTGCAAACGCAGGCGGCGCAATTGTTATAGGCTTTAATGTGCGCCCGGACGACATTGCAAAAGCCGAGGCGGCAGGTGCCGAGGTTGAAATGCGCATGTACCGTGTTATTTACGATGCAATTAACGATGTTACACAGGCTATGAAAGGCTTGCTTGCACCCAAATACAGGGAAGTTGAGCTTGGCCGTGCCGAGGTTAGAAATGTGTTTAAAATATCTTCAGCGGGCACAATTGCAGGCTCTTATGTTAAAGAAGGTAAAATCACACGCAATGCGCAAATTCGTGTTGTGCGCGACGGCATTGTTTTAGCGGAAGATGCTATAGACAGCCTTCGCCGCTTTAAAGACGACGTTAAAGAAGTTGCCACAAGCTTTGAATGTGGCATAGGCCTTGAGAAATTTGCCGATATTAAAGAGGGCGATATTTTTGAAGCATTTATAATTGAAGAGTACAGAGATTAACCTCTTAAGGAGAAATTTATGCCTAACGATAAAAACCTACAACGTTTAAACGAAGACATGAAACGTGAGCTTATAAATATCATTTCGCAGATGAAAGACCCAAGAGTGCAAGGCTTTTTAACCGTTATGCGTGTGCAAGTTGCGCAGGATTTATCAACGGCAAAAGTTTATATAAGCATGATGGGCGCACAGCACACAAGCGAAGACAGCGCAAAAGCGCTTAACAAAGCCGCAGGGCACGTTCGCAGTGAAATTGCAAAGCGCATGCACATAAGAAAAGCACCCGAATTCAAATTTATTGCAGATGAGGGTGCCGCTTATGCCTCGCACATCAACGATGTTTTAGCAGGGCTAAAAAAAGACGAGGGCTAACATTATACAAATGCAGATAGCGTGATTAGTTACGGTATCCAAATTAATGGAGATTTTTATGCAAATTGACAAAATAGATATACAAACCGCTGTAAGCAACATTATGAAAGCAAATAATATTTTAATTTTGTTCCACAAAAACCCGGATGGCGACGCCATTGGCAGTTCATGCGCGCTTATGCACGCACTTAAAAACGTGGGCAAAACCTGTGCTGTGCTGTGCGCAGACGAAATTCCGAGCATTTATGTCGACTATATGAACATTGAAGAATTTAAAGGGCAGTTTGAGCCGGAATATATCATTTGTGTAGACACCGCAAGCGCCCAGCGTTTGGGCGATTTGCCAAAGGAAATTTTAAGCAATATAGATATGTGTATAGATCATCATCCATCTAACACCAATTTTGCACCTTTAACTTTAGTTCAAGAGGATGCAGCGGCTTGCGCTGAAATTGTGTACGAATTAATCACAAGTTTCGAGCAGGATATATCGCCCTTAATTGCAGATTGCCTTTACACAGGTGTTTCAACCGATACGGGTTGTTTTCGCTTTTCAAACACAAGCGCCAATTCACATGCAGTGGCTCAAAAACTAATTGAAGCAGGCGCAAGGCACAACGAATTAAACGTTTTGTTTTTCCAAAGCAAAAGCAAAGCAAGAATAGAATTAGAACGCACCGTTTACCGCTCGCTTGAATTTTTTGAAGATGATAAATGTGTGCTTATTTGTTTAACATTAGAGCAAATTGAACAATGCAACGCTAAACCCATAGACCTTGAGGGAATTACAGCCATACCAAAGTCCATACAAGGTGTTAAAGCAGGCATCACTTTAAGGCAAATAACGCCCGATACCTATAAGGTTAGCGTTAGGTCGTCGAGCGATTTAAATGCATCGGATATTTGCAAAGCTTTTGGCGGCGGCGGCCATGCGCAAGCTGCAGGCTGTGAAATAATCGGTAGCTATGAAAATGTTAAAAATGCAGTGATTAATGAAGTTAAAGCGGCACTGGCAAATATTTAGTGCTTGAATTAGCAAGGAGTACAGTATGAACGGTATTCTGAATGTTTTTAAAATGCCTAAGTGGACATCTTTTGACGTTGTTGCGAAATTAAGAGGCATAACAGGCATTAAGCAAATAGGCCATCTTGGAACTTTAGATCCTATGGCAACAGGTGTGTTGCCCGTTTTCATAGGCGATGCTACAAAGGCTATAAATTTGCAATCTAACAGTGATAAAGAGTATTTTGTTTCTTTTATGTGCGGAATTAAAACAAATACCGGTGATATTTACGGTGATATTATTGAAAAAAAACATGTTCCTATGAATTTTTCGATAGACAATTTGAAAAGTGTTGTGAATAATTTTCTGGGCGAGCAAACACAAATTCCACCCATGTATTCAGCGGTGAAAATAAACGGAACGCCGCTTTATAAATTGGCAAGGCAAGGCAAAGAAATTGAGCGCAAAGAGCGCAAATTCACAGTTTACGATATAAAATTGCAAAGTGAGCAAGCCGCAAGAGATGAATTTACAATGACGGTTAGTTGTAGCAAAGGCACTTATATAAGAACGCTTGTTGAAGATATGGCACAGGCCATGGGAACAATTGCCACCACAACGGCATTAACCCGCACTAAAGCAGGCGTTTTCACACTTAAAAACGCACTTACCATTGAGCAATTACAAGCGGCAAAACAAAATGGCACTTTAAGCGAAAAACTTATTAATACAGAGTTTGTTTTCATGGATTTACCCTTATTCAACGCAAGCGACGCGCAACTTAATGCCCTTAAAAACGGTGTTAAACTAAAGGCAAATTTGCAAGACGGCCTTTACAGAATTTATGCGGGTGGCGTTAGCGGCAATGCACAATGTCCCGGCCAAGAGCACAGCGGCATTTTTAAGGGTGTTTGCGAAGTTAAAGCGCAAGAGCTAAGGGTTAAAAAATTGTTCAACAAAAGTTGAGGGCGCTTTTCGTTTAGCCGCTAAACGATAATACGAATACGCAAAGCGCAAGGCAAATAGGAACATCTCGGCAAGGGGAACACAATGCAAGTATATAATAATTTAGAAAAAATTAACGCAGAGCAAACCTGTGTTGCGCTCGGCTATTTCGACGGTGTGCACATAGGGCATCAAAGTGTTATAAAAAAAGCAGTGCAAGCGGCTGCAAGCGCAAAAAGCGGCAATGCAAGCGCCGCAGTTTTTACATTTTTTCAAAGCGAAAGCGACAATGTTAAAGGCGAGCGCATTTTTTCAAAAGATGAAAAATTCAAGCGCATTTTTGCACTTGGTGTTAGCCATTGCCTTTGCCCTGCATTTTCAAGTTTTGCCCACTTTACCAAACAACAATTTGTTGAGGAAGTTTTGTTTAACTGCCTTAGCGCAAAGCAAGTTTTTTGCGGCGAAAACTTTACATTTGGCAAAAACAAAAGCGGCAATGTTGAAGATTTAAAACAGCTTTGCAAGCAATGGGATATTGAAGTGCATGTTAAAAAGTTGTTTTTATATAAGGGCGATGCTGTTTCATCCACAAGGATAAAAAACTTGCTTTCAAACGGCGATATGGAGCTTGTGAATAAATTGCTTGGCAAGCCTTATGCGCTCTGCGAAAAAGTTATAAGCGGCAAAAAGCTGGGCAGAGAAATGGGTTTCCCCACAATAAACCAAAAATTTGCACAAAATTTTTTCACTCCTAAGCACGGCGTTTATTTAACACGTGTTTTGCTTGATGGCAAAATTTATGCAGGCGCAACAAGCATAGGGCAAAACCCAACCGTTAATGGCGAAGATATAACTTGTGAAACGCATATTATTAATTTTAGCGGCGATTTATACGGCAAAACCGTAAGGGTTGAGTTTTTAAAATACTATAAACCAAGCGTTAAATTCGAAAATTTAACAGAGCTTAGAAATTATATATGCGAAGCTGCACATGCCTCGGCAAATTTGCAAACAAAATAAAACCGAGCTTTTAGCTTGTGTTAAATTTTGCAGTGTGCAAAAGGTATGAGGTAAACACATTTGTGTTTGTCATTCCGAGCGTAGCCGATGACGCACCGCAGTGCTAATGCCAACGAGCAACCGACACGCAGTGGCGGCTCTTAGCGAGTGGTGGAATCCGTAACCCCGTGCGCTATCAAGGCACAAAGTACGGATTTCTCCATTTCAGTCGAAATGACAGTTGGTTGAGTTTACGTTGTTGCACTAAACCTATAATAAAAAAACGTGAATATAGAAAGGAATAATTACAATGGTAAAAATACAATTGGAAAACGAAAAGGAAATATTAATAGAGCTTATGCCCGATATAGCCCCAATTTCAG
>CAYJIT010000044.1:0-11177 GCA_964370365.1 uncultured Bacteroides sp. | reverse complement strand
ACTTACCGAGTGTCATTCCGAGCGAAGTCACTTACCGAGTGTCATTCCGAGCGAAGTCACTTACCGAGTGTCATTCCGAGCGAAATCACTTACCGAGTGTCATTCCGAGTGAAGTCACTTACCGAGTGTCATTCCGAGCGAAGAGAGGAATCCGTAACCCCTGTGCGTTTTCAAGGCACAAAGCGCGGATTTCTATACTACGCTCGAAATGACATTAGACAAGGCGCATAGCACAGGTTTGTACATTACGCTCGAAATGACAGACGGCAAAACTAATATAACAAAGGTGGTAAAAATGATAAATTTATCCGCAATTAAAACAGAAATGCGCAATGAAAATTCTATGCAAATACATAAAATGAGCACTATTGATATATTGAAAGTTATAAATAACGAGGACAAAAAAGTTGCCCTTGCGGTAGAGGAGCAATTGCCGCAAATTCAAAAGGCGGTTGATGTAATTTACGATAAATTGCACGAGGGCGGCAGGCTTATTTACAGCGGGTGTGGAACGTCCGGCAGGCTTGGCGTGCTTGATGCCGTTGAGTGCCCGCCCACATATAACACAGATTATGAAACGGTGCAAGCTGTAATGGCAGGCGGCGAAAAAGCGTTTGTTAAGGCAGTTGAGGGCGCGGAAGACGATGTTGAAATGGGTGCAAAAGATTTACAGCGCATTAATTTTACAAATAAAGATGTGCTTGTGGGTTTATCTGCTTCGGGGCGCACGCCCTATGTGCTTGGCGCAATGGAATATGCCAAAAGCACAGGCGCACCTGTTATAGCCGTTACATGTTGCCCACAAAGCGAAATGGACACAAAGGCGGATATAGGCATTGCCGTTTACTGTGGGCCTGAGGTTGTAACAGGCTCTACAAGGATGAAGAGCGGCACTGCGCAAAAACTTGTGCTTAATATGCTTTCAACAGCTGTTATGATTAAACTTGGCAAAGTTTATGAAAATTTGATGGTGGATGTTAAAGCAACAAACAAAAAACTTGTGGAGCGCAGTATAAAAATTGTGTGTGAGGCAACAGGGGCACAGCGTGAAAAAGTTATTGAAACTTTGGCGCAATGCGGGCAATCGGCAAAAACAGCTATTGTTATGCTACTGCTTGAAGTTAACAGCGAAAAGGCGAGCGCATTGCTAATAAAGGCCGACGGGCATATCGACAGGGCAATTGGCTAAATTTTTTGCTGTGCGCTCAGGCGGCAAAAAGCGGTGCGAACGTGCTTTTTGTACAAATGTATAACTGTGCTGTTTTCACTTTAATTGCAGCACAAGCAAATACAAATTGGCAATTATCAAAACAATTCACAACAAAGGGTTACATTATGAATTTTTTCAGCGATAAAAACGAAAAACTTGCAATAGGCTTGATGAGTGGCACATCTGTTGACGGAATAGATGCCGTGCTTGTGAAAATTGGCGGTAATTACACCGATACAAATGTGGAGCAAATAAATTATATCAGCACACCGTATAATGATGATGTCCGTGAGCTTATACTTAAAACAGCGGGCGGTGAATTTGGCGGCTCTAAGGAAATTTGCAACTTAAATTTCCTTTTGGGCGAGCTTTTTGCCGATGTATGCGAAGAACTTTGCGAAAAAGCAAGCGTAGATAAAAAAGAAATTGATTTTGTTGCAAGCCACGGGCAAACAATTTATCATATACCGCAAAAAGCGAATTATTATGGCAAAAACATAAGCAGCACATTGCAAATAGGCGAAGCCAGTGTTATAGCGCAAAGGTTTAACTGCCCCGTTGTTAGTGATTTTAGGGTGCGTGACGTTGCCGCAGGCGGCTTTGGCGCACCGCTTGTGCCCTACACCGAATTTTTGCTTTACAGGCAAAGCGAAAAAACAATTGCGCTGCAAAATATAGGCGGCATAGGAAATATAACTATTTTGCCCAAAAACTGCGAGCTAAAAGATGTGATAGCATTCGACACAGGCGCAGGAAATATGGTTATAGATACACTTGCATTCAAAATAACAAACGGCAAACAGCGGTATGATGATGGCGGAAAATTAGCGGCAAGCGGCAATGTTAACGAGCAACTTTTAAGTTATATGCTAAACGACGATTATTTAAAAATGCCGCTTCCTAAAACCACCGGCAGAGAATATTACGGTGAAAAATATGTTAGCAATTTGTGCGCAAAAGCGCAAGAATTAAACATAAATTTAACAGATGTGCTTGCGTGCGCAACTATGTTCACCGCTAAAAGCATAGCAATAGGCATTGATTTGCTAAAAATCAGGCCAGAGCAGCTTATAATTGGCGGCGGCGGCAGTTATAACAACACGCTTTTGAACAATATTAGGCACTGCCTTAAAGACATAGAAGTAATAACAAACGAACAATTAGGCTTTAGCAGTGACGCAAAAGAAGCAATCGCTTTTGCTGTGCTTGGCAACGAAGCGCTGTGTGGCAACACAAATAATGCACCCTCGGCAACAGGTGCAAAACAAGCGGTTGTAATGGGCAAAATAAGTTTGTAAATTTAAAGGTATTAGGCATTATACATAAGTTTATAAAAATCAGCCGAACATCAGAGTGCGATGTTCGGCTGATTTTGTGTGGGCTTTACAAAATAGATACCAAAAAAAGCACAGTGCCGCAGGCACAAACCGAAAATGCGGTTCTGCTTAAAAAGCATAATAAACGCAGAAAGAAGATGTCACAAAAAATGACATCTTCTTTTTTATCATGCTAAATTATATCAGTGTGTGTAAACCCCTGTTTGCGGTGAAAGAGCGGGGTTGTATGTTTCGGTTGTACCTGTACTCGGGGTTGGTGTTGGCGTTGGGGTTGGAGTTGGTGTTGGCGTTGGGATGAATTGCGAAATGCTGCCGCTGTAAGGTTCGCCATTGGCCACTCCCCCGTTGCCGCCGGTCATAGTTATGTTTGTGGAACCGCCTATTGTTCCCGTCGGCGTTATTACATTTCCGGCTACCCCGTCGCCGCCATTTCCAATTTGGTTAGAGGCGGAGCCGTTTCTGCTCTCGCCGCCGGTTATTTCTATAATTGTTGCGGTGGTGGAAATTGTAACATTCCCTGTTACCCCGTTGCCGCCATCAAGATGATGTCCGGTTCCGCCTTGTATGGTTACACTTGTTCCTCCGGATATTGTAACATTGCTAAAGTGTATCCCATGGCCGCCAAATGAGCTAATGTTATTGGCACTTCCTCCTTTTATATCCACTTCTCCGTCATTTATGATAACCGAACCACCGGAAATCCCATCGCCGCCATTTGCACCGCCACCGTTTCCGTTACCACCCCAAATATCTACTTTTCCGCCATTTATGGTGGCAGCGCCTGTAAGCGAAAGCCCATCGCCGCCTAATGCTGCTGCTGCGTTCGTTTCTCCGCCTTGTATTTTTACAACCCCGGCGCTCACAATAATGCCGTCCGCCTTAACGCCTAAAGCGCCGAAAGCTGCTCCTCCGATGTTATTATAGCTACCGCCGTTTGCGGTTATAGAAGGGCCGTTAAAGGTTATTGTCCCTGTGCAATCAATTGCAGTTGTTGGACTCTCACTACCGCTGCTATCAAAACCATCAACGGTTAAACTTCCGCTGCCGGTAAACGTTAAATTGCCATCCACATGTAATGCGCTTTGTCCGGTTGTGGGGGAGGTGATAACGTTTGTTCCGTTAAGAACTATCGTTATGTCGCCGATTATGCTGATTGAATAATTATTATCAGCAGGATTATAATCGGTAAGGGTTAAGGTGTTTGCGTCAGTCCATACCATATCCTGTTGCATCGGATAGGGAAAACCAATCGTACTATTAGTTGTATAAACATTTGTACCATCCGTAGTAGTTATTTCCGTCGCCGCAAAAGCCTCTGGCGACAGCGCAAGCATGGAAAGCAGCATAACCGCTGTAAGCGCAAACACCGCCACAATATTTCTTGATTTAGATATTTGTTTCATATTTCCCCCACAATTTTAAATCGATTATAGATTTCGTTTTTTATCGTTAGTTGTATTTTATTATATATGATAAATGGAATTTTTGCAAGGAAAATACCACCCGCAAAGTGAAATTGTCAAGTAAAAGTAGACAGAAAAAACAAAAATAAGCCGAACATCGGAATGCGATGTTCGGCTGATTTTGGTTGGGTTAGAAGGATTCGAACCTTCGAATGACGGAGTCAAAGTCCGTTGCCTTACCGCTTGGCGATAACCCAGTATAACCGGCAAAATATTTATAATGCATGCCGGTATTTATTTGCGCAAAAGCGCATGGGGTGGATAATGGGATTCGAACCCACGACATTCAGAACCACAATCTGACGCTCTAACCAGCTGAACTACATCCACCGTATGGCGCGCCCAAAGGGATTCGAACCCCTGGCCTACTGCTTAGAAGGCAGTTGCTCTATCCTGCTGAGCTATGGGCGCAAAAATGCCCTTTAAGAACACTGCTTATATATTTTACTATACACGGTGAAGTTTGTCAACAAAAAAATTGCTTTTATATTGTGTTTATACATATTATTTATTAATTACTATGTAGCCTTACGTTTTAAGTGCTGTTTTGACAGGGCAACAGCATTGTTTTGCCCATTATAAGCTTATCTTTGAAAACACAGAGAGGTTACGGATTCCACCACTCGCTAAGTGCCGTCACTTACGTGACGGTTGCTCATTGGCATTAGCACTGCGGTGCGTCATCGACTGCACTCGGAATGACAATGCAAACGGCGTTTTATTTACAAAAAGCTTATCACCAAAGCTCCGTCACTTCTTTGTAAAGCTCCACATAACTTTTTGCGCTTGCGCTCCAGCTGTTATCGCACTGCATGGCGCGTTTAACAAGCGCTTGCCACTCTTTTTTGTTTTCATAGCTGTTTTTTGCACGCACTATGGCATTCACCATATCGCCCGATGTGTAGGTTAAAAATGTAAAGCCATTGCCTTTTCCGTCGCCGCTGTCTTGAACGCTGTCTTTAAGGCCACCTGTTTGGCGCACTATGGGCAGTGTGCCGTAGCGCAGAGAAAGCATTTGCGAAAGCCCGCATGGCTCGCTTTTGCTGGGCATTAAGAACATATCTGCACCGGCGTAAATTTGCCTTGAAACAGATGGAATAAATGCAATTTGCACGCCCACATTATCGGGGTTTTTTGCAGCAAAATCGCTGAAAAAGTCTTGGTAAGGTTTATCGCCCGTGCCAAGCATAACAAATTGCATACCGCTGTCTACAATTTCCTGCATAGCCTGGCGCACAAGGTCTACGCCTTTATGCCCAACAAGCCTTGTTACCATTGCCACAAGCGGCTTGTTTTCGTCTTTTAAGCCAAAGTGTTTTAAAAGTGCTTTTTTGTTTTCAGCTTTGCCCTTTTCAGCTGTTGCTACCGTGTAGTTTTTTACAATTGCTTTGTCTGTTTCGGGGTTATAGCTTTTAATGTCTATTCCGTTCAATATGCCGCAAAGTTTATACTGTTTTTCCCACAAAAGGGCGTCTAACTCGTGGCTAAACCATGGGTCAAGTATCTCTTTAGCATAAGTTTGTGAAACGGTGGTAACTTTATCACTGCACTCTATAGCGCCTTTCATAAAGTTTATGCACTTATCATATTCCAATATATGCGCATCGTTTTTGCTTATAGATAAAATTTCTTCTAAAAGCTCGTAGCCATATTTGCCTTGGTATTGTATATTGTGAATGGTGAACACTGTTTTTATCTGCGAAAATTCACGCAGATGCCTGTAGAACAAATTTAAATAAACAGGCACAAGCGCTGTTTGCCAATCGTTTGTGTGAATAATATCGGGAACAAAGTCTATATGAAACAGCGTTTCAAGTATTGCGCGTGAAAAAAACGCAAAGCGCTCGGCGTCATCGTAAAAGCCATATAGGCCGTCACGCTTGAAGTAGTATTCATTATCTAAGAAATAGTAAACGACACCGTCGTGCGTTAGCGAGAAAACACCGCAATATTGCGTGCGCCAACCCACAGGCACAGTAAAATTAGTTATATATTGCAGCTTATCTTTGTACTCTTGCTTCATATCTTTATAAAGGGGCATAATTACCCTAAGCGCAACCCTTCTGTTGCGAATAGCTTTAGGCAGGCTACCTGCAACATCGCCAAGCCCACCCGAGGCAGCAAACGGCACAGCTTCACTTGTGCAATATAGAACGTTCATATAAAACTCCTTTTGGTTGAATTTGTGATAAAGGTTATAAACGGATTCCACCACTCGCTAAGTGCCACCACTTACGTGACGGTTGCTCGTTGGCATTAGCACTGCGGTGCGTCATCGACTTCGCTCGGAATGACAGGGGTTTGCATTAACCATTGCGGGCGGATATGGAATCCTCCCCTACAGAGTGGTTGGCTTTGTGCAAACTATTTTATTATACCACCGTGTTTTTCTCAATAAAAACCGGGTAGTTATCATTTCCGTGCAACACTTTACCCCTTGTTATTTTAACATTCTTATCTGTTACTGTGTTTGTTAAATTAACATCTTCTTCAATAATTGTTCCCTGCATTAAAACACAGTTGCGAACACTTGCGCCCCTGCTAATTTTTACACCGCGGAACAAAATGCAGTTTTCTGCCTCACCCTCAATTAAACAGCCGTCTGCCACTGTGCAGTTATTTGCTTTGCTGTCCATTGTGTAGCGAACAGGTGCTTCGTCACGCACTTTTGTGTACACAGTGTGCTCTTTGCCGAAAAGCTCGTTTAAATTATCGCTGTTTAAAAGGCGCATGTTTTCATCAAAATAGCTTTTTAAATTGTAAATTCTTGCGTGGTAGCCTGTGTACTCATAACCTCTTGCATTCATTTTATTAAGCAAAGGCGCAATAACTTCACGCTCGAAATTAGTGTAATTTTGAGTTAGTGCGTTTTTAATCATAAGTATCAAAGTTTCTCTGTCCATAACCATAACATTCATCGAAACATTGTGCTCGCCACCGCGGTACTCGTTAAAGCAAATTTGCGTAATTTGCCCATCATCATTAATTACAAGTGTTTGGTTATCTTCTTTAAGCTCGTTTGGTATTTCAGATTTTTCATAAACAATTGTTAAATCTGCTTTGTTTTTTGTGTGCGCATCAATTAAATCTGTATAATTTAAGGCGCTGGCAATATTGCAATCGCTAATAATAACATGCTTTTCTTTTTTGTCCTCTAAAAAAGGAAGTATATTGGCAAGCGAGCCAATTCTGCCGCGGTTATATGAATTTGCCTCGTTTGCGCTGGGCGGCACAATAAAAAGCCCGCCGCGCTTTCTGGCTAAATCCCACTCACGGCCGTTGCCTAAATGGTCCATAAGCGATAGAAAATTATCTTGCACCAAAACGCTTACACTTGCAACACCTGCGTTTACCATTCCCGAAAGGCAAAAGTCTATCATTCTGTATCTGCCGGCAAAAGGCACGCTTGCCATAGGGCGTTTGCGCACAAGCTCGGGTACAAGTGTATCGTATGTGTTTGGAAAAATAATGCCTATTGCATCTGCATTTGCGTTAATCATAATGTTTCACCCTCCTGTGCGTCTTTTTCAATCATTGCCTTTGGTGCAATTACAGCGTTTTCTTCAATTATCACATCCGCACCCACAACGGCAACACCCCAGTTTTCAATGCCCTCGGCACTCATTTCTTCAGGTTTTGCACCAATTTTTGCACCTTTGTTTATAACAACATTTTCCGCAATAATTGCATATTCAACTTTTGCTCCCTCTTTAACAATTACACCCGGCATAATAATACTGCTTTCCACCACTGCGCCCTTTTCAACTTTAGCGCCTGCAAAAATTATGCTGTTGTAAACTTCGCCCTCTATAACACAGCCCTCTGTTAACATAGAGTTATCTAATTTTGCGCTTTGGCCTATATAGTGCGGCGGGTTACCGTGTGTGCGTGAAAATATTCTCCAGTTAGGGTTCCAAACATCAAGGGGCACACTGGGGTTTAACAAGTCCATATTGGCTTCCCAAAGGCTTTCAATTGTGCCAACATCTTTCCAGTAGCCATCAAAAGCCCATGCTTTTAGCTTTTGGTTTTCTTTAAGCATAGCCGGAATTATATTTTTGCCAAAATCGTTATCCGATGTTTTGTCGTTTTCATCTTGTGTTAAGTATTTGCGAAGTTTTTCCCATGTGAATATATAAATGCCCATACTCGCAAGTGTAGATTTCGGCTCTTGTGGTTTCTCTTCAAATTTTGTGATATTGCCCTGTTCGTCTGCTGTCATAATTCCAAAGCGTGATGCCTCCGCTAAAGGCACATCAAGAACGGCAATTGTGCAATCTGCCTCGCTTTCTTTGTGCTGTGCAAGCATGTCGCTGTAATCCATTTTATATATATGGTCGCCCGATAAAATAAGCACATACTCGGGATCATAGCGCTCTATAAAATCTATATTTTGGTATATTGCATTCGCTGTTCCCTTGTACCAATCGCTGCCGCTTGCTTTTTGGTAGGGCGGTAAAACATGTACACCTCCGTAAAGGCGGTCTAAGTCCCACGGTTGGCCGTTGCCTATGTACTCATTCAGCAAAAGGGGTTGATATTGCGTCAAAATTCCAACTGTATCTATGCCGGAATTAACACAATTAGACAGAGGAAAATCTATTATACGATATTTTCCTCCAAACGGAACTGCGGGTTTCGCAAGTTTTTTTGTTAGCGCATATAAGCGCGAACCTTGGCCGCCGGCGAGCAGCATTGCAATACACTCTTTCATTTTAATCTCCATTCTGTGCACAGCACAAATAATTTTGAAAATCTCCATACAAAGTGGAGATTAATTGGCATATGCCGTCTGTGACAGCACGCCATTTTAATAATTGTTAGCGTGATTTTTCACGCTAATCTCCTAAAAATTATTTATTAACTTTTTTCATCACTTTTTTATTTGCTGTTCTATTTATCTTTTTTTGCTTTAGCTTTTTTGTTTACAGCACTATTAGTGCTTTTAGGTTTTCGCTCGCTGCTTTTTTCTCTCACGTTTTCGGGTGTGCTTAAATAAAGAACGCTAAGCGGCGGAATACTAATTGAAATTTGGTGCTCGAAATTGTGAAGACTGCCTTTTTTAGAGCGCATCGCCTTAATTTTTGAGCCACTGCCGCCATACTTTTCTTCGTCGGAGTTAAAAATAACATTGTATGAGCCCTGCCTTGGCACACCGAATTTATAATCCGAGTGTGCCACAGGTGTGAAATTGCATATAGATATAATTTCTTTGCCGCTTTTATCTCGCCTTATGAAAATAATAATGCTTTGGCTGTCGTCGTCGGGCACAATCCACTGAAAACCGTCCCATGTGAAATCTTCTTGCCAAAGTGCCTTTGTTTCTTTGTAGAATGTATTGAGCGCCCTCACGTAATTTTGCATTTGCTTGTGTTTATCAAAATCAAGCAAAGCCCAATCTAATTGCCTATATTCCGACCACTCTGCAAACTGCGCAAACTCTTGGCCCATAAACATAAGTTTTTTGCCCGGGTGCGACATCATATACCCAAAAAACGTGCGCATATTGGCAAATTTTTGTTCGTAATCGCCCGGCATTTTGTTTATTAAACTGCATTTGCCGTGCACAACTTCGTCGTGGCTTATAGGCAAAAGGAAGTTTTCGCTAAAAGCGTAAAAAAAGCTAAAAGTAACTTTGCTGTGGTTACCTTTTCTAAAGAGAGGGTCTGTGCTGATATAGCTTAGCATATCGTTCATCCAGCCCATATTCCACTTGAAGTTAAAACCAAGGCCGCCGTCGTCCACAGGGTATGTAACAAGCGGAAACGCCGTGCTCTCCTCGGCTATCATAAGCGCATTGGGAAAGCGTGCAAACACCTGCTTATTTAGTTTTTGCAAAAATGCAATTGCCTCTAAGTTTTTGTTGTCGCCGTAAATATTAGGCAGCCATTCTCCGTCTTGCCTGTTGTAATCTAAGTAAAGCATGCTTGCAACCGCATCAACACGCAAGCCGTCTATATGGTATTCGCTAAGCCAAAACAGCGCAGAACTAATTAAAAAGCACTGCACTTCATTTTGGCCAAAATCAAAAACCATCGTGCCCCACTCTTTATGCTCCGAGCGAGGAATTATTTTATCTTCATAGCACAATGTTCCATCAAATTTATAAAGCCCAAATTCATCTTTTGGGAAATGCGAGGGCACCCAATCCATAATCACATACAACCCGGCTTTGTGGCACTCATCAACAAAATACTTGAAATCGTGCGGGGTTCCAAAGCGGCTTGTGGGCGCAAAATATCCGCTAACCTGATAACCCCAACTGCCATCAAAAGGGTATTCGGTTATAGGCATAAGCTCAACATGCGTGTAATTCATATCGCATAAATAGGGAATAAGCACAGCGGCTAAATCCCTATAACTGTAAGGCTCGCCGTCATCGTGCAAACGCCAACTGCCAACATGAAGCTCGTATATATTCATTGGCACTGAAAGTGGGTTTTGCGCCACTGCTTTTTTAACCCACGCATCATCGCCCCAAACATAGCCGCTTAAATCGTAAACTTTGCTGGCATTTTCAGGCCTTGTTTGGGTGTGAAACGCATAAGGGTCTGCCTTGTGCACAAACTCTCCGCTTTGCGTTTCAACGCAATATTTATAGGCATCATACTGTTTAACATCTTGAATAAAACACTCAAAAATACCATTTTCATCTTCACTTTGCATTATATTCGCTTTTTCGTTCCAATTGTTAAAACCGCCTATAACGCTAACACTTTTTGCATTCGGCGCCCAAACGCAAAACCTAACGCCATGCTCGTTGCCTCTCTTTTCAAAGTGCGCACCAAAAAAATGGTGAGCCTCAAAATTTTCACCTTTTTTATATAAGTAAACCGGCAAATTATCGCTTTGATTTTGCGTTTTTTTAATGTCCTCGTTTTGCGTGCTTTGTTTATTCAAGCTATACCTCCGTTTGGTTGCAATAAAAATGCAAATAAATAATATGAACTGCCTTGCGCTCTTTTTGGCATTTTAACTTATTTTGCATGTCGAAAAAAACAAATTTCAGTTTTTGCTATTTATAAATTCTTGAAATTTTATTTTTAACACTGCAAAAAACATTTAAAACATTATTTTTTTAAATGTTTTTTGAACAGCACTATTTATTAAAATTATTGTGCAAAAATCCCATAAAACAGCAAAATATTTATGTAAAGTATAATAAAT
>CAYJIT010000043.1:0-11491 GCA_964370365.1 uncultured Bacteroides sp. | reverse complement strand
GCGAGCAACCGCCACTCAAGTGGCGGCTCTTGGCAAGCGGCTGAATCCGTTACCTCTAACCCTCATACCAACTCTTTGCCAAATCATCCCATTTCGGGTTTTGCGACATAATCAAGTCGTTCTTCTTGCTTCTGCGCCATTTTTTCAATTGCTTCTCTCTTTCAATTGCACTTAAAACATCTGTGGTTTGCTCAAAATAAACAAGTTTTTCAAGGCTATATTCTTTTGTAAATCCGTCAACCAGTTTATTTTTGTGCTCATAAAGGCGGCGCTCCAAATTATTGGTAACGCCGATATATAAAACAGTATTCAGCTTGTTTGTTATAATGTAAACATAATACATGGCAAGCTCCTTTAATAACCGCAAAGAAAACGGATTTCTACAGTTCGCCAAGTGCCGCCACCCTTGTGGCGGTTGCTCACTTGCATTGCACTGCGGTGCTAATCCACTTCGGTCGAAATGACATTTGGGTAACTTTTTCGCCTGCCATTGCTTACTCTATAACAAATTCCTCTTTATCGTTAACCGTCACATCAATATTAGCATCCATGCTGCCTTCAATTATTTTTTGTGCTATTTTCTCTTCAATTTCTTTGCGCACAACACGCCTTAAATCTCTTGCGCCATATTTGCCGCCCATTGCTTTTTTGCAAAGCAATGCTAAAACTTCGTCGTTCCATGTTAGCTTCGCGCCTTTTAATTTAAGCGGCTCTATATATTCATTCAGCATTAAACTCGCCACTTCTTTAAGCTGCTGTTCGCCAAGCGGCTCGAAAACCACAACTTCGTCCACACGGCTTAAAAATTCGGGGCGAAGAAAATCTTGCAGGGCTTTCATCATTTTGTTTTTGTTCACTTGCGATGCTGTTTTGTTAAAGCCCGCCTCGCCTGTTTTGTCGTTACTGCCGGCGTTGCTTGTCATGGCTATAATTGTGTTTTCAAAGTTTACGGTGCGCCCTTGTGCATCGTTTATTTTGCCCTCGTCTAAAATTTGCAGCAGTATATTCAAAACATCGGGGTGTGCTTTTTCCATCTCGTCAAATAGCACCACGCTATAAGGCTTGCGGCGCACTTTTTCGGTTAACTGGCCTGCTTCGTCAAAGCCAACATACCCCGGCGGCGAGCCTATAAGCCGTGAAACTGCGTGTTTTTCCATAAACTCGCTCATGTCAAGGCGAATTAAAGGGTCTACCGTGTCGAAAAGTTGCAGGGCAAGCTGTTTAACAAGCTCGGTTTTTCCAACGCCTGTTGGCCCCACAAATATAAAACTTGCAGGGCGGCGACGCGCAGAAATGTCCGCACGGCTGCGTTTAATTGCGTTCGAAACCAAATTAACAGCCTCTGTTTGCCCTATTACAACTTTGTTCAAATTTTCTTCAAGCATCAACAATTTTGTGTGCTCGTTCTCTTTAATTTTCGCCGCAGGAATTCCCGTCCAAAGTTCAATAACTTTTGAAACGTCGTCCATTGTAACTTGTATGTCACCCACAAATTCTTTTTGCTTAATCAGTTCTTGCTCTATTCGCAAAATTTCGCTTTTTATGTTCGCAAGGCTCTCGTAATCAATTTCTTGCTTTTGCTCAATTTGGCTTTCCATTTGGTTGTCTATTTCAAGCTCTTGCGCTTTCAATTGCTCTAAATTCTTTGTGTTTAAAACATAATCGGCTATTTCGGGGTGGCGCAAGGCACAACATGCACACGCTTCGTCTAAAAGGTCTATGGCTTTATCCGGCAAAAACCTATCGGTTATATAGCGCTCTGCCAAACTCACGGTGCTGCTAACAATAATATCGCTAACTTTAACATGGTGGAAATCCTCGTAATAGTCCTTTATGCCACGCATAACTTCAATTGCATCGGAAATAGAGGGCTCTTCAACTTTAACGGGCTGAAAACGGCGCTCTAATGCTTGGTCTTTCTCTATATGTTTGCGATATTCCGCAAAAGTTGTTGCACCAATAACCTGTATTTCACCGCGCGACAAAGCCGGCTTTAAAATATTGGCAGCATTCATTGCGCCCTCGGAATCTCCTGCGCCTGTAATATTATGAATTTCGTCTATAAACAAAATGATATTGCCGGCCTCTTTAACCTCGTTAATAAGCCCTTTAACACGGCTTTCAAATTGCCCACGGAACTGCGTGCCGGCAACAAGGCTTGTTAAATCCAGCAAATAAATTTCTTTATTGCGCAGGCCTGCGGGCACTGTGCCGTTTGCAATGTGCAATGCCGTGCCCTCTGCTATGGCTGTTTTGCCAACGCCCGCCTCGCCAATAAGGCAGGGGTTGTTTTTTTGGCGCCGAGATAAAATTTGAATGGTTCGATAAATTTCTTTATCTCTGCCGATAACTCTGTCCACTTTTCCGTCTTTTGCTTTTCCTGTTAAGTTCTCGCAGTAATTATCAAGGAATTTACGGTTCTTAGCCTTATCATTTTTCGCTCTTTGCCTTTTATCCGCATCTTCTTTTTTTGCGCGGTTGCTAAAAATGCCAAACGGAAACGTACCTGCACCTCCGGGCGCAAAGTCTTCATCTTCGTTTTCACTTTCTCGCTCTTGCGCGCTCGCCTTAATTTCTTTTGCTATATCTTCGCTGTTTACATCTTTAAGGCCCTGCATCATCTCGCTTAAATCCATCTCGCCGCTTTCCATCATATCTGTCATGCGCTCTTCCATAGCCTCAAACTCCTCGGGCGATATGCCAAAGTTTTTAAGCATATCGTCCATAGGTTTTAAGCCCATTTCACGCGCGCAAGAAATGCAGTAGCCCTCTGCTGCTGCACTTTTATTCTCCATACGTTGAACAAAAACAATTGCCGGTTTCTTTTTGCACTTAATACAAATCATCTAAATAATAACCCCTGTTCTAAATTAAATGGATTAAACTCCATAAATGTACTGTAAAGTATACTGTTTTCAAACATATCGCCACTGCCCGGCATTAAAACCATATCGAACAATTGAACAACAAACCAAACAATAACAAGCAACAAAATTGTTTGAATTATCGCTATTGCTATACCAAGCACAATTGCAAGCCCTTTATTTGCTTTGCCAAGCACAGGCACTTTATCTATAACTTTTGTGGTTTTTGCAAGCACTTTTACCAAAACCAAAATCAGTATAAAAAATATTATAAATAGTATTACCGCCATTGCCTGAATTATAATTGGCGCAACAAGGCTTTCTATAATACCTGCGGTTAAATCATCTGTAACTTGCGATATGCCGCTACCTGCTTGATCTGTTAGAAAATCGCGCATGAAGCCGGGCAAATCTGCCGCATTATTGTTCAAATATTGGTCTAAAGTTTGCGCGCCCATTTCTTCAACCATTCCGGAAACCCAATTTGTAACCGGTGTTTTAAGTAATTTATCGAAAATAAATTCCGATAGCGGCATACTTACCAAGAACGCCACAACCAATGCTGCAATTTTGCCAATAAGGTCTATAAAACTTTTAACAAAACCTTGTTTAACAAAATAAACCACTGTTAACGCAAAAATCAAAACAAAAATTCCATCCAAAACATAACCAAACCAACTATACATAATATCATCCTTTTCTTATAACCCTGTGGGTTTATTTTTTCTTAGCCGTTAGGAAGTAATGTGTATTATTCCCTAATGGCTCTAATTGCTCTCGCTGTTAAAATAATCAATGCTATTTTGCAACAGCAAAAGCAAATTGTTGCTTTTTATTAATTGCACAGGCGTTTGCTCGGTTTTCACCTCTTGAACAAACATTGCATTTTCGTCGTAAACTAAAATGCTACTGTGTAAATAAATGTAAATATTGCGCTCTATATAATCTATTGCGCTTGCCGTTTGCCCTATGAATTCGCTCGCCACACTTTCAAGGTTTTCATTCAAAACAACAATTTGTGTTATTTCGGGGTAATTGCTATCGCCAAACAAAAGTGCAATTTCGCCGTTTTCGTTCACACTTGCGCTTTGAAATATTTTTTCATCGTAATTATACCTTGCAATTTCTTCGCCTGTGTTTTTATTGTAATAAGCGGTGAACGTATCGTAAACAATCAGCAAACCTCTGTTTATATACTGCATTTTTATAGGTATGCCCTCGCTGTTTTCTATGCTTGCAAGCCTTTCACTGCTATTAGTTGCGTAAAAATGAATGTCGGTTGTGAGCATGCCATTTTGCGAATTTAAAAGCGCAACCGCAAAGTTTTTGTTGTTGCTATCAAAGCTAAGTGCTAAAGGTATTTCGCTAACATCGCTCCATTTCCATATACTCTCATAAGCCTCGTTGAATATTTCAAGGCTGTTTTGTGTGAAAACTGCAAGTTTGCCGCTTTCGCTCATCGTTGCATTTAAAACAGCTGTGTCGAATGTGTGCGAAAACAGTGTTTTATCTCTTGCGTGCACTGTAATTTCATCGTCGCCTATGCTGTAAAGGCAAACTCTTGTGTCACTTGTGCTCATTATAGGTGTGTTAAACCCATGTGGCACACGCCGCAAAATATTGCCGGTGTTATTGTAAATTATCAATTCGCTATCGCCCAAAACCGCAAAGCTGCTTGTTATTTTTTGCGCCTTACTCACGTTTACAATCGGCACATTAACAGGGAATTCCTGAGGGCTCATAAAATAATATGTAACAGTGTTTGCAAATTCGCCTACGCTTGATAAAACCCTTTCAAAAAGCCCTAAAAAATAGCAAAACACCAAAACAACGCTCAATATAAATGTTATTAAAACCCTTGCTCTTTTTGCTTTTTTCTGCCGCCTTATTTCAGCAATGCGTGGATTGTGGTGCGCAAATGATATAGGCTTTTTGCTTTGTTTTTTCGCCACAATATCCCCCCATATCAATAGTTAACCTTGTGTAAAAACAAGCCGTGCGCAGGTGCGGTATCGCCCGCATTTTCCCTTTTTTTGCTAAGCATGGCATCATATGCTTGCTGTGCGCTCATTCTTTTAGCGCCCACTTCTATCAAAGTGCCAACCATAATTCTAACCATATTATATAAAAAACCGTCGGCACATATATGGCATTTAATAAAATTGCCCTGCTGTTCAACATTGAAAAAGTACACTGTGCGCACTGTGTTTTCCATAGGGCTTTTTGTGTTCATAAATGCCGCGTAATCATTTTTGCCACAAAGCAATTTTGCCGCCTCTTGCATGGCATTTACATCAAGGTTGTAAGGCACTCGGTAGCAAAAATTTTGCTTAAACACATCCTCTATTGCGCAGTTGTGAATATTGTAGATGTATTCCTTGCTCTTTGCGCTGTACCTGGCATGAAAATCCTCGCTCACCCGCTTTGCGCTTTGCACCCTTATATCTTTTGGCAAAAAGCGGTTGAGCGCAAGCGGCAATTTATATGGCTGTATAGCTTTTGGTTGCACAAAACTTACACAGTAACCATTCGCATGAACGCCGCTATCTGTTCGAGAGCACCCTTTAACCGGTGGGCGCTGTTTGTAAAGTTTTTCCATGGCGTCTTGCAATTGCTCGCAAATGCTTTTTGCATTTTTTTGAACTTGAAAGCCACAATAAGCCTCACCATTAAATTGTAAAACAATCATAACATGCATTTTACACCCCTATGCGTGCGAAAAAAAGCGAAGTTGCGCCCATTACAGCAAAAACTAAAACCGCAATTACGCACGCAAAAATATCTTTTGGCTTTAAGCGCAACTGCTTTAAGCGTGTTCTTCCCTCGCCACCGTTATAACAGCGGCATTCCATAGCCATTGCAAGCTCGTCTGCACGCCTGAATGCCGAAACAAAAAGCGGCACCAAAACAGGGATAAGCGCTTTTATTCTGCTTTGCAAATTGCCTGAATCCAGCTGTGCGCCCCTTGCTTTTTGGGCGTCCATAATCTTCTGTGTTTCCTCTATTAAAAGCGGTATGAAGCGAAGTGCAATTGTCATTATCATTGCAAGTTCGTGCACCGGTAGGCGAATTTTAGAAAGCGGCGCAAGCAGTTGCTCTATGGCATCTGTTAATGCTATGGGGCTTGTTGTGTATGTTAAAAGGCTTGTGCCGGCAATTAGGCAAATTATGCGCACAGCAATTAATATTGCATAATTTACGCCTTCTATATATATGTTTAATAGCCAAAAAGAGAAAATAGGCTCGCTTTCACCCTGCATAAAAAACAAATTTAAAAAAGAGGTAAAAATGATAATTGGCACAATTGGTTTTAAACTTTTCAAAATAACTTTAAGCGGTATTTTTGCAATTGTGTAAAGTGCCGTTAAAAGCAAAATGCTAAAGCCAAGCGCACCGAAATTAGGCACGGCAAAAAGCATTATTATATATGCAATGCTAAGCACAATTTTAGCGCGTGGGTCCAGCACATGCAAGGCAGAATTACCCGGAAAATGCTGGCCTATTGTTATATCTCTTAGCATTTAGCCACCTGCGCTTTCTTTCAATTTTTCAAGCACAGTTTTAAGGGCATATTCCATTGTGTAAACATCGGTTTTTATATCAACGCCCATTTGCTTTAATTGCAAGAAAATTTTTGTAATTTGCGGCACATTCAGCCCAAGTTCTAAAAGCTCGCTCGCACGCGCAAAAACATTTTGGGTTTTATCGAACATCACAATTTTGCCCATGTTCATCACTAAAACTTTATCGGCATACTTAGCTATATCCTCCATAGAATGGCTAACAAGAATTACCGTGGTGCCATTTTGCTCGTGATATTCTTTTATTTGCCCTAAAATCATATCTCTTCCTGCCGGGTCCAGCCCTGCGGCGGGCTCATCTAACACCAAAAGTTTAGGCCTCATTGCAAGCACGCCCGCAATTGCCACCCTTCGTTTTTGCCCACCTGAAAGCTCAAACGGGCTTTTTTCCAAAATGTCTTCACTTATGCCGCAAAACTTTGCCGCAAACATAACCCTATCGTGTATTTCCTCTTGTGAAAGCTGCATATTCTGCGGGCCGAACGCTATATCTTTATAAACAGTTTCCTCAAAAAGTTGATATTCGGGGTATTGAAAAACCAGCCCCGAAAAAAAGCGGAAATTCATAATATTTTTGGGGGCTTGCCAAATATCGGTGCCATTTATGAAAACCTTGCCGCTCTCGGGCTTATTAAGCCCGTTAAAATGCGTTACAAGGGTGGATTTCCCACAGCCCGTAGAGCCTATAACGCCTATAAATTCGCCCTCGTTTATACTTAAATTAACATTATCAAGTGCTAAGGTTTCATCGGGCATACCTTTGTTGTATATAAAACTTAAATTTTCAGTGCGCACTATTTCTTTCACATTATCGCTCATTTTTGTGCACCTGCGCTTTCAAACAGTTTAAAAAGTTCCTGTGCACATTCCTCGTAAGTTATTATATCTTTTTTCATATTTATGCCTTGCGCGCTAAGCAAAAAGCAAAGTTCCGCAGCTTGGGGCACATCTATTTTATAAGAGCGCACTTTTTCAATTTGGCTAAAAACTTCTTTTGGTGTGCCTTGCATTGCAATTTCGCCCTCGTGCATAACAATAATTTTATCTGCCAACACAGCCTCTTCCATATAGTGCGTTATGTGCACCACCGTTATGTTAAAATCTTTATTCAATTTTTTAACGGTGCTCATAACTTTTTCTCTGCCAATAGGGTCCAGCATAGCTGTGGCTTCGTCTAAAACAAGGCAATTTGGGCGCATTGCAATTACTCCGGCAATGGCAACACGCTGTTTTTGCCCACCCGAAAGTTTGTGCGGAGCTTTGTTTTTATGCTTCATAATGCCCGCCATTTGCATGGCCTGGTCAACTCTTTGCCTAAGCTCGCTTTGCACAACACCCAAATTTTCTGGCGCAAAAGCAACATCTTCTTCCACTATCGTTGCCACAATTTGGTTATCCGGGTTTTGGAACACCATTCCAACTTTTTGGCGCAATTCTATAAGGCGGTTTTCGTCGAATGTGGATATATCCATTACGCTGACATTGCCCT
Source organism: uncultured Bacteroides sp. (assembly GCA_964370365.1). GTDB lineage: Bacteria > Bacillota > Clostridia > Oscillospirales > Ruminococcaceae > Ruthenibacterium. The sequence goes on along the minus strand of CAYJIT010000043.1, from coordinate 3,557 downwards.
TTTGCGGCAACAAGATTGCGTTGAAATGCTTTGCAAGTGTGCTTTTGCCGCAACCGTTTGCGCCAAGCACTGCAATAAACTCACCATTTTTAACCGTCATGCTCAAGTTTTTAACCGCTTGTTTTTTACCCTGTGCATAGCTGAATGAAATATTATTAACTTCTATGATATTTTGCTTGTTTTCCAATGTTTTTCCCCACTGTTTTAATTTAGCTTTTATTTTTATTGGCATTTTCGGCACTTGCCATGCAAAGGGCAAGCCAAAAGCCATTAGATAATTACATCAGCAAAACTAATATAAATTATCGTATTCTTCTTTTAGTATACTCATGCAAATTATATTAGCATAGCATTTTTTATCAAGCACTGCATTGCGCAAAATTCCCTCTTGCGCAAAACCGCATTTTTCATAAACTTTTTGCGCCCTATTGTTAAACGAAAAAACTTCAAGCGCAACCCTTTGCAATTTTAAATTTTCAAAAGCAAAATTCAAAATGCTTTTTGTGGCAAAAGTTCCTATTCCTTTATTAAAATACTCTTTATTAAAAATGCAAATTCTGTAATGCGCACTTTTAACGCTTGTATCTATTTCATTCAAAACCGCTTCGCCAATAATTTTATTTTCATCGAATATTAAAAAATCGTATCTGCTTTCATCGTCTAAACACTTTAGAAAAAACTGCTGTATTTGGCTTTGCGTAAAATGCTCATCAGAGCCTGTGTAATAATTGGCTTCTTCGCAACATGCCATAACCGCTTTGATATAATTTTGCATATCTTCACTTTTTGCTATTGACATTTTGCAATTGCTGTTTTTATATTGTGCGCTTGTTTTCATTTGCGTTTGTTCTCCAAATTTAATTTGCTTTTCATTTTATTAGTTTAAAGTGCCTATCGCAAGGCACAAAGTACGGATTTCTACAGTTCGCCAAGTGCCGCCACCTTCGTGGCGGTTGCTCACTTGCATTGCACTGCGGTGCTTATCCGCTTCGGTCGAAATGACAACTAAAGGGGATGTGTTTCGCATTTAGCGCCGCAAGAGGTGCTTTATATTTGTTCAGACGCAAGCCACCACGCCGTTGCCCCACACGGCAAAGCCGAATTCATGCCGCTTACAGGCAGGCCTATTTCATCACTTTTTGTTGTGCCACCGTATTTTTTTTGCATTATTGTTTTTAAAACATATTGCGTTACACTTGGGGATATTCCTGTTGTGTAGCTGTTAAGTGCCAAAAACAGCGGGTTTTCGCTTAGCACTTTTTCGCAAAGCACAATGAAATCGTATATATTATCTTCAAACTTCCATATTTCACCGCCGGGGCCTCTGCCATAGCTTGGCGGGTCCATAATAATGGCATCGTATTTTACGCCGCGTTTTATTTCACGGGCAACAAATTTTGCGCAGTCGTCCACTATCCAGCGTATGGGCTTATCGCTTAAATTGCTCAGCTTTGCGTTTTCTTTTCCCCAAGCAACCATGCCTTTGCTTGCATCCACATGGCAAACGTGCGCACCTTCGGCAGCGCATGCAAGGCTTGCAAGCCCTGTGTAGCCGAATAAATTCAGCACTTTAGCCTGTTTGCCTTGCTGCAAACGCTGTTTAATAAGCGCCCTATAAGCGTCCCAATTTACGGCTTGCTCGGGGAAAACACCTGTGTGCTTAAAATTTGTGGGCGACACTGCCATGCATAAATCTTTATATTTTATTTGCCATTTTTGTGGCATGGTGCGCTTTTGCTCCCACTGGCCACCGCCAGAAGATGAGCGATGATAAACGGCATCTGCTTTGTGCCACAATTTGCTTTGCCGCTCGCTTCTCCAGATAACTTGCGGGTCCGGCCTCACTAAAATAACATCGCCCCAGCGTTCTAATCTATTGTAATTTGCGGCATCTATAAGCTCATAATCTTGCCAATTTGTAGCTATTTGCATGGTTTCTCCTTGTGAAATATTCGTTTTATATGTGATGAAATCTATAGGCTTAGCAGAAAATCATCGAACTAAATGCGCTCTGTTATTTTTTTGTAAATGCGCTGTGCGGTTGCTTCAATTTCATTTTCGTCTTTGCCCTCAACCATTATGCGGATAAGCGGCTCTGTTCCCGAGGCACGCACAAGCACACGCCCAAGCCCCATTAAACTTTGTTGTTGGCTTTCTATGAACCCTTCAATATATTGGTCTTCTTTGTATTTTGCCTTTTGCTCTGTATTCGCTTTAACATTTACAATAACCTGCGGGAAACGCTTGTAAACGCTGTTTAAATCGCTCATTTTGCATTTGCGCTGTGCAAGGGTTCGAAGCAACATGCCGGCTGTTAGTGCACCATCGCCTGTGGAGGCGTAATTGTGCAAAATAACATGTCCGCTTTGCTCGCCGCCAAGAATAAAGCCGTGCTCTCGCATCTCTTCAAGCACATATCTGTCGCCAACTGCTGTTATAGCAATTTTTATCCCGAGCGATTTCACATATTCCATAAAGCCTAAATTGCTCATAACCGTAACTGCCACAGTGTCTTTTTTCAGCTCTTTAGCATCTTTAAGTTGCTTTGCCAAAATAGCAATAATTTTATCGCCGTCCATCTCCTCGCCTTTTTCGTCCACCGCAAGGCACCTATCGGCGTCACCGTCGAATGCAATGCCGCAATCAAGTTTGTTTTTAACAACAAATTCCGCCAAATTTTTAAGGTGGGTAGAGCCACAATTTTTATTTATATTAATTCCGTTGGGCTCGTTGCCTAAAAATGTGCAATTTGCGCCAAGCTCGCAAAAAAGCTCTTGTGCAACTTCATAGGCGGCACCGTTGGCGCAGTCTATAGCTATATTAAGGCCTTTTAAATCGGCATTCAAAGCTTGTTTTAAGTGCTGTTTATAATCTTGCAAAGCGGTGCGCACAACTTTAAGCCTACCTATATCCTCGCCTGTGCAAAGTTTAATTTCCGCGCCGCTGTTAAATATGTGCCGCTCTATTTCATTTTCAACATCATCGGGCAATTTATAGCCCTCACTGCCGAAAAGTTTTATTCCGTTAAATTCAACAGGGTTGTGCGAAGCAGATATTACAACACCTGCATCTGCACCGTATTTGCGCACAAGAAACGCTATTGCGGGCGTTGGCACAACGCCTAAAAGTTCTACATCTGCGCCCACGCTGCAAAGCCCTGCGGCAAGTGCACTCTCAAGCATATCGCCCGAAATTCTTGTATCTTTGCCTATGATAAAACGCGGTTTATGCTTTGTTTTTCCGGCTAAAACCGTTGCGGCGGCTCGCCCTATATTCAAAGCAAGTTCGGGTGTTAAATCGTTTCCGGCAACGCCCCTTGCTCCGTCTGTTCCAAATATTTTACCCATAATTACCTCCGATGATATTAGATTGTTTCTTATTATATTATACTGCTTAAATGTTAAATTTTTTCGTGTTTTTTATGTAAAAATTTTATTGCAATTTTGAGGGTGGGTTTTTGCGTTTTACTTAAAATGGTAGGTGGTTAAGTTTGCTGCATGTTATATAAATAATCTGCGCTTTGCTCCGATTATTCATATCTTATTTAATGGCGTGGG
>CAYJIT010000042.1:0-11683 GCA_964370365.1 uncultured Bacteroides sp. | reverse complement strand
CTCGGCTTCGCTCGGAATGACAGAACCTACGGATTTCTCGGCTTCGCTCGGAATGACAAATATAACTGCCCAATAATGGGAAAGTATATTTTGCAAACAAATTAAATTTAAGGAGAAACACCATGCCATATATTGCACACGAAAAACGCTATGAAAAAATCCCCTATATAAATTCGGGCACAAGTGGCCTTAAATTGCCGCTTGTATCACTTGGGCTTTGGCACAATTTTGGCAGCAATGCCGTTTTCGACAATATGAAAAAACTTTGCTTTACTGCGTTTGACGAAGGAATTACCCATTTTGACCTCGCCAATAATTACGGCCCTGAGCCCGGAAGCGCGGAGACAAACTTTGGGAAAATAATAAACGGCGATTTAAAGCATTACAGAGATGAGCTGATAATATCCACAAAGGCAGGTTATGCCATGTGGGATGGCCCCTATGGGGATTATGGAAGCCGCAAATATTTAATTGCAAGTTTAAACCAAAGCCTTAACCGTATGGGGCTTGAATATGTGGATATTTTTTATCATCACCGCATGGATAAAAATACGCCGCTTGAAGAGACAATGTCGGCGCTGGACACTGCCGTGAAAAGCGGCAAAGCACTTTATGCAGGCCTTTCCAATTACGATGGCGAAACAATGCAAGAGGCTGCGAAAATTTTAAAAGATATGCGCTGCCCATTTATAATTAACCAAAACAAATACTCTATTTTTGATAGAACAATTGAGCAAAACGGCCTAAAACAAGCCGCAAAAAATGAGGGCAAGGGCATAATTGCGTTCAGCTCGCTTGCGCAAGGGCTTTTAACAAACAGATATTTAAACGGTATACCGGCAGATAGCAGAATTAACACAGACGGGCGCTTTTTGCAAAAAAGCGAAATAGAGCGCAATATTGAAAAAGTGAAAGCCCTAAATGAAATTGCAAATATGCGAGGGCAAACACTTGCGCAAATGGCTCTTGCGTGGGTGCTTCGCGATGGAACTGTAACAAGCGTGATTATGGGCGCAAGCAAGGCAGGGCAAATTAAAGATAACTGTGCGATAGCGAGCAAGCTAAATTTCACAAAAGAAGAGCTTAGCGCAATTGACGATATTTGCCTATCAGCTACCGTTGTTTGAAATTGCGCTTCTTGCGCCCTGAGCGACCATATTATCGCAGCATAACACATTATAAATGTAAAAACTTGTGCTTTTGCTGTTTATGTATGCGTTTTCGTTTTTGCTAAAATGCAAAAATTCTGTGCCCGCCATAACAATGAACGGTATGTTAAAACTGCGTGCTATTATTGCCGCGTGTGAATTTACACTGCCGTTTGAAGTTATTATGCCCAAAATATCACTGCGGTTTAAACAGGCTATATCCGTTGGGTAAATTTCCTCGCTAACAAGGATGCTTGGTGTTATGGGCTTTTTTATATGTGTTGTTTCACCGTCTAATATTTTAACAACCCTGTTGCATATATCAAGCACATCTGTGCTGCGCTCAGAGAAGTAGTTGTCGTTTATGCGGCGCAAATTATTTGCAAATATATTTCCGGCGCGCTCAACCGCCGCAGCTGCACTTGCACCGGCTTTTATGTAATTATGCACTTCTTTTGTTAAGCTGTCATCTGTTAAAATAAAGCGCTGTGTGTCGAATATTTCGCATATTTCACGCTCGCTTTGTTTTTGCTTGCAAAATGATACTAATTGCTTTATAGCTAAGTTACTTGCGTTTTCAAATGCTTTCAATTCGTGCTCTGCCCTGTCAACTTTCCTGTTCAATGCAAGCCGTGTGTGCTTTATGCGCAATATTGGGCCAATAGCACTGCCCTCGCTTGCGCATATACCGCTAAAAAATTTCATTGTTCCTCCCAATTGTAATTAAAGTAAAAAATATAGGTTTAGTACAATATAGCAAACTTTACCACCTGTCATTTCGACCGCAGCGGATAAGCACCGCAGTGCAATGCAAGTGAGCAACCGACACGCAAGTGGCGGCACTTGGCGAACTGTAGAAATCCGCAGTGCAATACAAGTGGCGGCACTTAGCGAACTGCAGAAATGCGTTCTTCCTTTTGTGTTAACTAAACCTATTTTCGCCCATGCGATATACTGCTATTATATAAAATTCTTGAATAATAAAATGTAGAAAATTGGCAAGAGTTTTGCTGAAAAATTACATATAATATCCACGGTGCATCAAAGTTGACAAAATTCGTATAAAATGATAAACTGTGCTTAGCATGTTTTAATTTAAATATGCTTGAAGGAAGTGTTGTTGTGCATATTACCCAAGAAAGCGATTATGCCGTGCGCATTGTGTTTTGCCTTGCCAAAAGCAAACAAAGAAAAGATGCCAGAGCCATAAGTGAAGAAATGTGTGTTTCACTGCGCTTTGCCCTTAAAATTTTGGGTAAGCTTGTTTCTAAGGGTATTGTGAAAAGCTATAAAGGAAACAAAGGCGGCTATGAGCTTGCCGTAAATGTTGAAGATGTTACCATGCGTGATGTTATTTGCGCTGTGGAAGGCCCTTATAGGCTATCAAAATGCGTGGGCGATGATTTGGATTTTCAGTGCAACCGAGGCGCAAGCGAATATTGCGTTTTTAGGCAAACTTATGAAGAACTAAGCAACCAAATTAACGAAAGCCTTGGTGCTGTTAGCTTTGCCAGTTTAATTAAAAAGGCTGACAAAAAGCCATAAACAATACACGCATCCATGTGTGCCAATTTTGCACACATGGATATTTTTTTCGCTCTCTGCTTGACAAATTATAAAATGCAGAGTATAATTACTGAATATATTAACATGGGTAAACGCGCCTTTTTGAGCAATACCGACGCCAATTTTTTGTTAGGTTGTAAGGAGAGGGGTGCGTTTTTGTGCCGTTTTTAGGGGAAATGCCTCTTAAGGTACAGCTTATGAAAAAAGGGCATTAGCAAACAATGCCCACAAGCACATGTTTTGTTGCTTTTTTGCATAAAAAAAGTGCTATATTTTTGTTAAAGTTTGTAGTTTTGTTTAAATACAATATATATTAAACAAGTGCAATGCGCACATAAAGTGAAAAGTGAAGAATGAAAAATGAAAAGTTATTGAGCTTCTCAACATACAAGAACCATGTTGCTTTAGCAACACTGTAGCTGCTCACAATTTTTTTCACACACGTGCTTTGCGCATGGCTAAAGCAAATAATAAAAAAGGAGTGGTAGTGTATATGGTAAAAGTCAAGCCCGTACAGTACGGAAAAACCGAGCGCATGAGCTTTTCAAAAATTGAAGAAATTATTGAAATGCCCAATTTGATAGAGGTGCAAAAAAACTCGTATCAATGGTTTTTAGATCAAGGTCTTAAAGAGGTGTTTCGTGATATCTCAACAATTGAAGACTACACCGGAAACTTAGTGCTGGACTTTATTGACTACCGAATAGACTCTCGCCCGAAATACACCATTAAAGAGTGTAAAGAGCGAGATGTTACTTTTGCTGCGCCGCTTAGGGTTACCGCAAGGTTGCTTAATAAAGAAACCGGCGAAATAAAAGAGCAGGAAATTTTCATGGGAGATTTCCCGCGAATGACAGATTCGGGCACATTTATTATCAATGGTGCCGAGCGTGTAATTGTTTCGCAGTTAGTTCGCTCTCCGGGCTCTTATTTTGGAAAAAGTTACGATAAAACAGGCAAAGAGCTTTTTAGCACAACAATGAACCCAAACCGTGGCGCATGGATTGAATTTGAAACAGACGCCAACGATATTTTTTATGTGCGCATAGATAAAAACCGCAAATTGCCCATAACTGTGTTTATGAGGGCTTTGGGGCTTGGTTCTGATGCCGCTATAAGGGATTATTTTGGCGATGATGCACGCATTGAGGCAACACTTTTAAAAGATAGCACCCGCAGTGAAGAAGAGGGCTTGCTTGAAACATACCGCAAATTGCGCCCGGGCGAGCCGCCCACGGTTGAAAGCGCAACAAGCCATATAAATTCGCTGTTTTTCGATGCGCGCCGCTACGATTTATCACGTTTTGGCCGCTATAAAATGAATAAAAAGCTCGCAATAGCAAGAAGGCTTGAGGGGCAAATTGCCGCGCGTGATATTATAGCGCCTTTAACGGGTGAGCTTATAGTGGCATCGGGCGAAAAAATAACAAGAGAGCTTTCTTTGCAAGCTGATGCATGCGGCGTTTGCGTGGCATATGTTACAGTTGAAGACAGAGAAGTTAAAGTTATATCTAACGGCACTGTTAATGCTCAAGGCTTTTTCAGCTTTGATGTGCTTGAAAAATGCGAGATAAAAGAGCGTGTTAATTTTGTGCAAATGCGTGCAATTTTAGATGAAACAGACGACGAAGACGAGCAGATAGAGCTTATTAAAGCAAACAGAGATAAACTAATTAGCAAAACCGTTACGGTGGACGATATTTTTGCCTCTATTAACTATGTTAACAATTTGGGCAACGGCATAGGCAATGTAGATGATATCGACCATTTGGGCAACAGGCGTATTCGCAGTGTTGGCGAGCTTTTGCAAAACCAATTCCGCATAGGTTTCACACGCATGGAGCGTGTTATCCGCGAACGCATGACATTGCAAGCGCAAAGCACAGAGGAAGTTACACCGCAGGCGCTTATAAATATTCGCCCCGTGGTGGCATCTATAAAAGAGTTTTTCGGCTCAAGCCCTCTTTCTCAGTTCATGGACCAAAACAACCCTCTTGCAGAGCTTACACATAAGCGCCGCCTTTCGGCTTTGGGGCCGGGCGGTTTATCCCGTGACAGAGCGGGCTTTGAAGTTCGTGATGTTCACTATTCACACTATGGGCGCATGTGCCCCATTGAAACACCGGAGGGCCCGAATATCGGGCTTATATCCTACCTTGCAACTTTTGCGCGCATAAATGAATATGGTTTTATTGAAGCGCCTTACAGAAAAATTGACAAAGAAACAGGCGTTATTTCAAATGAAGTTGTTTATATGACAGCCGATGTTGAAGATGAATACATCGTTGCGCAAGCTAATGAACCGCTCGACGATAAAAACCGCTTCTTGCGCTCTCGTGTTTCGTGCCGCCACAGGGACGAAATTATAGAAGTTGAGGCAAACCGTGCAGATTTCATGGACGTTTCGCCTAAAATGGTTGTGTCTGTTGCAACTTCAATGATACCGTTCCTTGAAAACGATGATGCTAACCGTGCTCTCATGGGCTCTAACATGCAGCGTCAAGCTGTGCCGCTTTTGGTTACAGAACAGCCAATTGTTGCAACGGGCATGGAATATAAAGCCGCTTGCGACTCGGGCGTTTGCGTTTTGGCAAACAGCGACGGCGTTGTAGAGCATGTTGAGGCGAATAAAATTATTGTGCGCACAAAGGGCGATGCCACAGAAGAATATGAATTGATTAAATTTATGCGTTCCAACCAAGGCACGTGTATTAATCAGCGCCCAATTGTAAGCAAAGGCGATAAAATTATTAAAGGGCAAGTTATAGCCGATGGCCCCGCAACACAAAACGGTGAAATAAGCCTTGGCAAAAATGCGCTTATAGGCTTTATGACATGGGAGGGCTACAACTACGAAGATGCTGTTCTAATTAACGAGCGCATTGTTCGTGAAGATGTTTACACCTCTATTCACATTGAAGAATATGAGATAGAAAGCCGTGTTACAAAACTTGGGCCCGAAGAAATTACCCGTGATATTCCAAATGTTGGCGACGATGCACTTAAAGATTTGGACGATAGGGGCATTATACGCATAGGTGCCGAAGTTGGCGCAGGCGATATACTTGTTGGTAAAGTTACACCTAAAGGTGAAACAGAGCTAACTGCGGAAGAGCGCTTGCTGCGTGCCATATTCGGTGAAAAGGCAAGGGAAGTTAGGGATACTTCACTTCGTGTTCCACATGGCGAGAGCGGAATTATAGTTGACGTTAAAGTTTTCACACCTGAAAATTGCGACGAGCTTCAGCCGGGTGTGCGCCAAGTTGTGCGCTGCTATATTGCGCAAAAACGCAAAATAAGCGTTGGCGATAAAATGGCGGGCCGCCACGGAAATAAGGGTGTTGTATCACGCATTTTGCCACAGGAGGATATGCCTTTCTTAGAGGACGGCACACCGCTTGATATAGTGCTGAACCCACTTGGTGTTCCTTCACGTATGAATATCGGGCAGGTGCTTGAAGTTCACCTTGCGTTTGCCGCAAAGGCTTTGGGCTGGAAAATTGCAACCCCTGTTTTTGACGGTGTTCACGAGGAAGATATCCGCGAGATGTTTAAAGAGTGCGGAAAAAGAGAAGACGGCAAAAGCATTGTTTACGACGGAAGAACAGGCGAACAATTTGATAACCCTGTTACCGTTGGCTATATGTATTATTTAAAACTGCACCACTTGGTAGACGATAAAATTCACGCAAGAAGCACAGGCCCTTACAGCCTTGTTACACAGCAACCGCTGGGCGGCAAAGCGCAGTTTGGCGGCCAACGTTTTGGCGAAATGGAAGTTTGGGCGCTTGAGGCTTACGGTGCGGCATATACCTTGCAGGAAATTTTAACGGTTAAATCCGATGACGTTGTGGGCCGTGTTAAAACTTACGAGGCAATTGTTAAAGGTCAAGATGTTCCGAAACCGGGCATACCGGAAGCATTCCGTGTTTTAATGAAGGAATTGCAATCGCTTGGTCTTGCTGTTTGCGCACAAGATGAAGACGGCAACGAAATTGACATCAAACAAAACTACGACGAGGACGATATCGGCTTCGACATGAGCAATATGCCTGTTGGGCAAGATGTTATGGTTGAAAGCGAATTGCAAGATGATTACAGCATCAACGATATTGAGCAAGATGATGCACTACTTTCTGATGACAATGACGATGATGACGTTTTTAGCATGGATGACGACGACGATGAGGACGATTTACTTGCGGCGATATCCGGCAACAGCGATGACGACAATGACGATGACGATGATTTATAATGAAAAAAGAAAGGGCTAATAAATGGAATTTAATGCTTTTGATTCAATAAAAATAGGGCTTGCTTCGCCTGAGCATATCCATACGTGGAGCCATGGTGAAGTTAAAAAACCGGAAACTATAAATTATCGTACCTTAAAACCGGAGAGAGACGGTTTGTTTTGCGAGAAAATTTTCGGGCCCACGAAGGACTGGGAATGCCATTGCGGAAAATATAAACGCATTCGCTACAAGGGCAAAATATGCGATAGGTGCGGCGTTGAGGTTACACGCAGCAAAGTGCGCCGTGAGCGCATGGGGCATATAGAGCTTGCGGCTCCTGTTTCACATATATGGTATTTTAAAGGCATACCCTCTCGCATAGGGCTTATTTTGGATATCAGCCCTCGCCTTTTAGAGAAAGTTTTATATTTTGCAGCGTATATTGTAACAGACCCAGGCTTTACACCGCTTGATGAGAAACAACTTTTGAGCGAAAAAGAATACAGCGATATGCGCGAGCACTATGAGGACGAGTTCAAAGCGTCTATGGGCGCAGAGGCTATTCAAGAACTTTTGGCAAAAATTGATGTTGAAAAACTTAGCGAGCAATTGCACAAAGAGCTTGAAGACGCAGGCGGCCAAAAACGTGTGCGTTTGCTAAAACGCCTTGAAGTGGTTGACGCTTTCAGGCTTTCCGGCAACCGCCCCGAGTGGATGATTTTAAACAGTATTCCTGTAATTCCACCGGATATTCGCCCTATGGTTCAACTGGACGGCGGCAGGTTTGCAACAAGCGATTTGAACGATTTATACCGCCGTGTTATAAACCGCAACAACCGCCTAAAGCGCCTTTTAGAGCTTGGCGCGCCCGATATTATTGTGCGCAACGAAAAACGTATGCTACAAGAGGCAGTTGACGCTTTAATTGATAACGGCCGCCGTGGCCGCCCTGTTTCAGGGCCTAATAACCGCCCGCTAAAAAGCCTTTCAGATATGCTTAAAGGTAAACAGGGGCGTTTCCGCCAAAACTTGCTTGGCAAACGTGTAGACTACTCCGGCCGTAGCGTTATCGTTGTTGGCCCCGAGCTTAAAATGTATCAATGCGGCTTGCCAAAAGAAATGGCGCTTGAACTGTTTAAGCCTTTTGTTATGAAAGACCTTGTTGAAAAAGGCATAGCAAACAATATTAAATCTGCACGCAAAATGGTAGAGCGCACAAGAACAGAAGTTTGGGACTCGCTTGAAACAGTTATAAAAGGCCACCCTGTGCTTTTAAACCGTGCACCAACACTTCACCGCCTTGGCATACAAGCATTCGAGCCCACACTTGTTGAGGGGCGTGCAATTAAATTGCACCCGCTTGTTTGTACTGCCTATAATGCCGACTTTGACGGCGACCAAATGGCGGTGCACGTGCCACTTTCACAAGAGGCGCAAAACGAGGCACGCAATTTAATGCTTGCCAGCGGAAACCTATTAAAACTTAGCGATGGCAAACCCGTTACCGTGCCCACACAAGACATGGTTTTGGGTAGCTATTATCTCACAATTGAAAAAGACGGGCAACCGGGTGAGGGCAAATATTTCCGCGATGAGAATGAAGCTATTATGGCATACCAAAACGGTGTGTGTTCTTTGCACGCAAAAATTAATGTGCGCAGAACAAAAGAAATTGACGGTGAAATTATCTCGGGCATTGTTCAAACCACTGTTGGGCGCATTATTTTTAACGATCCTATCCCGCAAGATTTAGGATATGTAGACCGCTCAAAACCCGAGAATAAATTGAGCTTTGAAATTGATTTCCTTGTAACAATAAAAATGCTGGGTAAAATTATAAACCGCTGCATACAGGTTCACGGCACTGCAACAACAGCCGAGATGCTGGACAGAGTTAAAGCGCAAGGCTATAAATATTCAACACAAAGCGCAATTACCGTTGCCGTTTCAGATGCGGTTATTCCGCCGCAAAAACAAGAACTTTTGCAAAATGCGGAAGAACAAATTTTGAAAGTTACAAAGCAATATAACAGGGGCTTAATTTCAAATGAAGAGCGCTATGAGAGCGTTATCAAAATTTGGAATAAAACAACCGAAGATGTTGCAAGCGCCTTAAGCGCCCACCTTGATGAGAGCAACCCGATATTTATGATGGCAAACTCCGGTGCTCGTGGTTCTATGGCGCAAATTAGGCAGCTTGCAGGTATGCGTGGGCTTATTGCCAACACATCAGGTAGAACCATTGAAATTCCAATTCGTGCCAACTACCGTGAGGGGCTTAACATCCTTGAATATTTCATCGCCGGTAAAGGCGCGAGAAAAGGCCTTGCCGATACAGCGCTTAGAACTGCCGACTCGGGCTATCTAACACGCCGCCTTGTTGACGTTTCACAAGATGTTATCATCCGTGAGGACGATTGCGGCGCACAAAGCGGCATTGTTGTTACCGATATCCGCGAGGGCAACGAGATTATTGAAAAGCTTGAGGAACGCCTTGAGGGGCGCTTTGCGGTTAACGATGTTCTGCACCCGGAAACAGGCGAAGTGCTTGTTAGCAATGATAAAATGATGAGCGCAGACGATGCACAATTAATTGTGGAATCCGGTGTTAAATCTGTTGAAATACGCAGTGTTTTACGCTGTGATGCAAAACACGGTGCTTGCAGCAAATGCTATGGCGCAAACCTTGCAAACGGCCGTTTGGTTGGCATGGGCGAGGCTGTTGGCATTATTGCGGCGCAATCCATCGGCGAGCCGGGCACACAGCTAACCATGCGCACATTCCACACAGGTGGTATTGCGTCTGCGGAAGATATAACACAGGGTTTGCCCCGTGTTGAAGAGCTGTTTGAGGCACGCCGCCCCAAAAACATTGCCATAATGACAGAAATTTCAGGGCAAGTTAAAATAGACGACACAAAGAAAAACCGCCATGCTGTTGTTTTGGGTGTTGACGAAAACGGTGCACCGTGCGAAAAAAGCTATTTGATACCTTTTGGCCAACGAATTAGGGTTGAAGATGGCGCAGAGCTTGAAAAAGGCGATATTTTAACAGAGGGCTTTGCGTTCCCACAGGATATTTTAGCCATCAAAGGGCCTATTGCCGTTCAAAACTACCTAATAAGCGAAGTTCAAAAAGTTTACCGCTTGCAAGGTGTTGATATTTGTGATAAGCATATTGAGGTTATAGTGCTTCAGATGATGCGCAAGTTGAAAATTGAAAAAGCAGGTAGCACAAACATCATTCCGGGCTCTGTTATGGATAAGTTTGAATATAAGGGTATTGTTGAGGCGGCAAAAGCAGAGCAAGGTGAAAACTTTGAAGAGCCTTCTGCAAGTGTAATTCTTATGGGTATAACAAAAGCCTCGCTTGCAACCGATTCATTCCTTTCTGCCGCATCGTTCCAAGAAACCACAAGGGTTTTAACAGATGCCGCAATTAAAGGAAAAACAGACCCATTAATGGGCCTAAAAGAAAACGTTATAATAGGCAAATTAATACCGGCAGGCACAGGCATACAAGAAGTTAAAGAAGAAATTATCTATGAAGAGCATGAAATTGAATTTGAGCAAGAACCCGAAGAAAGCTATGCATATTAAGCTTTGCGTAAAGGCATAACCGGGTGCAAAACACGCTTTTAGTTGTTCGCTTTATGCAGCGTTTTGCACCCTACTAAAAAAGCATATAAAGGAGAGCAAAAAATGCTTTTAACATTTATTATAAGCCTTTTTGTGGGTTTATCTGTGGGTGGCTTTGCCCATTTAATTTTAAGGGCAAAAATAGCACTGCACTACAATATTTTATTTGCGATAATAGGCGCTTTAATAGGTGGGCTTACGGTTTATGCTTTATCGGTGCAAATTTATGCATGGGCAATTGAAATTGCAGTTGCCGCAATAGGAGCATTTTCATTTGCACTTACGGCTAATTTGTTGCCAAAACAGTAGGTTTATATTAATAAATTTCAGCACTGTGGTGGCAAAAGCAAATTTTACAATTGAAACATATATAAAAGGGAGGGCTTATAAGCCCTCCCTTTTATGCATGCAAAATTTGTTGTAATTGCAGGTTAATCTAAATGGTAATCCATAGTGTTAAATGCGCTTAAATCTTTAAAGCCGAACTTTTTGTAAAAGCCCACACCCTCTTTTGTAGACCACAGCCAAACATAGGATATGCCACGTGCTTTTACCTCTTGTAAAAGCATGTTTAAAAGCGTTTTGCTTAGCCCCATGTTTCTGTGGGTTTTTTGCGTGTAAACATTTGTTATATAAGCACGCATACCTTGCTTATTGCTGAAATGCGGCGGATATCGCTGAAAAATAACAGCGCTTGTGGCAATAGCCACGCCGTTTTCCTCGGCAAGAACCACCACAATGCTTTTGTTTAATTCCTCGTTAAAATAGGCAAATAATTGCTCTTTAATGTCTGTGGGAGCAAAAGCCGCCTCTTCAATTAAAAGCTGCAATCGTAAATCTGTTATTTTGTCTATATCTTCTTTAGTTGCTTTTCTAAATTCCATGTATCTCTTCAATCTATGTTATTTGCGTAAAATCATAGGTTTAGTATGTTTATACTTGTCGTTCCGAGCGAAGCCGAGGAACCCGCTTTTTTTGCTATTATCAAGGTTTGTGCCTTAATAATAGGTTAGCTAAAATTATTAAGTTTTATAGTTCTCTCTTCTTTTTTACGTAAAAAGAAGCAAAATCGCTGGGGCCTTTCGATGGCCCCAG
>CAYJIT010000041.1:0-11692 GCA_964370365.1 uncultured Bacteroides sp. | reverse complement strand
TTTTGCCGCTTTTTCAATCTCTTTAGCTGTTAAGCCGTAATGCTCTTGCAATTCATCTTTTTTGCCACTTTTGCCAAACACATCTTTAACGCCTACACGTTTTAATTTTGCACTGCATTCCTCCGCCAAAATTTCAGCAACGGCACTGCCAAGGCCGCCTATTATATTATGGTCTTCCGCTGTTACAATTTTGCCTGTTTTGTTTGCATATTGTATCACAAGCTCTTTATCAATGGGTTTAACTGTGTGCATATCTATAACTGCGGCATCTATGCCCTCTTTTTGCATATTCTCTGCCGCTTTAAGCGCTTCATACACCATATCGCCTATTGCTATTATTGTAATGTCTTTTCCATCTTTCAGCACATTGCCCTTGCCTATTTTTATCTCCTCGTTGCCTTTGTACACATCGGGCGACACATTGCGCCCAAACCTTGCATATGCCGGTGCGTTATAATGCACAAGCTCTTTCATAAGCTGTTTAACGCTGTATTCATCACAAGGCACTATTACTGTCATGTTCGGTATTGTGCGCATAAGCGATATATCCTCTATCGCCTGGTGCGATGCGCCATCTTCGCCTATAAGTATGCCACCGTGTGTGCCCGCTACTACCACAGGCAAATTGGGGTAGCAAATGGAGTTGCGCACTTGCTCGAATGCACGCCCTGCCGCAAACATTGCAAATGTGCTTGCAAACACCTTTGTTCCTGTTGCCATTATGCCCGCAGCTGTGCCCATCATATCGCCTTCAGATATACCTATATTGAAAAACCTTTCGGGAAATTCCTTTTTAAATATTATGCTCTGTGTAGCTTTCGCAAGGTCTGCATCCAGCACTAAAAAATCGTTATCCTTGCCCATCTCGGCAAGCGCTCTTCCGTAAGCCTCTCTTGTTGACATAGCCATTATTCGCAAACCTCCTCTAATTCTTTCATAGCTGTTTTGTATTGCTCTTCGTTTGGTGCCGCACCGTGGAAGCCAACTTGGTTTTCCATAAACGACACGCCTTTGCCCTTTACCGTGCTACAAATAATTGCAGTTGGTTTACCTTTTGTTTGTTTTGCGTTTGTTAGTGCATTTTTAATTTGCTCTACATCATGCCCGTCTATCTCCAAAACATTAAAGCCAAACGCTCTAAATTTATCGGCTATATTTAATAGCGTCATAACTTCGTCGTTTGTGCCGTCTATTTGCAATTTGTTATTATCCACAAACACTGTTAAATTATCTAATTTATAGTGCGCACTTGTCATTGCCGCTTCCCAAATTTGCCCCTCTTGCAATTCACCGTCGCCGCAAATGCAGTAAACCCTATATTCTTTTTTATTATATTTGCCCGCAATTGCCATGCCGTTTGCCGCACTTAAACCTTGCCCCAAAGAGCCTGTGGACATATCTACGCCCGGCACTTTATTTAAGCATGGGTGCCCTTGCAAAAAGCTGTCTATTTTGCGCAAATTCTTCATTTCTTCTTTGGCAAAATAGCCTTTCAACGCCAATGCCGCATACAAAGCAGGCGCAGCGTGCCCTTTCGAGAGCACAAACCTGTCGCGGTTTTCGTCCTTTGCTTTGTTTGCATCTATATTCATCTCATCATAAAACAACACGCTCATTATATCGCATATTGAAAGCGAGCCACCCGGGTGCCCACTTTGCGCGCTGTAAATTCCCTCTATAACTAATTTTCGCATTTCATTTGCCTTGTTTTGCAATTGTTTTACTTCTGCCATATTACAATCCTTTCTTCGCCAGTTTGTATTTTATTTCATTAATTTAAAACTACATAATTTGCTTTGCTAAACTCTATTTTTCATTTTATCAAAAAACACCGAACCTTGTTTTGCACATTCATAAGGTGTTGGATGCGGCAATGCTTCAAGGCACAAATAGCCGCCGTAATCTTGCTCTTCAAACATTTTATATAAGCCCTGCATATCCATGTGCCCCATAGACGGAGCAAGGCGGTTTGAATCTAAAAAATGCACATGCTTTGTAAGCCCCAAGGAATTACTTTCTTCAAAAAGCGAAAACATGTCTACATCTTCTATATTCATGTGAAACGTATCTAACATCAAATAAAGAGGCAAGCCTGTTTGCTTAATAAAATCAATTCCCTGGCGCGCTGAATTTATTGTATTTATTTCATATCTATTTATAGGCTCTATTAACAGCGAAACATTTTTGCTAACGCTTAGCAGTTTTTCGCATGAACTTACAAATTTTTCATTAAAATGCTTTTCTGTTTCATCTTCTTTCATGCTGCCACGCACAAGCCCAAGAGATACCATTCCACCTATTTCACGTGTAAAATCTATAATTTCGCTAATTTTTTGAACGCATGTGTTTCTTGTTTTTTCGTCTTCATCGCCCAGAAAAAGCCCCATGCCCGCAAGCGCCGCAGGCATAACAACCCCTACACCCAAATTATATTTGTTGAGCATCTTAACAGCAAATTTTGCTTTTTCACTAAAAGGATCATCCACAAAAAGGTCAATTCCGTCATAGCCTAATTCTTTTATTGTTGCAAAATTTTCTTCTTCACAACCCGAAAAAAGCACAGGTGCTGTTTTGCTCGCTTTAAATATTGATAAAGAAACCGACGTTTTCATTATAATTCTCCGTTCTGCCAATTCAAATTTTTAATTTTTTATAAAATTTTGTGCACAAGTTAATCAAAAACTGCTTAATTAACTTAGCCGTTAGGCTAATAATGTCGGCTTAGAAAAATATTAAAAATTTCTAAGCCGACACCTTTTATTTTGTTTGATAAAAATATGAATTTGCACCGTGTTTTCTTAAAAAATGTTTATCAAGGCAATAATTTTCCAGCGGTTTAGTATTTTTGTTAATTTGCTTTGTTAAAATTGCCATTTTAGAAAGTTCTTCTAAAATTACGCTGTTTTCAACAGCCAAAGTTGCTGTTGCTCCCCATGTAAAAGGCCCGTGCCCTGCAACATTAACGCCGAAAACTTGCATTGGGTCAATTTTTCTTTCCACAAATGTTTGCACAATTACATCGCCCGTGTTTTTTTCATAATTGCCTTTTGTTTCTTCTTCGCTAATTGGCCTTGTGCAGGGAATACTGCCGTAAAAATGGTCGGCATGAGTTGTGCCATAGCACGGTATATCCTCTCTTGCTTGCGCAAATGCCGTTGCATAAGTTGAATGTGTGTGCGCAATAGATTTTATTTCAGGGAATTTATTATAAATGGCTATATGTATATCCAAATCTACCGAGGGCAGCAATTTGCCCTGTACAATATTTCCATCAAGATCTGTCACGCTCATATCCTCGGCTACCATATCGCTATATTCTATGCCCCGTGGTTTTATAACTATAATGCCCTGATTGCGGTCTATAACCGATACATTTCCCCATGTATATATTACAAGCCCACGTTTCACAAGCTCTAAATTTGCGGCAAACACTTCTTCTTTTAATGCTTTAAGTTCCATTTTTGCTCCTTTTCATACGCTATATTTCAAATTTAATTTTGCCTGTTTCTTCAAGCTCTTTCACCATATCAAGGCGAATTTTAGTTGCTCCGCCACGATACTCTGCCACAAGAAATGCATCTACCATATCTTTTGCAATATCTTTGGTTACAACACGCTCACCAAAGGCAAGCACATTGCAGTTTGTTGCAATTTTGCACAATTTAGCAGAAAAAACCTCGCTGCAAACTGCTGCCCTAACACCTTTAATTTTATTGGCAGCCATTGCAATTCCCACGCCTGTGCCACACATTAATATTGCACAATCCACCTTGTTTTGCACAACAAGTTCGCCGGCTTTATAGGCGCTAATTGGGTAATAATATTCCTCTTTTGTGTCTGTGCCAACATTTATTATCTCATGCCCTTTTTCCTTTAAATGTTCCATTATAGCAAATTTTAAATCCACTGCCATATGGTCGTTTCCTATTGCAATTTTCATTTATTTTTCCACCGTTTCAACTTTTTTGTTTTTTGCTATTACTTTTGAAATAATTGGAGAAATTAATGATAATATTGCAACAATTAATATAACGCACGAAACAGGGTCTGTAAAGAAAGTTAGGTATGAGCCGCCCGATAGAATAAGCGACCTTCTTAAATTAACTTCAACCAAACTGCCCAATATTGTGCCGATAACAAGCGGCGGCATTGGGAAGCCTAATTGTTTTGCCACATAACCCACTAAGCCAAAACCAACTAAAACTATAACATCAAATGTAGAGTTTGAAATTGAAAATGCACCTAAAATAGCCAAAAAGGCTATACATGGGAACAATATTCTTGCCGGAACTTTTGAAATATTGGCAAATAGCTTTGAAAAAACAAGGCCCTGTGCTAACATTATAAAGTTGATAACAAGCAAGCCGCCCATAATTACATATACCCAAGGGTTTCCGCTTGTGAAAAGACCAACGCCGGGGATAATATCTTGCATAGTTAACGCACCAAGCAAAACCGCTGTTGCTGCATCTCCCGGGATACCCAAAGTTAAAAGCGGAATAAGCGCTGAACCTGTTGCACCGTTGTTTCCTGTTTCGGCTGCAATTAAACCATCGATATTTCCCTCGCCAAACGGCAAGTCTTTGTCGTCTTTATTGCGTGCACGCCTTGCCTCGTTATATGAAAACCACGATGAAATGCCGCCGCCTGTGCCGGGAATAGCGCCTATAATAATTCCTATTACAGATGAGCGAATAATAGTTTTATAGTGCTTTAAAACATCTATAAATTTAATGCTTGCCTTTTCATATTTAATGTCTATTTTTTGTGTTTTATCTTCTTTTTTGGCAATAGAGCACTGCAAAATAACCTCTGCCATTGCAAAAAGCCCCAAAAGAATAATAACCGCATTAAAGCCTGCCAGTAAATTACTGTTGCCGAATGTCAAGCGCTCAACGCCTTCTGCCGGGTCTATTCCCACAATGGCAAAAAGCAAGCCGAACGAAGCCATAATAAGCCCTTTTAACACTTCTTTGCCCGCAATGCCGATAACAGCACAAAGCCCGAATATAGCAAGAGCAAATAATTCTTGCGAAGCAAAATTAACTGCTACGCTTGCGAGTGCAGGTGCAAAAAACATAAGTGCAAAACAGCTTATAACACCGCCCAAGAATGAACCTATAACCGCTGTTTTAATAGCATCGCCCGCCCTGCCCTTTTTCGCCAGTGCATAGCCCTCAATTGTTGTTGCAGCATTTGCTGCAGTGCCGGGTGTATTTATTAAAATTGCCGTTATGCTGCCACCGAATGTTGCACCGCAATAAGAGCCAAGCAACAATAAAATACCTGCTGTGGAATCTAACCCAAGGGTTATTGGCAAAAGTGCCGCAATGGCAAAAACAACATTTAGCCCCGGCAATGCGCCAATAACAATTCCTACTGCAACACCTATAAACATAATTAAAATATTAATAGGCGCCAATATACTTAAAATAACATCTAAAAACATATAATTAGCTCCTTACTTTATGGCAATGGAATTAAAAGCACTTGTGTGAAAACAAAATACATTGCCACACAAAAAGCACCTACAAAAACATATTCAAGCGGTTTTCTTACGCCGTTAAAAAACAAAAGTAGCGGCACGCATATCACCGAAGAAATGATTGTTCCAAAATTTATAAAAAGCAATGCGTAACCCAAAACAATTGCAAAAGCCAATGTAGGGCGAACAAGGTTTTTTATATCAATTTTAACTGCGTCACTTGAATTTTTTCTATCAATCATAATAAGCCTTGCATATTTAACTATGCCGTAAGCGCTTAGCACAAACAATATTAAAGAAACTATTTGCGGCCATGTTTGGCTTGTAAAACTGATATTGCCGCTAACACTTTCCCTTACGGTTATGTAGTTTGGCACTAAAACAAAATAAAGCAAAAGAGCAAAAATCATAATTGCTATCATAGAAACCAAGCTTTTAAAATTCTCTTTCATATTTATGACCATTCCTTTTTTGAAAGGCACAAAACAACCACAAAATGATCATAAATGTGCCATGTTTTTTGGTTGTCTGCTTTAGTATTGGTAAAGCCTTTTAAGCAGTTCAAGAGCAGACGAGAACAACAGCTTTTAACAAATGAAGTTTGAAATTTACTATCAAACTTTCTCCTTATGCATAATGTGCACACAATCAAGTGTGCACATTATAACGTTATACTGCTATTAAATTTTCACAGTGTTCTTATAAATTATCAATAGCTTTAAAAACTAAATTATTCTATCATACCAAGTTCTGTCATAACTTCTCTGTTTGCCTCTGATGCATTCACTCTCCACTCTTCAATGCTTGTGTGGTCGAATGTTTCGTCAAAATTAGTTAGCAAGCTCTCTGTTAAATAAGCTTGATACTCTTCAGAGAATACAACTTCTTGGAATTTCAAACGCAAATACTCTTTAATATCTTCAGGTGTATCTTTTTTAACTGCAACGAAGTACCAAGCTGCAAATTTTTCAAGGCCCTCAACGCCATAATCAGCCATTGTTGGAACTTCGGGTGCATATTGGTATGTACCGCCGTCTAAAACAGCTATCATGTTAACTTGGCCTTGGTCTGATTGGTTTTTGGCATCTTTAGATTCCAAAATAGCAAAATCTACACTGCCATTCAAAATTGCTTGTAGCACTTCTGCTGTTCCGGAGAAAGGAACATATGTGCCAAGATTCAAATCCAATGAATTTAATGCATGTGTGCCAAGAATATGGCCGATGCTGCCGGGGTTTGATGCTGTCCATGTGAAATCTGCATTATCTTTCGCATATGCGATGAAATCATCAACAGTTTTAATTTCAGAATCATTTCTTGAGCATAAAATTTGTTGTGTGCCCGGAACTAAAAGTGCAAGTGGCTCAAAATCTGCAGGGTCGTAGGGTAAATCTTCAAGCAATAGCGGTTGTGTTATCATAGCTGCGTTTGCACCTGTTAGAATTGTGTAGCCGTCTGCATCTCTGTTTGCAGCCTCTGTTGTGCCTGTAACTTGCGATGCGCCTGCGATGTTCTCAATTACAATATTTGTGCCAAGGTCTATCATGTCTGCAACAATTCTTGATGGTTGGTCAATAATAGCACCTGCCGCTGCCGGAACAATCCAGTTAATGTTTTTATCCGGGTAACCCTCGGGTGCAACTATGTCGGAACTGCCTTCCACAGGTGCCGGTGCTTCAGTAGATGTTGCATCCGGTGCTGTTGACTCTGTTTGTGTGGCGGCAGGCTGTGCACAGCCAACCATTAATGCTAAAACTAAAGTAAGTGCCAGTAAAATAGATGTAAACTTTTTCATAATATCTTCTCCTTTTTATTGTTCGTACTTTGCCATTTTGTATGAATTATCGTAATCGGAAATTGCCTCTTTTTGTGTTTGGAATTCAGGGGGCAACTCGTTACGTTCATAACACCAATTGTCTTGTAAATCGTGCATAATGCCTGCTAATTTTTCTCTAAACTCTTCAATTTCTGTGAAGTATTTAAAATTGTTTATGCAATTGCACATTTCAAGCGGATCTTTTTCAACGTCGTAAAGTGCAAAAGGAACATTTTGCTTTTCAACATAAATATATTTATCTGTTCTAAAGCCGCGTTCGTTAAAAGGTTTTCTGTCGGGTTTATCCATCTGTGCACAAAGCTCTTCTGCAACCCTTATAATTTGATAGTAAACATAATCTCTGAAACTGTCATCTTTGCCTTGTGTGGCAAGTTTTTTCATGCTGCAACCGTCCATGGTTTTTGGAACATCTATGCCGCAAAAATCTAATATAGTGGGTGTTAAATCTATAAGCGGATCCACCAGTTTTTCAACCACGCTCGCCGGTTTTATCATATTAGGGTAAGAAATTATTAATGGCACATGTGTTGAAGATGAATAGAAAATAGATTTTTCATACATTCCGTATTCGCCACACATATCTCCATGGTCGCTAACAACAATAAACACAGTATCTTCAAATATTCCTTTTGCTTTCAAATGGTCCACAATTTCACCTATTTGCTCGTCAACACATTTAACCATTCCGTAATACATCGCTATATATTCTTTGGATTTTTCAACAAAGTGCTCGGGAACGGTTATTGGCAGTTCTATATCATCTTTGTTATACATGTATTTATATTCATCGGGCTGCATTTGCACCGGTGGGTGAGGTAAACCATAGCAAATCATTCCCATGAAAGGTTTTTGTTCATCTAAAGATCTGTCTACAAAATCCAAAAGATGCTCTGTTTGGTAAAAAGGCTCAAATTTATCCGATTTATATGGCGTTTCATCCTCGTTGCGATAGTATAAGCTATCTATGTAATGATGCCCTCTGCCATAGCCTATCAGCTCATCAAAACCACACCAATATTCTTTGGGCACAGCCTCAAATTTCTTTCCTCCGTTTAAGTGCCATTTGCCTATCCATGCCGTTTTATATCCTTCATCTTTCATAAGTTTGGGTAAATAATGCGGTAAATCTGTTCTTAGTGGATAGTGGTTTGAATACATTCCGTTTTTGTGGGGATACAGGCCTGTCATCAAAGAGGCCCTAAATGGGCAACACAGCGGATATGATGTATGGGCTTGTTTAAAATTAACACCTTGCGATGCAAGCTCGTCTAATCTTGGAGTTTTGCTTATTTCATTCCCGTTACACGAAAGTGCATCAAAGCGCATTTGATCGGGGTAAATTAGTATCACATTCGGTTTTTTCATTTTTCACCTGCTTTTTTGCATTTTTGGATTTCTTGCATTTTCATTTTACATCCGCAAGCATTAAATGTCAACTTAATTATGCCTTGTTACCTAATTTTCTAACATTTTACTAAATATTTAATGTGCAAATTGTGCATTTGCTCCAAATGTTTTTGGATTTTTTGGATTTTTCTTTTTTTGTACCATGCAAAAAAGGCTTCCACAAATGAAAACATCTGCAGAAGCCTCTTTTTACTAATTTAATTTATACATTGCTATTCGTTTTATAAAATCCGCATGATTCCCTTATTAAAATATCGTGCGGAATAGTTACGCTTACAGGTTTGCTCATTTCATTGTTAATCTTCTCAAATAAAATGTTAACCGCCAATTTGGCAAGCTCTGTTTTTGGTATGTTTATTGTTGTTAAACTTGGCACTAAATATTTCGAGAGCTTTATATTGTCTATCCCAACCATAGCAATGTCTTTCGGAATGGATATATTCATCTCAAACGCTGCCCTTATAGCGCCTATGGCACTGCTATCGGCAGCACAAATTATGCCGTCCGGAAGTGGCATTGAATTTAACATTCTGTACATTGCCGTATAGCCGTCCTCGGTGGTTTCGCCTGCTGCTTGTATATGGTGGTTGTGTATTTCTTCACCGCTTGAATAAGCGCATTTTTTAAAGCTTTCAAGGCGCTGGTGTTCTGCGCTTTTGTTAATCCTATCCACAAGCGGCCCTATATACCCAATGCTCTTACACCCAACCCTTTGTAAATGTTCATAAAGCGATTTCACTATATCATAGCCGTCGCAAATCACTTCGTCTATATTGCTGTGCAAATAATTAACGCCTGTGTACACAAGGTTTTTCACATTGTGCTTTAAAAAATCCATAAACTCACTATCGGGGCGTCCAAGCAAAATTACGCCCGAAACCTTTTGTGTTAAAATGGTTTCGCAAAGGCTTTGCCTGTCCATTGTGCACTCTGACAACATATACCTAACAGCATAACCTTGTTTTCTGATTTCTTCCGTCAAAAGCTCCTGTGTTTCTGAGAAAAACGGGTGCGCAAGCGATTTATCAGGCGATGCAAGAACAATTCCAACCTGGTTTTTGTTGTCGTTAACTCTGCTTGCATAATCTATATTTTCATCAAAATCATACCCTAAACTTTTGGCAGCATTTATAATTTTAAAATGAGTTGACGGTTTAACTCTTTTCACTTCATCATTGTTTAACGCTCTTGACACAGTGGAAATTGACACACCAACTCTGTCGGCTATATCTTTTAAATTTACAGGCATTTACAACTCCTTGTTCTTATTTTCAGCTAATATAACATTCATTTTATATATGATAGCATATATTTATGTAATTAACAATAAGTTTGAACAAAAAATCCAAATTATGCAAAAACTCTAATTTTTTATATACAAATTAAAGAAATATTCTGGAAACAAGTTATGTTCTATTCGTTCAATCTTTATTCTTGACAGTAAAACACAGCTGTGCTATATTGGTAATAAGTAAATAGTTGTATTTTTTGGATTTTTTGCAAAATAATTAATACGGAGGCTGTTTATGGACTATAAAGAAATATTAGACACTGCGAGAAAATCATTTGATGGAAAGTGTCATGTTTGCAAAGTGTGCAACGGTGAGGCATGTAGAGGAAGAACCCCGGGTTGCGGTGCTAAAGGCACGGGCGAAAGTTTCGTTGCAAGTGCAAATGCTTTGAAAAAAATTCGCATAAGAATGGACAATATTTATAGCAGTGTTGAAATTGACACAAAAATTGATTTATTTGGCAAAAGTTTTGGTGTGCCTGTTTTTTGCGCGCCATTAGGTGGTGTAAGCAAGCATTTTGGCACTGCCATAAGCGACGATGAATGCCGAGAGAGCCTTATTTTAGGCACAATCGCTGCCAATTCGCTAACGTTCACAGGCGATGGCCCGGACGAGCTTGTTTATAACAAACCGCTCGAGCTTATTAAGGCAAACGGCGGGCTTGGTGTTCCAACCATAAAACCTTGGGAGTTTGATGTGGTTGCACAAAAAATTGCACTTGCCGAGCAAAGCGGTGCAGTTGCAATTGCCATGGACATAGACGCCGGCACATTGCCACTTATAAGAAAAAGCGGTGCTAAACTAATTAACCGCGACACCGAAGAACTTAAAAAAGTTATAGGCTTAACAAAATTGCCGTTTATAGTGAAAGGTATAATGACACCGGGCGCCGCATTAAAAGCAAAGCAAGCAGGCGCTTATGGCATAGTAATTTCCAATCATGGAGGCCGCTCTGTGGATTTTGCACAAGGCACAACAGAAGTAATTGCAGAAATTAAAGAAGTTGTTGGCGATAGTATGAAAATATTTGTTGATGGCGCAATTAGAACAGGTGTTGATGTGTTTAAAGTTTTAGCACTGGGCGCAGATGCGGTTTTAATTGGCAGGCCTTATATTTTTGCTGCATATGGCGCCAAAAAAGATGGTGTTGAAATGTATACCAACAAAATAAAAGACGAGCTTATAGACGTTATGAGAATGACGGCATGTAAAAATTTGAACGATATAACAGCAGATAAAGTTGTTTATTCGTTTTAAGGGTAATATTTATGAATAATATAATTAAAGGTGCAGGTTTTCACCATTTGGCGCTTAGAACCAATAATATTGAAAAATCCATCGAGTTTTACAAAGCGTTGGGCTTTAAAATTTATAAACAATGGCAAAATGAACAGACAAAAACTTACATAACACTTATGGATATTGGCGACGGCACTATGTTAGAGCTTTATTCCGGTGGCACAAACGAAGTTGCCGAGGGCAGGTATTTCCACCTTGCCATTAGCGCACAAGATATTGACAAAGCTTATGCTACTGCAATTGCGGCGGGCGCAACCAGCAGAAAGCCACCCTCCATAGTTCAAAACACCGCAATGAAAAACAATATTGCATTTGTTTATGGGCCGGACGGCGAAATTATTGAATTTTTTAAAAATATAGGGTAAATTTATA
>CAYJIT010000040.1:0-13300 GCA_964370365.1 uncultured Bacteroides sp. | reverse complement strand
TTTAATATTATCATTTATATCTGCCTTTGTCAATGCTTTTTTTGTGTTTTTTCTGTTTTTTCGGCATTTATTCTTCATTATTCAACATTTTATTTTTCTAAAGCAAAAAAGTGCGATACATCGCACTTTTTTGAGTTGTGTTTAATTTTTAATAAACCACTATATATAGTTGTAAAACATTGCAAAACAAAAATGCACAAAAAAACGGCATTTCAATTATTTAATTTTTAATGGTGTGCAATATTTTCTTTTTATATTACATTATATTATTAAGAGCACCGCTCAAACAAAAAACGCTTATTCTTCACTTTCAATTTTACTTTGCTCTTTAATAATGTATATAGGGCGCTTTTTAACCTCCATATACATTTTGGCTAAATACTGCCCCAAAATGCCTGTTGTAAACAATTGCATGCCGCCAACAAATAAAATTATCGACACCGTGCTGGGCCAGCCGCTTACAGGGTCGCCCCAAATTGCGGCGCGAACAATAATAAATATTGTAACCACAAAAGCGAGAACGCAGCACAAAATACCTATAATTGCAGCTATGGAAAGCGGCATGGTGCTAAAGGCGGTTATTCCGTCGATAGAATATAAAAACAATTTCCAAAACGACCATTTTGTGTAGCCTGCCGCCCTTTCAACATTTGTGTATTCAAGCCACTTTGTGCGGTAGCCAACCCAGCCGAATATGCCTTTTGAGAACCTGTTGTACTCTTTAACAGCGCAAACGCTTTGCGCAACCTGCTTTGTCATAAGCCTAAAATCCCTTGCGCCGTCCACAATTTCGGTTTTGCTTATTTTGTTGATTATTTTATAAAACGCACGTGCAAAAAAACTGCGAATTGGCGGCTCGCCTTTTCTGCTAACCCTTCGCGTTGCAACTGTGTCGTACTCGCCACTTTTAAGTAGTTCATACATCTGCGGCAAAAGCGAGGGAGGGTCTTGCATATCCACATCCATAACGCCAACATAATCACCTTTTGCGGCATCAAAGCCGGCAAGCATTGCCGCCTCTTTGCCGAAATTGCGTGAAAACGAAATATAGCGCACTCTTTCATCGCTCTCGCTCAATTTTTTCAATATGCTCAATGTATCATCTTTAGAGCCATCGTCAACAAATATAAGCTCAAAATTTGCACCTATCATCTCTTTTGATATTTTGCACATTTCGCCGTAAAACAAGTTCAAAACTTCTTGTTCATTAAAACAGGGCACAACTATTGAAATTAAATCCATTTCATCAACTCTCTTTTATTAATTTTTTCAAAACAAATGTATTTTCTCTTTTAAAATTGAAAATAATTTGATATAATATAATTTATTAACTATTTATTTTACAGTTGCCATTCGAAATTTACTAAGCACTGTAATATAATAATATCATGTTTTAAAAGGAAAATCCAGATGAAAAAACATTTAGCTTTTGCTTTTTCTTTAATATTAATTTTTTGCTTGCCCTCACTTTGTGTTGCGCAAAATTACACTGTGCCCGAAAACGTTGAAATTACAGCTAAGAGCGTTTTTGTTATGAACTATGACACAAAACAGCCTATTATTGAAATTAACGCAGATGCAAGGCTTGACATTGCAAGCCTTACAAAAATTATGACAGCACTCATATTTATTGAAAATGTTGATGATTTAGACAACACCCTAATTACTGCGCCAACAGAAATTTATGTGCCGCCCGTAACAAATTCAAGCTCGTCCACAGCGGATATTCGCCCGAATGAAACCGTAACCGCAAGAAGTTTGCTTTATGCAATTATGCTTCCAAGCGGCAACGAGGCGGCGGCAATTGCGGCACATTATGTTGGCGGTGGAAGCCTTGAGAATTTTTATGCTATGATGAACGCACGTGCGGCGGAAATTGGTTGCACAAACACTAATTTTACAAACCCTCACGGGCTCGACGGCATGGACACGGGCAATTACTCCAGCGCAAGAGATTTAGCACTTATTTGCAACGAGGCATGGCAATATGATATTTTCAGGCAAGTTGTGGGCAGTGAAAGCTACGATATGCCTTTAACTAATATCCACACAACACCGGCATATGCCGAAGACCCAAACACTGCCTACACCATTTACAACACCAATTTCATGCTTAGAGATACAAGTGAGGCTTACCGCCCATATATACAGGGCATCAAAACAGGCTCCACTTATGCCGCAGGGCGCACATTGGCAAGTGCGGCGGTAAACGATAACGGCGAAACTTATTTCGCCATTGTTTTAGGCGCACCATGGGATGCCGGGCATTACGGCTTAGCCTTTTCATTTTGGGATACCGCCAATATTTTCGATTGGCTTTTCGATAATTTTTCGATGCAATCCACATTGAACACCACAGCGCCTATAACAGAGGTGAGCGTTGAGCTTTCAAGTGAGGCAGACGTTGTACCCCTTATGCCTGCGCAAGATTTGCAGACAATTTTGCCAACACCGGGAAGCGCTTATGAACAAAGTGTACAAGCCACCGTGGCGCAAATGATGGAGCAAGCAGAGCAAGAAACACAAAGCGGTGATAGCGAGGCAAACAGCAGTGAAAGCGATGCAAACAGCGAAAATGAGGGCGAAGCCGAAACACCGCCCATGCAATTGCCCGACACTATTATATACGAATTTGATGTTCCCAAAGCATTAACGGCACCTGTTGCACAGGGCGAAGTTGTTGGAACTGTTTCCTTAACGCTGAACGGTGCGCTCATAGGCACGGTGGATTTAATTACGGCAAACGATGTTGCACGAAGCGACTATTTATATTTTCTTTCATTAGTAGGTGATTTTTTGAACAGCACATATTTTACGGTTGTATTAATACTAACCGGCATTTACATTCTTTTGATGATAGCATTGTTTTTGTTCTTACGCTATCGCAAAAACAAAAGAAAAAAACGCCGCAAAGTGGGCAATTACAGCCCTGAAGAGTGGAGGAATTTGCAGGCAAAGCGCTCGAGTGGAAATTGGACAGATTATAAAGAGCTTGACCGATTACCGCCTGAAATGCGAAGAACACCGAGTAGCCGCAGGCATTATAAAGGTAAAGACCAACCGCCAAAACAAAAGTGAATAAAATGCAATTAGGTTTTCTAAAACCTTATGGGAGGATACACCCCTCCCCTACAATTTAAAACAAATAAAAAAGGGAAAATTTATGCTGCATATAAGCGAAAAACGAAACTTAACACTGATAATGGATTTTTACGAACTGACGATGGCGGCAGGATATTTTGAAGAAAACTACACCGAAAAAATTGGCGTTTTCGATATGTTTTTTCGCCGAGTTCCCGATGGTGGCGGCTTTGCCATTTCCGCAGGGCTTGAGCAACTTTGCGAGATAATTGACAACTTGCGCTTCACAAAAGCGGATATTGAATATCTGCGCAAAAAACAGCTTTTCAGCGATGAATTCCTTGAATACCTTGAAAACTTTAAATTCACATGCAATGTTTGGGCTGTGCCCGAGGGCACGCCAATTTTCCCGCACGAGCCCATTTTAACTGTTGAGGGCCCCGCCATTGAAGCACAGCTTATTGAAACGCTTTTACTTGTTAGCATCAACTATCAAAGCCTTGTGGCAACGAAAACAAGCCGCCTTGTAAGAGCGGCACAAGGCAGAGGTATTTTGGAGTTCGGCAGCAGGCGAGCGCAAGGCTACGATGCCGCATACTTAGGCGCAAGGGCCGCATATATAGCCGGCGCAGTGGGAACATCTTGTGTTATGGCAGAGCGCTATTTTAACATACCGGCGCTTGGCACTATGGCGCACAGCTGGGTGCAGATGTTCGCAAACGAATATGAAGCTTTTGCCGCTTATGCGCGCACCTACCCCGACAATTGCACATTGCTTGTAGACACTTACAGTGTTGTGAAAAGCGGTGTACCAAACGCAATAAAAGTGTTTAACGATGTTTTAAAGCCGCTTGGCAAACGCCCTAAAGGCATTAGGATAGACTCAGGCGATATTGCATATTTATCTAAAAAAGCGCGCAAATTGTTGGACGAGGCCGGCTATGAAGATTGCACTATTTGCGCTTCTAATTCGCTTGATGAATATATTATAAGAGATTTGATTTTGCAAGGCGCACAAGTTGATGTTTTCGGTGTTGGCGAAAACTTGATAACAAGCAAGAGTGACCCTGTTTTCGGTGGTGTTTATAAACTTGCCGCAATTAAAGATGAGGGCGGCGAATTTATACCTAAAATTAAAATTAGCGAAACCGCTGAAAAAACTACTATACCGCATTTAAAAAATGTTTACCGCATTTACGATAACACAACAGGGCAAGCCATGGCAGATTATATAACAATTGCAAGCGAGCATTTAGACGAGAGCTTAACGGACGGCATTGAATTGTTCGACCCTGTGAACACTTGGAAAAAACGCTTTTTTACAAATGTTCACGCTAAGCGCTTGAATGAGCTTATATATAAAAACGGCAAAAAAGTTTATGAAGCGCCCACTTTGCCCGAAATTAGAGAGCACTGCAAAATTGAGATGAACAGGCTTTGGGACGAGGTTAAACGCTTTGAATACCCGCATAAATATTATGTGGATTTATCGCTTAAGCTTTGGGAGGAACGCCAAAAGCTGTTGCACCAATATAATTCATTCAGAGAATAGTGCGCTTTTGAATGAGCTGTACTTCAAGACAAAAAACAGAAAAAAGCAACATAATAGCAAAATCGGTCGACAAAAATATATTGATTTTTCGTCAATAATGTGTTAAAATGCCCTTGATGGAATAGTTTTACAAAGCTATAATTTTGAAAGCCGAAAAGGCGAGCCGAGAGAAAGGAATGTTCAAATGACATTTGAGGAAATTTTCAGCGCAGTTCAAAACACATTAAATGGTGCAGACGCAAGCAAAATTAAAGAGCGTGTTGTATATCAATTTACAATTACAGGCGAGGGCGAAGGCAAATTTTACGGTGAAATAGAAAACGGCAACATTAATTTGCAACCGTACGATTATATTGACTGCGATGCAGAACTAATTGCAAGCGGTGACACCTTAATTAAAATTTTAAACGGAAAAACCGACCCTGTTGTGGCTTTTACATTGGGCAAATTAAAAGTGCATAAAAGCGTTGATAAAGCGCTTAAACTAAAGGATATTGTAATTAAACCCGCAACTGCAAAAGCAAGCGCTAAAAGCGAAAGCAAGGCTAAAGCACCTGCGGTTAAAAAACCTGCCGCTAAAGCAGCTGCAAAACCTGCCGCTAAAACAGCTGCAAAGCCAGCAGCTAAAACAGCAAGCGCAAAGAAAAAAGCTTCAAAATAGTTAAGGAAAAACCAATGAAAACAGTTTTAGAGCGCTTTTTAAAATACATTCAAATTGAGAGCACGTCTTTGGCACAAAGCAAAAGCGTGCCCTCTTCAAGTGCGCAACTTGAGCTTGGCAAGTTTTTGGTGCAAGAGATGAAAGATATTGGCATTGAAGATGCCAATATGGACGATAACGGCTATGTGTTCGGCACAATTTCAGCCAACGCAAAAGCGCCTGTTCTTGGCTTAATAGCCCATATAGACACCGTTGACGATTTGCCAAACAAAAACATTAAGCCGCGCGTTATAAATTATAGTGGTGGCGATATTGTGCTTAACGAAGAACTTGATATAGTAATGTCGCCCAAAGTTTATACGCACCTTGATAATTATGTGGGGCAAAGCCTTGTTGTTACAGACGGCACAACAATTTTAGGCGCGGACGATAAAGCGGGCGTTGCCGAAATTTTAACGCTTGCAGAAACTTTAATAAATAACAGCAACATAAAACACGGTGAAATTAAAATAGGCTTTACACCCGACGAAGAAATTGGCAGAGGCGCCGATTATTTCAATGTTGATAAATTCGGCGCAAAATTTGCCTACACGGTTGACGGCGGCGAAATTGGTGGCATTGAATACGAGAACTTTAATGCCGCAAGTGCTGTTATTGAAATTAAGGGCGAAAATATTCACCCCGGCTCTTCAAAAAACAAAATGATAAACGCACTGAATATTGCTGTTGAATTTGAAAATATGTTACCCTGTGCACAAAAACCGCAGTTTACAGAGAATTACGAAGGTTTTTTCCACTTAATTAAACTAAACGGCACAGTGGAAAACGCAAGGATGGATTATATTATACGCGACCACAGCCTTGCAAAATTCGAGCAAAAAAAGCAAGTTATAGAAAAAATTGCACAGCACCTCAATTTTATTTACGGCGAGGGCTGTGTTAGCGCAACGGTTAAAGACAGTTATTATAATATGCAAGAAAAAGTTAAGCCCTATATGTTTTTAATAGAAAACGCAAAACAGGCTTTTAGCGAGAACGGCATTGAGCCGATAATTGAGCCAATCCGTGGCGGCACCGACGGTTGTCGTTTATCTTACATGGGTTTGCCCTGCCCTAACCTTTCAACGGGCGGCCATAATTTCCACGGCAAATACGAATATGTTTCCGTTCAAAGCATGGAAAAAATGGTGGATGTTCTAATTAATTTAGTGGGCAAATTTGTTGAAGAATAATAAAAACACACAATTTATAAAGTGGCTGTGATGCAATATCACAGCCACTCATTTTTATAATATCAATTAAACTGCCCTTGTAAAAGCGCACTTACTGCTTTTCGTTTTTTTCAAACCTGCTCGATAATTTCAACATGGCATCGGCGAGCGGTTTTTTTATTACACACAAAACTGCAACAACGCTCAGTGCCAAAAGCACCGCAATAACAGGGTGTTCGTCAAACACAAGCGAAACTGCAAATGCGGCGGCGGGCGGATGCTCGAAATTGAAAAGTGTCATGCAAAATGTTGTTAAAAAAACGCTTGCAATGCATAAAATTAGCAAGTTTGCAAATTTTTGCTGTGAACTTGAATATATTAAAGCCGCCAAAACGCCAAAAACGCCGGCACAAAAATAGCCGCCAATTATAAAGCGTGGCAAAACTGCGTGCGCTTTAGGGAATGTGAACACAATAAATGTTGTTGCCGCAAGCGAGGTTAACATAATTGCGTTGTTTACTATGCTTATAAGCGAAAAGGTAACAAGCAAAAAAACGCTTACACACAAACTGCGAAGCAAACACAAAAGCACCTCTTTTTTGCTAAAATCCGGCTTGTTCATAAATCCTCCGTTCCGCTTTTTCATCAGCATTTATTTTGGTATTTATTCAATAGATTTCAAACTCTCAACGCTGTTTATTCGGCGCAAAATAGGCATCATAATTATATCCACAATGCCAAGTGAAACAAGCGTAAACAGCACAGAGAGCGCAAAACTTGACGGCGCAACATAGGGCACAAACAAAACATCGTCCACCATTGCGGCCTGCATTACAAAGCGGTGCAATAAAACGCCAAGCCCAAGCCCAAAGAAAGAGCCTATAAGCGTTAAAACAAAACTTTCCCTGTAAATATACGCAGAAAATTCACCGGGCGTGAAGCCCAAAACTTTTAGTGTGGCAATTTCCCTTGTGCGCTCTGTTATATTTATATTGGTTAAATTGTAAAGAACAATAACGCCCAAAGTGCCTGCGGATATTATAGCAAGCAACACAACCGCATCAAGGCCCCTTATTAAATCGTCGAACTCACGGCGAAAATCATTCGCATTAATAGTGCCAAGCACATTTTCGTTTTGCATAACATCAGCAAGTGCATCTTCCAAGTTTGTTTGCTCTGAAGCCTTAAGCAAAACGTTGTCGTACAAAGGCTTTTGCCCTAAAATATCCTCATAGGCATTGGGGGTTAAATATATATAGTTTGCAAAATAGTTTTCAGCAATATGTGCAATTTTTGCGCTATATTGCTCGTTGTCGTAGGTTATAACAATTTCATCGCCTGCATTTGCGCTTAAAACATCCGCAAGTTTTTTTGTTATAATCACACCGTCGTCATCAAGGCTCAGTACTTGCCCTGTGTATGCATCGTATAAATTCAAAAAGTTCGCAAATTCATCGGGCTGTTCGGGCACCATCAACAACAAAGACATACTGCCGCTGCTAACATCGCCAAGTTTTGCATTTATGCTGTATTGGTCTAAATAAATTGCCTGCCCAAGTTGTGGCAACATCTCATTTAAACTGCTTTTTTCCTCTATGCTCGAGGCGCTATCCAAAATTAACGTGGCATCGTAATTGTTAATATTATCAAATTGCAAAGGCACAACACGGCTTATAGTGTCGTTAAGGCCAAAGCCTGTTATAAGCAGTGCCGTGCAACCTGCAACACCAACAACTGTCATAAAAAAGCGCTTTTTATAGCGGAAAATATTGCGGCTTGTAACTTTTTGAATGAAATTCAACTTGCTCCAAACAAAACCTATGCGCTCAAGCATAATGCGCTTTCCGGCAGTTGGCGCTTTGGGGCGAACGAGCGCCGCAGGCACACTTTGTAATTCGCCAAGGCATGCAAGCAGCGTTGCGCCCGCAGTGCAAAGCACGCTTATGGCTATGCTTAACGGCACATAAACCGGGTGAATTGCAAGGCTTACGCTCGGCATATTATACATTGTTGAATACGCTTCAAATATAATAAACGGAAATACGCTCATGCCTATTGCCGCGCCAACGGCCGCACCGAAAAAGCTGGAAATGCCGCCGTAAAAAAGGTATTCAAAAGCAATTGCCCCCTTTGAATAGCCCAGCAATTTTAATGTGCCTATTTGCGAGCGCTTTTCCTCAACAAGGCGTGTCATAGTGGTTAAGCATATAAGCGTTGAAACAAAGAAGAAAAACACAGGAAAAACACCTGCAAGCGCACGAAGGCTGTCTACACTGCTCTCGTAACTTGTAAAGCCGGGCTGAACTTCACGTGTTTGCACAAAATATTCGGGCATTGCCAAATCGTCAATTTCCTCTTGCGCTTGTTTTAGCTCCTCTTCGCCGTCGGCTATTTCCTCCTCGGCATCGGCAAATTCAACTTGCGCCTTTGCTTTTTCGTCTGAAAGTTCTTTTTGCCCGTCTGCAAGCTCGGCATAGCCGCTATCAAGTTCCTTTTTTGCCTCTTGAAGCTCGGTTTTTGCCTTTTCCAACAGGGCACTGCCACTCACAAGCTCTGCATTTGCGCTCGCAAGAAGTGCGTTTGCATCTGCAAGCTCTGCCCTGCCTTGCTCTATTGCGGCAAACCCTGCTTTTATTTGCGCATCGCTCGTCTTTAGCACCGCTAAAGCCTGTGCAAATTGCACGCCTTGCGCATCAAGCGCCGCTTTTTGTGGCGCGTATGCCGCCTGTGCCGCTTGCAATTGTGCTAAAAGGGCACTCACGGCCGGCTCCTGCGCTATTATCTGCACTTCTTGCGCTGTTATTTCGGCATCTAATGCCGTTGTAACAGCGTTTATTGCGCTTGTGGCATTTGCGCTTAAAACTCCAAAATCGTTTTCGCTTGCAATTAAATTGTTAATAATGGTGCGCTGTGCTTCAATATTGGTTTTAAGCACTCCATCTGCCAACGCATTTATAGCATTGTTTAACTCGGGCAAAACAGAATTTGTTAAAGCATTTTTGTATTCCGCTATTTGTGTATTGTTGTAAGCGTTTAGCACAGTTAAAGCGCTTTTCAAATTTGTGCTCGCAGTTTCAAGGCTTAAATTAAGGGCAACAAGTGCTTGATAAGGGTTATTTAGCGCATCAAATTGCGCTTGCAAATTGTTTAAATCGTTTTCAACAACTTGCAACTGTGCAACGCCTTGCTCATATAATGCATAATTTGTGTTGTACTGCGCAAGGCCTATGTTGTAATCCGCCTGTGCTTTAACAAGGGTATCATACTCTGTATTAAGCGTTGCAATGCCGCTATCATAAGCCGCCCAGCCGGACGCTTGCTGTGCTAAACCGTCGTTTAAAAGGCGCTCTTGCTCTGCAATTTCTGCTACTCCATCGTCATATTCTTTTTGCCCGTCTGCAAGTTCGGCGGCGGCACTTGCAATCTCTGCGTCGGCATCGTCAAATTCATTTTGAGCCTTTATTCTTGCATCTTCAAGCTCTGTTACAGCGTCGTTTAGCTCTTGCCTTGCCTCGTCAATTTCATTTTGCGCTTCTACAAATATCTCCTCGTGCCTAATGCCCTCGCGCTCGCTTGCATAAGTTTCAAGGCGCTCTTCACCGTTTTGCTGTGCAGTTTCATATTCATCGCTGTAAAACAAAAGCTCGCCCGAGTGTGCATCTTTCAAAAACACCTCTAAATAAAATTCAGAGTTAAATGCGCTTTCAAGCACTAAATAAAATGCTGTTAATTGGCCGTCGCCAAACGTTGTGTAGCCACGTGAGTGGTAAATATAATAGGGGCTTTCCGCCAAGCCCACAACTGTAAATTCCTTATAATTAAGAAAATCAAGCGTTTCTTCTTCGGTTTCGCTTGAAATAACAATTACATCACCTATTTCATGCCCTGCGGCGGCATCTGCCAAACATTCGTTCGGTGCAGTTGGGTAGCGCCCCTCTAAAATATTCGGCACATTAAGTGCAGTTTTATCGTGTTCGCTCTCGTTCATGCTGTGAAAGCGCACAGGCGTTGGCCTTTGCTCCTCTTCAAGCAAAACGTCCAAACCATAGCCGGCATAAACCTGTGAATAATCACCGCTTTGTTTTAGCGCCGTAATATCTTCTTCCGTGAAGCCGTAATTAGATAAAAGGCGATAATCCGCAAGGCGGTTTTCCTCATAATATTCCGTTGCTGTTAAAAGCATATCGGGCCCTATGGATGTTAAGCCAACAAAAAAACTGCAACCCAAAGCTGTTATAGCAAAAATTGCTATAAACCGGCTGAAATTTGCTGAAAATTCTCGGCCCATGCCCTTGAAAAATGTTCGCATGTTTTGGCTTGCTCCTTTTATGTGGTTTTTTAATTATACCCCACATTTGATAAGTTTGCAACTTAACATTTTTAAAGAAACAGGCATGTTTTGCGCCTTAGCAGCGCAAAGAAAGCAACACAAAAAATAAATTCAAAAACACTGTTGACAAATTATAAATATTGTGTATAATGAGTATATACAATATTTATAAAAGAGGTGATATATTGCAAATTATAGTTAGCAACACAAGCACCAAGCCAATTTACGAGCAGGTATACTCTCAAATAAAAGCGCAAATATTAAGCAAAGAGCTTAAAGAGGGCGATATGCTTCCCTCTATGCGTGTGCTTGCTAAAGAACTTAGAATTAGCGTTATAACAACAAAACGTGCCTATGAAGAGCTTGAGAGGGACGGTTTTATTGTCTCGCAAACCGGCAAGGGCAGTTTTGTTGGCAAGCCTAATTTACAAATGTTGAAAGAAGAGTATTTAAAACAAATTGAGGGCAAACTTGTTGATATTTGCGAATTATCTAAGCTGTGCGATATAAACTTAAACAATTTGCAAGATATGCTTAACGTAATATACGAGGGGGAATAATTATGGAAAATATACTACAAGTTGAAAATCTAAGCAAAAATTTTGAAGGTTTTTCTTTAAAAAATGTTAATTTTGCATTGCCAAAAGGGTGCATAATGGGCTTAATTGGCGAAAACGGCGCCGGCAAAAGCACAACAATAAAACTAATTTTAAACATATTGAACAAAGATAGCGGAGATGTTCAAATTTTAGGCGAGCAGGGTATTGCCGAAAACGACCAATTAAAAGAGCACATTGGCGTTGTGTTTGAGGAATTTGCATTTGCAGAGCAAATTTGCCCCAGCGATATTGACACAATTATGAAAAACACCTATAAAACGTGGGACAGTGCCGCATTTAAAAACTACCTTTCAAAATTTTCACTGCCGCAAAAGCCTGTTAAAGATTATTCAAAGGGCATGAAAATGAAATTGAGCATAGCCCTTGCACTTTCACACGACAGCCGAATTTTGATATTAGACGAACCCACAAGCGGGCTTGACCCTATGGCGAGGGAGGAAATTTTAGACATATTCTTGGAGTTTATACAAGACGAGAACAAGGGCGTTTTAATTTCTTCTCATATATTGAGCGACCTTGAAAAAATTTGCGATTACATCACATGCATCTCGCACGGCAAAGTGCTTTTTAGCGAGGAAAAAGATGAACTTTTAAGCAAATATGCAATAGTTAAGTGCACGAAAGAGGCACTGAGCGGCATTAGCGACGAGGCAATAATAAGCAAAAGCGAAAATTCCTATGGAGCACAGGCACTTGTTAAGAAAAACGCCTTGCCAAACGGCATAACTGCCGAGCACACAACAATTGAAGATATTATGATTAACTTTATTAGGGGGAGTGCAAAATGAAAGGGCTTGTTATAAAAGATTTTATTATGCTTAAAACTATGATGCGCACATATATAATTTTTATTTTGCTTTATGGCACTATGGGCGCAGTAAATAATATCGGCCCCATGCTTTTATGTATTATTCCGTTTATGGCGATGAGCACGCTTGGCAGTTTAGATGAAAAAAGCAATTTCTACCGCTTTGTAAAAACAATGCCCATTAAGCCAAAAAATATTGTGTTATCACGCTATTTTACCATTGCAAGCTTACAGCTTATCTTTTTAGCCATAAGCTTAATTTTAGCGGCAGGCTTCAGCCTTTTAGGGCGAGATTTTATAACGCAAGCGTCTTCTTGTTTAAGCGGTGCCGCTGTTAGCGCTGTAATTATCCCCGTGCTTTACCCATTGCAATTAAAATTCGGCGTTGAAAAAGCGCGCCTATGGGTGTTTATAATTTTTGCTATCGGCGGCTTGCTATTAGGCGGCATAACTATTTTAGCCACATTGCAGCAATTAACATTTGTTTTTGCGTTAATACCATTTGCAATAATTTTGTTAATTATACTATGGGTAGTTTCATTTAAGCAAGCTGAAAAAATAGTGAATAACAAAGAGTTTTAAAACTGCGGCAACGCTTGAACACATAGCGCCTGTTGGCAGTTTTAACGAGCAAATTGCACAAAAATGCAGGGGCGCGGCTTGCCCCTGCATTTTTGTTTGTTTTAAAGTAATTATGCTGTTATTTATAATGCAATTCACAATAGTTGAACATTAAGACAAAGTTAGAAATAAACTTAAATGGGATAAGCATACGTTTTGTTTAGCTAAACGTATCACTATTAGTGTGTAAGGTGAAAAAGTTGTCGTTAAGAATTGTTCTTTTTTACCTTACAGGTACTTATGGTGCGGATTTCTACAGTTCGCTAAGTGCTGCCGCTATGCGGCGGCCAGTCACTTGCATTGCACTGCGGTGCTTATCCGCTTCGGTCGAAATGACAGGCTGCGGAGTTTGCCGCACATTATATAAATAATGTGTACTAATACCTTAATTCACAAACTTATAAATTAAACAAACA
>CAYJIT010000039.1:0-13661 GCA_964370365.1 uncultured Bacteroides sp. | reverse complement strand
CAGCGTATAAGCAACAAAGCCTTTAAAAATCCATCGCAGCTTATGGAAAATATATGTGGTGTAACAGATTACCTGCGTGAGATTATAGCACAAAAAAACGGTGACACAGAACGTGAAACGCTTACAATTATTCGCACAAAAGAAGGCGAGCCTTTTTATACAGACGAAGAGGGAAGAGCGTGGAGGCTTTACAAATTCATAGAAGATGCCAAAACTTATGACGCAGCAGATAAGCCTGAACTTTTCTATACGTCGGGCAAAGCGTTTGGCAATTTCCAACGCCTTTTAACAAATTACCCTGCCGAAACACTGCATGAGACTATTGCTGATTTTCACCACACTGTAAAAAGGTTTGAAAAATTGGAAGTTGCAATAAAAGAGGATAAATTTAACCGAGTAAAAGACGTACAAGCGGAAATAAATTTTGCCTTTGCGCGCAAAGAAGATTGCGGCCTTGCAATTAAAGCGTTAAACGAGGGCATTTTGCCACTGCGTGTTACACATAATGACACAAAACTTAACAATGTTATGATAGACGACAAAAGCGGTGAGGCCATTTGCGTAATTGACCTTGATACTGTTATGCCCGGGCTTTCCATAAACGATTTTGGAGATTCCATACGCTTTGGCGCAAACAACTGCGCAGAAGATGAGAGGGATTTAAGCAAAGTCAATTTTGATTTATCACTGTTTGATATATATACAAAAGGCTTTTTAGAGGGCTGTGGCGAAACATTAACTAAAGCTGAAATTGAATATTTACCGCTTGGTGCAAAACTTATGACATTAGAGTGCGGCATACGTTTTTTAACAGATTACCTCGAGGGCGATGTGTACTTTAAAACTACAAGAGATGGGCAAAACCTCGACAGAGCGAGAACGCAGTTCAAACTTGTGAGCGATATGGAAAACGAGTGGGAAAACATGCATAATATAATTCGTAAATACATATAATTGCACAAATCCATTATGAGGGGAAAGAAATGAACAAAACAGTTTATGATAATTTATTAGTTATTTGGAACTATATGCAAATGGGTATGCAAGTGAGCAATGCAGATTGCATTGTAGGCTTTGGGAGCTACAACGAAGATATTGCGATAAGAGCCGCGCAGTTGTATTTAAATAAGTTTTCGCCAAAAATATTGTTTTCGGGAGGCTTAGGGCGCAATACAATTGATATGTGGACGCAAAGCGAAGCTGAACGGTTTGCTGATATAGCGTTAAAGTGCGGAGTTTTAAAGCAAGATATCATTATAGAAAACAAATCTACAAACACAGCAGAAAATATTTTGTTTACAAAAACCAAGTTTGAAGAACTTGGTTTAAGCATTGAAAAAATAATTTGTGTTCATAAGCCTTTTATGGAGAGGCGTTTGTACGCTGCTATGAAAGTTTATTGGCCTGAAGTAAACGCTGTTATTACGTCACCTCAATTATCTATTGAAGAATATATATCAAATTCAATGAAGCAAGGGCTCGATGAAAAGACAATAATAGATGTGATTGTCGGCGATTTTCAAAGAATGGAAGTTTATGCACAAAAAGGATATCAAATTCCACAAATTATACCCGATGAAGCAAAAATTGCTTATAATAATTTGATTGCTCTTGGGTTTACAAGCCAGCTGGTTTCAGTTTGATTGTGTAATACTTTAAATAGCCTCGCCTTATTATTAGAAAATATTTTAGTTAAATTTAGATGG
Source organism: uncultured Bacteroides sp. (assembly GCA_964370365.1). Taxonomy (GTDB): domain Bacteria; phylum Bacillota; class Clostridia; order Oscillospirales; family Ruminococcaceae; genus Ruthenibacterium. The sequence continues at coordinate 11,955 of CAYJIT010000039.1, read as the reverse complement.
TTTTGCTTATTACTTGCTGAGATTGTTTTGAGCGCAAATAATCAAATTTTAAAACAATTAGAACTAATCAATACGAAAAAATTAACAAAGGGTGTGTTAGTTTATATAATGTGTTCTGACCTGTAAATACTTGTACTATTGACTGTAATTTAGGGTGATAGATAGTTCGGGGGTGTGGCTATATCGAACTAATAGAGGGCGAGCTCGCGGTAAAACAGCCCCAAATAAAACGAACATGAAATATTTGCAAATTTAAACTTAAAATTGAACAATAAATAAGGCCTGTGTCAAGAAATAGAAATCTTGAACAGGCTATTTTATTGTATGCATAAAACCCCCAGCACTAAGCTGGGGGTTTTATGTTAATTATTCCTATAAACTTAATTTCAGGGCACATTTTTACAATTTTTGCAGTTATAGGGGTTTTGCAAGTGAACACCACATTTGCGTCTGCAATGCGCTTTATAATTGTGATGTCATCATCAAAAGGCGTTCTCTCATAAACAGTTAAATCGCCAAATTCTTTTAAACAGTCCCAGCTTAAATCTCCGGGGTTTATTACATGTCCGTCTAAAATTACTATTTTCATTACACTTGCTCCTATTTACATATTAGCGCCCGTGCACCGCTTTGCCCAATGCGGAAAGTGCCGCTTCTCTTATGCTTTCAGACACAGACGGGTGCGCATAGATAGTGTCGCACACATCGTGCAAAGTTGCACCTGTTTTTATGGCTAAAGAGCCTTGCGCTATCATTTCGCTTGCCCTTGGCCCTAAAATGTGTAAGCCAAGAATTTTGCCTGTGCTTTTTTCTGCAACAAATTTTACTAAGCCTACACCATCGTTCATTATGTATGCTTTGCCGTTTGCCATTAAGTTAAATTTGCCAATGCAATAATCAAGCCCTTGTTCAATTGCTGTTTGCTCTGTTATACCAACAGATGCAATCTCAGGGCTCATATAAACACACGACGGTGTTGTGTTTCCATCATAGTTTACATTAAGGCCCATTGCGTTTTCCGCCGCAACCTCACCCATAAAAGACGCTGTGTGCGCAAGTTGTGGGTAGCCCGATATACAATCGCCTATCGCATATATATTCGGTGTGCAAGTTTGCATTTTTTCATCAACTACAATTGCATTACCATTTGTTTTTACACCTGTATTTTCAAGTTTTAAATCTGCCGTTTGTGCTGTGCGCCCAACGCTTATAAGTGTTTTTTCAGCATCAATTTCAAATTCCTCGCCTTTTGCATTTTTGCAAATTGCCTTATCGCCCTCAAAGCGAACAACCGATGTTGACAAATGTGTTTCAATGCCATATTGCTTTAAAATGCGCCCTGCAAGTTTAGACAATTCAGTGTCCATCAACGGCAAAACTCTGTCCATCATTTCAACAATTGTAACTTTTGTTCCAAATGCACTAAGTGCACTTGCAAGCTCCACACCTATAACACCGCCGCCCACAACCAAAAGCGATTTTGGCGCACTCCTCAAATCAAGAGCATCTGTTGAATCTATAATATTGCTTGCATTGGCAATGCCCTGTATATTGGGCACAATATTTTTAGAGCCACTTGCTATTATAAATTTATCTGCTGTTATTTTTTGTTTTTCGCCATCATTATTTACAATTTCAATTTCACTTTCATTAACAAAAGATGCCATACCTTTAATAACAGTAATTTTGTTCATTTTCATTAAAGCTGCCACACCATTGCAAAGACGAGCTACAACTTCACTTTTATTTTCATGCACTTTGGCGTAATCAACTGAAATGTCATTTGCAACTATTCCAAGCTTTTCACCGCGCGTTTTCACTTCGTGATATAGTTCAGCGGTGTGTAGTAGGCTTTTTGTGGGAATACATCCTACATTTAAGCATGTGCCGCCCAAAGCATCTTTCTCCACAAGCGTAACTTCACCGCCAAGTTTTGCCGCGCGAATTGCCGCAACATATCCACCCGGGCCGCCGCCAATAACCACTATTCGTTGTTTTTCCATAAGTACATCTCCTCTTTACAAAAAGGTTATACCAAAGCTAAATGGTTTGGTATACCTTTCTATATAATATTACATCATATTTTTAACAGCGTTAACAATATCTTCAGTTTGTGGCATCATTAATTTTTCGCCATAGCCGCATGGAATGGGTGAATTTAATGAACCTACAACTTTAATTGGTTTTTTAATTGCATCTGCACTTTCTTCCATTATGCAGCGAACAATTTCACCTGCAAAGCTGCCTCTTGTGTGTGCTTCGTGTGCAATAACCAATTTGCCTGTTTTGCGAACAGATTTCATTATTGTTTTTGTATCTAACGGAACAAGAACACGAGGGTCTACAATTTCTGCGGATATGCCCATTTCGGCAAGTTGGTCCGCCGCTTGTGTTGCTAACACCTGTGCACCTAACCATGCAACAATTGTTACATCTGTACCCTCACGAACTACTCGGCCTGCGTCGTTTAAATCAATAACGCTGTCAAGTTGCTCATCCGAAACTTCTTCTCTGAAACCTAAATAACCTTTATCATAGTAGAACACAACAGGATCGTCGTCTCTGATAGATGCTCTTAGTATACCATAAACATCAGATGGATAAAAGGGTGCTACTATTTTTAGGCCGGGGAAGTTCATGAAGAAAGATTCAAGGCTTTGGCTGTGATTAACACCAGAGCCTGTGCCGCGGATTTTACCAAAGCCGCAGTTGCCTATAACATAAACTATAGGCACACTGGCTTTTCCAAGTGAGCAAAAGCGATAAGTTGGAGCACCGTTTGCAGCGGATATAGCTGCATTAACTGTTAGTTTTTTCATTATAAATCGCCTCCTGTTTGCGGTGTTGCATATATATATTCTTTTTTGTAAATTTCCTCAAATGTAGGCGGCGACGATTTAAGTGCCTCTGTGATGCAATCATCCAATTTTTTCTCATATTCAGCAACTACATTTGCTATAAAGGCTTCGTCAATTAAACTTTTTTCCATAAGGTGTTTTTCCATGCGAACAACGCAATCTCCACTGCCTGCTTTTGCCTCTTTTTGCTTGTCCATATCATTACGGTAGCTCTCGTTTAAATGGCCTATAGAGTGCGCACCCCAGCGTAAGTTTTTAATTTCAACTACATTCGGTTTTCCCTCACGTGCCTCGGCAACTGCTTTATCCATTGCTTCGCGCACAGCTAAAACATCTGTGCCATCATAAACAATTTGATACGGTAGGCCGCAAGCGCCGGATTTGTTTGCAAACATTTCGGGTATTAAATCTTCTGGGCCATAGCGCTCTAACATTAACAAAGAACCACGATGTGTGTACCCAAGCCAATCTGTTGGCTTAATTGCTGTTGTTATGCCAATGCTTGTAGCCTCTTGGCCTTCCGGTTGATGATAAGCGCCTCTTATGTGGCCATCATACACAGCTTGCTCAATTTTTTGCGAAAACATACGAGCTTGTTTAAGTTTCGTATACATTGTTAATAATTCTTCACGAGAATACTCTTTAGCCATAATTCAAACTCCTATTCTTCTACAATTTCAGCAATTGGTTCTCCACATGTAATAATATCACCTTCGTTGGCAATTTTTTTAAATGTGCCACCTACAGTTGTGGGAACTGTGCTTGTTATTTTTTCGTTTTCAATATCAACCATCGGCTCGCCTTTTTCCTCATAGCAATCGGGGTTAATATTTCAATTAATTCAAACCTTGGTGTTTCGCCTGTTAATTCTACACCTTATACAGTTTCAAGCATTTTCGGGTTAAATTTCAGCCTCTGTTTCAGCACCGTTTCTTTGGTTTTAGTTCTTGCGCAACTTTTAATACTTCGCCGTAGTTTTAAATGTTAATGATGATAAAATCACTTCAAAAGGCATTGCTTCTGTAAAAAGCAGAGTTACGAATATAAGCGAGCATTTATCAGCGCCTTTAAGCTTGCAAAACTTTAAAGAAATGCTTGTAAGCGAGCTTAGCGATAGATGCGTTTTTGAACAATACTACTTAGCAGATGAAGATATAGCACAAGTAGATATCATTTGCAAAGAAAAATACTCTACTTGGGATTGGAACTATGGTTATTCACCAAAATACAGCATTAGCAAAAAAAGGCGCATAGAAGGCTGCGGCAGCATTGAGCTTTCTTTAAATGTTGTTGATGGTAAAATAGAGGAAATGCAAATTTTAGGCGATTTCTTCGGCAATGGAAGCTTAAATGAACTAACACAACATTTAAAAGGTTGTAAATGCAAAGAAGATGATTTATTAGAGCGCCTTAGTAAAATTAATTTGCAATGGTATGTGCATAAATTAACCCCGGAGCAATTTGTAGATTTAATTTTACAATAAGTTTGGTTAATTTAATTATCTTTTAATAATAAATAGGATGTCGCAAATGGCAAAGAACATTTGTGACATCCTTTAGTTATGTATCAAAATATTAAAACGCTAAAAATCACGATTAGCGTTGTAAAAACAAACAAACTTTCAGCTTGGTACAATGTTGTACTAAGCTGTTTTTTTGTTGTTTTGAAAGCATAATACATGTAATTAGAGCTTTGCCGCAATTTTGCCACAATTTTTGCAAATTGATTTCACAAAGTGATGTTAATATATAAGACAGAAACGCCTTTGGTAGTGTTGCAAGGCGAAATATCAGTATTCTAAGTGGGAGAAAGTAATGCAAGATAATAATCAAGTGCAAAATAATCAAGAAAATGAAACTGTAAAAGATAAAGTAAAAAGCAAGGAAAAAAACAAAAACAATAGAGGGGCAAAAAAACGTAATAAAATTAAAATTACAGTCATTATTTCTTTAATAGCAGCGGCTGTTATTGTTGCTATAATTTTTACTTTTTTTATGCCGCAAAACAGCACCGCCGCAATGGCAGGCGCTAATTTTAATGCAAACCAAAACAATATGTTTATGGAAGAAGAGGTTATCGTTTCCGATATAGTGGTTGGCGTAACAGAGATGGGCTCTGCAAGCTTAATAAGCACAGATATTAGCTTTGATTTTCAAACAACAATATTTGAAGTTGTTGCAAAACCCGGCGAATATGTAGAGCAGGGTGACACAATTGCAATTATAGACCCAGAGCAGTTTGAAGAACAATATGACGAGGCAATGCGCTCGCTTGAAAGTGCACAGCTTTCGCTATCAAGTGAACAAATTAGCTTGCAAACAACAACATTAAATGCAAGCCAAACTTATGATGATAGCATTATAAATGGCGAAAACGCACAGAATGTTTACAATTTAAATATAGCGGAACTTGAAAGCGGATATAACGAAATTGTGGCGGAGATTTCAAGCCTTGAAGCGCAGAAAACAGCACTTGAAAACCAAATAGCAACAGTTAATACACTTAAAGCCGAGCTTGTTGTGCTAAACACAGAACTTACGGCTATTAAAGCACTTATAACAACAGCAGAGGCCATTGTTGATGGCACAATAGCATACGACGATACAGTCCATATAAATGAAGACGCAGAGGGTGATGGCGATGTTGATGGCGTTGATGTGACAATGTTGAAGGCGAGAGAAACAGCCCAAATAGACGAGATAGCAACAAAAGAAGCCGAAATTCAAACAGCCGAGAGCACACAGCAAAGTGGCAGTTCATCAGGCAGCAGCGGCACAAGCGGGCAAAGCCTTGATGACCAACTTGCTCAAATAGTGGCGAGCATAAGCCAAAAATCCACAGAGCGTGATACATATGCCGCATCTATGGAACTTGAAAAAATTGACTATTATCAAGAATATGAAAAATCAATTCAAACATACACAAATGCAGGCACGCAGTATAACGTAACAGTACAAACAGCAGATAATAAACTTACAGAGGCACAGCTTAACGTAGAGGAATTGCAAGCAGAAGTTGATGCACTTACACAGCTTGCAACAGACGGCACTGTTATTGCAACAACAAGCGGCTATATTTTAAGTATACAAGATGAGGGCCAGAGCATAAATGCAAACGCCACAATTGCTTCAATTGCAAACAGCACAACAGCGATAGTTTACGTTAGCATACCACAAGAGGATATTGCAGATATTGAAATTGATATGCCCGTGAATATTGTGTTTGATGCCTATGAAGATAACATTGTAACAGCAGTTGTAGACAGCATTTCACTCACTCCATCGGGTGGCATGTCAAGCAGTGTGAACTATACAGTGGGCATGGAAGTTTATGTAGGCGCATTTGACGGCATGGTGATTTTTGAGGGAATGACAGCCGATGTTACATTTGTAGAAAAACAAGTTTTAGACGTGCTTGTAATATCTAATAAATGTGTTGAACTTATAGACGGCAAACAATATGTGAAAATGTACGATGAGAACGGCGAAGTTATACAGGTGGAAGTTACAACAGGCTTCTCTGACGGTTTTGACGTTGAAATTACAAGCGGCTTAAAACAGGGAGATGTTGTACTTCTTGAAAGCGCGGTGAGCCAGAATGCGTCTTAATGAGATAATGCGCCTTGTTTTTATAAATTTAAAGCAAAATAAATTTAAGGTGTTTTTAACGTCATTGGGAATTATAGTGGGTGCCGCAACAATTGTAATGGTTATAGCAATTGGCGAGGGCGGCAAACAAGACGTTGAAGAACAGTTTAAAACGCTTAACGCAGGAACAATAACCGTAACAAGCGGCGGCATAGATATGGAAAGCATGATGGGCATGATGGGCGGCGGTATGCCAAGCGCAGGAATGTCTGGCGGTGGTGCGCCAAGTGGTGATATGTCAGGTGGCGGTGGAATGTCAAGTGGCGGCGGTGGAACACGTTCTTCAGGTGGTGGCGCAACAGGCGGCACAAGTTCACGCTCATCGTCAATGCTACCTATGGCCGAGGGTGCAACATTAACGCAAGAAAATTTAGAGGAAATTATGTACTTTGTGCCTGATATAGTGGCAGGCGCAATTTTTGCCACTGTGGAAAGCGATGTTTTGAGTGATGATTTGGAAGAGGCTTTAACTTTTGATGTTATAGCAACGCAAAGCAGTTATGCCCAAATTTCAAACCTCTCACTTTTAATTGGCAATTTTATAACAGATGAAGAAGTGGAAAATGAAACACGCAGTGTAATTTTGGGCTATAACACAGCATTTGAGCTTTTTGGCTCGCCACAATATGCGTATGATGCACGCATAGAAATAGACGGAAGAGAATATGTTGTAAACGGAATTCTCGCCCAAATGGGCACAGTTGTTTCGGGCGTAAACCCCGATGATAGCATTTTTATGCCGTACTCAACGGCCGATAAATATCTGCTTGAGCGTGACACGCAGCCACAAATTTCAGTGCTTGCAACAAATGTTGACGCTGTGCCGACTGTAATAGAAAACATTGAGCTTGTGCTAATACAGGCAAACCCAAATGCAACATACACAGTGGAAGATGCAGGCGCAACAATGGATGCTGCAATGCAAAGCGCTAACACATTAAGCGTGTTGCTTTTGGCAGTTGCCGTAATAGTTTTTATAGTAGGTGGCATTGGCATAATGAATGTGCTTTTTGTAAGCGTAAAAGAGCGCACACGTGAAATAGGCATATTAAAATCACTTGGCACAAAAAAGCAAGATATATTGTTTTTGTTTTTGCTTGAAGCAGGCATGATAGGCCTTATAGGCGGTTTACTTGGTGTGGGGCTAAGCTTTGCGGTTATGCCGCTTATGCAGTACACGGATATGACAGTTGTTATTACAACATCGTCAATTTTACTGGCATTTTTGTTTGCGCTTTTCACAGGCACTGCTTTTGGTTTTTATCCGGCTTGGAAAGCCTCAAACCTTATACCGATTGAGGCGCTTAACAATGAATAATTGCGAGTGTAAATAAACTATTTAGTTTTAAATATGCTTGTAAAAAAAATAACTTTTTTGCAAAAATATAATTATTATGATAGAAAAATGGAGATAATTTATGAAGAGAATCAGTTTAATTTTAGTAGCAATATTAATGGCAACAATGTTTGTGGCTTGCAGCGGTAGTGAAGAGAATGCGCCGGCGGCAAACAGCACGCAAAATGCACAGGAAAATGCACCGCAAAACGGTGGACAAAATGAAAACGGCGAGGGCAACATGCAAGCGCGTGGCAATGGAATAACAGGGCTGGTAACAGATGTTATCGGCAATGAAATTACAATTCAAGTAGGCGAAATGGAAGGTGGCATGGGCGGCGGGCAAATGCCTGAAGGCATGACACCAACTGAAGGCGGTGCAGGCGGCGGCATGGGCGACATGACAGAAGAGGAAAGAGCCGAAATGCAAAACGGAGAAATGCCCGAGGGCATGGGCGAAAGGCAACAGGGCGAAAACGGCGGCACACAGCGCCCCGAGGGTGCCGGTGGTGCCGGTGCAATGGGCGGCGGTATGCAGCAAGCAGAAGGGCAAGATTACAGCGAGATAGTAACACTTACAGACGAGACAAGAACATTTAATGTGCCTGTAACAACACCTGTTGTGCAGTTTGGCACAGAGATGACATTTTCACAAATTACAGAAGATATGTACATCACGGTAATGCTTGATGAAAGCGACAATTTGACATCGATTAATATTTTAGGGTAAATTTAATTGATAGTGTCTAATGAAAATAAACAAAATATAATAAGTTATTATTTACAATAATTTAATTTACTTTATGTATATTTATTAATTTTACAACTAAAAGTAAATTAAAAATACTAAAGAGAAAGGAATAAACCTTATGATTACAATGAAAAGCATAGTTAAAAAATACAACACAGGCGGCGAGGAGCTTACCGTATTAAAATCGGTTGATTTTAATGTAAAAAAAGGTGAGTTTGTGGCGGTGCTTGGCCCCTCGGGCAGTGGAAAAAGCACGCTTATGAATATAGTGGGCTGTATGGATTTGTGCAACAGCGGTGAATATTACCTTGACGGTGTTGCCGTGCACAGCTTAAAAGGTGAAAAACTCACAAAAATACGCAACGAAAAAATAGGTTTTATTTTTCAGAAGTATCAGTTAATTCCCACATATTCGGCATTGCAAAACATAATTATGCCGCTTTTAATACGCGGCATGTCGCACAGCGAGGCAGTTGAATATGCACAGCCTACAATAGATATGCTTGGGCTTACGAAAAGGGTAAAACACCGCCCGTCAGAGCTTAGCGGCGGCCAGCAGCAACGTGTTGCAATTGCACGTTCTCTTGTGGGAGAGCCTGCAATTTTGCTTGCAGATGAGCCAACAGGTGCGCTCGACAGCAAAACAGGCGCAGAAGTTATGGAGCTTTTTCATAAGCTTCACAGCATGGGCAACACCATTGTTATGATAACCCACGACGCAGAGCTTGCAAGCAATGCACAGCGAGTGGTGCAAATTATAGATGGGAATATTTACACAGGGCAAACACAAAAGCAAATTAAGCTAACAAAAAAAGAAATTGCTTAAAATTATAGTGACACATATTATCGGGTTATGGCAAAATAGTGTTGTTGAATTTGCATACAATACTAAATGCCATAGCCCGTATAAAGTTTTCACCATTCAATAACATTTAAGTGGTATAATGAAATTTATATTATCGCTTTTTAATTAAACCGAAAGGACATTTGTGAAAATGAGCAAACTTATATACATTGCAGATGACGAAAAAAACATACGTGATATAATTGAGGGCTTTTTGAAAAAAGAAGGCTTTGAAACATGTGCGTTTGAAACAGGCGATGCTTTGCTTAATGCCTTTTGTGAAAAAGCTTGCGATTTAGTAATTTTAGACATTATGATGCCCGGAAAAAGTGGAATTGAAATATGCATGGAACTGCGAAAAGAGCACAATGTGCCTATAATAATGGTGTCTGCAAGGGATAGCGAGCTTGATAAAATTACAGGCCTTTCAATAGGTTCAGATGATTATATAACAAAGCCGTTTTCGCCAATAGAACTTGTAACCAGGGTTAAAAGCATATTTAGGCGCATTAATATTGAGCGCAGTGCGGCGCAACCACCGCAAAATGATATTGTAAAATTTGGCAATGTAAAAATGAATAATTTAGCGCACACGTGTACAAGCAATGATAAAAATATAGATTTAACACCTATGGAGTTTGCACTATTGCTATACCTATTTAAAAACAGCAAAAGAGCTGTGAAAAGAGAAGAACTCTTAAAAAATGTGTGGAATTTTGAAGAGAGTATTGATACAAGGGCAGTGGATGATGTGGTTAAAAGGTTGCGCAAAAAATTGAACAAAACTAATGCGAAAATTACAACAGTTTGGGGTTTTGGCTTTAAATTGGAGGAAAAAGAAAATTGAAAATAACATCACTTAAACAAAAAATAATAAGACCGTATGTTGTTTTAATTGTGGTGCTACAATTAAGCGTTTTAATTATTTTTAATGTTCTTGTAAATTTTTATGCTTATAACCAAGCGGAAGAAAATTTAAGCCAAGCTGCAAAAAGGCTTAGACAGGACGTTTCTTATGCTAACGGAGCACAAAACCATGATAACAGAATGCCGACGCATATGCTATTGCCTGTTTTAGAAAAAGACGATAATATGCAGATAATTATTGCCGAAAATGGGCAGTATAATGACATAGCTCGAGGCGGCGAAGACAAACTGCCCGATAATATAGTGCAAAAAGCGGGTGAGCTAACAAGCACCGCATTAGAAGAGGAGATAGTGTCTTTTAATGTAGGCGGTGAATATTACCACGCAATGTGGATTAATATAGATGAATTACCAGAAGGGCAAACTGCAATTTACATTTCGCAAGGTTATTTTGCCGAGGGCTTTGTTGCAATGGTAAATGTTTTAATGGTGCTAATTTTATTGTTAAGCGTAGTAATTTTTATAGTTGTTTCGCAAAAATTAGCAAAAGGCATAGCCATGCCAATTCAAGAAATTTCAAAAACCGTAAAGCAAATGAAAACCGTGGAAATTTTAAATGTTAGCGAAGACCAAAATAGCATTGAGTTAAAAGAACTTGCAACTGAAATTAATGAAATGAATGAAAGAATATACAATTACGATAAAAAACAAAAGGCTTTTTTGCAAAATGTTTCGCACGAATTGCGCACACCGCTGACGAGTATACAAGGCTATGCAGAGGGAATTATGCAAAATGTTTTTGAAGATAAAGATAGCGCTATGAACGTGATATTGCATGAGACAAAGCGGATTACTTATATTGTGGATAGTATTTTATCACTTGCGAGAATGGAAAATTTTGAGGGCAAATATGTAATGGCTAAAATGAATTTGTGCAAACTTGTAAGCGATTGTTTTGAAGCAATAAAAGGGTGTGCACATGGCAATAACAAAGAAATATTAATAAATTTGCCGAGTGAAGAAATAAATATAAACGCTAATGAAGAGCTGCTGCGCCAAAGCATTATGAATGTGCTTTCTAATGCAATTCGCCATGCTGAAAATGAAGTTAATGTTTGTGTGAAAACCGAAAAAAATCGTGTATCAATTATAATCAGTGATGATGGAAAAGGAATAAGCGAGAAAGATTTGCCGCATATTTTCGAGCGCTTTTATAAAGGGGAAAATGGCAATTGTGGGCTTGGTTTGCCAATAGCAAAATCGAGCGTTGAGATGATGAAAGGGGAAATAACAGTAAAAAGTAAAGATAATGGCGCACAGTTTCTGATGAGTTTTGAAAAATGTGATGAAGGGTAGAAGATTAAAATTATCATGTTAGGATTAACAGGAATGCTTAAGTGTCGGCTTGTGTAAAGGCCTTTTAAATAAGCTTTTACTAAAGCTGTAAGTGGTGTAAGAATTTTAAGCTTTAAGTAAAAAAGTGATAAATCAAGGTGGATTAGCACAAAAAATGGACAAATTAGGTGTTATCCTGTATAATACATTTTATTCTCTAAATACAAGCATTATTTACTGTTATTTAGGGTGCCAGATAATTCAGGGGTGTAGCTATATCGCACCTATGGGAGGGCGAGCTATCGGTAAAACAGCC
>CAYJIT010000038.1:9662-13704 GCA_964370365.1 uncultured Bacteroides sp. | reverse complement strand
ATTTTAAGCGTTAAGTTTATGCTTTGCGCAAGTGCCTGTGCTTCGCTTAAGGGTAGCTGTGTGAAATCGGGCACAAGCACAAAACCGTCTTTCACAGAATTTTCGTCGGTTTCATCGGTACTGTTTTCGGTGCTGTTTGCTTCATATATTTGTGAATTATCTTGTGAGCCGCTCAGGCTTTCTTGTGCGTTGCCGGCACAAGCTGCAAAAAGCAATAAGCTTAAAATTATTGCCAATAAAAACAAAAAACGTATATATTTTTTCATGCCTAACCCCTTTATAAGTTTAATTTATGCAAATGTAAAGTGCACTTTTAACTATTAACTACAAATGTGTTTCATACATGGTTAAGTTGAATTTTTACCACAGCGCTGTTTGATACTCTTGCCCGAAGAGCAAATCGTATTGTAAAACAGAGTGGCTATAAAGCAAGTTTTCTTGTTCCTGTGTAACTTCTCTTGTAACATTGCCGTTTGCATAATAAATTGTGCCCTTGCTTGCCGCTGTGTATAAATTCATCTGCTGTGCTAAAAATTCAAAGTACAGCGGTTTTTCAAGGCCGTATAAATCCATCATCAACGGTGTGATGTTATAAGCTGATATTGTGCCTAAATTTATTTGCTCGTGAGATTGATTGCTCCATATAAGCAGTGGCGTTTCAAACATTTTGGGGTTCGAGGTGTCGCCTTGCTCAATAAAGCCTGTGTCCTCAAAAATGCCGTATCCGTCCGACATTGGGTTTAAATGGTCGCCAAAAAACACCACTATTGTGGGGCGCTCTATTGTGCGCAGATAATCGGTTAACATCCCAAGGGCTTTGTCCATCTCATAAATGCCCGTGGCGCAATCTTCCATTTGCCCTATAATATCATCGGATAAATTTGCGCTGTTCTGCGTAATTTTAACCCTTTCATTCTCGGGGTATCTATTTGGCGAATAAGTTGTGTGGTTTTGCATTGTAACAGCGTGTATAAAAAGCGGGTTTTCATCGCTTGCCCTCTGGCTTTGCTCTTGAATTATCCTATCAACCATTGCCTCATCTGAAATAAAGCCGCGCTCTCTGTGCGCACCTTGCATATCCTCTTCGGATATAAAATCATCTATGCCAAGGCGTGGGTAGGCTACATCTCGGTTCCAAAAGCGCTCGCCATAGCCGTGAATTGCAAGCGTTTCATAGCCTTGATCTTTCAAATGCCAAGCGATAGAAAAAACGTCGCTGTTTATATATTGCTGATAAGGCTTGCTGCCCGAGGGCACAAATTCCATTGAAAAGCCCGTGAGCAGTTCAAATTCAACATCGCATGTGCCGCCGCCATAGCTTGGCGAAAGTGCATAGCCGCTTGCGCCCTCTTTTGCCAAGTTTTGCAAGTTTTCGGTAAGAGGGCGGTCGTACTCTATGCCCGGCAGCAATTGCATATCCCAAAAACCCTCTGCCATAATATAAATAATATCGGGGTTTTGCTGTGTAAAACTGCCTGTTTGCGCAGGCGAGTTTTCAAAAAGCGGCTGCGGGTTTTCCTGCACACTTTGCAAAATTTCTTCAACCGTTTGCTGTGAATAATTTTCGGGCTTTTGTATTGCAAGCATTTGCAAATTTGTTAAAAAGCCTGTTATAACACCGTTAAATCTATAATAGCGGTCTTGCATCCACATATCTTCTTTTATGCCCAGCGCCTGTGTTGCCGCGCTGTTTAAAAACACAAAAAATATCATGCACAAAAATAAAATTAAAAGCACAAGGGCAATGCAAAGGCGCTTAATTATAAGGCTGTTTTCGCTTGTTTTTTCAAACAGTTTAACATAACGGCTTAATACAAAAAGTGCAATTATTATTAGCAATGAAATTATCATTGGCGCAGTAATAACAAAATCAAGCTCGCCTGTTATGGAAACAAGTTGGTTTATCTGATATAAGTCCCACGGCAAAAACGGCTCGTTTCGAAAACTTAGCTTAAAATAAGTTATTATTGCCGGCACATTGCCCAAAAGAAAAACGCATAAAACTGCCGGTATATGGCTGTTAAATAAAAAGGCAATAAATGTGTAAATTAGCAAAAGCAATAAATACGCAATTAAAAAGGCCCAGGGCCTAACGGCCAAGGCCTCGAAAAAGCCTAAATCTCGCTCGTGTGCGCCTAAGGTGCCCCTTGCAATCCATTCTGTTGTAATAATGGTTATTAAAGGAACAAGCGCAAAAAAAGCAATATTTAGACAAATTTGTATTTTTTTGTTCATTGTGCGGGTTTTTGCATTTTTTCTACTCAAACATATCCACACCGTCGATATTATCGCCAACACCAATGTTTTGCATGTTTACAGTGCGGCGTTTTATGCGGTGCTCCTCCGATTTTTTAATTATGAAATCTTTAATTTCTCTTGCATTTTTAATGTTTTTAATTTCAATAGTTGGGTGGGTTGTATCGCCCGTGTGGCAAACAACCGTGCCAAGCCCAAATATCCTTTGCGCCAAACTGGCATGCAGTGTAACATCTTGGATTTTATACATATAGCAGTCGTTTTCTTTTCTGTTTAAAAAACCCTCTTCAATGCGCAGAATTTCCTCTTGAATGTAGTAAACGGTAAATGTAAAGGGTAGTGCAAAAAACACCCAACGTTTGCGCTCTTTATATTCCATAACAAACCCACTTTCGTTTTTATTGTTTTTTACTATTATATAGCATTTTTTAGGATAAGTAAAGCCTGAAAACTTTGTTGTTTTGCAAGTTTGCAAGGCAGTATGTGTTTAAGCATTGCCGCTCAAGCATTGCTTAATTAATTACAAGCGCAACCCAGCCGTTTTTCCTTAAAACATGCTCTATGCTTAGCCCGGCGCTTATTATTGCACTTTGCACTTCGCTAAGGCGCTCTTCAATAATGCCTGCGGCTATGAAAACGCCGTTTTCGCTTAAAAGCGGTTTTATTGAGGGTGCAAGTTTAATAATTATGCTCGCAATAATATTTGCGCAAATAATATCATAAATGCCTGTGGCTTTTTCGCTTAAATCACCAAGGTGCACATTTATGCTGTTTTGTGTGCCGTTAATTTGCGAATTCTCGGCGGCAATTTTAACGCACATGGGGTCAATATCAATTGCATCGGCGCTTTTTGCCCCAAGTTTAACAGCGCTAATTGCCAAAATGCCACTGCCCGTGCCAATGTCTAACACGCGCTCACCGCCTTTAATTAGTTTATCTAACTGCAAAAGGCAAAGCGACGTGCTTTCATGCGTGCCTGTTCCAAACGCCATGCCGGGGTCTATATTCACCTTTATGCGCTGTGTTTCAAATTCCTGCCAGCACGGCACAATTGCAAGGCGCTCGCCTATTTCAATTGGTTTATAATATGCTTTCCAACTGTTTTCCCAATCTTCTTGTTTTATTTGCTCATCTTTTATAACATAGGGCAAATTAGTGTTTTTCATTTTTTCGTGCAAAATTTGCATAATTTCCTCTTTGTCGTCGCACTCGCTAACATAAAGGTGAATTATTGCATGTGTGCGCTGTTCGCACAAAAAAACGTCGTGGTGAATATCGCGCTCGCTCTCTTTTAAAAGCGCCAATTCTTCTTGCATTTGGTCTTCCACATATATGCCTGCATTTGAAACACAAAGTGCAACATCTTGCGCAACTTGTGTGTGCATGGCGGGCACAGCTATTTGAATATCACTCCACTGCATAATTATCTCGTTTCTTTTTATAATTAAGTTTTAGGTTAAACAAAAGCAAAAAAATGCACACTAATATGCGGTTTGTGCTTAAGCATTGCCGCCTAAGTGCTTTTGTATAGGTATATTTTACCACAAAAACAAATATGTTGCAAAACTGCAAATAGTAAAATTTGTTTTGATGTTTTTGTTGAGGTTTGTGCCTTGAATACATATGGGGGTTATGAATTCCTCTCTTCGCTCACAATGACACAGGGTAACTACCCATTGTTTATATAATATGTAGCAACCCTCACTGCATTTCGTAGGGACAAATTCCATATCCGCCCGTTGTAGGGGAGGGTTTCCACGCCCTCCCGAAAGGGTTTAGGCAAACC
>CAYJIT010000038.1:0-9562 GCA_964370365.1 uncultured Bacteroides sp. | reverse complement strand
TCCGCCCGTTGTAGGGGAGGGTTTCCACGCCCTCCCGAAAGGGTTTAGGCAAACCTAAACGCCTGTCATTTCGGCTGTAGGGGAGGGTTTCCACGCCCTCCCGAAAGGGTTTAGGCAAACCCAACCGCCTATCATTTCGGCAGCAATGGAGAAGTCTGTTCTTTGCGCCTTATTTTTTCGTTTGTTTATCCTATAAAAGTTTATTTCTAACTATGTTTGCTTTTAAACTTTTATGAATTGCATTTTGCGCTAAATTACTATATCGCACTAAATATATAGTTTAGCGCCGCTTTCTTCATAGTTTTTTTAGGTACAATTTCTAAAATCAAATAATTTTTATTTAACGTATTGACATTTTCAAAAAAATAGCATATACTGTTATTAGTTCAAAAAATATTGATTTGGCACTTGCCGGGTTTTATTTTTTAACAAACACATTGATTTTTTTTGATTTAAGAAAGGCGATACTATGGAAGCAATAAGCAATGTTTGGAACTTTATACAAAACCAAGTGCTTGGGATGAAATGGCTTAACGATCTTGTGGGGAATATTTTAACAAGCGTGGGGCTGGATATATCAAGCGCAGTGGGCGGCAGCGTGCAGTTTTTTATATACGATGTTATTAAAATAACTGTTCTTCTTTGTTCGCTTATATTTATTATATCTTATATACAAAGTTTTTTTCCACCCGAGCGCAGCAAGAAAATTTTGGGCAGGTTTAAAGGCATTTGGGCAAATATAATAGCCGCCCTTTTGGGAACGGTTACGCCGTTTTGCTCGTGCTCTTCAATTCCGCTTTTCATGGGGTTCACAAGCGCAGGGCTTCCCGTGGGTGTAACGTTCAGCTTTTTAATATCTTCACCTATGGTAGATTTGGGCAGTTTGGTTCTTCTGATGAGCATTTTCGGCTGGAAGGTTGCGCTTGCCTATGTTATAGTAGGGCTTATAATAGCGGTTATAGGCGGCACATTGCTTCAAAAACTTGGCATGGAAAAATATGTTGAAGATTTTATTTTGAATGCAGGCAGCGTTGATATAGATTCACCGAGCTTAACAGTTAAAGAGCGGTTGATTTTTGCTAAAGAGCAAGTGGTAAACACATTTAAAAAGGTTTTCCCTTATATATTGGTTGGCGTTGGCATAGGCGCTTTTATTCACAACTGGATACCGCAAAATATTATAGAGGCTGTTCTGGGAAGCAATAACCCGTTTGGCGTATTTTTGGCAACACTTGTTGGTATACCCATGTATGCGGATATTTTCGGCACAATTCCCGTTGCAGAGGCGCTTTTGGCAAAGGGCGCACAGCTTGGCACAATTCTCTCGTTTATGATGGCTGTTACAGCGCTTAGCTTGCCCTCTATGATTATGCTTAAAAAGGCGGTTAAGCCTAAACTGTTAGCGGCATTTATTGCAATATGTGCAATAGGCATTATAAGCGTTGGCTATTTGTTTAACGCATTTCAATACGTTTTAATTTAATAGAAAAAAGGAGATAATTATGGGATTTTTTGATTTTTTAAAAAAGAAAGAAGAAAAAGAGCAAGCTTGCGATTGCGGTGGCAATTGCGAAGCGCAAAACGAAAGCGCAGTGCAAGTGAATGAAAACGGCGAGGAATTACTGCCTTGCGATTGCGGCGGCATGTGCACAGCCACTGAAATAGCGGCAAAAAAAGAAGCCACACAAAAAAGCGGCTCTTGTTGTGGCGACATAGATGCACAAAGCGTTGAAAACGCTAAGGCTAACATGGAAAACGGCGCGGCTATAAAAATTTTGGGCTCGGGCTGCAAAAAATGCAACGAGCTTGAAGCGGCAACAAAACAGGCGCTTATAAATTTATCTATCAACGAGGAAATAGACCATGTTACAGATTTTGCCGCCATTTCAAGCTATGGCGTTATGAGCACACCGGCACTTGTTGTTAACGGAAAAGTTGTTTCCTACGGCAAAGTGTTAAAAACTAACGAAGTTGAAACCTTGCTGAAAAAAGTTTATTCATAATGCTTTAAACTTTCGTTTAAAATTAAAACTAATATGTTTTTCGGCTTAGCCCAAAACCTGAAACCTACATCAAACATACATCAGCGCATTGCGCTGTTTTAGAACTTTTGGCGCTAAAAAACTTCTTGCAAAACTATTCAAACGCTTCAAAAACATATCGGTAATAATCATTCATAATAACCGCCTCACTGATGGCGGTTATTTCTTGTGTCTCGTTAAAAATTTGCATTGCATAGGCATCGCTTGCTGTACTGTTTGCGTTTGGTTCAAATGTATCTGTAATTGAATTATATGCGCCCTCGTCTGTTAAAAAACTTTTGTTAGAGAAAATTACAAGGCCTTCTTCAGTGCTTAATAAATCACTGCCCATCAAAAGGCGGCTGTCGTACTCAATGCCAAACAAATTTAAAAGCGTTGGCAAAATGTCAACAGAGGCGGCGGCTTTGTCAATGTACACAGGCTCGCTCATATCGGCACTGTAAAGAATAAGCGTGTTTTTATACATCTCAAAATTTTTATCCATAGCGCCGCCGTAAAATTCGTCCATGGTTTCTTCGCTTAGCCCATATGGATGGTGGTCACTCGAAAGGCATATAACGGTGTTTTCAAGCTCGCCCGCTTTTTCAAGCTCGCTCATAACATATTCAAGCGCTTTATCCAGCTCTATTTGGCAAGCTATATATGCTTTTGCCTCTTCGCTCATATCTAAATCTTCAACCGCTTGCATATTCTTTGTGCTCATTGCATTGCCGTTAAATGTGTAATATAAATGGCCGCTAACCGTCATATAGTAATTGTGAAAAGGCATAGAGCCCGATAAAGTTTGCCCCATGGTTAACTCCATCATCTCAAGGTCAGATTCAGGCCAAGTGGGTGTAACTTCAAGGCCGTTTCCAAGCCCGTAAAAATCATACCCCATATTTGGGTGCGTTATATGCCTTGCATAATATGTGTAGGTGTGGTTGTGATATGCCGTTGTTTCATAGCCCTGCTCGCTTAAAATATTGCCCATGGTGTAGGGTGCGTAATTATCTGAAACTTCTTGAAATGCCTGTGTGTAGTTTAGGGGGTATAGCCCGTTTGTAGCAACAAATTCACCGTCAGATGTACTCGTCCACCAAAGCGGTGTGTAGAAATTATCAAAAACAAAGCCCTCGTTTGCAAGTTTATACAATGTTGGTGTATACTCTTCGTTTACGGCATAGTTCCAAAAGCCTTCGGCTGTTATGAAAATTAAGTTTTTGCCCTCAAAAAGCCCTGTGTATTCATTTTGCAATGTGGGCTGTTTTTCGCTGAAATATTCGTGCAGCTTTATAATTTCTTCGTTTGTTTCTTGCTCTATAAGTGCGTTAAAATCTATATCTGTTATATTGGCATCATATATAATTTGCTCAATTTGCTCATGCTCGGGCTCTTCGCTTGTGATTTGTTGGCCGCCCTGTTCGCTTTCGTTTTCACTTTGCGCAAAAACGCTTTGCACCGCATTGCCGCCCGATAAAGTTTGCTGAAAATTAAGGCGCAAAGTTGTTAAATTGCCAAAACTTGCCATGGACAGCTCAGGCGTCCACGCGCTTGTGTAAACAGCGCTTGGGCTTAAAATTCCGTTGTTTGAGGAATAAGTGGCGCTTACGGCAAAACTTTGAAATAGCGCAAAAAACAAAAGCAAATAGGCAATTTTTTTCATGCGCAAACGCTTGAAGCTAAGTGTGAAAATTTTGGATACAAGCGGCTTTTTAAGGCTTAATGTGCAAAGCAGTGCAAATGCTATAAACGGAACATAACCACCTAAAACCACAGCAATGCTATCAATTAGGCCAATAAATGCCTCGCGCCAATAATTGGATATGGCACTTGTTACCATATTTAGCTTATCTAAAAGCAAAAAGGAATTGAACACGGTGTAATAAACATTTTGCGCCATATAATATGCGCCAAGCACAAGCAAAATTATGCCGTAAAGCAATTTGTTTGTGCGCTTTTCAAACAAAGAGCATAAAATGGCTAAAAGCAAACAAATTGGCGCACTAAACATAATAATATAGGTGAAATTTGCACCTAAAAAAATGTCAAAGCACCAAAGCTTTAACAAAACTTCCATGTATAAAACCGACACAAACAAGTAAAAAAACCTAAAGCCGGTGTATATGTAAGGGGCAAACTTTTTCAAAAACATCACCAATAGTAATTATATAATATAATGTAATATTATATGCTTTATTACAAATTTAGTCAAATAAAATGATATTTTGTATTATTTTGTAATTTGTTTAAAGGGGTTTTGCGCACAAAAAAGAGGGCTGTAAAAACAGCCC
This sequence comes from uncultured Bacteroides sp., assembly GCA_964370365.1. Taxonomy (GTDB): domain Bacteria; phylum Bacillota; class Clostridia; order Oscillospirales; family Ruminococcaceae; genus Ruthenibacterium. The sequence goes on along the minus strand of CAYJIT010000038.1, from coordinate 5,247 downwards.
CCTTAAGTTTTACGAAATTGCCCTAAAGTTATATTCCGTAGCTTTAAAAGAAGATTAACCCTCTTCTCTCATTTTAGCAAAGCATTCACTGCAGTAAACCGGGCGATCTTCGCGAGGTTTGAAAGGAATGCGTGCTTCTTTGCCGCAAGATGCGCACTCTGCTGTGTGCATTTCACGAGCACCGCGAACTGCATTTTTGCGAGCGTCACGGCAAGTTTTGCAGCGTTGGGGTTCATTTTCAAAGCCACGGCTTGCATAAAATTCTTGCTCGCCAGCTGTGAAAGTGAATTCGTTTCCACAATCTTTGCATGCTAATGATCTGTCTTCGTACATAGTTTTTTCTCCTATCGGATATAAAGATTTTTGCCCGCGGAAGGATTTAAACCGACACCTTTGATCTTGGACCAACGCTCTGTTTTAAGCTACTTGGGGCATATATATTGGCGCGAAGCGCCAAAAAACTAATTTGCCGCTCAGCGCAATTTTGCTCTTATGCGCTGTAAGGCGTTATCCACCGATTTCTCGGTGATATTTAAACGGTTTGCTATTTGCAAATAGCTTGCACCGTCAAGAAAAGCGAAAAGCACATTTTTTTCAAGCTGTGATAATTTGTTGTTTATGTGCTTTATTGCCGTGTTGTAGCTTTCTGCTTTGAAAACCACATCTTCTGCGCTTTGCTCGCTCTCGTTTTCGTTTGTATCTGCAAGAGAAACAGCTGTGTTAAGCGCAAAATGCTTTTTCCTGTTCGCACTTCTAAGTGCGGAAACAGCAGCGTTTTCAATGCAAGTGGATGCATAGGTTGGAAAAGATGCGCCCTTTTCTTTGTTATAAGAAATTATGGCTCTAAAAAGTGCTATCATACATTCTTGGGCAATGTCTTCATATTCAAGGCCCGGGCAAACATATTTTGCGCCGCAAGCCTTTATTGTAGGAGCAAAAGCCGCCATTAAGTGCGACAATGCACGTTCATCGCCGTTTTTTGCTAAACAGACTTCACTCTCAATTTCTTTTTGCATAAATTCCGCCTTATAAAATGCTTACACCTAAGTTTACTCTAAATTTTACACAAAGTCAAGTTTTCTTTTTGTATTCACTGTTTTTTGTTTAATTTGCACAAGGGCACGTTATAATATATGCTGTTTTGTGCTGTTGTGTTCACGGTTAATATAAAAACGCTATTCCGTAACATTTCTAATCCATTTGCCCGAGCGTATTCTAAGCAAAGACAAAGTGGCTTTAATTATGCTATCTAATTTTAAGCAGGCATAAACCATTGGAACAGGAACGCCTATTATAAGCCCGAATATAACACCTGCGGGTAAACTTACAAGCCAAAGCGCACCGCAATCTATGGCAAAGGAAACTTTTGTGTCGCCGCCGCCGCGCAATATGCCAATTATGCAAGTTATATCAATTGCAATAACCACTTGAAGCAGTGCCATAATTGCGGTTATGTCTAAGGCGGCATCGTAAGTTGCCTGTGAGATATTGTAAAAACTTAAGAAAGGGTAGCGCAAAAGCAAAATGAAAAAACAGTTGAATATTCCCATAAAGAAAGACATTATAAGCATACTGTTTGCAATTTTTTTAGCCTTTTCAATTTTGCCCTCGCCTATTGTTTTGCCCGTTAGCACCGCCGCTGCATTGCCAACACCAATAATGCCCACAAAAGCAAGTTGGTTTAAAATGCCTGCAACGCTGTTTGCGGCAACAAAAACACTGCCAATATTGCCTATAATTGCGGTTGTTAGGGAAAAACCCACGCCCCAAAGCACTTCGTTGCCAACAACAGGCAATGAGTGCTTAATGTAATTATTAACTATGCTCAAATTTATTTTAAAACAATTGTGCAATTTAAATTTTACACATTTTTCAGCAAAATACATATAGAGGATAACCAGAAAAAGTTCGCTAAAGCGTGCTAAAATTGTGCCCACCGCCGCACCTCGAACACCCATTTGCGGCGCACCGAACGCACCGAAAATGAATGTGTAGTTAAAAAACACATTCACAAAAAAGCTAACTATATAAATGCCTGTGGATAAAAAAACTTGCTCTATCGCACGAAGGCTTGTCATATAGTTATTGGCGAGCGCATAGGGAATGTAGGAAAAAGCCACCAAGCCCAAATAAGATGCCGCCGTTTGAACAATCTCCTCTTCGCTTGAGTAAATGCTCATAATTTGGCTTGGAAACAAAAGGCATAATATTGTTATAAGGCTTGCAATTAAAAACACTAATTGCATACTCATGCGCATAACATTTTTAATGCTTTTCATATCTTTTTTGCCCCAGTATTGCGCAATTAAAACACTGCCGCCACTTGAAAAACCAAAGCAAATAGCCATTAAAATTGAAAATGGCTGTGTGCCTAAATTTGCAGCTGAAATTGCAGTGTCGCCAAGGCTGCCAAGCATAACGCTATCTGCAACGTTAACGCTAAAACCTATCATGTTTTGCAGTGCAATGGGTATTGCAATTGCAAAAACAGATTTTATAAATACCTTATCGTATATAAAATTATTCTTTATTTTTTCTCTCATTATTCACCTTTTGATTTTTGCGCATATTAATAAGTTTGCCGCATATAAAACGGTAAAGTTTCAAAATTGGCAAAAGTTTCTTTTATTAATTCTCTTGTTTATTTAAGCGCACTTCTAAGAGGCTATGCTATTCACTCATTGTTTGCGCTTTTGGCTCTTTCATGGTTAGGGCTATGCGTTTTTTGTCGATATCCACGCTTATAACCCACACTTCGTGCACATCGCCCACTTTTAAAACTTCGCTCGGGTGCTTAATATACCTATCGCAAATTTGGCTAATGTGAACAAGGCCGTCTTGATGAACGCCTATGTCCACAAAAGCACCGAAATCTATAACATTGCGTACAGTGCCCGTCAATTGCATTCCGGCTTTTAAATCTTTCATGTCCATAACGTCTGTGCGCAAAAGCGGTTTTGGTAAATTGTCGCGCATATCTCGGCCCGGGCGCAAAATTTCCTCTATCATGTCTAAAAGCGTGGGCTGGCCAACGCCTATTTGCTCGCACAAATTGGCAAGGCCTTGTTTTTGCGCCTTTTCTTTTAAATCTTCAACCTTTTGCGTGCCTATATCCTGTGTGCTAAAGCCGCAAAGCTCTAAAAGTTTTTGTGCGGCATCATAGCTTTCTGGGTGAACCGCTGTTGTGTCTAATTTGTTTTTTGCGTTTGGCACACGCAAAAAGCCTGCGCACTGCATAAAGGCTTTTGGCCCAAGTTTAGGCACTTTTAAAAGCTGTTTGCGGCTTTTAAATTCGCCGTTTTCCTCGCGGTGCAAAATAACATTTTTCGCTGTTGCGGCGCTCATGCCCGCCACCCTTAAAAGCAGTGGCGCGCTTGCGGTGTTCAAATCTACGCCAACGGTGTTAACGCAATATTCAACAACGCCGTCCAATGCGCCGCTAAGCTGTGCCGGTGGCATATCGTGCTGATACTGCCCCACGCCCACCGCTTTTGGGTCTATTTTAACAAGCTCTGCCAAAGGGTCTTGCAGGCGGCGTGCTATGCTAATTGCACTGCGCAAATTAACGTCGAACTCGGGGAATTCTTGCGCTGCAAGTTTGCTTGCCGAATAAACGCTCGCACCCGCTTCGTTAACCACCATATATTGAATATCTTCGCTTATTTCCTTTAAAACTTGTGCTGTAAAAATTTCTGTTTCTTTGCTTGCCGTGCCATTGCCTATTGCTATAATTTCAACTTTGTGCTTTTTAATAAGCTCTTTAACTTTTTGCTTAGCCTCGGGCACACGCTTAAATTCGGGCACGGGGAAAATAACAGCTGTGTCAAGCACTTTACCGGTGTGGTCTACCACTGCTGTTTTACAGCCCATTCTGTAACCGGGGTCCAGCCCCATTGCAATTTTGCCTTTAATTGGCGGCGCAAGCAATAATTGCTCTAAATTCTTGCTGAAAACTTTAATTGCGCCATCGCACGCTTTTTGTGTTAAATCGCTGCGCATTTCACGCTCGAGGCTTGGCTGGATAAGGCGAGAAAAGCTATCCTGTGCGGCGGCTTTCACAATTTGTGCGCAGGCACTTTCGTTTTTGATATAGCGTTTGCAAATCAGCTCATAAGCTCTTTGCTCGTCCACATTCACATCAACTTTTAAAAAGCCCTCTCGCTCGCCTCTATCAATTGCCAAAATGCGGTGCCCCGCCATTTTAAACAGCTGTTCGCTGAATTCATAATAAAGCGAGTAAACACTCTCCTCTTCTTTTGCGCCTTTGCTTTGCACCAAGCCTGTTGTTTTGTATAAAGTGCGAAGTGTTGTTCTAACATCGGCATCATCGCTTATGCTCTCGGCTATAATATCGCTTGCGCCCATAAGTGCTTGCTCTTCGTTTTCAACTTCTTTTTCTTCGCTTATAAAGGCTTTTGCAAGCTCAATGGGAATATCGCTCTCGTTTTGCTGTAAAATGGTATCGGCAAGCGGTTGTAGGCCTTTTGCCTTTGCCACGCTTGCCCTTGTTTTGCGCTTGGGTTTATATGGGCGGTAAATGTCATCAAGCTCCGCCATTGTTTTTGCGCTTTCAATAGAGGCTAAAAGTTCGCTTGTCATGGCTTCTTGCTCTGTTATAGTGTTTATAACCGTTTGCCTTTGCTCGTCTAATTTGCGCATATAAATAAGCCGGTCGGATAAATCCCTCAGGGTTTGGTCGTCCATGCTATTTGTAACTTCTTTGCGATACCTCGCAATAAAAGGTATGGTGTTGCCCTCGTCTATTAGGGCGATTGTGTCTTGCACATGTTTTTCGTTAAGTTTAAATTCCAAAGATAGTGCATTTGCATAATTTGTCATTTTATTCTGCTCCGTTCTCGTTAATTTTTCATGTTTATTATATGGTAGAAGTTTAAATTGATGTTGTTTGGTATGTGGAGTAAGTGCAGTTATATTTGTTGTTTTGAGCGCAGGTAGTTACCCTTTGTCATTCCGAGCGCAGGCACTTACCCTAATGTCATTCCGAGCGTAGTCGAGGAATCCGTAAACCCTTGCATTTTCAAAGCGCAAAGCACGGATTTCTACAGTTCGCCAAGTGCCGCCGCTATGCGGCGGTTGCTCACTTGCATTGCACTGCGGTGCTTATCCGCTTCGGTCGAAATGACAGGTGGTTAGGTTTGCACACATTATATAAATAACACGTAGTTCGCCAATTGTCATTCCGAGCGCAGGCACTTACCCTAATGTCATTCCGAGCGTAGTCGAGGA
>CAYJIT010000037.1:0-15314 GCA_964370365.1 uncultured Bacteroides sp. | reverse complement strand
GGCATGTGGGCACTCCGCTGCCCACGCCATTAAATAAGATATAAATAATCGGAGCGAAGCTCAGATTATTTATATAATGTGTGCAAACCTAACCACCTGTCATTTCGACTGTAATGGAGAAATCCGCGCTTTGCGCCTTGAAAACGCACAGGGTTACGGATTCCTCTCTTCGCTCGGAATGACAAATGGTTAACTTCATATTATTTATATTATGTGTAGCAAACCTAACCACCTGTCATTTTAACTACAACGGATAAGCACCGCAGCAACGCAAATGGCTATACTCCGTTCACAATGGCAACACAAAACAATAATATTCCCACAAATAAATTCAATACAAATTAACTTACAAAGGGGTAAAAAATGCTTATACTCGGCATAGAAACAAGCTGTGACGACACATGCGCAGCTGTGGTGGAAAACGGATACAAAGTGCATTCTAACTGCATAGCCTCCAGTGCGAACGAACAAAACAAATATGGCGGCATTGTGCCTGAAATAGCCAGCCGCCGCCATATTGAATATATAAGCGACGTTGTTTTTGATGCGCTAAAGCAAGCAAATTGCACCATGAAAGATATAAACGCCGTTGCAATTACATTTGCGCCCGGCTTAATTGGTGCGCTTTTGGTGGGCGTCAATTTTGCAAAGGGGCTGTCTTATGCAAACAATATCCCGCTTATACCCGTTCACCATTTAAGGGGGCATATTGCATCGCTTTATATAACGCACCCTAATTTAAAACCGCCGTTTTTGTGCATGGTTGCAAGCGGCGGGCATAGCCATATAGTTTATGTGAAAAATTACACAGTGTTTGAAATTTTAGGGCGCACTGTGGACGATGCCGCAGGTGAGGCCTTCGACAAAGTTGCACGCACATTAAATTTGGGCTACCCAGGCGGGCCTATAGTTAGCGAAATGGCAAAAAACGGCAACGCAAAAGCTTATGCTTTGCCCACTCCAAAAGTTAGCGGGCGCTATGATGTTAGTTTTTCCGGGCTTAAAACAGCTGTTTTAAACACTGTGAACAAGGCGAAAATGCAAGGCGAAGAAATTGATGTTAGCGGCATGTGCGCAAGTTTTGAGCACAGAATAACAAGCATTTTATGCGAGAAATTGCTTCTTGCCGCAAAGGATAAAAACGCAAAAAAAATAGCCCTTTCCGGCGGTGTTGCGGCTAACAACGCTTTGCGCAATTTGCTAAGTGAGGGCATAAACAACATGGGAGCGCAGCTTTTTTTGCCGGATATCCGCCTTTGCACAGATAATGCCGCTATGGTTGCCGCACAGGGCTATTATGAATTTAACAGCGGCAATATTGCCGGCATTACCCTTAACGCAACGCCCACACTCGAAATTGATTACAGGGGTTAAAAGCGGCATATGCAAACATGCCAAACATTGAACATTCTTGCAAAACATGCTATTATATTTAGGTGCATTAGGCTTTTTTGATGCTTAGTAAAACAAAAAACATATTCGAATAATTCCTAACAGCTACTTTAAATTAACGCAAAACAGCGCTTTTAAAAAGGCAGTGCTAAGCGGCAAAATTTATTTATAAAAAGGGGAGCAAAAGTGAAAAACAAAACATTTCTACAAAGCGTAAAATGTGCGCTTACAGGCTTTCGCAAAGCTTTTGCAACCGAGAAGAATTTTAAATACTATATCGCAATTTTTTTAATATTTTTTGTGCTCAACATAACTTTTAAAAGCACAGCTATTGAATTTTGCATTTTGTTTGCCTTAACCGCAGGCGTTTTTTCGGCAGAATTTGCCAACACCGCATTAGAGCAAATTTGCGATATCATAAGCCCCGAGCACAACGAGCGAATTAAAAACATAAAGGATATAGCGGCATCTGTTGTTTTAGCGTTTGGCATAGGCTTTTTTATAACACAAGCGCTCATACTTTTGCCCAAGCTAAATTTATGATAAAAATTTACATAACCATAGCACCTGTTGTTTTTGGCGCAGTTGCCAACATGCTTTTCACAAAAACCGCTTTGTATAAACAAAACGCAACACCTATAGATGCAAGCAGAACATTTATAGACAAAAAGCCCATATTCGGCAAAAACAAAACATGGATAGGTTTTTTCTCTATGGTTGTTTTCACCGCTATCATGCAAATGCTATGGGGCTTTTTTTGCGCTTTGCCCTTTATGCAAAATTTAAACGAGCTATACACAAATGCACAAAACACCGTTTATTTCAACTTGCTTTCCGGTGCACTTTTAGGCTTTGCCTACATGCTTTTTGAACTGCCAAACAGCTTTATAAAGCGGCGGTTATCCATAGAGGCGGGTAAAACGGGCAAGGGCGCAAAAGGCGTTGTATTTTTTATTGTAGATAGGTTTGATTCCGTAACGGGCGTTGCAATTGCTCTTTTCGCTTTAGGTGCATTTTCCATGCAGCGTGCCATTTTATATGTTTTAGTGGGCGCTTTAACGCATATTAGCGTGAATGTAGTTTTGTTGCATTTAAAAGTTCGAGATAATTTATGACAATGGTGGTTTTATGAAATTTATAGGCGAGTATAACAAAAGCGTTTTAATAACATATTTAGGTGTTGTTTTGGCGCTTTCGGGTGTGTTTTTTGCCTTTAACGGCAATGTGAATTATGCTTTTTTAGCGCTAATTTTTGCAGGCATTTGCGATATGTTCGACGGTGCTTTTGCAAGGCGCTGTAAGCGCACAAAAAGCGCAGAGCTTTTCGGTGTGCAAATAGATTCCCTTGCAGATGCCGTTTCATTCATTGCACTGCCGTGCGCAATTGCCTTTGCCGTTTTGGGCACTTTGGGGTTTGTGTGTGTTTTTTATGCGCTTGCGGCAATAATAAGGCTTGCCTTTTTTAATGTGCAAACAAACAGCGAGGGCACGCAAACGCATTTTAGGGGCCTTGCCGTAACTTACAGTGCGCTTATTTTGCCCGTTTACTATTTGCTTAGTGCCGTTTTTAGCGAATTTGTGTTTAATTTAGGCTTAGCATCACTTTACATCATCATTGCATTTTTATTTGTTCTCGACATTAAAATAAAAAAACCGGGTAAAAAGGGCTATGTGTTTTTTGCGCTTTTGGCGGTTTTTGTAAGCGTGGGAATTATGCTGTTATGAGCAATGAACGTTATTATTACAGCAAAGAAAGCGGCAAGCTTTGCCGCGAGCACTCTTCTGATGATAAAAAACTGCATATTTTATACAAAACGTTACCGGGAAGGGTTCTTTTAAAGGCCGTTTTTGCAAGAAGATATTTTTCTTTTCTTGCAGGGCTTTTTTACAGCAGTAAATTTTCAAAGAAAAAGCTTGATGTTTTTTTGAGTGAACATTACCCAAACAAAGAATATAGCGCAGAAAATTACAACAGCTTTAACGAATTTTTCACAAGGAAAGAGCAACGGCATATAACGGTGCAAAAAAACGCACTGCTTAGCCCGGCAGACAGCCTTACAATGTGTTTTTACATAGAGGATAATTTAACTTTAAACATAAAAAACAGCACTTACAATTTGTGCGAGCTTTTTAGCAACAAAGCTCTTGCGCAAAAATATAGCGGTGGCATTTGCTTTGTTCACCGCCTAACTTTGAAAGATTACCACCGCTATATCTTCCCGTGCAACGGCGAAATAACAGCGTATAAGCGCATAAAAGGCAGTTTGCACACAGTGCGCCCCATTAGCGGCATAAAGGGCAACTATTTTAAAAACACACGCTGTATCACGCTTTTTAAAAGTGATGTTTTCAACAGTTGCGCTTTTGTGGAAATTGGCGCCATGCTTGTGGGCAAAATAACAAACAGAAAAGAAAGCGGCAAATTTTTACAAGGTGAAGAAAAAGGCATGTTTGAATATGGCGGCTCCACAATTGTTCAGCTTTTTGAAAAAGGGGCGCTAAAGCCGTGCGAAATTATAGAAAAAATGTCTGCTTTGGGCATTGAAACCAAAATGAGCTTAGGAGAAATTATAGCACATGCTGAAAAGAATTAATATTTATTTTAAAGAGATGTACCCTATTTTGCCACGCATTTTGCTGGGCTTTATAGTGTTTGGCGAAATTTATTTTATTTTGCTTTTGAACAATGAGGTAAACTCTTTCACTTTGGGCATGCAGGAAATTATTGGCGGCTTCACAGTTTTTTCGTTTTTAATGTGGCTTAGAATAGCGGACGATTTTAAAGATTACGAGCACGACAAGCGCCTTTTTGCGCACAGGCCTCTTGCCTCGGGCAGGGTGTTTAAAAAAGATTTGCTCCTTGTTATAATCCCTGTTATCGCAATAACTTTGCTTTTAAATTTCTTGTTCATGAATAATTTTTTGTTTTGCTTATTGCTATACACTTATGGCTCTTTAATGGCTTTATGGTTTTTTAAAAAGCATAAAATTCAAAAAAGTTTACCGCTCGCATTAGTAACGCATAACCCCGTGCAATTTATTTTAAACCTTTACGTAATTTCTTTCACCGTAATTAAATACGGGCTTAACCCGTTTAGCATCTACACTTTTTTAATGGCTTTCACCCTCTATTTTCCGGCATTAATTTGGGAAATTTCACGCAAAATACGCGCGCCTAAAAACGAAACCGAATACACAACATATTCAAAGCTGTTCGGCTATAAAAAAGCTGTTAACTTTATATTCGTTTTAACATGGGTGGATATTATTACAAATTTTATTTTGCTGTGGAATTTAAACATAATTTCCGTTGCCCTTTTGTTTTTAAATTGTGTTTATATATCACTAATTTTTATAAAGTTCAACAAAAACCCAAACCAATTTATTCTTGTTAAAAAAGTTGAGCTTTACACCTATATTCAAGAGGGAATTATGCTTGTTACAATTCCTGTTTACCTTGTTTTCGGCGCAGTTGTTTTTTAAAATTTACCTTGTTTTTCACAAAATTGTCCTTTCATTTTTCAATTATCAACACGCTTTTTGTTTTGGCACTTTTGGCGAAACAAAAACGTAGTTGAATTAATTTTTAGCGGCTTAAAAGGGGTGTAATTATCAAAAGCACAAACTTAAAAAAACTAAAAGAAAACGGCTTTAATGTGCCTAAATTTATAACGGTTAACAGTGCAGAAAATATAGATTTATCTTTCTCTGAGAGCAGTTTGTTTTCCGTGCGCAGTTCTTTTTCAAAAGAGGACGGTGCCGCCCACTCTTATGCGGGGCAATTTTTAACATTGCTGAATGTTCAAAGAAATGACATTACCACAGCTGTTGCAAAAGTTTTGCACAGTGTTAAAGATGCTGTACACTACACAAAAGCGCTTAACATCAGCGATAACGGCAAAATGAATGTTATAATACAAGAGATGATAACGGCAGATTATTCCGGCGTTATTTTCACAGCAAACCCACACGGCATTTTAAGCGAAACTTTAATTGTTGTTTCAAAGGGTTGTGGCAGTGGCGTTGTAGACGGCACCGCACCCACAACCACATACCATTACAGCAAGCCCGACGAAAAATACTATTTCAAAACGCAAGATGCCAAAATTAAACTGCCCCGTAAAACAGTGCAAAGCCTTGTTTTGCAGGGCGAGCGCATACAAAATGTGTTTGGCCATTATTGCGACATTGAATTTTGCATAAAAGGCGATGAAATTTTTATTTTGCAATGCCGCCCAATAACAGCACTGCCAAAGGGCGACGAGATTATTTTGAACAGCAGTAATATACAGGAAAGCTACCCGGGGGTGTGCTTTCCCGCAACGCAAAGTTTTGCGCGCGCTGTTTACACATGCGTTTTCAAAAGTTGCGTTAATATTTTAACGGGCAACGAAAAAACATCAACAGCTTTTGAGCCAACGCTGTGCAATATGGTGGACGTTTTTAACGCGCGCATTTACTACCGCATAGAAAATTGGTATTGCCTATTAAAAATTTTGCCTTTTTCAAGCAAAATTATCCCCGTTTGGCAAGAGATGCTTGGTGTTTCAGATAAAAACATAACGCAGAGCAATATTAACGTAAGCCTTAGCACAAAATTTAAAACTGCATTTAATTTTTTAAAACTTATGCTTATTGCGCCACAAAAAATGAAGGCTTTAGACATTTATTTTAACGATGTTTTTGCAAATTACAAAGCCGAAATTGAAAACACAAGCGATACTTTTAAACTTTTGGATATTTACAATGCCATGCTAAACGATATTGGCGGCAAATGGGGCTTAACTTTAATTAACGATATGTATGCGTTTATTTACACGGCCCTCGCAAAGAGAAAAAGCGCAAAAAACCTTGGCAATATTATGCGCCTTGAGAGTTTAAAGCCCGTTTATGCGCTTGATGCCCTCTCGAGAACGCTTAAAGTGCACGGCATAAACAGCGAAGAATATAAAAAGGAAAAACTTGAATATTTAGCGCTTTACGGTGAACGAAGCCTTGAAGAGCTTAAACTTGAAACCAAAACATTAAGCGCAACACCTGCACTTCTTGATGAGTATCTGCAAAATTACGAGGGGCAAAACTTGCCGAATTTAAACAGCAAAGAAACCGACACCAACGACAAAGAGCCGTATTTTGTTAAAAAGGCAAAATTAGGCATTTACAACAGAGAGCTTTTCAGAATGCACCGAACAAGGCTTTATTCCAGCGCGCGCAAAATTTTGCTAAAAATAGGCGAGCGCTTAAAGCGGGCCAATTGCATAGAAAACAGCGAAGATGTGTTTTTTATTTACATAGAGGAATTGCGAGATTGCGCACAGCAAAAAACAGACATGAAAAGCATTATACAAAAGCGCAAATTTGAAATAGAGCAATATGGCAAGCTGCCTTTTTATAATCAGGTTGTGTTCAAGGGGAAAGTTTTCAACCAAAGCCCGTACAATATTGAAAATGGAGAGGATAGTTTTACACAAACCGAGCTTGTGGGCACACCGTGCTCGCCCGGTGTTATAACCGCAGAGGTGCTTGTAATTGAAAAGCCGTCTATAAAGCTAAGCACCAGCGGTAAAATTCTTGTTGCCGATACAACCGACCCCGGCTGGGTGTTTTTAATAAGGGGCGCAAAGGGTGTTATAGCACAGCGCGGCTCGCTTTTATCGCACACGGCAATTATAACAAGAGAGCTTAAAAAGCCTTGTGTTGTGGGCGTTAAAAACGCTATGCAAAAACTTAAAAGCGGCGATGTTATAACGCTTAACGCAAACACAGGAGTTATTGAGATAAAGGATAGGCAAAGAAAAGCGCAAGGTTAAAACCACAGGAGGCAATATGCTAATTGAAATTCACGATGATTTTGATTTGGAAAAAATATATAACAGCGGCCAATGTTTTAGAATTAAAAAGTTTGAAAACGGCGTTTTCAGGTTCATAACAGCCGATAATGTTTTGCATATTAAATGCAAAGAGCCCGGTGTTTTTGAAATAGACAGCCCAAAAGAATGGGATACTGTTTGGCATAATTATTTCGATTTAAGTAGAAATTATAACGAAATAGCGCAAAATATTTTGCCACATCACAGCAAATTAAAGCAGATGGCGCACATTGGCAAGGGCATTAGAATTGTGAGACAAGAACACTTTGAGATGCTTATTACTTTTATCATTTCACAGCGCAAAAGCATACCTGCAATTAAAACTTCTGTTGAGCGGCTTTGCGCTTTATGCGGGCAAGAAATTGAATTAAAACCGTGTGCATTGCTGGCAGGCGAGGGCGAAAATGGCACACAGCACACAAAGAGCACAGCAAAAGGCGAAAAACAGCAACACCAAGAAAAAGGCGAAAACTTTGTTTATAAATTCCCAAGCGCAAAAAGCATTGCCGCATTAAGCTATGAAGAGCTTGCAAGTTGCGGTTTGGGTTATAGGGTGCCTTATGTGGCAAACGCCGCAAGAATTGTTAGCGAAGATGAGCAATTTTTAAGGCGGCTTTCCAATTTGCCAAACGACGAACTGCTTGCAAAATTAACAGCTTTTAAGGGCGTTGGCGCAAAAGTGGCAAATTGCATAGCCCTTTTTGCCTATGCCCGTGTTAATTGCGCACCTGTTGATGTTTGGATTGCAAGGGTTTTGCAAAGAGATTTTGGCGGCGAGGATATATTTGCAGAATATGAAAACAATGCGGGAATTTACCAGCAATATATGTTTTACAGCGCAGTGAACACAAAATAATGCACTATAATTTTAATATAAACAGCAAAAAGGCAGCTGCGAAACCCTAAAAATTTCGCCACTGCCTTTTTATTGCATTAAACACGTTTTTAAATTTAGGTTATGTGCACATCTTGCGCTTAATTAAACTGTTAAAGCGTTTGCCACATGCTATTTTAACAATTTTATTAGTGCTTGCTCAACTAAAAAGCCTTGCACCCAAAATGATTATTCCTGCCTGCTATGCAAGCGGAAATGGATTTTCGCTGTGCAAGTTTTCACTTTCCTCGCAATTGCTCGCTATGTGCGCAAGCTCTTCCAGCGTTGATGGTATGTGCGAATTTGCCATAACGGCATTTTGTAATTCCGGCGCAAGTGCGTGGTAATACACAAGCATTTCCGGGCTATATGTGCTAAATTTGCCAAAATTATTGTCGTTAATCATAATTCTCACCTCTCTCATATTATGCTCGGGTGATAATTGTATATTCAACAATAATTTTGTTATTTTTTGCTATAATTGCTTAATTATTGCTTGTTTTTTTAACTTTTAACTATAATAAACACCGCTTGTTTTGCTAAAGTGTAAATTCAAACGCACATCTACAAATGTGTTTTTTAGAAAAAAGCATTGTTATTTTTACTCTTTGTTATCTACGCCTAAAGCTATTTCACAAATTTGCCTTTGTGTGCTTGCAAAAACTGTGCCGCCAACATCTTCAAGTTGCTGTTTTGTTCTATATCCCCACAGCGCACAACACATTGCAATGCCTGCATTTTTTGCCACCAAAACGTCAGCTTCACCGTCGCCCACAAAAAGCACTTCGCTCAAATTAACATCAAGTTCTTTGCAAATTCTCAGTGCGCCCTGAGGGCTGGGTTTTAACTCCATGCCTTTTTCGTGCCCTAAGCACATATCAAAAACATCGCCAAAATATTTTTGCACCAAAGTGTTTGTTAGTATATTCTCCTTGTTGCTTAAAACCGCAAGTTTCAAACCTGCTTCTTTCAAAACTTTCAGCATTGTGTGCGTTTTCTCAAAAGGCTCTGTTTTATCTACATTATGTAGGCTGTAATGGTTTTTAAACATTTGCAACGCCATTTTTTCCATTTCACCGCCCCTTGCTGTGGGCGGCAACATGCGCTTAACCAATTCGTCAACGCCGTTTCCTATCATATACTTAAATTCTTGCTCTGTGTGCTGTGGCAAATTTAATTGCGCAAGAACATAATTGCCTGTGTTTGCCAAATCTTTCAAACTGTCAAGCAATGTTCCGTCTAAATCAAAAATAACTGCTTTATACAAATTTTATCCTCCAATTTATTTAAAAAACGGCAAACTCATTGCCCTTTCTATCTCTATTCCTCTAACGCGTAAATCATAGCCGTAGGGCATATCCACACGCAGGTTAGAATTTTTATTTTTAACGTTAAAAATGTGCTGAAACACCCTATATTTAACATTGTGCGTAAATATACACGTTTCGTGCCTTGTGAAAAATTTTGTGTAATATAGTGAAATTGTGCGGTTTGTGTTCTCGCTGACGCCCTCTTTAAAATAGCCCTCAATTGAAAGTGCAAGGCTTAAAACGCAAAAAAACATTGGCAAAATTATAATTGGGGCAAATGTTGTTTGCATATATATTAACCCTATAAATGCTATTGCGCAAATGCAAATAAAAAATGCGGGCTTATAAAGGTATTGAAAAAGCGATTTTCGTTTGTAATCGCATAATTTTTGCGAGGGCAAGCTAAATTCATGCAGCAATATCTTCGGTTTATCCTCCTGCCCTTTTTTAAACACCAGCAGAGGGTAATCGCTGTTTTTATAGCTGCCTGCCGTAACATAAAGCGCTTTTCGCCCAATAAGGCGCGCAACCGGCGTAACTTTTACATCACATGCCAAAATGCAGTTTGTTTTAATTCTGCGCTCTGTTTTTGTTATAAGCCCACCACGGCAAAGAATAACGCCGCCGGCACGGCACACTCTAAGGCCCGCTGTGCGAAAGAACGACAATAGCACTGTTAAACTTGCAACAAAAAACACAAGTGCTAATATAATGGCAACGCCTGCCGGTATTACACTTTTTAACATGGTATTTATATTTACAATATTATCCCGTGCAATTAGCGCAAGCTCAAACGGGCTTTGCCCGAAAATATCGCCTAAATAATTTAGCGAAACATAAATAAAAGCCACTGTGCTTATTATATTTGCGCTTAACAGCACAAGCACCACCCTCTGTGTGCCCGATGGCTCGAACAGCGCACCTTTATCTTTAACGGGCATAAGCAAATTTGCGGCATTAATTGCCGCTTTTTTTGGCAGGCAAAATTTTACTTTGCGCGGCAGAAAATTGTTTTTAAAATACAATGTTAAAACAGATGCACCTAAAATTCTGTGCAATAAATTTCGCTCTATATCAAGTGCGGCAATGCTGGTTTTTAAATAGACACTCTCGCTTTTTAAAAAAAGCCCACTCTTCACTTTTATAATGTCGTTTTCAATGCTAAACCTTGTGCAAAACCACATTGCAAAGGCGGCAAAAAAGCAAAAAACAAACAGGAAAACGCTTGTGAAAAGCGCAATAAAAAAAGAGCTTGCCGTAAAGCGAATTAACGCTTGCAAAAACGAAGCCACACTGAATATAAGCACATATTTAAAATATTTAAGCGTAAAAACTATATGAAAACGGCTTTCGCTGTTTTGAATTTTATCTTTTAAAAAAATAATTTCACCACCTAATATAAAGCTCGCTGTTTTTAAACTGTTAGGAATTAATCCGAACGGCTAACCGTTTTTTCCAAAAGCATATTTGCAAAATTAATATCTGCGCCGGGCAAAACAAAAAAACCGCCTGCATAAAGCAAAATTACAACACAGCTTTTTGTGCGCCTTTGAAGCGGTGTTGTTATTATGCGGCACGAAGAAATAAAGCGCAAAGGTGCCCTGTGCACAAATTTAAACACCATGCCGTGCCTTAAAGAGATGTGAGCACTTGCGATGTGTATTTTGAAAGTGCAAATATAAGCGCATAAAAAAACACCGAAAATTAAAAACCACACCGCAAAAAATATTAAGCCTACGGTATAAGAAAAAAACCAAAGCAGCGCTATGGCGGCAACTAAACCTGCCAAGCAAAACCACAGGCAAATAATTAAAGCGTTTTTAAATTTAATTTTAGCGTACAAGGCAATCTCCTTTCGAATATTTTTTAGCGATAGCTCTTTTGCCACCACGGGGCAAAAGCTGTGCACTTACCGTTAAGTGAATTGCAATTGTTAAACTTCTTGCAAATTCCACGTTTTACTCAGTTTTGAAAAAGCTTCATTTTTTGCTAAAACGGTAACTTTGTCGCCTATCTCAATTTTAGTATTACCTCTGGGAATTAAAAACTCGCCTTTGTGCGTTACGCTTATAACAACAACATCGCCCGGCACAGGCAGTTGCGCCAATGTTTCGCCGTTAAAAGGAAAGCTCTTTGGTATTTCAATTTGGCTTAAAGAAGTTGTGCCGGCATCTAAACTTAAAATATGGTTCATTGCCGCCGCCTCAACTTCCCTTTCAATGGTGCGGGCTATGTTATCTGTGCTTGAAACAACAATATCAACACCGAGGTTTCTTAAAATTAAAGTGTTTTTTGGGTTGTTAACCCTTGCCACCGTGCGTTTAACTTTATAAACTTTTTTTGCAATTTGGCACGCTATCAAATTGGTTTCGTCGTTGCCGGTAACCGCAACAAAAGAGTGAAAAGGCTCTTTCGTGTTAAGCGCTAACTCCAAAACACTTGGGCGCGAGCCATCGCCGTCTATAACTTGTATGTCCAGCGAATCTGCAATATGCGCACAAGTTGCAAAATCGTCCTCTATAACAATGGGCAAATGTTCGTGTTCAAGCATGGTTTTAGCAAGATAATATCCTATTTTTCCGCCGCCCACTATACATATCCTCATATTAATCTCCATTCTGTGCACAGCACAAATAGTTTTGAAAATCTCCATACCTCTGCCATAAAATTTAAGCTCATTCCGAAAAACTAAACAGAAAGCGCCATAAGCAGTGCATCGTCTTTCGGTGCGCTGTAAAAGGCTTTCCTCATGCCGTTTTGCAAAAAGCCCAAGTTTTTGTAAAGCGCTATTGCCGCTGTGTTTTCACTTCGCACTTCAAGCTGGAAATTGTTAACGCCCTCAAGCTTTAACGCCTCAAAAGCATATTGCAAAAGCGCTTTTGCTATGCCTTTTCGCCTGTGCTGTGCCTTTGTGCTAAGCGCATTTAAATTTGCGGTGTTTAGCACTTTTTCAAAACAGCAAAATGCGGCAATTTCACCGTTTATTTTTGCAACAAAACATATATTGCTGCTAAAATTAAATGTGCTTTCAATAACAGTTAGGCTCCAGCCGTCCTGCACTGTTTTTTCAATTTCATAAGCCGCCACTGCGTCTGCCTTTTGCATTTTTTCGCATGTTATCGCCATAATTTTACCCTTTTGCATCATACCATGTTTCGCCGCTGTTAACGTCTACACTAAGCGGCACGCTAAGTTTCATGGCATTCCGCATCTCTTCAAGCAATATGTTTTGCGCCGCCTTTTTTTCACTTACATCACACTCAACAATCAATTCATCGTGCACTTGCAAAATAAGTTTTGCCTTTAGGTTTTCTTTTTTCAAACGGTTGTAAACACGCACCATGGCAAGTTTTATTATATCTGCCGCTGTGCCCTGAATTGGCGTGTTCATCGCCATGCGCTCGCCTAAAGAGCGCACATTAAAGTTGCTGTTGGCAAGCTCGGGCAAATTTCTTCTTCTGCCGTAAAGCGTACTAACAAAGCCGTCCTCTTTCGCCGTTTCAACTGTTTTATCCAAATAAAATTTAACGCCCGGGAAATTTTCAAAGTAATTTTTAATAAATGCGTCTGCCTCTTTAACGCTAACATGTATATCTTTCGAGAGGCTAAAGGCACTAATGCCGTACACAATGCCAAAATTAACAGCCTTTGCCGAAGAGCGCATTTGCGCAGTAACTTCATCTTCGCTAACGCCAAAACTTTTTGCGGCGGTGGCACGGTGAATATCCGCACCTGTGTTAAATGCGTCAATCATGCTCTCGTCGTTTGAAACATGCGCTAAAATTCTAAGCTCTATCTGGCTATAATCTGCATCCAGTAAAATTTTGCCCTCTTTTGCCGTGAAATATTTTCTAAATCGGCTTCCAAGCTCGGTTCGCACAGGTATGTTTTGCATATTTGGCTCGCCCGAGGATATCCTGCCCGTGCGTGTTTCCGTTTGGTTAAATGTCGAGTGAATTCGCCCGTTTGCACTTATAACTTTTAACAGCCCTTCAACATAGGTGGAATTTAGCTTTTGATATGTGCGGTATTGCAAAATATGCGTTATAACAGGAGAATATTGTTTTAAAAACTCAAGCGTTTCCGCATTTGTGGAATAGCCGCTTTTTGTTTTTTTGCCTGTTGGCAGGCCCATATCCTCGTAAAGTGCTTTTGCAAGCTGTTTTGGGCTGTTAACATTAAACTCGTAGCCCACAATTTCATATATTTTTAAAAGTTCCTCTTTCAATGCGCCTTGAAGTTCAACACCAAATTCTTCAATGCCTTTTTTATTAACAGCTATGCCCTCGTGCTCCATATCCGCCAAAACTTCACAAAGCGGCAGTTCAATTTCATTTAGCAGTTTGCTCATTCCCGCTTGTTCGCACTGCTTTGCAAGCTCTTCGCAAAGCGGCTTTATAATTGCCGCCTCACTGTATTTAGCCTCGAAAAGTGCATTTACACCATAGCTTTGCGCCAATTGCAGTGCGCTGTAAGTTTTGGCGTCGGGCTGTAATAAATATGCCGCTATTTTAGCGTCAAACACTATGCCCTTAGCTTGCTTGCCCTCTTTTAAAGCAAGGTGGTACAGTGGCTTTGCATCAAAGCACAGCTTTTTAATTTCCTCGTTGCACAAAAGGTTTAAAAACGCTTCATCGTTACAACTTATTGTATAAACATTATTATTTTCTACAATTAGTATAGTATCTCCGCTTTGTTCCTCTTGCATATCCTCAAAAGAAAGCTGTTTGTCCTCGCCCTGCTCGCTTTTGCAAATGCAAATTTCGCTTGCCGCAAAATTTTCGGGCAAATTTTGTGCTTTTACAAACGCAAGCTTTTTTGCAGGCGCCCCGCTAACATCTTCGCTGTTTTCCGCTAAACTTTGCACTTCGTTAAGGCCCCATTTTTTTATAGTGGTGTACATTTCAAGGCTTTGCAAAAGCCTTGCCGCCGCCGCTAAATTTTGCGCATCAAAACTGCGCTTGTAGGCACCGTTTTCTGTGGGCACGGGCGCATTTTTTGCAATTGTTGCAAGCTCATAGCTCAAATAGGCATTTTCTTTATCTTTAAGCAGTTTTTCCCTTACGCCTTTTTTTATAGCGCTGTCTTCTATGTTTTCGTAAACTCCGTTTAGGCTTGCAAAATTTTGTATTAGGGTAAGTGCTGTTTTTTCGCCCACACCGGCAACGCCCGGAATATTGTCGGACGTATCGCCCATAAGGCTTTTAACATCTATTAACTGCGCCGGCAACACGCCGTATTTCTCTTGAATAGCATTTATGTCCATAACATTTGTAACGCTTTTGCCCATTTGTGTGCTGGCAAGCAAAACATTCGTTTTTTCGCTCACAAGTTGCAGGCTGTCACGGTCTCCCGTTGCCAAAACGCACTCATCGCCCCTTTGCTCGCACGCATGTGCAAGTGTGCCCAAAATGTCGTCTGCCTCAAAGCCCTCTGCCGAGATAATTTTAAAGCCCATAAGCGTTAAAAGCTCTTTCAAAACAGGCATTTGTGCGGCAAGCTCCTCGGGCATACCCTTGCGGTTTGCCTTATATTCGCTATATTGCTCGTGGCGAAATGTGGGCGCTTTTAAATCGAACGCAAGCGCAATTTCATCGGCATTGGTGTCTGTTTGCAGTTTGAGCAATATGTTTAAAAAGCCTGTTATTGCGTTTGTGTATTGCCCACTGCGTGTTGTTAGCAACTTTATGCCGTAAAACGCGCGGTTAACTATGCTGTTTGAATCCACAACAAGTAATTTCACATTCATTCTCCAATCAAAAGCTATTGTTTTTAGCGTAAATAATATAGGTTTAGTGCAATATAACTAACTTTGCCACTTGCCGTTTCGACCGTAGCGGATAAGTTGCCCACCTGTCGTTTCGACCG
>CAYJIT010000036.1:0-16843 GCA_964370365.1 uncultured Bacteroides sp. | reverse complement strand
CAAAAATTAAATTAAACAGCCGCTCCGTAAAGAAATTTATTGGGCGGCTGTTTTTTTGTGGTAGGCTCTAATTTTTCACCCAAACATTTATTGTAGAGCCCATTTATTATAAAGCCAAAGTTAACTATTTGTCATATCGAGCGCAGCCGAGAAATCCGTACTTTTTGCGCTTGTCATATCGAGCGCAGCCGAGAAATCCGTACTTTTTGCGCTTGTCATATCGAGCGCAGCCGAGAAATCCGTGCTTTTTGCGCTTGTCATTTCGAGCGCAGCCGAGAAATTCGTAAATTTGGCAAAATGCCATGTTTTAAATTAACACTTTTTGTGGTAAAATATATATGTATTGTTATAAAAAAGGAGAGTAAAATTTGACAGCACAAAAGCAAAGGATTTATTTAATTAATTACCTGCTAAATGAGAACCCTCGTTACAGCGATATGAAAGTGCCGGCTGACGAAGATGAGCAAATGAATTTGCTGCGCTCTCTATTCAATGTGCGCGCCCCAAAGCCGATAAGTGATGAGTTTTTGCAAGTTCAAAACGCTTATCTTGAAGAGCACATAAAAATGCGCGGCATTGTAAACAGCGAATTGTTAGCGCCCACAAATTTGAGCGAAAACATTTACCTTTGGCAAGGGGATATTACTACACTAAAAGTTGACGCTATTGTAAATGCCGCAAATTCTGCGCTTCTTGGGTGTTTTTCGCCACTTCATAACTGTATAGATAATATTATTCACACGCTTAGCGGTGTGCAGCTTAGGCTTGCCTGCAACGCACTTATGTGTGAACAAGGGCACGAGGAAAAAACGGGCACGGCGAAAATTACACCGGCATTTAACTTACCGTGCAAATATGTGCTTCATACGGTAGGCCCGATTATAAACGGCAATCTTACAGCAAACGACGAAATTTTATTGGCAAACTGTTATAATTCCTGCCTTGAATTGGCTGTGCAAAGCGGTGTTCAATCCATTGCTTTTTGCTGCATTTCAACAGGTGTGTTTTGTTTTCCGCAGCACAAAGCGGCAGAGATTGCGGTGAAAACCGTACTAACATTTTTGCAAAATAACCATAGTGATATTAAAGTGATTTTTAATGTGTTCACGGATAAAGACCTTGCAATATACCAAAACATATTGAATAAAAAATAGGCAATATTGCACTGATATAGCGAAATGTGGGCAAACGGCAACACAAGACATAAGTAAGCAATAATATTACGGCTAAAATGTGATAATATAAGCTGTAAAAAATATAACAAATCAAGAAAGGGTACTGAAAATGAAAAAAATATACTTAAACTTAAAAAGGTTCGATATCACGCCTGAAAAAGGCGGTGTGAACTCTATTGCAAAAATGGAGCAGTGGGCAAACTACATTGTGGATAGCACAAAAAATGAATTGAAAAAATACCAAGATAGTGCACAGTTCACAATGTTTTTTCCCGAATTGCACATATTAAATGCGGCAAATGCAAATGATGGCACAATAAAAATAGGTTGCCAAAGTGTAAATGAAAGCGATACCGCAAAAGGCGGCAATTTTGGAGCTTTTACAACACTTCGCCCTGCTAATGCAATGGCACTTGCGGGCGTAAACACAGCGCTTATAGGGCACTGTGAAGAGCGCAATTATTACAAAGGCATTTTAAGCGGCGCAGGTGTTAGCGATTTAAGCATTGTTAATAAGCATTTTAATGCAAAAATAAAAGCGGCAATTGCAGCAGGCATAGACGTGCTTTATTGCATTGGCGAAACAAGCGAGGAACAAGCCGATTTTGAAAACGTGCTAAAAACACAGCTTGATATAGGCCTTGATGGCGTAGATTTAAGCAAAATTACAATAGCATACGAGCCTGTGTGGAGCATAGGCCCCGGTAAAACTCCTGCGGATAAACCGTATATAACAAAAATAGCGCAATATGTTAAAAAGCTATATCCAACTTTAGATGTAGTTTACGGCGGCGGTTTAAAAGAAGAAAACGCAAATATGCTGGCATCAATTGACGAAATTGACGGCGGATTAATTGCCCTAACACGCTTTAGCGGTGAAATTGGGTTTTACCCAGATGAGTATTTGACGATTATTAAAACTTACTTAAACAATTAAAACTTTAATTAAATATTATGGGCTTTGATATTTTTTACGATAATTCATTAAGTATTTAACGCCGTTTCCGCTTGGCAAATTTATATCAAGTATAATTAAATCTACTTTTATTTTGGATGAAAAGTTTTGTGCCTGTTTTATATTTCACGGTGGAAATTAAGCTGCAATCATCATATTAAGGCTAATTTCTAACGGCTAAGTTCGACATTATTTTTAAAATGCAATACAAAAAAGCTCACAGATTAAAATAAATCTGTGAGCTTTTTTGGTAAAATCTTATTATGTTAGGGCATGTTTGTTAATGTTAGGCAATTCGCTGCCTTGGCAAATTTTTATAATTGCCTCAAACATTTTTGCACTATTGCGCCCATACTAAAAAAATAATAAAGCTAATTTAAAACATTAACAGGCGTTTTGCCTGCAATAAGCTCTTTGCCGTTGCTGTAGCCCTCTAAGCGGCCGTCCAATTCTTTTATAAGCAAGTTTCTGTAATGTTGCAAAACTTGCTCATATGCACTATTACACGATAAATTATGGCATTCATTTTCGTCGGTTTCTAAGTTGAAAAGCATCTCTTTGCCTGTGTCGGAATACCATGCATATTTGAAAGTTTCGCTTACAATATAATGTGCCGATTGTTTTTGGTTATATATGCTAACATGCTCACCGTGCAGATATTCTCTTGTGCCACTGCCGCTTTTTAAATCATCCAAAAGGCTAATGCCCTCGACGGTTTTTGGGCATTCGATGTCGGCGGCATCAATTAGCGTTGGTAAAACATCACGCAGCTCAGCAATGCAAGTGCACTTTTTGCCATGCTCAAAGTTAATATTATTCCCCGGGTCGTATACAATCATCGGCACTTTAACACTGCCTTTAAATGGTTGGCATTTTCTGAACATATTGTGGTCGCCAAGCATTTCTCCGTGGTCGGAGGTAAACAATATTACTGTGTTGTTTAATAAACGCTCGTCCGTCAATGCTCTTAAGAGCCTGCCTATTTGATGGTCCATGTGTGTTATCATAGCATAGTAACCTGCCCTAAAGCGCTTCATGTCATCGTCTT
This sequence comes from uncultured Bacteroides sp., assembly GCA_964370365.1. Classification (GTDB taxonomy): domain Bacteria; phylum Bacillota; class Clostridia; order Oscillospirales; family Ruminococcaceae; genus Ruthenibacterium. Next base: position 13,665 of record CAYJIT010000036.1, on the reverse strand, counting down.
GCAACTTGCCTGTGTAACAGTCTGCATCGGGGCATGTTTTCGCTTCGCTTTCATCTACCCAATCGCCTATTACAGGCATGGTTAAATCTTTGTTCAAATACATATCTAAATAGGGTGCAGGCGGCAAAAGCGGTTGGTGAGGCGCTAAAAATGACGTATATAAGAAAAACGGCTTTGTCGGGTCACGTCTTCTTAAAAATTCAATAGATTCTGTAACTGTCCAGTTAGTGGGATGGGTGTGCTCGCTGTAAGGCCACGGGCGTGAAACCCAAGAGTTTGCACCGATGCCGGCATCGTTAAAGTCTGCCGTGTGCCCTGTTTCTTGTTGTAGAAATGGAGTATAATCATCTACTCTGTTCCACCATTTGTTTGCAGGGGTATTTGCGTTTCTGTGCGGCAAAAAGCCGTCAAAAAGTTTAATGTCATGAAAGCCCATAAGTTTGCGAGATGGCCAAACGTGCATTTTGCCTACACATTGTGTGTGGTAACCGGCATTTGCAAACACACTTGCAATAGTTGTTTCGTAATTCCATTCAACAAAATCTTCATAGCCCACTCTTTTGTGCGTTTTTTGCGATAAGCCTGTTAATAAGGCGGCTCTTGCCGGTATGCACGTTGCCGTTGCGCTGTATGCATTTGTAAATGCCGCACCGTGGTTAAGCATGGTGTTTAAGTTTGGCGTTTTCACGTCTGGGTGCGAAAGCGCCTCGATGCAATCACCACGCATTTGATCTGCTGTTATGAGTATAATGTTTGGTTTCATTAGCTTTTAACCTTTCTAACCTTTAACCGCACCTGCAACAAGCCCGCTTACCATGTATTTTTGGAATGCAAAGAAGATTACTATCATAGGAAGCATTGCAACTATGGATATTGAATTTATTAGCGACCAGTCAAATGATAATTCGCCTAAATAACGCAGCATAACGCCTGCGGAAAGTGTGCGAAGTTCATCTGTTTGAATTAGTGTTACACAATGCAAATAATCGTCCCATGTCATTAAAAAGGCATAAAGGCCAGTTGCAAGCATTCCCGGCTTAACAAGCGGTGTAACAATTTGCCAAAGCACTTGGAACCTACCGGCACCGTCAATTTTTGCGGCCTCTTCTATTGATACGGGAACAGCCTCAAAAAAGCTGCTCATAAGCATAACCGTAAAAGGCAGCTGCGCCGCTGTAAGCGCTAAAATAAGGCCTACATGTGAGTTTATTAAACCAACATTTCCAAGCAAGTCGTAAAGTGAGATCATACGGCTGATAACAGGAAACATTTGTGAGGACAAAAGCAATGCAATTAAATATTTGTTGCGCACAAATTTAAAGCGAGATAGCACATAGCCCGCAAGAATTGCCAAAAAAGTTGTTATTATTGCGGTAAAACCGGAAACAATAAAGTTGTTTTTATAATATGTAAAAAATTCGTTGTTTTGAGTAAAAAGCCTGTAATATCCGTCAACACTAAAAACTTCGGGGAAAAATGTTGGCGGGAACATGTAAGATTCCATGTTGGTTTTAAGAGAAGTTAATAGCACCCACAAAATAGGAAACAGTAAAAAAGTTAATATTATTGCCAGCACTAAATATTTAGCAGTGCTTGCAAGGTAGTTTTTTTTCATATATAAAGCTCCAATCTGCTAATTATTTGTTATTCGTCTTCGCCTATTGCCATAAATTTATTATAGAAAAATATAACAATAATCATAAGCAACATCCACACAGTGGTTACAGCGGCACCCGAGCCTAAATCATTCGAAACAAATGCTTCCCTATAACTGAGTATAGCGAGCGTTGTTGTGGAATTGTTGGGGCCACCGCCTGTTAAGTTCCAAATTAGCGGAAATTGTTTGAAGTTTTCAATAATAGACATTGATACAACTATTTTAATAACACTTTTCATGCTGGGCAATACAATAGAAAAAAATGTGCGAGATTTGCTTGCGCCGTCAACAGTGGCGGCCTCTAAAATATCGCCGGGTACATTTTGTAAGCCTGCTAATAGTAAAAGTGCGGAAAGGGGAATTTGCTTCCATAGAACAGATATAATAACGCCTATTAAAGCAGTATCTGGGTCGTTTAGTATTGCAAAATCCATAATCCCGAATAAACTTGCTATATATTTTAATAAACCGTATTGCGGTTGGTAAATCCAACGCCAAATTAAAGCGGAGATAACAGTGGGAACAACCCAAGGTATCATCATTATACTGCGTAAAAAACGCGAGCCTTTAATTTTAGCATTAAGCAGTGTTGCAAGGCTCATGCCTATGGTAAACTGTAAAAGAACAACAGCTATCATAAATGCAAATGTTGTTATAATTGCAGGCACAAGTTTTGCGTTTGCAAATAGGTTTATATAGTTTTCAAAATTATTCCAAACTCCGGGGTCTCCTGAAATAACATTTTTTATTTCATAGCTCAAAAAGCTTTTAATAATGGAGTCAATTACAGGCACAAGAATAAATAAAAATGTCAATAACATTGTTGGGGCAACAAGCGCCCATGAGAAAAGGCTATCGCCGTATTTTCTGCCTAAAGAGGCGGTTCTCAAATTCTTCATAAATTTCTCCGTTCACAAGTAAAAAAGTGCAGCCATATGTTTTGTATTTAAATGCTATGGCTGCACTTTGCTTAATATTTATGATTGCAAGGATTGGTTTTGCTGTTTTTTATTACTTTGTTTTATAAGTTATTGTAAAACTTAGTTCACAATGCCCTCTGCTGCCGCTTTAAATGTAGGATACGCATCATCGAAAGATTGATCGCCAACTGTAACAGCTTGTGCTAAAGTTGTAAGTTCAATGTTTAAATCTGCCAGTGCAGGAATTGCAGGAACTGCTTTTGCACTGTCAAGTGCGTTTGAAGCGCCTGAAAGAATACTGCTGTTTTTAATAGCTTCCATCTCAAGCATATCATTTTTAGCAGGGTATGCCAAGTTAGTTTCTGAGATAAAGCCTGACAATGTTTCTTCTGTAACAAGCATTTCAACTAAAAGTTTAACAGCTTCTTTTTGTAAATCGCCATTGTCTGTGTAGAATAATGTATGTGCCGACACAACGCTATCGCCACTGCCGCTGCCGCCTGCAAGAGGTGCTGCTGTTGCTGTGAATGATGCTGCTTCAGGGTTAATTGAGCTTACGCCTGAGTAGCCCCACGCTTGGTCGTAATACATACCTAATTGGCCAAGTGCAAATAGGTTGCGCAAATCTTTCAAAAGTGCATTTTGTGGGTTATAGCCCATTTCGTCAAGCTCTGCAAGCATTTCAAAAGCCTGTTTGAAGCCGTCGTTATCTGTGCTCAATTGGCCGTCTGCTGTTAGAATTTCGCCGCCAAAGTTGTAAACCATTGCTGTTAAAGATGTGCCCGATACAGAAACGGCGCCTGTTGTTTGGCCAAACGGATAAATTTTGTTGCCGTCTGCTGTTGTTAGCGCTGAAATAGCCTCTGCCGCTTCAAGCATTTCATCATAAGTTGTAGGTGGTGCTTCAGGATCAAGGCCTGCCTCAACAAAAATGTCTTTGTTGTAGAAAAGAACAAACGGTGTCATGTACATAGGTGTGCCATATATTTCACCGTTAACTGTTGTTGCCTCTAAAACGCCGGGTAAAAAGTCGCTTGCATATTCTTCGCCCATAACCTGTGCAACAGGAACTGTAAGGCCTGCATCTGCAAGAGTTGAGGTCCAGCCTGCTTCGCCAACCATAAGGTCAACTTTATCGCCGCCGCCTGCCATGTTAATAACAGTGTTCATAATCTCACCATAAGGTGCAGATACATATTCAATTGTAATATTAGGATATTGTGCTTCAAAATCTGCTTTGAATTGTTCCCAGAAAGGAGCTGAGGCAGCTTCTAAAACCATGTGGTTAGCAAATTTAATAGTAATTTCTTCTGTTAAAACTGCTGAGCTTTCTTCGCCGCTTGCTTGAGATTCGGTTGCAGATGTTTCGCCCTCTACAGGTGCTTCTTCTGCCGGTGTTGTGCTACATGCTGCCAAAGTAAGCATCATTGATAGCGCTAAAATTAATGCAAGTAGTTTTTTCATAGTGTCCTCCAAATTTTTAGTGATTAATTGTACACACGTGTGTACAATTAATATGTTAATATCATAACTGTTTTTAGTTATCAAGTCAACAATAAACTTAAATTGTAATGGTTTTTACAATATTTTTGTGAAAACATATATAATTTGAGGCTTTAAATTGTGCAACTTTTACTGAAATGAATGTGATAACAATGCTGTTTGATTGACAATTTGCATGAAAAGCAGGAATTTTTTTGTTGCAATTTGCATGTGGCATTTAAAGTGAAAAAGAGCAGCTTAATTTATGTGTTGATGTTCAGCATAAACATTGCAAAAAATTTTTAAATGAAACTACAAATTTTATGGAATTAATTAAGGATAAAAGCCTATATAAATATAGAAAAAGCAAAATAACGAATGTAATAAAGAAAATACTGTGGCAAATTTGCCACAGTATTTTTGAATATAATATATGTTGGCACTATCGGTTATCATGTAACACTTAGCCTTGCACGACATTCTAAAACTAAAGATGGAATAACCGAGAGCTCATCTATACCTATTTTTTCGTAAAAATCATACAATTCCATGTCGGCTCCAAGCTCGCCGCAAATACCCACCCAAATTCCGTTTGCGTGCGCATTTTTTGCTGTCATCTCAATAAGCCTTAAAACCGCCTCATGGTGTGTATCGCAAAACTCGGCTATGCTTTCGTTTTGCCTATCGGTTGCAAGTGTATACTGTATTAAATCGTTTGTGCCAATACTGAAAAAATCAACTTCTTTTGCCAAAATGTCGCTTATTACAGCGGCGGCAGGCGTTTCTATCATAATGCCAATGGGCATATCTTTTTTAAAGGTTATACCTTCACTCAAAAGCTCGTTTTTCACTTCTTCAATTATGGCTTTAGATTTTATTACCTCTGCAAGTGAATTTATCATAGGCAACATTATGTAAGCGTTGCCGAAAGCGCTTGCCCTAAAAATAGCCCTTAACTGTGTTTTGAAAATATCTGTTTGAGTTAAACAAATTCTTATAGCCCTGTAACCAAGGGCAGGGTTTTCTTCTTTTGGCAAGTTAAAATAATCTGCCTGTTTATCTGCGCCTATGTCCATTGTTCTGATAATAACGGGCTTTTCGCCCATTTGCTCAATTACTTTTTTATATGCGTCAAACTGTGTTTCTTCACTTGGGAAATCAGTGCTCTCAAGGTATAAAAATTCGCTTCTAAAAAGCCCTATTCCCTCGGCATCGTTTTCAAGCACCGATTCAACATCACTTACAGCGCCAATGTTTGCATAAAGTTTTACAGGCCTGCCTGCTTTTGTAACGGTTTTTTTGCCTTTGAAAATTTTAAGTTTTTCTTGCTCTTTTTCAAATTCGTTTTTCTTTTCAAGTTTTTCTTTTAAAACTTCTTCATCGGGTGTAATGATAACTTCGCCTGTCTCACCGTCAAGAATTATAACTTCGCCTTCGTAATCTTTTTTTAGGCTGTCGCCAAGGCCTATAACGGCAGGTATTGCAAGTGTTCGTGCAAAAATTGCAGTGTGGGAATTTTTGCTACCACCTGAGGTTGCAATCCCTAATACAGTGTCGCGCTCAAATGATGCGGTTTCGCTGGGTGTAAAATCTTCACCTGCCAAAATCGACGGGCTGTCAAGCAGGTTATTGTCGGTTTCAATGCCGAGCAAAATCTCTATCACGCGCCTTGATACATCTTGAACATCAATAGCACGCGCTTTCATATATTCGTCGTCCATCTCGCTAAACACTTGCGCAAACTCTTTTGCCACTTCACTAACAGCATATTCGGCACAAACCATATTGTCTTCAATATAACTCACTATTGTGTCGTGGTAATCTAAATCTTCAAGCATCATTTGATGTATTTGAAAAAGCAGAGAGTTTTCCTCGCCAAGTTTTTTTGCGGTTATAACAGCCAGTTGTCCCAATTGCAAAATTGCTTTTGCACGGCAAGATTCAAAACGGTCAACCTCGCTTTTTGCGTCTTCAATTGTGCGCTTTTCAACTGCTACAACAGTTTTTTGTGTAAAGGTAAGTGCACCTATGGCAATGCCTTTAGATACACCTATTCCGTTTAAAACAATCATGTTTGTACCCTTTCAAAATATATAAGGCACATAGCAACTGTTGTTAAAATTACTATGTTAAAGTGTATTGCAACAATTAGCCTGTTGTGCCTTATATGTATAAATATTATATTTTCTTAATCTAAATTACATTAAAATGCTTTAGTAATATTTTTTCTGCCTCGGCGCTCCAAAGCCCGTTATTAGCTTTTGTGCACTGTGCAAGTTTTGCGAAAAGAGGGTCTTTTTTGCCAAGCTCTTCAAAATCGTCAATTGCTGTTAGCGGCATATTAAGTTGTGTGTAACTTAAAATTTTACCAGCTCTTATTTCAGGTTGTATTGCCGTCGTTTGTGCAATTGCGTCAATGCCGCAAATATGGCTAACCATAACAGCAGTGTGCAGTTTTTTCTCTTCCGCTAATTTGATAGACTCTTTTAAATCGTCTGTGTTGCCGCCTGTGCTGCCTAAAATATGTGTGGAGATATAGTGGCAGTTGTAAAGGTTCATTTCTGCCGTAAAATCAGCATTGGCAGGCCCTGCAAAGAAGTTTAGGCATCCGTCAAACGCCATTAATTTGTCGCCCAATTCGCAAAGTTCTTTAATTGGCGCATATACAAAAACGTCGTGATAACCCTCGCCGCCTGATAGTTCAAGCAAATCTTTATATGCATCGGTAGAGTTTTTTGGGTTGAAATATGTAAGCTCAACGCCTTTTTCTTTTGCAAACTCAGGCGTGATAAGCTGCTGTGCCCTGTTAATGCGGTTGTCGTCAACATCTGTTACAACAATTTTAGAAGGACGGTTGCCTGCAACAAGCGGATATTCCACAGCGCCAAGCCCCATGGGGCCGCAGCCGCCTAAAATAAGCACATTACCGCCGGTTTTAATGCCCATTTCATGGTTGTAATTCAACTTGTTTGTGTGGTACATAATATTGTAACCGCCAACAACACAGCTCATGGGCTCGCCCAAAGATGCATCAAAATAGCTCTCGCCGCTGTAGTGAAGCAAACAGCCCAATTCCATAACTTCTTGTGGCATAATGCAATATGTTGCAGCGCCGCCGCAGTGAACGTAAGAGTAACCGGGAGAATCTAATTTGCCTTGATAATTTAAAGCAGGTTGCAGTGCGAATTTTTCGCCCGGTATAAATTCGTTTTGCCATTTTTTGCCCACTTTTACAATATCACCTGAGCACTCGTGCCCTATAATAATTGGGTTAGTGTCCACATTTTGTGGGCAGCGTTTGTGATTTTTGCCTTGTATTAGTAGCTTATATGTAGACATGCAAATGCTGTCGCTTACTATTTTAACAAGTATTTCATCGTCTTTAATTTCCGGTAGCTCAAATTCCTCAAGCCTTAAATCATTCGCACCGTATAACCTAACTGCTTTTGTAATCATAAATATTTCCTCTCAATTAATAAATTTTTGTTAATATAACTTGCTCTTTAAAGCTGTTAACAAGCTCTAATGTGGGTGGTGTTGTGCCTTTTGTTGTAACTGCGCCTGCGCTACATGCCATGGCAAGCGTTGCCGCCTCCTCAAAGCACATGCCTTTCATGGTGGCATAAGCAAATGCGCCAACCATACTGTCGCCTGCGCCCACGGTAGATTGCACTTTCACTTTCAAAGCCTTTGCGCTGTATGCTTCATTTTCGCTTATAAACAGTGCGCCCTCGCCACCCATGGATAAAACAACTGTGCCGATACCTTGCTTGGTTAAACTTTTGCACATTTCTATAAGCTCTTGCTCACTGGCGCTTTCTTTTTTAAAATATCGCAATAACTCGTCTTTATTTGGTTTTATAAAATCGGGTATAGCCTTTAGTGCAAGGGCAAATGCCTCGTTGTCTGCATCTAAAAAAACACGTGCGCCTACTTGCTTAATTTGGTGTGTCAAATTTGCGTAAAAACTTGCATTTGCATTTTTGTGCATACTGCCCGCCAAAACAAAAATTGCATCTCTGCTTGCATAAGGCAGTAGGTTTTCGTGTATAAGCCTTTCTTCTTGCTGTGAGGTAACCACTATACCCGGTTCATTTATCTCGGTAATTCCGTTAATTTCGTCGTATAGTTTTAAATTAGTTCTTGTGCTGCCGTCTACTTTAATAAAATCAAATTTGCAATTAAGTTTATTTAAAGCCTTTTTAAAAACATCTGCGGTTTCTTCACCCATAAAGCCTGTTGCAACACTGTTTGCGCCTAACATTGAAATTATTTTTGAAACATTAATGCCTTTGCCGCCAACATCTGTTGTAAAACTTTTAACTCGGTTTAAACCGCCTGCAACAAGTGGGTCAATAACTGCGGTTTTATCAATAGCAGGGTTTAAAGTTAAAGTTATAATCATTTAATTTCCTCCTGTGAAAAGCGCTATTATTTTCTCCTTGCTGTTTGCGTTAACTAAGTTTTCAACATCGCTTTCTTCTTCAAGCACATCAACAATGTTCTCTAAAATATCAAGATGTTCCTCTCCAAGGGCCGCAATTCCTACAACAAGTTTAACTGTCATACCGTCCCATTCAATGCCATCGGGGTAAGTTATAACGCAAATGCCGGTTTTTTGTATATATTTTTTATAGTCTTTTTCTCCGTGAGGAATGGCAATCATATTGCCTATTGCGGTTGAAAAACTATTATCTCTTGCTATCATGCCCTGTGTGTATTCTTGTGTTGCGTAGCCTGCCTGTGTTAGCAATTTGCCGCAAAGTTCTATAGCCTGTGTTTTATTTGTTGTTGGTTGGTTTAAAAGAATATTGTCTTGGTTAAGCATGTTGGTTCTCCTTAAATATATTTTTTATGTTAGTTTGATAAACTTGCAAAATATTGTGCAAGGTGAATTTTCATAAGTTGCTGTATTTTAATAAAAACATCTTTTTCACTGCCACTTATTACCTTGTTTAAAAAGTCATCATCTTCAATTAATGCACTGCTAATGCTTCCTATTGCGGTTTTTATATCTTGGCTTGCATTTTGTGGCAATAAAACTAATAGGGTGGTTTTTGCAGTGTCGCTTTCGGTATTTGTTATTTTGGTGCTGTTTGAAGAAATTATTGCTATAACGGGCTCTTTAACTCCTTGCGACACACAGTGCAAAAGCAATAAATCAAGCTCTTTTATAATTTGTGTTGAAACAGCTTCTCTCTTCATAAGGTCGTTATAAATAAATTCGCCGTCCGCCTCGCTGTCTGCAAAGCGGTAACCAACATATTTTGCCACGTCTTCAACAGTTTGCAAATCATCTGCAACTAAGTTTTTAAAGTTATTTAAAATTGCTTCAACTTCAGTTAGATGATATTTTATGCTTGAAATTTCATCGTTAATTTCGTATTTGGTTTCATTTTGTTTTCGCAAACAATTTGCCGTTGTTTTTTCAATTGTGCTTTTAATTTTCTCGCAGTCTTGCGGGGTTAGTATGGGGTTTACATTAACAACAATTTTGCTGGTAATTTCAAGTGGTATAGTGGAAATAATAAAATCGTTGTCTGCCCATTCATCTTTGCTTTTTAAGTCGCATATCTGTGTTGAAAGTTCGCTTGAAAAGTGCTTTTTTATTTGGCTGTTTAACATGTAAGAAACACCTATGCCACCCATGCAAACAATAGCAACCTTTAATTTTCTGTGCAATTTTTGGCACCCCATTTGCATAATAGCTGCACCAAAATGTGCCGCTATACAAACAACTTCACCCTCGGGCACTTTTTTGCCAAATTCATTTTCAAGCACTTTTGCCGCTTGTTCAGAGCGCTTAAACACATCCGGAAATTCATTTTTTATTTGCCCGTCAAGAGGGTCTTTAATCTCGTATCCGTTTTTAATGCGCTCTATAGCCGACCATAAATGCACACTTAGCCCACGCACAAATTCCTCATCGTTTTTTAATGTGTGTGCAATGCGATAATCAAAATTTTCTATGAGTAAAAAAGTTAAACTAAGCGCTTTATTATAAGCTGAAATTTCATCTTTTTCGCTTATTGGGTTTATATATTTTGCCCTTGTAGCCATAAGCCCTTTTGAAATTCTAATCACTTCAGAGTTCAAAAGTTCTACATCGAAGCGTTTTTGGATTTCATCTGCTATTTTTTTAGAGAGCTGCCACAAAACGCCGCCTGTGGCAATTGCCTCTTCATCTGCAACATATTGCCTTTGCAATATTCGTGATACCTGCACACAAAGGCGTAGATGCAAAATGCTCAATGTGTCGGGTGTTATCCAGTCTAATTGTAAAGACATTAGCGCAAGTATGTTTTTAATTTCTGATGTAATATTATCCTGCGGGAATTTGAACTTCCTTGTTATAATTTCGCTTTTGCCAAGGCTGTTTTCATTTTTTATTAAAAAATATACCATGGCTTTTCGCAAATCTTTTTCTAAACCTTGCACTGCTATGCCAAGCCCTTGCTTTCTCAGCAAATTTACGTTAAATTTGTTGAATTCCTCTACAATAACATCAAGGTCAAGGCTTAAAGTGGATTCGCTTACGTTAAGTATGCTTGAATAGTAGTATAATTTTTGAAAATCAACATTGTTAAGTAGCGCCAGTGCAAATGTGTTTCTTCTGTCTTCTTTATTAAAAGATGACGGCTGATGTGTCTTTGCTAATTTATCTTTAAGCTCATTTATTTTACTTGCGTCACCTTTTAAATAAAGGCCCTCTTTTAAACTTGTTTCAAGGGTTAAATCATAATTCTTTAAAACAGTGTCTATGCTTTCAAGTTCTCTGAATACAGTACGTCTGCTTACATTTAGTATTTTAGCAAAATCATTAACGCTCATAGGTTTGTTGCTTTCAAGAAGCAATTCAAGAATACTTGCAAGCCTTTGAGAGATTATCTGCATCAATTAAACCTCCTTTACACACTGTTTTTAGCGGATTACAAATTTTGTTGTAAAAAATTTTGCATTGCTTGCATTGCCTCGTTTTCGTCTTCGCCATCAATGGTGAAAATAAGTTCTTCGCCTTTTTTTGCGGATAGTTTCATAAGTGCAAACAGCTTTTTTGCATCTGCGTTTTTGTCGCCTTTATCAATTTTGATGGACGATGCAAATTTTTGCGCCTCTTTTGCCAAAAGCCCTGCCGGCCGTGCATGAATTCCTTGTTCGTCTGTAAGTATATAGTTAAATGTAAGCATTGTTACTCTCCTTTTTGTTCTTTAATGTCGCATATCAATTTCTCGTATTCGGGTGCATTTAAAAAGTCGTGTATTGTAACAAGATAAGCACTTGGGTTAGCGGCTATGGCTCTATCTTTTAGCTGGTCGTGCGTTACAACAATGTCTGCGTCTTGTGGTATTTCGCTTACAGGGTGGTGAATAACTTCAATTTCTGTTATTCCTGCATTTTTAAGCTTTTTGCGAAGCTTGCTTGCACCCATTGCGCTGCTGCCCATACCTGCATCACATGCGAAAACAATTTTCTTAGCGTATTTTAAGTTAGCTTCGTTTGTGCCGGCGCTTACCGGAGCTACAATACCTTTTGCTTCGTTTTTAGCAGCTTGCATTTCTTCTTTTGCTTTGTCAAGGTCTGCATCTTTTCCAAAGTTTTTTAGCAACAAGGCAGATAGAACAAATGTTACAACAATTGAAACCGCGATGCCAAGAATATTTGCAAAATATGCATCGCTCGGGGTCATTATCATTTGCGCTATAATGCTACCAGGTGCGGCAGGCCCTGTTAAACCGCCGTCAAACATAGAGAAAATAAGAACGCCTGAGGCACCACCTGCAATTGTGGATAGTATTAAAATAGGGTTCATAAGAACGAAGGGGAAGTATATTTCATGTATACCGCCAAAGAAGTGGATAATTGCAGCACCTGATGCAGAACTTTTTGAACTGCCTTTGCCAAAAAACATATAAGCAAGTAATAATCCTAAACCCGGGCCGGGGTTAGATTCTATCATATAAAAAATGGATTTACCTGCCTCTAATACCTCTTGTGCGCCAAGCGGAGTGAAAACACCATGGTTTATAGCATTGTTTAAAAACAGAATTTTTGCAGGCTCTACTAAAATTGAAACAAGAGGAAGTAAACCAACAGAAACAAGTGCTTCAACACCGTTTCCAAGTGCCTCGGTGCCAATTTCCACAAGTGGGCCTATGCCAAAAAACGCTAAACCTGCAAGCACAGAGCCTAAAATACCAACAGAAAAATTGTTTACTATCATCTCAAAGCCGGAGGGTATTTTACCATCAACTGCTCTATCGAAATATTTAATAACTAAACCGCCTAAAGGCCCACAAATCATAGCGCCTAAAAGCATTGGTGTATCGGGAGAGCCCATGATTACACCGAAAGTTGCAATAGCACCAATAACGCCTCCGCGCACATCTGCTACCATTTTGCCGCCTGTGTAACCAATTAGTATGGGCAATAAGTAAGAGAGCATTGGCCCTACCATTGTGGCAAGAGCCTCGTTAGGAAGCCAGCCTGCCGGTATAAATAAAGCTGTTATTAACCCCCACGCTATAAAAGCACCGATATTTGGCATAACCATGCCGCTTAAAAATCTTCCAAAACCTTGCACCTTGTTTTTCATAAATGCATACCACCTATAAATTATTTAGTGATTTTTATGAGCTCATTTATCATCTTGAGCTTAGTATAGCACAGGGATTTTGTACAATCAACACAAAGAAAATTAAGTTTGGCACAGCAATTTTGTGACAATTTTAATTACTGTGCAATATGTTTATAAACAAGCAGTGTGTTTTGTGCAATATAGTGAAAGCAGGCATTGAAACTCGGCTATTATTAGTTATACATTTGTGGTGGAGCATCGATATTTAAACACTAATATGCGCCATACAGGTTTCTTTGCAAGGTTTACAGACATGTTAAATTATAAGCTGCCAAACAGCAAAGCTGAAAATTAGGGTTTCGGATTGCATTTGTGGTTTGCCATTGCACCGTGACGAAAAGCCGACAATTTCTTCAACAAAAGGCAGCGTTTTAAAGCGCCGTTTCGCTTTCATAACCGCACATTAGCTTTTGATAAATAAAGGTTTAGTGAATGCTCTGGCCAGAAAAATAAATTAATATTTTATATTGTAAACATATTATTGATTTTGTAATATATTTTATATTATAATGTGATATGTGATAAAAGTATAATTATATTGAAAATTAAATGGTTTTTCAGCAAACAGCGTGATAAGTATAATTTGTTTATCAACATAATAAGGATATTAAATGTATTAATAAGGAGCATAGAGTGATAAATCACGCTATGCATATATCTAAAGGTGTGCCGCCACAGACGGCACAGGCCAAAAAATCTCCATTATATATGGGGGATATTCAAAATTATTTGTGCTGTGCACAGAATGGAGATTATAATGTCTAAACCTGATATTAAAACATTGGAAAGTGCAATAAGTGCTTATGATTTCGGCGGTGAAGTGGTAGATGCTTTAAATTTTGGAAGTGGGCATGTGAACAACACAAATTGCATTTACACACAAAAGGAAAACGGTACATACAAACGCTTTGTTTTGCAGCGTATAAGCAACAAAGCCTTTAAAAATCCATCGCAGCTTATGGAAAATATAT
>CAYJIT010000035.1:0-19133 GCA_964370365.1 uncultured Bacteroides sp. | reverse complement strand
GGTACGGTATTGCTACCGAGGGATTTTAAGTCCCTTGTGTCTGCCGATTCCACCACAGCGGCTTTTAGCACTTGAATTAGTATACAATAATATGTTGTTTTTGTCAATGCCTTTTAGCATTTTAAAAACAAATATTTTATCCAATTTTATATTATCATTTTCCCATAATTCGACACATTTTTCGCCTTGTTATATGTAAACTGTAATAGAGGTGTTCAATTGAATAATGTTGTTTACATAGATATTTTGGTTTTGATAAATGCCATTATATCGTACTTTTTGCTTAAAATATGCATTGCTGTATCCCAGCAAAGTGTTAAAACTTTTCGCCTTTGTGCCTCCAGCGCATTGGCGGGAATTTTTGCATTAACTTTATTCATACATGTGAATAGCATTGCACTTATTGCAATTAAACTAATAAGTGCCGCACTAATTGTTTTTGTTTGTTTTGGTTTTAAAAGCATCAAAACTTTTTTAAAAAATTTTTCTCTTTATTTAGCTTGCAACATTTCTTTTGCCGGCTTTGTTGTTCTTATAATTATGCTTGGCGCAAAAAACATTTCTTTTGAAAATTACAGCTTATACATAAATATTCCGCCAATTTTATTAATTGGCTGTATATTGTTCATGTATGTGCTCATTCAAGTTTTCTCGTTCATTTTCGGGAAATTTTCGCCTAAACAAAAAGCTGTTTTTTCGGTTTTAATTGAAAACGTAACCATAAACGGCACTGTGCTTTTAGATACCGGAATGAATGTTAAAGATATAATGACGGGCAAAAATGTGGCACTTTGCAGTTTTGCAAGTTTAAAATCTCAGTTGCCTTTAAATTTAAGCACCGCGCTTAATTTATATTTTACAAAAAAAGAGCTTACATGCGGCTTGTGGCTTATAAGTGTAAAAACAGCCAGCGGAATGGGCATGATGCCTGTTATAAGTGCACAAAATTTACAGGTTGCTAAATCTCAGGCGCTTTGTGAAGAAAGCAAAGTGTTAAAAGAACTTGCCATTTGTTTCACTGTTGAGCCCATTGCCAATTTAAGCGTTGACATGCTTATTAATCCATCAGATTTACAAGAGCACTAAGTTTGAAAATAAATTTCAAACTTTTTTATCAAAAGCCGTTTTTCTCGTCTAAGGGTAAAAATTAAAAAACATGGCGCATTTATAACCGTTATTCTGGTTGTTTTGTGCTTTTCTCAGAAAGGAATGGTTATAAAAATGAAAAAGCACAGTTTAAAAATATTAATGGCAAAAATAAGAGTTTTACTTAAAATTATTATAGGTAAAATTAGAGCCAAAAATTACAGCTACTATATCAACGGGCCCGAAGTTTTACCGGCACCTTTGAACAAGGAAGAAGAAATTGTTATTTTTAAAGGGCTGTGCGAGGGCAAACAAGAGTGCAAAGATTTACTTATTGTGCACAATTTGCGCTTAGTTGTTTACATTGCCAAAAAGTTCGATCAAAGCAATGCATCGGTGGAAGATTTGATAAGCATTGGAACCATAGGGCTTATTAAAGCTGTCAATACATTCGATCCCGGCAAAAACATAAAACTTGCCACTTATGCAAGCAGGTGCATTGAAAACGAAATACTTATGCATTTGCGCAAAAGCACAAACAAGCGCCAAGAAAGCAGCATAGACGAGCCTTTAAACACCGATGGCGACGGCAACGAACTTCTTTTATCCGATATATTAGGCACCGACCAAAACGATATAAGCAATGCCCTTGAAGAAAATGTTGAAAAAAACATGCTGTTAAAGGCAGTTGGGCTTTTGCCTGCAAGAGAAAAGCACATTATGCAGCTTCGTTTTGGCCTTGGCGGCTTTGAAGAACACACACAAAAAGAAGTGGCAGACACAATAGGCATATCGCAAAGCTATATTTCCAGAATTGAAAAGAAAGCATTGCTAAAACTGCGCATCACTTTGGGCGAACACTATTAAATAATAATTTGTTTTTTTATATGCAATATTTTCCAATAAGCATTTTAAGTTAAAAATGTTACATACTCTCTTTAAGGGAGAGGATGTAATGAGCTTTTACCAAAAGGTGGAAATTAGCGGCATAAACACGGCAAAATTGCCGGTTTTGAAGGAAGGCGAAAAAATAGAGCTTATCAAAAGAGCCCAAAATGGTGATAAAAAAGCGCGGCAAGAGATGATTTACGGCAATTTGCGCTTGGTTTTAAGTGTAGTTCAAAAGTTTTCAAACAGGGCGCAAAATATGGACGACCTTTTCCAAGTGGGTTGCATTGGTTTAATAAAGGCGATAGATAATTTCAACGTGGATTTGGGTTTGCGCTTTAGCACCTATGGGCAACCTATGATTGTTGGCGAAATAAGGCGCTTTTTAAGGGATAACAACGCCCTAAGGGTTAGCCGCTCTGTTAGAGATACCGCATACAAAGCAATGCAAGCGCGCGAGGCCTTGCAAAAACAACTTGGCAAAGAGCCAAGCGTTAGCGAGATATCAAAGGCAATTGGCATAGCAGAAAACTTGGTTACTGTTGCAATGGAGAGCGTTATAGAGCCGGTTTCCCTTTACGAGCCTGTTTACAGCGACAACAATGGCGACACCCTTTGCCTTTTAGACCAAGTGGGGCAAAGCGGAAATGAAGAAAATTGGATTTGCAATATGCAAATGCGGCAAACCGTGCAAAACCTTTCACAGCGCGAGCGAAAAATTATTGCCCTGCGTTATCTTTCGGGTAAAACCCAAGTGGAGGTTGCAAATGAAATAGGTATAAGCCAAGCGCAAGTTAGCCGCCTTGAAAAAAATGCGCTTACACGGATAAAAAAAGAGATATAGTTAATAGAAAATGGGCGGTGCAATGCACCGCCCATTAAAGTTTGCTTATTGTATTAACCCTATACCATATTATTTTAAATTATAATGCTCAGCGCATTAGAACAATTTTTCACGCTTTTTATATGAAGTGTGTAAAATTTTATGCGCTTTGTGGCTGCCGGGCTCGCCATCTAAATACTCGGCATAAACTTTTTTTACAATTGGGTTTTCATGGCTCTTGCGAAGCACTTTTGCCTCATCTTCACTGTAAAGTGCTTTTGCACGAAGGCCTTTTAAATCTACAAAGTTAAGCACGTCACCGTTATGTGTTGGCTGGCCGCCGCCGTTTACACAGCCGCCCGGGCACGCCATAAACTCAATGAAATCATATTTCTTTTCGCCCGAGCGCACTTGGTTTAACACTTTATCGCAATTTGAAAGGCCGCTTGCAACACAAATATTAAGCGTTATATCGCCAATTTTGTAAACTGCTTCTTTAATGCCTTTTGTGCCGCGAATTTCGTCAAACTCTACTTTTTCAAGAGGTTTTCCTGTTATAACTTCGCTCGCTGTGCGAAGTGCCGCTTCCATAACGCCGCCTGTTGCGCCGAATATAGTTGCAGCGCCTGTGCTCTCGCCAAGCATCGGGTCGAACTCTTCATCGGGCAATTGTGCAAAATCCATGCCTGCCCTTTTAATCATGCGTGAGAGCTCACGTGTTGTAAGGGCAATATCGTTATCTCTTATGCCCTCGCCTGCCGCAAACATATCGTCGCGCTCAATTTCAAACTTCTTAGCTGTGCAAGGCATAATAGATACAACCACTATATCTTTAGGGTCAATATTCATTTTTTCGGCATAATATGTTTTTGCAAGTGCACCAAACATACCTTGAGGTGATTTACAGCTGGATAAATTCGGAATGAAATCCGGGTGGTATGTTTCGCAGAACTTAACCCAGCCGGGGCTACAACTTGTTATCATTGGCATAACGCCGCCGTTATTAACACGGTGCAAGAACTCTGTTGCCTCTTCCATAATGGTAAAGTCTGCCGCAGTGTCTGTATCGAACACTTTAGCAAAGCCCAAACGGCGAAGCGCAGCAACCATTTTGCCCTCAACATTTGTGCCTATAGGCATACCGAATGCCTCGCCCAAAGTTGCGCGCACGCTGGGTGCTGTTTGCACAATAACATGCTTTGTTTTATCGTTTAGTGCATCCCAAACTGCCTCGGTGCCATCTTTCTCTGTAAGCGCACCTGTTGGACAAACAACTATGCACTGCCCACAAGAAACACAAGGGCTCTCGCCTAAATCTGCTTCAAAAGCACAGCCTATATGTGTTGAAAAACCACGCTCTTGCGCGCCAATAACGCCAACTTTTTGGCTTAAAGAGCAAGCGGCAACACAGCGCCTGCAAAGTATGCATTTTTCGTTATCACGTGTTAAATGCACAGCACTGCCGTCAATTGGATATTTTTCAACTTCGCCTTGGAAACGGTTTGTTTCAACATTATAATCGTGACATAGTGTTAAAAGCTCGCAATCTGCACTTTTAACACAGCCAAGGCAAACTTGCTTATGTGTAGAAAGCACAAGCTCTAAATTCATTTTGCGGCTCTTTTGTATTTTAGCTGTATTAGTTTTAACGCTCATACCCTCGCTAACAGGGTGCACACAAGCGGTTACCAAAGTTTTTGCGCCCTCAACTTCAACAACGCAAATACGGCATGCGCCTATGGCGTTAATTTCTTTTAAATAGCAAAGTGTTGGAATATGTATACCGTGGTTTCTTGCAGCTTCTAATATAGTGCTACCTTCCGGCACTTGATAATCTACACCGTCTATCTTAACATTAAGTAATTTCATATCAGCACTCCTTTCTAACCTACTCTAATCGCATCAAACTTACATTTTTCCATGCAAGCGCCACATTTTACACATTTGTTTAAATCTATAACATGCGGTTTGCGAACATCGCCCGAAATAGCATTTGCAGGGCATACTTTTGAGCAAAGCGTGCAACCTTTACATTTTTCGGGAATAATGAAGTAGTTAAGCAATGCTTTGCACACGCCGGCAGGGCATTTTTTATCTTTAATATGTGCAATATATTCATCGCGGAAATAATGCATAGTTGAAAGCACGGGGTTTGGGGCTGTTTGCCCTAAACCGCAAAGGCTGTTTTCTTTTATAAATTCGCTAAGTTCTTCAATTCTGTCTAAATCTTCCATAACTGCCTTGCCCTCTGTAACTTTTTCTAAAAGTTCCATCAAGCGCTTTGTGCCAATTCTGCACGGCACACATTTACCGCAAGTTTCTTCAACGGTGAAATCTAAGAAGAACTTTGCAATGTCAACCATACATGTGGTTTCGTCCATAACAATAAGGCCGCCCGAGCCCATCATACTGCCAATTTCAAGCAAATTGTCGTAATCTATGGGTGTATCTATAAGCGATGCCGGTATACAGCCGCCCGAGGGGCCGCCTGTTTGCGCCGCTTTAAATTTTCCGCCGTTTGGAATACCGCCGCCTATCTCTTCAACTATTGTGCGAAGTGATGTACCCATTGGAATTTCAACAAGGCCTGTATTGTTAATTTGCCCGCCTAGCGCAAAAACTTTTGTGCCTTTGCTTTTCTCTGTGCCCATGCTTGCAAACCAATCGGCACCGTTTAAAATGATGCGAGGCACATTTGCATAAGTTTCCACATTGTTCAAAATTGTGGGCTTTCCGAATAAGCCTTTAACCGCTGGGAATGGTGGGCGCGGCCTTGGCTCTCCCCTATTGCCCTCAATAGATGTTAAAAGTGCTGTTTCCTCGCCGCAAACGAATGCGCCTGCGCCAAGTTTAATTGCCAAATCAAAGCTAAAGCCAGTGCCGAAAATATCGTTGCCCAAAAGGCCGTATTTTTTAGCGTCGTCTATCGCAATTTGTAGGCGTTTAACTGCTATTGGGTATTCAGCACGAACATAAACATAACCTTGGTTTGCACCAATTGCATAGCCTGCAATTGCCATTGCTTCAATTAAAACATGCGGGTCGCCCTCTAAAACGCTTCTGTCCATAAAAGCACCGGGGTCGCCTTCGTCGGCATTACAGCAAACATATTTTTGCGAGCTTTCATTATCTGCCGCAAATTTCCATTTCAAACCCGTTGGGAAACCTGCGCCTCCCCTACCCCTAAGGCCTGAATCGAGCATACATTGAATAACCTCCATAGGTTTCATCTCTGTTAATGCTTTACCCAAGGCTTGGTAGCCGTCGAAAGCTATGTATTCATCAATGCTTTCAGGGTTAATAACACCGCAGTTGCGAAGTGCAACACGCACTTGCTTTTTGTAAAAAGCTGTTTGGTCAAGGCTTTTCACTGTTTTGTCTTCATTAACTGTTTCATCGTAAAGCAAGCGCAAAACAGGGCGCCCTTTCAAAAGATGTTCGCTAACAATTTCAGCTACATCTTCCGCTTTTACATTGCAGTAAAAGCTGGCCTCGGGGTAAACCACAACTATTGGCCCAAGAGCACATAGCCCGAAACAACCCGTTCCCACAATTTTAACTTCTTCGCTCAAATTTGCATTATTAAGCTCTGTTTCAAACGCCTTAATAATTGCACCGCTTCCGGAAGAAGTACATCCTGTGCCGCCGCATATCATAACATGGCTTCTAATCATTTATTCTTCCTCCTCTACTTACTTAGCTCTACAGAGCCTATTGTATATTCCGCAACAGGTTTGCCATTCATTAGGTGCTCTGTAACAACTCTTTCAACTTTATCGGGTGACATTTTCACATAAGTTGTTTTGGGTTTGCCCGGTTCGTGAATTTCCACCACGGGCTCATATTGGCAAATGCCTATACAACCTGTTTGTACAACAACAACATTGCTTAGCTCTTTACCTGCAATTTCCACTGTGAATTCATTAAGCACAGGGCGTGCGCCTGCGGCTATTCCGCAAGTTGCCATGCCCACAACAACTCTTGTAGTTTCGCTGTTTGCTTCACGTGTGCTAACTGTTTGCTTCATCTTGTCGCGCAGTGCGGCAAGTTCTTGTAAACTTTTCATATAGCCTTACTCCTTTTTATAATAGGCGTTGTATTTTCATCTATATATTCTTTAACCCACAGCGCAATGCCGGGCTCGCTTAACGACACATCGCCCAAAATTTCTTTAAGCTCTTTAGTATTCACGCAAAATTCTTCACCGTCGCATTGAACAGTATACACAAAATCTATATCGGGGTTTAATTGCATTAAAGCTGAAACAGTGCTTGGCAAATCACCCAAGGGTGCTAAATCTATATGCCCTATTTCAAAAGTTGCCGTAACGCTTGTTCCCTGCATTAGTTTAGATGTAATTAAAACATCCCCGCCTGTAAGCTGCGCCGCCATTTTCAAAAGCGGCAAGCCAAGCCCAACTTTTCGCGTTGTGCGCGATGTTGAAAAAGGGTCTTGCGCATTTGCAAGTGTTTTTTCGTCCATGCCTTTGCCGTCGTCTTTAATACACAAAGTAAGCATATTTGTTTGCAAATTAAAATCAAGAGTAATTTGCACATTTTTTGCTTTTGCCCTAATTGAATTTTGTGCTATGTCAAGCACATTCATAGAAAGCTCTTGCATATATAACTACCTGCTTTGTTATAAGTTCTTTTATTCCAATTGCTTTGCAACCGAAATATTAGGTGAACAAAATTACTTTATATTTATTGTGTATACAATAAATAAGAAAAATTAATATTTAGCAAGAATTTCATCAAGCTCGTTGCCCAACAAACGCCCGTAAACATCGTCGTTGATTGTTAAAACCGGCGCAAGGCCGCAAGCGCCTATGCATCTACATGCATCTAAGCTGAATTTGCCGTCTTCGGTACATTCGCCACCTTTAATTTTCAGCTTTTGCTCAAGGTCTTCAAAAATTTTGCCACTGCCCTTAACATAACAGGCAGTTCCAAGACATACGCTAATTTTATAATCACCTTTAGGCACTAAGCTAAACTGCGAGTAAAATGTGGCAATGCCATAAATTTCAGCAAGCGGTTTATTTAACTTATTTGCTATTATACGCTGCACTTCAATTGGCAAATATCCGTAAATTTCTTGTGCTTCTTGCAGGGCAGACATTGCAAGCCCGGGCAAATCTTTATTCTTTTTAAGCCAAGTAATTAACTGCGCCTCTTGTTCTTTCGTTCCTTTGAAAGGCACTTTCGAAAAACTCTTCATATACATCCTCCTATTTACAATTTCAAGTTAGCGACGTTTAACTTTGTTTAGATAATACGTTGTTTTCAAAAAATTAAAGTCACTTGTTAATATTATAACATACTTTCAAATTAAATGCGATAGTTTTTTATATTTTCTGCTCTGAAATTAGCAAAAATTTGAAGCCTTTAATTGTGCATTGCTACAAGAAAACAGACATTTTTTTACAAAAACCGCAAATTGCACTTTTGCGGTTTAAATTGCACTTGCTCTTTTTGCAATTTTTAACTATAATGGTTATAAATTGGTGTATGCTTAATAAAATTGTTTTTTCAAAGGGTTTGCATATTCCACCACTCGCTCGCTTGGTGTTGCGGTTGCTCTCTCTCATTAGCACAGTGGTGCACTATCAGCTGCGCTCGGGGTGACATTTGGTAAATTGTAGATTATGTATGTAATGCACAGCAAACCTTACCGCCTGTCATTTCGAGCGTAGTGGATAAGCACCGCAGTGCAATGCAAGTGAGCAACCGACACGCAAGTGGCGGCACTTGGCGAACTGTAGAAATCCGTCTGCTTTGTGCCTTGAAAACGCAGGAGGTTACGGATTCCTCTCTCCGCTCGGAATGACAAATGGGTAACTGCGTGTTATTTATGTTAGTTTCGCTAACATAAATAACTTATCTAACGGCTTTCGCCTCGCCCTTTTCAGGGCACCCGCCGAATATGCCAAAAAATAACACTGCAAGTTATTTTTATGAGGACTATAACATGAAAATAAAAAAGCAATACACTTGCGCATTATTATTATCAATAGACTTATTGGGCGGAAAATGGAAAATGAGGATTTTATGGCATATATTAAACGGCGATAATCGTTTTTCACTTTTGCAAAAAGGCATACCGGATATAACGCATAAAATGCTTGTAACACAACTGAAAGAACTTGAACAAAGCAATATATTAGTTAGAACTGTAGTATGTGAGAAACCACTTAATGTAGTATATTCACTATCAACCCAGTATAAGGGGCTAATTCCGTTAGTGGAGGGCTTTTGTAATTTTTCCAAGGAATATGCCGGTGAACATGAAATAACTCTCGAGGATATATAGGTACAAAAAAGTACGTTATTGTCTAAAGTGTTGTATTTAGGATATAATGAATTTACAACAATAAGGAGGTAACGAAAATGAATTATCCAAGAGCATTTTCACACATAGGTTTGTCTGTGCCTAACTTAGAACAGGCAGTTGAGTTTTATAGCAAGGTAATGGGTTGGTATGTTGTAATGGAGCCATCTGTTATCAAAGAAGAAAATACTTCTGCAATAGGAATTATGTGCGAGGAAGTATTCGGTAAAGGTCATGGAGATTTTAAAATTGCTCACATGGTAACATCAAACTCTATCGGTATAGAACTGTTTGAATTTGTAGATAACGACAAAGAAAAACAACCCTTTGAGTTTAAAAACACAGGCCTTTTCCATTTTTCTGTGCAAGACCCTGATATTGAGGGAATGATTAAAAAAATTGTAGCTCATGGTGGAAAACAACGTATGCCAATTAAGGAATATTATCCGGGTGAAAAGCCATATAAAATGTGTTATGTTGAAGATCCATTTGGTATTGTGTTTGAAATTTATACTCATAGCTATGAAGTAACTTACTCTAAGGGCGCTTACTAACTGTTATTACCATTTTTCAAGGCACCTCTATAAATTACCTGCAACGAAAACATATCCAACTGAAATTCATGCAATTATTGTAATAGAGCGGGCGGATATAAAATCCGCCCCTACTAAAAGAACGGAGAATTTATATGACAATTGAGCAAATTCGGGATATTTTAAAAGCCAAAATCTTAACAGATAATTGCGATTTAAAGCGTGAGGTTCACTCTGCTTGCGGAAGTGATATGATGAGCGACGTGCTTGCTTATGTGAAAGACCAAGCTGTTCTTGTTACAGGGCTTAACAACCCGCAAGTAATTCGCACCGCTGAAATGATGGATATGGTATGCGTGGTTTTTGTGCGAGGAAAAGTGCCGGAAGATATGATGTTGAGACTTGCAAGCGAGCGCGGCATTGTTGTTATGACAACTGAAAAAACCATGTTTAGCGCATGTGGGCGTTTATATGCGCAAGGGTTGCGCGGAGGAGAGCGTGCACAATGAATGAGATACTTTTTAATTACAGCGTTCCCGGCGACGATTTTACACGTGCCGGTGAGGCGAGTAGCGATTTAAAAAACAAGCTAAAAAAACTTGGCTTACCGCCGCAAGCTATAAGAAAAGTTGCAATTGCCCTTTATGAGGGCGAGATAAACTTGGCAATTCACGCAGATGGCGGCGAAATTGAAGTGGCAATTGACGATGATGCTGTTAATTTACTGCTGAAAGACGACGGCCCCGGAATTGAAAACATTGAACTTGCTATGACAGAGGGCTATTCAACAGCACCTGCCGAAGTTCGAAGCCTTGGCTTTGGTGCCGGCATGGGTTTGCCAAATATGAAAAAATATTCAGACGAGTTTCATATTGAATCTGAAAAAGGCAAAGGCACAACGGTTAAAATGAAAATTTATTTTAACCAATAAATTACCGCTGTGAGGAATAGAGAATGAATGAAGAAAAAAACATATATTATCATTCTGTAACTTTAGATAAAGACGCTTGCAAAGGCTGCATAAATTGTATTAAACGCTGTCCTACCGAGGCTATTAGGGTTAGGGACGGCAAGGCGCACATTTTGCCTGAAAAGTGCATTGATTGTGCCGAGTGCATAAGGGTTTGCCCCCACCACGCAAAACTTGCAATTTATGACACAAACGATGTGATTAAAACGTTCAAGCATAAAATAGCTTTGCCTGCACCCAGTTTGTATGCTCAGTTTAACAATTTGCAAGAGCCGGATTTGGTTTTAAGCGCTTTTTTAGACATAGGCTTCGACGACGTTTTTGAAGTTGCAAGAGCGGCAGAACTTGTGAGCGATGCCACAAGAAGGCTTATGAAGGCAAGCGCCTTGCCAAAACCGGCAATAAGCAGTGCTTGCCCCGCAGTTTTAAAGCTAATAAGGGTTAGGTTTCCGCAATTAATACAAAATGTTTTGCCCATTGTTTCGCCTATGGAGGCAGCGGCACGCCTTGCAAAAGACGAAGCTGTTATTAAAACAGGCTTAAAGCGAGAAGACATTGGCTGCTTTTTTATAACGCCGTGCCCCGCAAAAGTAACCGCAACCAAAACGCCCATAGGCAGTGAAAAAAGCGAAGTTGACGGCGCCTTAGCCGTTAAGGAAATTTACCCTTTGCTTTTAAGCGCCATGAACAAAAACGAAAGCCAAGAGCAGCAAGCGCAAAGCGGACGCATAGGCGTTGCGTGGGCAGGTAGCGGCGGTGAGAGCTCAGGGCTTATCTCCACAGAAAACTACCTTGCGGCAGACGGCATTGAAAACATTATAAAAGTGCTTGAAGATTTAGAAGACGAAAAATACCACGATTTAGATTTTGTAGAGCTTAACTCTTGCGCCGGTGGCTGCGTTGGAGGCATTTTGCAGGTGGAAAACCCCTATATAGCAAGAAGCAAGTTAAAAAAAATAAGCCGCCTAATGCCTGTTAGCAAAAACAGGTTAGACGGCGCAGTGCCAACCCAGCTACTTTGGGACACAGATTTAACCTATGTTCCCGTTATGGAGCTTGGCAACACAATGCAAGAGCGTTTTACAAAATATGCGCAAATGGAAGATATATTAAAAGACTTACCCGGCCTTGATTGCGGCAGTTGCGGTGCACCCACATGCGCAACACTGGCGGAAGATATTGTTAGAGGTACCGCTACCATAGATGATTGCACCGTGCTTTTGCGCCAAAAAATGGAGGCTGTTTTAAAAGCGCTTGGCAAATAGCTTTGCGTTTAGCAGCGGCTTGCTACAACTATTATAAGCAAACCTTGGCGGCCTCGCTAAACTTTGGCAGCTTTTCTAACCCTCAAACAAAATTCGCAAAAATCCATGCACAAAAAACTATTTACAAATTAAATTCAATTCAAATTTACAAATAATAAAACGGATTTCTCACATTCAAAAAACAACAGGCAGTGTATGCATTGTCATTTTGAGCAACAAGTGAGAAATCCGTTTTCTATTACTTAATAAAGTTTATTTTTTATTAATCAAAGTTAAGAATTTAATGTTCTTTTCAAAAAAAACGTAACAGGCATTGGCTCTTCTTGCTTTGCAATTTGGTTTGTAAGCGTTGGTATGCCGCAAAGAGTTATATCCATTATGCTCTTTTTTATGTCCTGTGAAAAAACTTTAACTTTTGTGTTTTTCGATGTGGTTTTTAATTGCTTTTTTGTTTTTTTGTCTATTGTAATAACATAATTATCAAATTTGCAACATTTAATAGCAACTATGTTTTTCACCTGAGAAAAATCAGAATAAATATTCTGAATATCTACATGATCATCTACATAATCGTACATGGCATCAACCACTTTTGGCATTATCATTTTCATTGTAAGCCCCCCTTAAAAGGTTGCTTGTACTTGCAAATATTATGAAAAAATCTACAAAAAAAATAATTGCTCAAAATTTTAAAATCTTTGTGGAAATTATACAAATTTAACTGCAATTCCGTTAAAAACCGAACCTCTAATTAATATTTTAGCACTAATTAAAAATTAGTCAATGCCCTTTTTTTGTCGAAAAAACTTATTTGATGAATCATCGCTGTTTTTGCGCAAAAAAAAATTAAATTTTTTTAATTACAGGCTAATTTTTAACAGTTTTGTAGAATTTGTCTTTACAAAACAAATATAATTTTGTATTTTTTATAAAAAAATGGCAAAAAAGCACCGGAAAAATCAACTGCGTCAATCTTTCTGGTGTTTTTTACCGTTTTGCCCAAAACCATATAAGTTTTTTATTCAAAAAACCTTATATTTTTTCTAAAATATCCAGAACTTCTTCTATGTTTTTTTTGCCAAAATGAACTTCATTGTCATCCACTATCATGCAGGGAACACTCATTATATTAAATTTGTTTTTAAGCTCTTCAAATTTCGATAAATCGTAGATGTCAAGCCTTATGTTTTCGCTTAACATTGCAATTCTTTGCACCGCCATAACAAGTTCTGGGCAATTTGTGCACGAAAGTGTTACCGCAAGTTTAATATTAAGCTGTTTTCTAAGCGCTTTTATTCTGCTTACACTCTGCGGCTCAATTGCTTGCCCCGGCCCTGCGGCGTTGTAAAGCCCTATAACAAACGAATTAAACTCGTGGCCGCCCGGCACACCATGGAAATACACATTTTTGCTTTTACCGCTCTCTTCGCAAATTTCAATTGCCGGAATTTCCACATTTTCATCATTTTGTTTTTCAACTTTAATTCTATCGGTTGTTTCATTAATTTCATTAACAAAATTCAAAACTTCTTTTGATAATGCACTTTCATCCACCGCATATTTAAGCAAAACACTGCTTGTAAAACGCTCAAAAACAGGCACTAAATCATTGCGCATTTGCGTTGATATAAACTTATCGTCGCTCTGTTCATCACTTTTCGCCTCTTTGCTTTGCGCATTTGGCTTTTTAACTTCCTTTACAGGGCGTGCGGGAATATTGTTTTTCTCATATTGCTCTGCCAAAAACTTTTCAAGGCATGTTGCCGAAATAGCGCCGTCGGAAACTGCTGTTACCACTTGGCGCAAAGTTTTAATGCAAATATCGCCTGCGGCATAAACGCCGTCTAAATTTGTTTTTTTGTTTTGGTCTGTAACAATATAGCCCTGTGGGTTTGTTTCAACTAAATGCTTAAACGGTTTGCTCGCAGGCACATAACCCGCAAAAACAAACACACCAAGCCCTGCTTCATCTTCATAGCCGAATATTTCATCGCCGGGCACAAACCTGCCCTCTTTAAATTCACCTTTAACAAATTCTGCCTTTTGCACAAAAGTGTTGCCGCTAACCTTCGAAAGCCCTGTTTCGTAAAACACCTGTATTTTTTCATGCGCTTTAACTTCGTCCACCACATTGCCTGTGCAGGTGAAATCATCGGTTATCATCATCATTTTAATGCTTTTTGCAAACCTTGTTAAAAACAATGCCTCTTCGCAAGCTGCAAAGCCACTGCCTAAAACCATTATATCTCGCCCTGTGAAAAACTCGCCGTCGCAAGTGGCACAATAGGCAACGCCTCTGCCTTTAAACTCCTGTTCACCCTCAAAACCCACAACTCTGGGCGAGGCACCTGCGGCTATTACAACGCCTAAGGTTTTAATTGTGCCTTTGCTTGTTTTTATCTCGTAAAAGGCATCGCTCTTTTCAAAACCTTCAACATCTGCCATTAAAAACTGGGCACCAAAGCCCTCTGCTTGCCTTATCATCTCTTTTGTTAGCGCTTCACCGCTTGTGTGGTACACACCGGGGTAATTCACAACTTCTTGCGTTATTGTTATTTGCCCGCCAAATTTTTGCTTTTCTATAACTAAGCATTTGTATTTTGCCCTCGCTAAATAAATAGCAGAGGAGAGCCCTGACGGGCCTCCTCCGATAATTACGGCGTCATAGAAATCGTCTAAATTCCATGTGCTCATAATTTAACTCCTTATTTCTAAGTTTTCAGCTATTCGCGTAAATTTCTTAAGCTAACAGTTTATAACATTCCAACCAAATCTAAGCTGGGTTTCAATGTTTTTTCGCCCGGTTTCCATTTTGCCGGGCAAACTTCACCGTTATTTGCTGCAACAAATTGTGCGGCTTGCACACGCCTAAAAAGCTCGTCTGCATTGCGGCCAACACTGCCCTCAATAACTTCATAAGCCACAATTTTACCCTCTGGGTTCACAATAAATGTACCCCTTTCAGCCATGCCGCTCTCTTCAATCATAACATCAAAATCGCGCGCAAGAGCACCTGTTGGGTCTGCAAGCATCACATAATTAATTTTTTTGATAGTGTCCGAAGTATCGTGCCATGCTTTGTGTACAAAGTGCGAATCGCATGAAACTGAGTAAATTTCGCAGTTAACACCTTTAAATTCTTCGTACTTCTCCGCTAAATCCGCAAGCTCTGTTGGGCAAACGAATGTAAAATCTGCCGGGTAGAAGAAAAACACCGACCATTTTCCCAAAACATCGTTTTTTGTAACTGTTTTGAAACTTTTGTCCACAAAAGCCTCCACTTTAAAATCTGCTATTTCTTTTCCTATAAGTGACATTATAATAACTCCTTAAATTTATTATTTGACTGTAAACAGCCATTTATTACTATATTTGCAATTATATCACTATTGATAATGAATGTCAATAGGTAATTATTTTTATTTTTATTTTTTAAGTTGCTAAATTCATTATTTTTTGTTACAATTAAAAGGTAAATTTTTTATTTTGGAGGTAATATGCAATATCGTACACTGGTTAAAAATGCACCCGATGTTTCCACTTTGGGGTTTGGCTGTTTGCGCTTTATTACAAAGAACGGCAAAATAGACGAAACTGCAGCAGAGCGTCAAATGCTTTACGCCTATGAACAGGGCGTTAATTATTTTGATACTGCTTATATATATAATGTAGGAGCAAGTGAAATTGTTCTTGGAAATTTCATAAAAAAACATAATATAAGAGATAAGGTTTTCATTGCCGATAAAATGCCGCTTTACCTTGTTTTAAAAAATGCGCATTTAGAGAAATATTTTAACACTCAGCTTCAAAGGCTCTCAACAGATTATATAGACTATTACCTATTGCACATGCTGGACAGCCTTGAAGTTTGGAAAAGGCTTAAAACCTTGGGTATTTTGGAATTTATAGCAGAAAAAAAGCGCAAAGGGCAAATAAAGCATATAGGTTTTTCTTTTCACGGGCGCAGCGAGGAATTTGCAAAAATAATTGACGATTACAATTGGGATTTTTGCCAAATTCAGTATAATTACTTAGACGAAAACCACCAGGCGGGCAAAGCCGGGCTTGAATACGCCTACAAAAAAGGCGTGGGAATAAGCATTATGGAGCCTTTAAGGGGCGGCAATTTAGCCGCAAAAGCACCTGAAAAAGCCCTTGCCGAGTTCCGTAATTTCCCCGAAAAACGTTCGGCGGCGCATTGGGCTTTGCGTTGGGTTTTAAACCACGAAGAAGTTGCCATTGCCCTTAGCGGAATGAATGACATGGCGCACATTAAAGAAAATATAGCCGTTGCAAACAGCACGCAGGTGCATTGCATGACACAGCAAGAACTTGATATTATAAACAATGTTAAAAATATATATGCCCGGCTTACAAAGGTTCCGTGCACCGGTTGCAATTACTGTATGCCCTGCCCTTTTGGGGTGGATATACCCGCAACTTTCACAGATTACAACAGCAAATATTTTTTCAACAACTATGTCACTTGGCAATATGTTTACAGGGCGGCAGGCGGCACAAACGGCATTAAAGCAGGCGCAAACTCTTGCACCAATTGCCAAAAATGCATGAAGCATTGCCCACAGCGCATAGAAATTCCAACGCAGCTAAAAAAAGCGCATAAAGAGCTTGCAAACCCTGTTTTGCTTTGGGTTATGAGCGTATACTTTAAAATTTTAAGAAGAAAGAAAAAGGGTTAGGTTTTAAGAGGTGAAGATAATATAAATAATCTGCGCTTTGCTCCGATTATTTATATCTTATTTAATGGCGTGGGCAGCGGAGTGCCCACATGCCAATTTATATTATATTCATACCTCATATAATATAAATAATCTCCGCTTCACTTTTGTTACTCAAATTCACACGGCACTTTTTCAATGCCTATCCCATGGCTTTCGGGCATAATTATATTCTCGCCCTCGAAAACAGGGCCACCTGTAAATGGATCTTCACTGCAAAGCAGTGGGCCGTCAAGGTCTGCACGGGTTACGTTTAATTTGCCTGCGGCAAAATGCGCCGCCGCACTTGTGGCAACTTTTGTTTCAAGCATACAGCCCATCATGCACTCTGCACCCATTGTTTGCGCTATATCGCATATTTTAAGCGCGTTGTAAATGCCGCCACACTTCATAAGCTTAATGTTAATTATATCTGCGGCGCCCATTTCTAATATGTTCACAGCATCTTTTGGGCTAAAAACGCTTTCGTCTGCCAAAATTTTTGTGCATACCGATTGCGTTATATACTGCATACCCTTTAAGTCGTGCGCTTTCACAGGTTGCTCCACAAGGTCAATATCAAGGCATTTTTGCTCCATAATCTTTATAATTTCCACTGCCTGTTTTGCCTGCCAACCCTGGTTTGCGTCCACACGCAAAACAACATCATCACCCACAGCTTTGCGAATTTGCTCTATAGTGTAGGCATCTTTTGTGCCGCTTTGTTTGCCCACTTTTATTTTAAGCATGCTAAACCCGCTTTGAACTGCTTTTACACTGTCTTGCACCATTTGCTCGGCGTTGTTCACACTTATTGTTATATTGGTTTTTACACTGCTTTTTGCACCACCAAGCAATTTGTAAAGCGGCAGTTTCAGCGCTTTTGCATAAATATCGTATATCGCCATATCAACAGCGGCTTTTGCCGAATAATTGCCAACAATGCTCGTTTGTAATTCTTGCATTGTGTTTTCAAAATCGGCTATATCTTTACCAATTAAAACAGGTGCAATATTTTCGTTTATTGCGCTGTAAATGCCGCCTTTTGTGTCGCCTGTTATCTTGGGTGTTTCGGGCGCTTCGCCATAGCCTATTAGGCCGCTTTGCGTTTTTATTTTAACTAAACTTGAATTAACGCTGTAAGCTGTGCGCAAAGCCGTTTTAAAAGGCGTTATTAGCGGCACGCTAACATCACATAATTCTATGCTTTTTATAATTAAATTTTCACTCATTTACATTTTCTCCGTTTAAGATTTTAATAAATTACTTTATAATATATTAATATACTTTATAAAAAATGTCTACACAAAAACAATAAAAACCGGGAGAATATATGGATATAAAAATAAATTTAACGGACACTTTAATAAAAACACAATATTTAACAATGCGCGCTTGGCAAGAAACAGATATTGACGATTTATTTGAAATTACCTCTTGCGGCGATGTTGTTAAAATGCTGGGCATGAAAAAGCACAGTGCAAAAAGCGAAACACAGCAGCTTTTGCAAAAATATATGGTGCAAAAAAACGCACTTGCCATTGTGCATAATGATGATGATAAGGTTATAGGCAATATCGGCTTGCACATTTCTCAGCTTAACGAAAAAGAGCCGTATAGCCATTTAAAATTGAAAGAGCTTGTTTATTATTTGTCGAAAGATTATTGGGGCAAGGGCATAATGACGCAAGCGGTTAAGGCTGTTATAGATTATTCTTTGCAAGAATTACCTCTAAACGGGCTATCTTGCGGGCATTTTGAAATTAACAGCGCCTCAAGGCATATAATTGAAAAATGCGGCTTTAAATATGTTGGCAAAGGCGATTATTATGCAAAAGAACAGGATAAAACTTATGTGAACTTAAATTATTTACTGTTAAAATAAAACACGATAGCGCTAATAAATTACAAGAGATGAGGTTTTTCAATGGAAGACATGTTAGTGAATTTACTGAGTTTGCCAAATTACAATGCCGATGAAGCGGCGCAAAAAGCAGGCGTTAAAATATTCAGGCCACTTGCGCCCGATAAATACCATTTGTGCGAATTTGTAAAAAATTTATCGGGTGTGTGTGCCTTTAACGAATTTGAAGTGTGCTTTTCAAGGCTGCCCGTTAGCTGCTTTGTTGCCACAATCGATAACAAACCTGTTGGCTATGCATGTTATGACGCCATAGCAAAAGATTTTTTCGGACCTACCGCTGTTTTAGAAGAACACCGAGGTAAAGGCATTGGCAAAATGCTTTTATTTAAAACTTTGCAAGCCATGAGGGAAAACGGCTATATTTATGCTATAATAGGTGGCGTTGGCCCTGCCGAATTTTATGAAAAAACAGTGAATGCAACAATAATAAAAAAAGATGATAGCGGAATTTACACAAATTTTTTAAACCTTGGAAAAAAATTATAAATTCGCTGTGAAATACAAATAATGAGCAGTTGCCCGAGTGTCATTCCGAGTGAAATCACTTACCGAGTGTCATTCCGAGCGAAGTCACTTACCGAGTGTCATTCCGAGCG
>CAYJIT010000034.1:0-21736 GCA_964370365.1 uncultured Bacteroides sp. | reverse complement strand
TTATTGTGCAAAAATCCCATAAAACAGCAAAATATTTATGTAAAGTATAATAAATACATAGTATTTGTTCGTGCAATTAGTGCAAAATGCACTATAATTAAACTTCTCACTTATTATATTACCCTTTTTTCTAACATATTACAAGTATTTTCATTAAAAATTTAACAATATTTAGTTATTTTTTTCACAGAGCAAAAGCGCAAAAAAAAGAAGGTGTAAAAACCCTCTTTTAAATCTTTAATTATTTTCTGCTGTTAGCACAGCCACACTTCTATCGCCAATTTTAAAACAATTATTTCCGTTTATGTAAATATCTTTCGCATTTTTATCAGTTGCAATTTGCACTTTCCACTTCATATTCACCGGTAAATCAGGCAAATAAATATCAAGGTTTTCCCAATAGGAGTTCATTGCAATGTAAACTATTTGCGCCTTGCCGTCTTTCTCTTTGCCTGCAAACATAGCGCCCACATATCTGTCGTGTGGGTTAAAATGCGCTTGGTATGCCCTTGTACCGTGGAAACTTACATCATGAAATCCCGAGAGCCCGTTGCTAATATTAGTACGCAAAACCCTGTGCGCTTTTCTGAACGCTATTAGGTTTTTGAAAAACTCGAAAAATTCACGGTTTTTTTCAAGATATGTCCAATCGAGCCACGAAATTTCATTGTCTTGGCAATAGGCGTTATTGTTGCCAAACTGCGTATTCAAAAATTCATCGCCCGCCAAAAACATGGGTATGCCACGGCTGCAAAGCAAAATTGTTGCGGCATTTTTCATCATTTTAAGGCGCAAAGCTTTTATGCCCTCGTCTTGTGTTTCGCCCTCTGCACCGCAGTTCCAGCTGTTGTTGTCGTTCGCACCGTCTGTGTTGCCCCAGCCGTTTGCCAAATTGTGCTTATCGTTGTAGCAAAACAAATCGTAAAGGGTGAAACCGTCGTGGCAAGTTATGAAATTAACGCTCGCCGCACCTCTGTGGGTGGGGTCATACATATCATGCGAGCCTGCAATGCGGTATGTCATAGCCTGGGCCATGCCCTCATCGCCTTTTAAAAATTTGCGCACATCGTCGCGGTATTTTCCATTCCACTCCATCCACCTATTCCAAGAGGGAAAACTTCCAACTTGGTAAAGGCCGCCTGCATCCCATGCCTCGGCAATAAGTTTTGTGTCACCCAAAACGCTATCAAACGCAAGTGCCTGTAAAAGCGGAGGGCTTTGCATGGGCGAGCCGTCTTCGCTTCGCCCTAATATGGAGGCTAAATCGAACCTAAAGCCGTCTATATGGTAATTTGTAACCCAATAGCGCAAACATTCAATAATCATGCGCTGAACTATGGGGTGATTGCAATTCATTGTGTTTCCGCACCCGCTGAAATTATAATAATAGCCCTCGGGTGTAAGCATATAGTAAATATTGTTATCAAAGCCCTTAAAAGAAAAGAAAGGCCCGTGCTCGTTGCCCTCTGCCGTGTGGTTGAAAACAACATCTAAGTACACTTCAATATTGTGCCGATTTAACTCTTTAACAAGTTTTTTCAGCTCATCGCCCTCATTGTTGTGCTCGGTGTTCGATGAATAAGACGTGTTGGGCGCAAAAAAGCCCACGGTGTTATAGCCCCAATAATTACACAGCAAATTGCCCTCGTGCTCACGGTTATCAAGCGTTTCATCGAACTCGAATATAGGCATAAGCTCCACTGCGTTAACGCCCAGCTCCAAAAGGTAGGGTATTTTTTCTATTATGCCCTGAAATGTGCCCTTGTGCTTAACACCCGATGATTTATGCTTTGTAAAGCCGCGCACATGTAATTCGTATATAATTAAATCTTCCTCTGGCAAAAGCGGTTGCCTTGCCTCGTTCCAAACAAAGTTGTTTTCCACAACCCTTGCTTTGTAAAAATCGTCTGTAACTTTTTCGCCCCAAGTGCTTTGCCCTGTAACTGCTTTCGCATAAGGGTCGAGCAAATATTTATCCGGGTTAAATATCAAGCCCTTAGACGGCTCGTTTGGGCCGTCCACTTTATAGGCATATTCAAAATCCGCTATATTTATATTAAAAACAATCATAGAATATGAATTGCCCATGTGGTAGTGCCTTGGGAATGGTATTTGCGCATAGGGCTCGCTCTGTGCGCGCTCAAACAAACAAAGGGTGATATTTGTTGCCTCGTGCGAAAAAACGGTGAAATTAACACCGCAGGGTATGCTTGTTGCACCGGGCATATCGTAAAAGCCCGGCCTAATATCAAAACCGCCCACATTATCCATGGGCATAAGGTGAATTTTACCTCTGCCCGGCATTGCCACTTTATAATTGCTGTTTTTTGCGCTTTCATCTTTAGCTTTCATGCAAACACCTCATAAACTTTTTGTTTAGTTTGGAAATAGTACGAACAATTAATTCAGCTTTTAGTGAACTTCTTTATTTTGTTTTGTTAATTAGCATTTACTTGCATTTTAAAATTGCGCTATTAAACTGTTTTTGCTAATAGCAAACAGCATAACAAACACGCAAATTTTATTTAAGCACTGCGCCCTCGTTTGCGCCGCAAACAGAGCGTGCATACCTTTTTAGCCAGCCTGTAATCTCTCTTTCGGTTATAGTTAAATTCTGCTTGCGCTCATTTAATTCATTTTCGCTAAGCTGCACATTAATGCTGTTTTCGGGTATGTTAATTTCTATGCTATCGCCCTCTTGTATAAGCCCTATGGGGCCGCCTGCCGCCGCCTCGGGCGCAACATGCCCAATAGATGCGCCCCTGCTTGCACCTGAAAAGCGCCCATCGGTTATAAGCGCAACGCTTTTATCAAGTTTCATGCCTGCAAGCGCACTTGTGGGGTTTAGCATTTCACGCATACCCGGGCCGCCCTTTGGCCCCTCGTAGCGGATAACTACAACGTCGCCCTCTTTTATAAGGCCGTCGTAAATGGCTTGTATGGCGCTTTCCTCGCTGTTAAACACCCTTGCAGGGCCTTTGTGGCAAAGCATTTCTTTTGCAACCGCACTGCGTTTAACAACACAGCCAAGCGGCGCAATATTGCCCCAAAGCACTGCTATGCCGCCTGTTTTGCTATAGGGCTCATTTGTTGGGCGTATGCTCTCGCTATTTGTGTTGTGCGCATTTTCTATGTTTTGCCCAACTGTTTTGCCGCTTGCGGTTACAAGGCTTGTATCTATCAAATTAAGCTGTGCCAATTGGCGCATAACGGCACTAACACCGCCAGCCGCATATAAATCTTCCATATGCGTTGGGCCCGCAGGTGCTAAATGGCAATAGTTAGGTGTGCGTGCGCTTATCTCGTTAATTTTCTCTAAATTCATCGGCACACCCGCTTCGTTTGCTATTGCAAGCAAATGCAAAACGCTGTTTGTGCTGCAACCCAAAGCCATATCTGTGGAAAGTGCGTTTATAAATGCCTTTTGTGTTAAAATATCCCTTGCGCAAATATTGTTTTTAACAAGGTGCATAATTTGCACACCCGCTTGTTTTGCAAGCATTGTGCGCCTTGAGTAAACCGCAGGAACAGTGCCGTTTCCGGGCAGTGCAATTCCAAGCGCCTCACATAGGCAGTTCATGCTGTTTGCCGTGTACATTCCGCTACAACTGCCGCAGCCCGGGCAAGTGTTTTTTGTGTATTCGTCTAAAACATCGTCATCTATAATGCCGGCCTTGTAGCTACCAACCGCCTCAAAAGCGTTTGAAAGGCTAACATGCCTGCCGCCCTGCCTGCCTGAAAGCATTGGCCCGCCGCTTATAACAATGCTTGGCAAATTAATTCGCGCGGCACCCATAACCATTCCCGGCACAATTTTATCGCAATTGGGCACTAAAACAAGGCCGTCTAATGCGTGGGCAAGCGCCATTGTTTCAACACTGTCGGCAATAAGCTCACGGCTGGGAAGAGAATAGCGCATACCCTCGTGGCCCATTGCAATGCCGTCGCAAACGCCAATGGCAGGCATAAGCACAGGTGTTCCGCCTGCGCTGTAAACGCCTGCTTTAACGGCATCTGCAAGTTTATCTAAATGAATATGCCCCGGCACAATTTCACTGTGTGCGCTAACAACGCCTATTAAAGGGCGGCTAAGTTCTTCGTCTGTGTAGCCCATTGCGTAAAACAGGCTTCTGTTAGGTGTGCGCTCAACGCCTTTTGTAACATTATGGCTCTTTAAGTTCATCTGTTTGCCCCTCTTACATCTTCAGCGCAATTTGCTCTATTTCATTTTTTGAAACAGTTTCATTAAAGCGCTCTTGTTTTTCGTTTAATTGCTTTAAGCTATTTGGAATGTTTTCATTTGAAACTTTGCTCAATATCTCTAAATTTTCAAAGCAGTTGGCATTTGGCTTTTCGTCCAGGGCAATAAGTACATCATCTGCAAATTTAAACGGGCTTGCGGTTGAAAGCACCACCAAAGGTGTTTTTTCGCTTAAATTTAGCTTTTGTGCAACGCAAAAGGCAACAGCTGTGTGTGTATCCATCAAATAATTTGCGTTTTCTTTGTATTGCTTTATAGTTTCAAAGGCTTCTTCGTCGTTCGCAAAGCCCGCCTCAAATTCAAACTCATTTTTAATTTTGCCCATAACTTCATCGCCAAGTTTAAACTTGCCCGTTTCATTAAGCTGTGCCATTAAGCGGTTAATTTCGCTCGCATCATTAATTGCGTGGTATAAAAGCCTCTCTAAATTCGAGCTGATTAGTATATCCATTGATGGCGACGTTGTTTTAAAAAATTCTCTGTTTGCGTTGTATTCGCCTGTGCTAAAAAAATCTGCAAGCACATTATTTTTATTGGAAGCACATATTAATTTACCAACGGGCAAACCCATTTTTTTTGCGTAAAAGCCTGCTAAAATATCGCCAAAATTGCCTGTTGGCACGCAGTAATTAACTTTTTCGCCCTCTTTAACGGCGCCTGTTTGCACAAGGTGCGCATAAGAGTAAAAATAATACACAATCTGCGGCAAAAGCCTGCCCCAGTTTATGGAGTTTGCGCTTGATAAGCACGCATTTTCCGTCTTTAATTTTTGTGCAACTTCACTGCTTGAAAACACTTTTTTAACGCCTGTTTGCGCATCGTCGAAATTGCCGTTTACGGCATAAACGCTAACATTATCGCCTTGCTGTGTAACCATTTGCAAACGCTGAATTTCGCTTGTGCCGCCCGTTGGGTAAAACACTGCTATTTTTATGCCCGGCAAATTTGCAAAGCCCTCTAAGGCGGCTTTGCCTGTATCACCCGAGGTGGCAACAAGAATTTTTGTTGTTGAAGTATCACCCGTTATTTTTTTTGCATGGGTGAATAAATGCGGCATTAATTGCAGCGCATAATCTTTAAAAGCGCATGTTGGCCCGTGGTAAAGTTCAAGCGAATATTCGTTGTTTTTCACATGCTTAACAAAGCCCGCTTTTGCGCTGAAATTTTCATCGCTGTACACCTTGTTTACAGTGCTTTTTAAAAAATCGTCGCTGTACTCGGGCAAAAACTTGCTTAAAATTTTGTGCGCCGTTTGCTTATAGCTAAGCCCTTTAACATCACTATAAGTGCAAATTGGGAAACTTTCGGGCACAAAAAGCCCACCGTTTGGTGCAAGCCCCGCAACAATTGCCTCGGCGGCGCTCTTTCTTATTTTGTCATCTCTTGTGCTAATATACTTCATGCTTTACCCCTCTTTTTTTAAAATGCATCAAATGCGTTTTCAATGCAGTTTAGCTTATAATCATTGCCGTCTTTTATAATTTCCACAACATCAAAGCGAAAAAAAGATGTTATATCTTTAGTTTTTGCAATATAATACTTTGCGGCGAGAATTATTTTTTTTTGCTTTTTATAATCCACAAACTCGCAGGGCTGTGCTATGCTGTTTTGCGCCCTCGCTTTAACTTCCACAAACACAATTAAATTTTGTTTTTGCGCTATAATATCAATTTCGCCCTGCCTTGTGCGAAAATTTTTACCTATAATTTTATAGCCCAATTTTTTATAATACTGCGCCGCTAATTCCTCGCCGTAGCTTCCGAATTTTTTTGCACTCTGTCTTTTATCTGCGGCAACATCGCTCATACTATACCTCTTTTTTTCAAAAAAGATTTCCTGTAAAACGGCAATATGCCATACTTTTCAATAATTTCGTAATGCTGTTTTGTGCCATAACCCTTGTGCTTTTCAAGCAGATATTCGGGGTGCTTAAGCGAGAGTTCTTTCATAAAATTATCCCTTGTAACTTTTGCCAAAACAGATGCCGCGGCAATGCTTGCGCTTTTGGAATCGCCTTGCACGACAGCATTCGCTTTTATGCTTATATCAGGGCATTTGTTGCCGTCTATAAGCACAATGTCGGGCGTTTTGCAAAGCCCATCAACTGCATTTGCCATGCCTTTCAATGTTGCGTTAAGTATGTTAATTTCATCAATAACATCAGCGTGCACAAGCACTATATTAAAAGCAAGTGCGTTTTGCGTTATTTGCTCATACAGTGCTGTGCGTTTTTGCTCGTTTAGCTTTTTGCTATCGTTCAAACCGCTTATAACTATGCCCTGCTTTAAAATAACAGCCGCCGCACAAACAGGGCCGCACAAAGGGCCTCTGCCCGCTTCGTCCACACCGCAAACCATGCCGTACTCTGTTGCAATTTCACTGTCGAATTCAAATAACCGCCTTGTGTTTTCCTCTATTTGCAATTGCTTTTGCGCTTTACTCATCATAAGGTTTCTCCAGCGACACCCTGCCCAGTTTGCAAGCTCTGAATTCATCCACAAACATAATAGCCGCGCGTTCTGTATTAACTTCACCTTTGCTCATAAGCATGCCCCTTTTGCGCCCAATTTGCGCTAAAAGCTCGTAGGCGTCAAGTTTTACATCGTCTGCGCTCAACTTATAGCGCTCTTGCAAACGCTCGGGATACATCACTTTTATCTGCCCCAAAAGCCCGCAAGATAAGCTTTCAATATCTAAAACATCATCTTTTATAGAGCCTATAAATGCCAAATTAGCCGCTATTTCGTTCTTTTCGAACTTGCGCCACAAAACGCCCGGCATATCCAGCAAATCGTATTTATCGGTGCCTATCCACTGCTTGCCACGGGTAACACCGGGGCGGTCTGCCGTTTTTGCCCTTTGCGAGCCGGCTATTGTGTTTATAAAAGTAGATTTCCCAACATTCGGTATGCCCACAACCATAATGCGAATTTTTGCACCTGCGGCGCCTTTTTGCGCCCTTTTTTCAAGCAGTTCACGCAGTTCACTGTCTATAGCTTTGCTAACAGCACTAATTGCAGAGCGGTTCTTGCTTGAAATGGCAACACAGCCCGAATTTTGCGCCTTGAATTTCTTCACCCATGCGGCAGTGATTTTCTCGTCTGCCAAATCGGCTTTGTTAAGCACATAAAGCGTGGGTTTTTGCTGTGTAATTTGCGCAACCTCGGGGTTTAAACTGCTGTATGGTATGCGCGCATCTAAAAGCTGCAAAACAACATCAACATTTTTGATGTCGGCCTGCATAGCGCGCAATGTTTTCATCATGTGCCCGGGGAACCAATGTATTTGATAGTGGTTTACATTTTCTTTCATTTTTTCTCCAAGGCAATATTTTTACAAATAATATTGCCATATTTTTATGTTTGCATAACTTTTATGTGCAATACTAAAACGCAAATAAAATTTTGCCAACAATTGCACGCTCGTCCAAAAAGCCGATATCCGAAGAGCGGCTATCTTTTGAATACATTCTGTTATCGCCCATTAAAAAAACATGCCCATCCGGCACAGTTAAAGGGTATTGCATATCGCCGGCAAAAAGCGTGGGTTCGGCAATATACGGCTCGCTCAAAAGCTCGCCGTTAACAAAAACTTCGCCTGTTTGCGCATTTATATCAATGGTGTCACCCTCAACACCTATTACCCTTTTCGCCAAAGGATCGCCATAATTTATGAGTGAATCGGTTATAACGGCATCGCCTCTTTGCGGAGTGTAACCGATAATTTG
Organism: uncultured Bacteroides sp.; assembly: GCA_964370365.1. GTDB lineage: Bacteria > Bacillota > Clostridia > Oscillospirales > Ruminococcaceae > Ruthenibacterium. The sequence continues at coordinate 13,748 of CAYJIT010000034.1, read as the reverse complement.
CACAATTACCCTATCACCGTTTTGCAGTGTGGGCACCATGGAAATTCCCGAAACATCGGAAAAATTTCCAACAAATATCAACAATAACAAAGAGCATGATATGGCAAAAACTATCGCGGATTCAAGCCATTCATAAATTTCAACGCCTATTGTTCTTTTTTCCATGCACCCTCCAAAAATTTAAGGTAAAATCATTTGTCTAAAAGGTAATTCCACACGGAGGTTGCGGCGTTCGCACCGTCTGCCACTGCCGTTATAATTTGGCGCAAAGGTTTTGTGCGCAAATCTCCTGCAACAAAAAGCCCTTCAAGCGAGCTTGCACAGGTTTCATCTGCAATAACATATCCGTTTTTATCTAAGTTAACAAGGTTTTTAACCAAATCTGTTTTAGGAATTGTGCCAACAGCCACAAAAACACCTGAAACGTCTATGCTATCGGCTTTTTTGGTTAACACATTTTCTATATTTAGCTTAGAAACTTTATTCTCTTCATTACCTACTATTTCGCTCACAACGCTGTTTTGAACAAATTCTACGTTTTCACACGCAAAAAGCCTTTTTTCCAAAAAAGCGCCGGCGCGCAATTTATCACGCCTGTGAATTAAATAAACTTTTTCGCAAATTGCGGCAAGGTAAATTGCATCTTCAACCGCTGTGTAACTTCCGCCAACAACCGCAACTTTTTTGCCTTTAAAAAACGAGCCGTCACAAGCGGCACAATAAGAAACGCCTTTTCCGCTGTATTCTTCTTCGCCTTTTACTAAAAGTTTTCTGTTTTGTGCGCCCGATGTTAAAAGCACACATTTAGCTTGAATACAGCCATCTTTACAGCAAACTTCAAATGTATTGCCCGTTTTCTTTATCTCTTCAACGAAGGCTGTTTTTATTTCAATGCCCATTTTTTCAACGTGCCCTTTAAAAATAAGCCCCATATCAAAGCCCGAAACACCCGGCAAGCCAAGATAGTTATCAACTTCATAAGTTAAAAGAACTTGCCCACCGCTAACATAATTGCCCTCTAAAATTTCAATATCAAGCCCTGCTCTAAAAGCATAAACCGCAGCTGAAAGCCCTGCCGGGCCTGCACCTATTATTACTAAATCTTTCATAAAATCAAGCACTCCTTTACAACAAATATGCCCAAAATATGCCGATAAAACCTATAATTTAATTTTAAAGCATAAGGCTGTGTTTGTCAATGATATGCACCACATGCTATGGGTAGGTTGTTTTGCGTGATTATAACCGAGAATATCTATATAATGTGTGCCAAACCTATCCGTTAGGGAGAAATCCGCACTTTGCGCCTTGAAAACGCAAGCAGTTACGGATTCCTCTCTTCGCTCACAATGACATTAGGGTAAGTGCCTTCGCTCACAATGACAATTGGGAACTACCGATTATTTATATTATATGAGGCACGAATATAATATAAATTGGCATGTGGGCATTTCGTTGCCCACGCCATTTAATAAGATATGAATAATTGGAGCGAAGCGCAGATTATTTATATAATGCCTTCAGCTTCTACTGCTATTATATTGTGAATAAGCGAGCGCATACGCACAAGTTTAACATTATCCCTTGTGGGGCAAACCCTGTTTGTTAAAAGCACCACAAACAGCCCGCTGTCAGGGTCTACCGCCATACTGGTGCCTGTGAAGCCTGTGTGCCCGAAAGAGCGCTCGCTGAATAAATCGCCCATAAAATTGGCGGGGCTGTGCGCAAGGTTAAAGCCCAAACCGCGAAACTCCCTGTTTTCACCGGGCGTTCTGTTTTTTATTGCGGCTTTCATTACGGCATTTGATAAAAACCGCTTGCCGCTAAGCGTTTTGCCACCCATTGCCAGCATTTGAGTAAATGTTGCCATATCGCCTATATTGCTGAAAACTCCTGCATTGCCTGAAATTCCATTTAAAAACCTTGCGTTTTCATCATGCACTTTGCCACATATAAGCTCGTTTGTTATAGGGTTAAGCTCCGTTGGGGCAATATCGCCTTTCGGGCGATAGGTTGTGTTTTTTAAGCACAGTTCATCAAAAACAAGTTTTTGCGCCAACACATCAAGGCTTGCACCACCTATTTTTTCAAGTATTTTGCCAAGTAAAATATAACCTATGCAGCTGTAAACAGGCACTTTACCAACAGGATTTACAAGCTTAATATTCAATATGGCATTTACAATGTCTTCATGCCCTTTGGCAATTTCACTTATGTAAAGGTGGGCGGGCAGGCCGCTTGTGTGAGTCATAAGGTTTAAAACAGTAATTGCCGCTTTATCCTCGCTTGTATCAAAAAAATAATCGAGCCTATCGTAAAGCCTCAATTTGCCCATTTCAATAAATTTAAACGCAATTGTGCTTGTGCTCACTATTTTAGACATGCTCGCTATATCAAACAATGTATCATCGCTTGCTTTACCAAAACTTTTTTGAAGCAGTATTCTCTCTTTTATGCCTATTGCAAGGCTCGCAGAGGGGTAAGCCTTTCCTAAATTTTTTTCAATTTTTTCGCACACGTTTGAAAACATACACTTTACCTCTTTTTTTATCAATTGCTTCTTTTTAGTTTATTAAATTTAAATATACTAAACACATATATGATTGTCAAGCTATGAGCTTAGCTTTGTAATAGTACACACATATAAATAATTACAACTTTATTAAAATTTGTTGATGTATTAGGTTTTTACTTGACAAAATCATGTAGAAAATGTTACTATATACCACAGCGGCATGTTGTTTTTTATGCACAATGCACATGCTGTTAAAAAAAGATTTTGGAGGAAAAAATAATGAAAAAATTGCTGGCAATATTATTGGCAAGTGCAATGCTGTTATCCCTTGCGGCTTGTTCTACACCTACAGAAGAAGCCCCTGTTGAATCAGCACCTGCAGACGCTTCACAAGCTACTGAAGAAGTATCAACAGAACCTGTTGCTATCACAATTAGCTACCCCGATAACCCAACACTACCTTATGAGGAAACATGGTCTGCGTTTGTTAAAACATCTGAAAACGCAAACATCGATTTAACTATCGAGCCTATCCCAACCTCAGAATATGCAACAATAGCTTCGCTTGCACTTAACACAGGCGAAAATTTAACAGATGTTTATATGTATATGAACACAGCAGGTGAGGGCTCTTCTTTGGCTCTTAACGGTGCTATTGTTCCTATGAGCGATTACTCTGATTGGACACCTAACTTCAACGCACAAGTTGAGAGATTAGGTTTGCAAGATGCAGTGAATGAGCTAAAATTAGCTGATGGCAAATTATATTACTTACCATCACTATACGATGTGCCTATCTATGACGCAGGTTTAATCCTACGTGCAGACTTCTTAGAGGCAAACGACCTTGAAGTTCCCACAACAACAGATGACTTATACAATGTTTTAAAAGCTTATAAAGAAGAATATCCTGAGTCATATCCTTTGACATCATGGGTTTACACTTCTATTACAACACGTATGTTAATGCCTGCTTTCGGCGTTAGCTTCGGTGGTGGTTCATCATCAGGCTCTTACGTTCTAAGCTACGACTATGAAAACGGCGAATACTTTGCAGGCGCAACAAGTGACGAGGCGCGTGAATTCTTCAAATATATGTACAAACTAAGCGATGAGGGCCTATATGACCCTGAAGTTAGCGACGGCGACGGCGCAACAACAAAAATTGTTGGCGGCGGCGCAATGGCTACATACGCTTGGTACGACCAAATTGGCGGCTTTGAAGCTGCAAGCGAAATTGAAGGCTACGACCTTGCTATGATGCTACCTTTAGAAGGCCCTGCAGGCGCATACCACATGGAAGCTTCTTACACAAGTTTCGGCATCATGTTCCCATCTGCTACTGCAAAACGTGACGACTTCGAGCAAATTGTTCGCGCAGTAGATGAAATGTTCTATGGAGAAGAGAATGCAAGAATTTGGAACATCGGTGTTGAGGGCGAAGCATACACAATGGACGGCGACACAATTGTTTATAACGACGAAGTTGCAAATTCACCCGACGGCATTTATAAAACAATGCAAGTTCTTTACGGTGTAGGCTCTAACGGCTCTCAAGCAGTTTGGGAAAACGAGCTTATCCTTACAAAATACGACGAAGAGTTTGCACAACTTAACACAGATATCAAAGCTTTAGAAGACGGTAACTCCATCAGGCCGAAACCTCCTGTGCCTTTATTTGACGATATAGACTCAGAAGAAGTTGGCTTCTTAAGAACACCTCTTCAAGATGCGGTTACAGTTTGGATTGACCAATTTGTTACAGCACAACAAGACCCTAACGACGACGCTGTTTGGGCACAATATGTTGCTGAGTTGGAAGATGCAGGTCTTCAAGAATATCTTGATTATTACAACAACAACTTACCCCAATAATTAAAGCGCAATATTAATGTTTATCATTAAATAAAAATTACCTGTTGCCCGTGCAAAAGCACGGGCAACAGGTTAGATTGTTTATTAGCGTATTTATATTATGTGAAGCAAACCTAACCACATGTCATTTCGACCGGAGAGGATAAGCACCGCAGTACAATGCAAGTGAGCAACCGATACGCAAGTGGCGGCACTTGGCGAACTGTAGAAACCCGCACTTTGAGCCGTGAAAACGCAGAGGGGCTTCGGATTCCTTTGCTACGCTCGGAATGACAATAGTTTTCACAGGCTATTATTAAAAAACCGCACTATATAGTTTAAAGGCAAATAATTTTTATTGGAGAATTTATATGACAAAAAGTAGTAGGCCTGCAATTTTAAACGCAAGCGACAAAAAAGGCGCAATCAAACGCTATTTACAGCGCTATTGGGTGCTTTATGCAATGATGCTTTTACCTATTATATATTTAATTATATTTAAATATATGCCAATGTTCGGCAATATTTTGGCATTTAGGCGCTATAGCCCCGGCGGCGGCCCGTGGGGTGAAGAATGGACATTGCGCTATGTTGAAAGGCTTTTGGAAGATAAAAACTTCTGGGATGCTTTTTTCAACACATTGAATATTTCTTTTTGGAATATAGTTATTAACTTCCCAATACCAATTGTTTTTGCTATTCTTTTAAATGAATTACATGCAAAACGCTTTAAAAAAGTTGTGCAAACCGTTTCTTATATGCCAAGGTTTATCTCAACGGTTATTGTTATAACAATTTTAAACGAGCTTTTGTCGCCAAGTTCGGGCCTTTTGAATTTAGCGCTTGCAAGCTTTGGCATAGAGCCTATTTATTTCATGAACGAGCCGTCATGGTTTGTTCCCATTTATGTTTTCACAGCCGCATGGCAGTTCACAGGCTGGACAGCTATAATTTACCTCGCCTCAATAACCTCCATAAGCCCCGATATGTTCGAGGCGGCAGAAATTGACGGTGCCTCAAGGCTTCAGCAAATATGGTATGTTACAATTCCATCAATAATGCCCACTGTTATGGTTATGCTTATAATGAATGTTGGGCGCGTTTTAACCCTTGGTTTTGAAAAAATATTGCTTATGTACACACCGAACAACTCGGAAGTTAGCGATATTATCGACACCTATCTTTTCAGAATAGGCCTTGAGAGCCAAAACTATTCCTACGCCACAGCAATAGGGCTTTTCACAGGTGTTGTGGGTATAATTATGGTTGTTTCATCTAACGCTTTAAGTAAGAAACTTACCGGCGAAAGTATATATTAAGGAGGAAAAAATGAATAAAAGATATAAAACATTTGAAAATTTTGTTTTCGATAGCATCGTTTACATTGTTATGATTTTTTCTCTGCTTATGTGCCTGTTGCCGTTTATTTATATGTTTGCCGTTTCTTTTTCCGGCACAAATGCAATAATTAAAAACGAAGTTTTTCTATTTCCTGTAGATTTTACACTTGCTTCCTACAATGCTATTTTCACATATCCCAATTTTTGGTCGTCGTATTTCAACACATTTTTTTACACAATTTTCGGCACATTAATTGCGCTTATTTTAAACTGCCTTTTGGCATATCCGCTTTCGAAAGCATTTTTAAAAGGGCAAAAATTTGTTTCAAAAATGGTTGTTATAACAATGTTTTTCACAGGCGGCTTAATTCCAAACTATTTGCTTATAAGCAATTTAGGCCTTTCGGGCACAAGGCTTGCAATGCTTTTGCCCTTTGCAATTAACCCGTTTAACCTTATTGTTTTAATGAGCTTTTTCAAAAGTGTTCCAAACGAAATTGAAGAGGCGGCACTTATAGACGGCCTTGGCTACTTTGGCATTTTAAGGCGCATTGTAATTCCGCTTTCAACGGCGGCTATTGCAACAATAGGGCTTTATTACGCTGTTTTCTTCTGGAACGATTGGTTCAATAGCTTGCTTTATTTAAACACAGATTTATACCCCGTAATGATGCTTTTGAGAAATATTGTTAACGGCACAATGAATGTTGGCGGCGGCGGAAGCGCGGCGCAAAACGAAACAGTGTCGCTGGGAATTAAATCGGCTGTTATAATAACCTCAACTTTGCCAATTATTTTGGTTTACCCGTTCTTGCAGCGCTTTTTTGTTAAAGGGCTTACAATAGGCGGAGTAAAAGGTTAAAATTTAATTGGGAGCTAATATATGAATCTCACATTAGAGCAAAAATTAGGGCAACTTTTAATGTTCGGCTTTCATGCCGAAAAATTAGGCGATACCGAAATAGAACTTATTGAAAAATATAAGGCAGGTAATGTAATATTATTTGCACGCAATTTAACATCACCAAAACAGGTTAAAGAGCTTTGCGAGGACATAAAACAGCGCATAATAAAGCAAACAGGCCTTGTGCCTATTATAGGAATAGACCAAGAGGGCGGTGTTGTATCACGTGTGCCCGAGGGCGCTGTTATTTTCCCTTCTGCTATGGCGGTTGCGGCCGCAGGTAGCGAAAGCGATGCGCACCTTGCCGCCTATTACAGCGCAAGAGAGCTTGCGGCAATGGGCATAAACTGCAATTTTGCGCCTGTTGCAGATGTTAACACAAACAGCCAAAACCCTGTTATAGGTGTGCGCTCTTACGGCAACACAGTGCAAAGTGTTATACCATATATGCAAGCTGTGCACGACGGCATAGTGAAAGCAGGGCTTTTGCCCTCGGTAAAGCACTTCCCCGGCCATGGCGACACAGCGGTAGATAGCCATTTAGGCCTACCTGTTGTGGAAAAAAGCAAAGAAGAGCTTGAAAATTGCGAGCTTGCGCCATTTGCTCACGCTATTAATAGCGGCACACCATGTGTGATGGTTTCACATATGCTGTTTCCGGCTTACGATGACAGCGGTGTACCGGCAAGCATGTCTGCGCCTATAATGCAGGGCCTTTTGCGAAAAGAAATGGGCTTTGACGGGCTTATAATTTCCGATTGCCTGGAAATGGGCGCTATAGTTGACAACTACGGCACGAGCGAAGCATTTGCAAAAGGCGTTGCCGCAGGGCTTGATATAGGCTGTATATCCCACACGGCACAGCTTGCAATTGATGCGCTAAAGCTAACAAAAAAAGCGCTTTTAAGCGGCGAAATGAGCATGGAGCGCCTTGATGATGCAGTTAGCAGAATAATTGAGGCAAAAAAACGCTTTGGCAATGCAAGTGCCCCGTTCGAGTGCATAAACAGCGATGAGCACAAACAGGCGGCACAGCGCATTATGCAAAGCGCTATAACACGCTTTGACGATAGAGGCGATTTGCCTAAAATTGATGAAAACACATTATTTATAAGCACGCAAAAGGCAAGAGGAAATATAGCTTCAACAGCTGTAAACACAAATTATACATTTGCGCAAATAATGGCAAACACATTTAACTGCAAATTTGAAACAGCCGGCATGAACCCTGATAGCGAAGAGATAAAATTGCTTGCGCAAAAGGCGAGTTTGCATAAAACTGTGGTTGTGGGCACATTTAATGCGCATTTAAACCAAGAGCAATTAACGCTTGTGAGCGAAATTGAAAAGCATTGTGAAAATGTAATAGCAGTGGCACTTCGCAACCCTTACGATTTGCCGCTTATGCCAAAAAGCGTTTATAAACTTGCGGCCTATGAATATTCACTGCGCTCTTTTGAAGCCGTTAAAGCTGTTTTAAAAGGCGCAAAGGCAACAGGCAAAAAAGAGCATGTTTGCTAAGATAAACCGATTATAAAAGGAAAATTGCATAAAAATGTAGGAGCAAGCCTTGCCCCTACATTTTTTGTTTTAATTTAAAACAGTTATAAGATAAATAGTTTGGCACATGTTATTTATATAATGTGTGCAAACCTAACCACCTGTCATTTCGACTGTAATGGAGAAATCCGCGCTTTGCGCCTTGAAAACGCACAGGGTTACGGATTCCTCTCTTCGCTCGGAATGACAAATGGTTAACTTCATATTATTTATATTATATGAGGTACGAATATAATATAAATTGGCATGTGGGCACTCCGCTGCCCACGCCATTAAATAAGATATGAATAATCGGAGCAAAGCGCAGATTATTTATATAATGTGTACTAATCCTAACCGCATTTCGTAGGGGCGGATTCCATATCCGCCCGATAGAATTTAGGCAAACCCAACCTCTTTTCGAACTGTAGAATCCGCCCTTCATGCCTACCTAATACACTTACTGCTGAGCGTTTTGCGCAAATGTATTGTCTACTATCATATCGAACGGTGCTTTTTCGTTAAGCTCGCCTGCATTAATTATAACCTCTTGCAAATTGTCGAAGCTATCCTGTGAGATTATAGGCGTTTGCGCATATGCGCCTGCGTCTTTATAGCTTTGCACGGCGCTTTCCAGTATGGCTAAATCTGTATCGGGGAAAAAGCTCTGCACACTTTGTGCTATTTCTTTAGCGCTGTTTTCCTCTACAAAAGCTTGCCCTTTTGCTATTGCATTTGTAAACGCTTGCACTGTTTGCTCGTTTTCATTTATATACTCTTGTGTTGCAAAATATGCAGTGTAGGGCATTTCACCGGCGGCTTCACCCACGCTTTTTACTATAAAGGCTTTGCCCTCATTTTGCATTGAGCTTGCTGTTGGCTCGAACATTGTAACATAATCGCCGGTGCCGGATAAGAATGCCGCTGTCATGTTTTCAAATTGTATAGAGGTGTCAAAAATCATATCTTCATCGGGGTTTAAGCCGCTTTGTTCAATAACACTGCGCAGTGCCATATAAGGTATGCCTCCCACACGGCCGGGCAAGATGTGTGCGCCCTCTAATTGCGAAAACTCGAAGTTTTCGTTTGGCTCTCTCGCCATTAAAAAGCTTCCGTCTTTAGCTGTTAGCCCCGCAAAAACTTTGGGGTAATCGTCTTTGCCCTCGTTGTAAACATATATGCTTGCCTCGGGGCCTGCAAGCCCAATATCGGCGGCATCTGTTAAAATTGCCGTCATAACTTTATCGGCACCGCCGCCGTTTATAAATTCAACGCTAATGCCCTCTTCTTCAAAGAAGCCCTCACTTGCCGCAATGTATTGCGGTGCATAAAATATGCTGTGCGTAACTTCATTAACTCGAATTGCAGTAAGTGAATTTTCATTTACACACGATGCAAAAGCAAATATGAAAACAAACACCATCGAAAACAGCAATAATTTTTTCATCATAAAACACTCTCCTCTTTAATTTGATTTTAATAGCATATATTACTTGCCACTGTAATGTTTTGCAATTCTTTTTTGCGCAAATGCAACGGCTTTATACATAAGCGCGGCAAGCAATGCCAAAATAAAAACGCTTGCCATAACTAAATCCATTTGGAAAACTTGCCCGCCATATACAATTAAATAGCCAAGCCCCGCTTTGCTAACCAAAAATTCACCCGCAATTACGCCAACAAGCGATAAGCCTATATTAACTTTGAGCGAATTAAAAAGCACAGGCATGTTGGCGGGCAACACAATTTTAGTGAAAATTTGCCTTTTGTTTGCACCGAAAGTTTGCGCCATTTTTATATTGTCCTTATCCACAGCCCTAAAACCCGTAAGCATTTCCATAACTGTTACAATTAGCGATATTGCAACAGCCATAACAATAATTGCCTGTGTTCCGGCGCCTGCAATTAAAATTATAACAGGGCCAAGAGCAATTTTAGGCAATGCGTTTAAAACCACCAAATAGGGCTCTGCAATTTTAGAAGCCATAGAGCTGCTCCAAAGCAATGTGCTTATTAAAAGCCCCAAAAACACGCCTATCAAAAAGCCTGTTAATGTTTCATACAATGTTGTGCCAATGTGAACAAATAGGCCATTTTGTGCCATGTTCCAAATAGTTATAACAATGCTTGAGGGGCGGCTTATTAAAAATTCGTCCCAAATATTAGCCCATGTTAAAAGTTCCCACAGCAATAAAAGCAAAGTTATTATTCCAATGCGCCACGCTTTTATAGCTATGCTTTGGCGGTGCATTTGCTTTAAATATTTCTCTCGTTCGGGTGATGCCCTAACTTGCTTTGTTTGGTTTTCAGTTCCCATTTTCGCAAAGCTCCTTCCATATATGCTCGAAATAATGAGGGAAATCGGCATGCGCTCTTCTTTCAAGCGGTGATAACTTTTTATCAAAATTTATTTCTAAAACTTCTTTAACATTCGCCGGGCGTGCGCTTAGAATAAGAATTTTATCGCTTAAAGCAATGCTTTCGGGGATATCGTGCGTTACAAGCAATGTGGTTACGCCCTCTTTTTTCAAAATGCTGTGCACATCGTTTGTTACATGTAGGCGCGTTTGGTAATCCAACGCGCTGAAAGCCTCATCAAGCAATAGTATGCCGGGCTCCATTACAAGCGTTCTAATTAATGCCACCCTTTGGCGCATGCCCCCGGACAATTGCCGTGGGTAATTATTTCTAAATTCCCAAAGGCCGTATGTTTTTAAAAGCCGCTTTGCCCTGCTCTTTGTTTTTTCGTCTATACTGCCCTTGAGCTCGGGGCCGAACATAATATTGTTGTAAACATTGCGCCATTCAAGCAAGTTATCACGCTGTAGCATATAGCCCATTTTTGCGCAAAACCCTTGCACAAGTTTTCCGCTTATATAAACATTCCCGTGCGATTTTGGCAAAAGCCCTGCTATAACAGAAAGCAGTGTGCTTTTACCGCAGCCGCTGGGCCCCACTATGCTTATAAATTCGCCTTTAGCGGCTTTTATATCAATACCGTCAAACGCTTTTATTTCGCCGTTTTTTGCCTGGTAAGTGAAACTTGCCTTTTCCACACGCAATGCTTCCACATAAAACGCCCCCTTTGCTCTATTTCATGCAAAAGGGGCGTTTTTTGTTACAGTTTTTTGTTGTTCGCCGTATTTATTGTTTAAGTAATGTTGAGCGTAACTAATATCAAAACTTTAATTTGACAAAAATATATGTTATAATAAATATGCTAAAATTAAATATAATTTCACCGCAAGTGCGTTTTGCGCTTGACTATACATTTTTTAAAGGAGACAAGTTTTGAATAAAAATGATATAATTATAACTTACGGCAACAATGCAAAAGCTATGACACAAAGTTTGCTTGAAACAATTGATATTTATAGCTTAATAGGTGATAAAAACAAAACCATAGGTTTAAAGCCGAATTTGGTGGTGGCACGCCCCTCGGCCGAGGGCGCAACAACAACGCCTTTAATTGTTGAAACTATAATAGATTACTTGCAAAAAGGCGGCTTTAATAATATATGCATAATAGAAAGCGCTTGGATTGGCGATAGCACAAAGCGTGCTTTTAAAGTGTGCGGCTACGAAGATATAGCAAAAAAATACGGTGTGCCATTATATGATGTTAAAGACGATAAATACGAAGTTCACAGCGAACAAGGAATAGATATTGAGATGTCGCAAAAGGTTATGAAATTGGACTATTTAATTAATATTCCCGTGCTTAAAGGGCACTGCCAAACAATGGTTACTTGCGCATTAAAAAATATGAAAGGCTGTATTTCGGATAGGTCTAAAAGATATTTCCACACAATAGGCCTTCATAAACCCATAGCGGCTCTTAACAAAATTAAAAGTGCCCAGCTTGTTATTGTAGACAGCCTAAACGGCGATTTAGACTTTGAAGAGGGCGGCAACCCACTGAGCACAAACAGAATGTTTGCCGCACAGGACAGTGTGCTTATAGACGCTTACGGCGCGGCGCTTATGGGTTACAGCGCAAACGAGATACCATATTTGCAAATTGCGCAAAATTTGGGCATTGGCAGTGCGGACATAAACAGCGCAAATATAATTCAAATTAATGAAGACAAAAAAACAATGTTTGCATCGTCATCAAGAAAAGTAAAGCAACTTGAAAAATATATTTGTGCAAGTTCTGCTTGCTCTGCATGCTATGGCAATTTAATACATGCACTTGCACGTTTGCAAGATAAAGGCGAGCTTGGCAAGCTGAACAACAAAAGCAATGTTTTGCATATAGGGCAAGATTATAAGCAAAAAACCAGCGGCGGTTACGGCATTGGCGCATGTTGCAAAGGCTTTGATAAATATGTTAACGGCTGCCCTCCCAAAGCGCTTGATATGCTTAAATTTTTAGACGAAATTTAGCAGTTTTAAATTGCAATTTTTTATTGAGTGATTATAGGCTTTTGTTAGCGCTTAAAAAAGGAAGTAGCTTTTTAATTATTATAAATCGAGCAAATTTAGAATACAAAAAGTATATATTTAACAAAAATTACAATTGGTAAATTTATGGACATAATAAAAAACACTATGCTTAAGCACAGCATATATGATTTTGCATTTTTGAGTATAGAGCATGTAAAATTTTTCGATGTTAAATCGAAAGAGCGAATACCGCAAAACGCAAAAACAGTTATAGCGTGCATTTTTCCTTATTACACAAAAAGCGCATTTAGCGGAAATATAAGCGCATATTGCGCAGTGCCGGATTATCACAATGTAGTTAAAGCAAAGCTTAATGCAGTGTGCAAACAGCTTAGCGCTATATATGAGGGCGAGCATTTCGAGGCATTTGTAGACATTTCGCCTATTGACGAAGTGGATATGTGTGTAAAAGCAGGGCTTGGCGTGCTTGGCAAACATTCATTGCTTATAAACGAGAATTATGGTTCTTTTGTTTTTATTGGCGAAGTAGTTACTACTTTAAAGCTTAAAAGCGAATTGCACGAAGTGAAAAATTGCATTGGTTGCAATTTATGTATAGAGCATTGTCCGGGTAATGCAATAGCCGAAAGCGGTGTTAGCGCAAATTTGTGCGCTTCATATTTAAACCAAAAAAAAGGCGAATTGGAAAAGGAAGAAGTGCAAATTGTAAAAAACGCGGGCAAGATATGGGGATGTGATATCTGCCAATTATATTGCCCATATAACCAATATATCAAAGAAGTTCAAAATGAATTTTCGAAAGACATAATAAGCACAATTGACAGGCAAACAGTTCAGAGCATATATAAGAGCAGGGCGTTTGGCTTTAAAGGGCTTAAAATTCTATTGAGGAATTTTGCATATTTCGATTAATTTTAAAATAGTATTTTTTTGGTTTACCTTTAAATTGTATTAAAAAAATTGCTTTTTATTGTTTTTTTAGGTAAATTGCAACAAAAATTGCTTTTTATTAAAATATGCGAAAATTAAACTTGATTTTCACTTGACAAATAGCATAAACATTGGTATACTAATTTAGCGCTTAAATAGTTGTTACTGTTTTGAGCAATAAATAAAAGAACCATTAGCTCAGTTGGCAGAGCACCTGACTTTTAATCAGGGTGTCCGGAGTTCGAATCTCCGATGG
>CAYJIT010000033.1:5666-21850 GCA_964370365.1 uncultured Bacteroides sp. | reverse complement strand
CAAGTCCGTCCACCAGCTCCAGCCGAGAAGCTCGGCACCAAATTCGCCCTTTAGCATTTGCTATAGGGTGTTTTTTTATGCCCGAAATTTAATGGTATCTATTTTGTAAAGCCCAGACACGTCGTCACTCACAACATTCAGTGAGTGACGATTTTCTTTGTATGTACAAAACCCCCGGCATAGCCGGGGGTTTTGTACATACAACCAAACACACCCTTTAGCTTACGCTAAAGGGTGTGTTGTTTGTGATATTATGCTCGCAATTTAACAATTGAAAAACATTTTGCATTTTAAACCAATGCATCTTCCTTGTTTGTATCTTGCTTTTTATGCGTGTGTTTATGAGCCGCCTTTTTAATTAATAGCACTATGTATGTAACAATTGCAAAACCGCCAACAGTTACCACATAAGTGGTTGCCGAGAATAACACGGCGGGCCAATCGTGGAAAAAAGGCCTTGAAACTTGGTAAAAATAGCTTGCGTTTAGTAGCCGGTTCACAATTAAAATTACGATAAAATATAAGGTGAAAGAAATTGCCGCCCTTTTATAACTGTGCCAATTGAGCAACCAACCTGTAGTGATATGCGCATAAACAGGTATGAGCACGGTTATGAGGTGATTTATCATATAGGAAAAACCGCTAATATGTGTGAAATTGTAAACCTGCTGAGGGTAGAAAAGCGAAATAAGGGCAAATATACTGAAATAACTTATAATATCCATTAAAGCTATGTTTTTGGTAAGTAAGTAGATTATGGTTAAAATTGAGGCAACCCTGCAAAGTTGCAAAGGCAAACCCTCGGTTAAAAAATTAGGAGTGAAAAACGCATACCAACCATATAATAAAAACACTTGTTGGAATAAAAGTGCGCCTAAAAAAATTTTGCGCACAAGCTCGCGGTGCTTTTTAACTAAATCTCGGCGTATAACAAAAAACACCAAACAAGTAATGCAGAATGCCAAATATATTAAATGTGCAGGGCCTAATATATCAACAAAAGGTGCCTCAGAGGATAAAAACATCGGTAAATCGTTTAAATTCATATAAACCTCCGCTTTGCGTACAGTATTAAAAAAGCAATATATTGTTATTTATATCTTGCCAGCTTTGTGTGCTAATTTCAAAATAATCGCCTTTGTTTTCAAGCAAAACATCTATGTTCACAGGCGAGGCATAGCTTAAAGTGGGCAAGTTTTCCTCTAATGCCAAAAGCATTGCGCTTGCAAATTCGTTTTCAAGCTCCTGCTCTGTTAAACCGTATTGCGTGTAAATTTCTTGAACTTTAGCGTCATAAAATTCTTGCGTTACAGTGTTAATAATAATGTTAATAGGGTATATTGTCATGCTAACGGTGAAATTTTCACCACTACTTTCGCTATCGCCTATCTCGTATTTTGCGTGTTCATATAAGGCCTTGAAAATATCAGCACCCATTTGGGCGGTTTGTTCTGTTAAAAGATTGGTGTCAACGCCGCATGTTGTGCTTAAAAACGTTAAAGCATCGCTCTTCATGTTTTCATTGTAGGTTGCACTTAGTTCTTGGCTTGTAATGCTGCTTGTGTAAATGTTTAACAATGCGTTATTATATATGTTTTTATAGCTTGCGTCCATCTCATACTCAATATATTCTTGTGGAGCTAACCCACTGCTACACGAGGTGAAAACAAGCAAAATACCGATAATTAAAATCCTCGCTGCTTTTTTGCCTAAAAACTTTTTCATTGCGCTCTCCCGAATGCTTAGCCGTTAGGAATGTTTTTGGATTGGTACATAACGGCTATTAGTAAATAATTTTCCCTAAATGTTGGCGATTATGCTTGCAAAGCAATAGTATAAACTATATGTCAATAAAAATTCACATTGCGATAATCACTATTAAGTATAACATATTTTCGACATTATTCAATAATAAAAATGTGTAAATTCGGTTAAACATTTTGATGTATAATAAAAAACAATTGCAATTTGCGCGTAGAAGTAATTTATAAAATTAGCCTCGCATATATTTTAAAAAGATGTTTAAAGCGAGGGTAAAAAATGAAGAGATTTTATATAAACAAAACAATAACACCTATAATTGCGCTAATTGTAATTTGCAGTATTGCCTTTAGCGCAATTATTATTGCACCTTATGCAAATTTTGCGAATAGTGCGCTTTTTTTCACAACGCTTTTAAATGCGCCAAGCCCTGCTTTAAAAGCGGTAATGCAAAGTGCACAGCAAAGCGAAGAAAGCAACGATTCTATTGCGGTGCAAAACCCTGTTAGCGGCGCACCGGAAGAAAATTCATATATTCAAGAAACAGAAAACACGGGAGAAAACACGGAAGAAACCGCATTAAGCGAGCAGGAAAGTGCAAACAGTGAGATACCGCAGCAAGAGCCAAATATAGAATATAGCACACAAGCGCCAACACCTGTGCAACAAAATCCGCAAGGCACTATTCCCGAAGGCAGTGTTGCTATTGTTTCTAAAATGTTCACAAGCCCCGAGGGGAATTATTATATAAGAACAGGCAATGCGAGCATACAAAATTTCACACAATTGCCCGACAGTTTTATACAGGGCTATGTGGGCAGTGCATTACCGTTTAGTATCCAACTTAACAGCGACGAGCCGCAAGTTTTAATTATGCACACGCACGGCACAGAAACTTATGAAACTGAGAACGAATATTACACAAATGCAAACTTTACCGCAAGAAGCACCAACAGCGATATAAATGTGCTGAGCATAGGCGCAATAATTGCCCAAAATCTAAACGAAAGCGGCATAACAACTTTGCATGATACCTCACTGCACGACTACCCAAGCTACAACGGCTCATACGAGCGCAGCCATGAAACAGTTAGCGAATATTTAAAGCAGTATCCAAGCATAAAAGTTGTTATAGATGTTCACCGTGACGCATTGCAGGAGGCTGACGGAACACGCATAAAACCACTTGCGCTGATAAATGGGCAAAACACAGCACAAGTTATGCTTATTTGCGGCGCAGATTTAAACGGAAACTTGCCAAATTACACAGAGAACTTAAAATTTGCAAGTGCGTGGCAAGCGCAAATGGAGGGGCAATTCCCCGGGCTAACAAGGCCTGTGCTGTTCGATTACCGCTACTATAACCAAGATTTAACCACAGGTAGCTTGCTTTTAGAGGTTGGCGGGCACGCAAACACCCTTGCAGAGGCGCAAAGGGCGGCAAATTTGGCGGCAATTGCGCTTGCAAACACGCTGTTAAGCGGTTAATGTTCATTGTGCTGTTTTAAAGGTTTCGTAATGGCAGTGCACTTCGTACGGCGAAAGGTATACTTCACCGTACTTTTTTGTTTTAGAACTTTTGGCGTTATAAAAAATTCTAAAACCCAAAATAGGCGGTATGTGTTCTTACATTGCCGGGCAAGGTTGACAATGCTTTGTAAAACTGCTTATTCGCCCCTTGTGTTTAACCAATATTGCCTCATGCTGAAACTTTCATCATAAGTTAGCTCTTTGCCTAAAAATTTCGGTGCAATAAAGTTTTTTGCGCACTGTACAGTTTCGAATTCAACTTCCGCATAATAAAACTCGTTTTTTGTGCCTTTATCCACACAGTTAACTTCAAGGTTGTGCCCACTTTGCAGTTTGTAAATTTTAATGTGCTTTTCAACAAGGGGTTTTGCTATAAATTCGCAAAGCTCGTTAAATGTTTGCTCGCTTATCGGTGTTTCAATTTCCTTGCGAACAAGCGTGCCCTTAGATTTAAAGCATAAAATATAGGTGGGCTTTTGCCCTTTTGCAACAGTGCTTCTTATGCGCACGCACGGCTGTGTTGCCACATAGCCCTGACGCATTTGTGCATCGAAAATGCATTGCAATTCTGCTTCGTTTGGGAACTTATCAATAAGCCATTTTCTTTCTATTTCCATTTAAACTCCTTTTTTAGAAGATAGTGAATAATACGAATACGCCTGTCGTTTCGACCGAAGTGGAGAAATCCGTGCTTTGTGCATTAAAAAAGTAGAGGGGTTACGGATTCCTCTCTTCGCTCGGAATGACAAGTGGCGAACGACTTGGCGTAAAATAGGTTTGTGCGAAACCTTGCGGGCGGACATGGAAGCCCGCCCCTACAATGTTCTTGGGTTTGTGGAAATCCGCCCGCCTGTCATTTCGACCGCAGTGGAGAAATCCGTGGTTCGTGTAAACCCTTGCGGGCGGATATCAAAATTTGCCCCTACAATATATTAAGGTAATTATATGTTTATTTTACAATTATTAATTTTTGTGGTGAAAACAACCGCTCTAATTTCTTTGCCTGTAATTGCAGGTTCTTGTTTTGCGTTAAGTTTAAAAAACTATTTCGAAAAAAAATAAAGAGTGATAAACTTTGTGCAAAACACAATAGCGCTGTTTATTAAAATAGAAAGGGCAAAGCCGCAAAACCCGTTTACTGTGGGTTTGTTAAGCTTTGCCCTTTGAACTAAAAAACGTGTTTGCGTTGATTTTTAACGGCTAAGTTTAATTTAAAAACATTGCTGTTTATTGTGCCGCTACATCTTCGGCTTCAAAATTGCCATCGTCAATATCGGCAAAATTGTCCTCGGGCATTTCCTCGTAGTTGAAGTCCTCGTTAAACAACATTTGCTCATATTCGTAAACCTCTTGCTCGCGGCGGCGCAAATAAATATACATTGTTATAAGCGCACCGGCAACAGCTGCAAAAACAACGAACAAGCTTATGCATGCGGTTTTCTTCATAATAAAACGTCCTTTCCGGTGCGCGGCACCTTATGAAATTATTAGGTTGTTGCTATTATTATAACTCATGTTTGTGTATTTTACAACACCATTATGTGAATTTTGTTTAAAATTAACTAAGCTTTATAAAAGTTATTTCAAAACGCTTTTTGCAAGGTTGTTTTGCAAAAAACTAAGAGGTTATATAATTGAGCTCGTCTATGGAAAGTGCGTGCTGCAAAGCCTTGTTTATGCACATTGCAAGGAGGGTTGAAGCGTTTTTGTTTATTTCATTTATGTCTTTTGGAGTCATCAAATACTGTTTGTTGTCGCTTTTGGAGTTTATTGCAATTGCACTTGGCACACCTATTGCCAAAACAGGTGTTCCCAGTGTGCTTTGGTTTAAAATTTCGCCGTCCTTTTTAAAAAGCCCTGTGTTTGAAATTTGCACAAGTGCGCCTAAACGATGAATTTGATTTGTACAAAGGCTATCCACCAAAATTATGCACGAGGGCGCGCAAAGCATTGCCATAGAGTGTATTGCCCTTGCTGTTTTTATGCCTGTTGCACCGCTTACACCGGGCGCAATGCACATAACTTGCCTTAGCGGAATACCCAAATTGTTTTTGCCGCCGGTAACAAAAATTTTTTCGGCGGTTAAAGGGCCAAGTGCGTCTGCGGCAACCGCCCTGTTGCCAATGCCCACAACAAGCACTTTGTCGGTGCTGTTTGGCAAAAATGCTCTAATTTGTTTTGCAAGCGCTTTAATGCAATTTTCACCACAAGGGTTTAAAAAAGCGCCGTTTGCCATTTCAATTGTAATATAGCGCCCCTTTTCCCTATTAAGCCCGTTTTTTAAAATATCAACTTGCACTATGTTCAAATTGGCAGTTTTTTCTTCTTTAATTTGCACACCGTTTGGTATTTTGCCTTTGGTTTTTGCATAAATTTCGCTTGCAATATCCGTGTAAATTTTGTTCATTTTGGCTCCTGTTAGAAAAAATTTTTGTATTTTTAAAAAAAAATTAAAAAAACACTTGAAGAATTATAAAAAAAGTGGTATTATTAATTGCAACTGTTTAGGTACAAGGAGGTGGTATGATGCCTAATATTAAATCTCAAAAAGACCGCGTAGTGCAAACTAAGAAAGAGGCGGCACGCAATAAAGCTATTAAGTCAAACCTAAAAACAGTCGTCAAAAAGGCTGACGCCGCCATTTCACACAAAAGTGATGATAAAGCTGCAGCAGTTAAAGCGGCGGTTTCAACAATTGACAGAGCTAAAAGTAAGGGTGTTTTGCACAAAAACACAGCGGCACGCAAAATTTCAAGGCTTTCAAAAGCGGCAAACGCAGCAAAATAAATTTTTCGCGGTGTGGGTTAAGCCCACACCGTTTTTTTGCGCTTAATTTTGGTCTTTACTTTTTGCAATTAAGCCCATTATAAATCCCACGGTTAAACTTGCGGCAATTCCACCGGCGCTAGCGCTTAAGCCGCCCGTTAAAGCACCCAAAAGCCCGTTTTCTAAAACAGCGGTGCGAACACCCTGTGCAAGTAAATGCCCAAAGCCTATAAGCGGAACACTTGCGCCGGCACCCGCAAAGTTTAAAAATGGCTCGTAAAGCCCTAAGGCGCTTAAAATTACACCCAGCACAACAAAAAGCACCAATATTCTCGCCGGTGTCATTTTGGTGTAATCTATTAGCAATTGGCCCAAAATGCAAATTAGTCCGCCTATTATAAATGCTAAAACATAGTTCACTGCTCATTCCTCTTTCTGTGCGTTTTTGCATTGCTGTTTTAAATGCAAAGTTTTTAAAGGTTTAAAACTAAGCGCAATGCAAAATATTGCAATATTTTTTACAGCGGTTTTATTTATAATTACATTAAGTTTTTTAAATTTCAATTTCAATTAAATGCGCAATGGCAGGAATACTCTCGCCTTGTAAAAACGTTGTTTGGCTCATGAGCGCACCTGTGGAAATAAACAAAATGCGTTTCATTTGCCCGGCTTTCATTTTAGGCAAAATATCGGCACATAAAACGCTTGCACTGCACGCCGCGCCACTGCCGCCCGCCATAACTTTTTGGTGCTGTTTATCGTAAATTATAAGCCCGCAATCTCTGTGGTTTTTAAAATCTGCATTTTCGGCTTTTAAAATTTCGTGTAAAAGCTCGCTGCCAATTGCGCCTAAATCGCCTGTGTATATATAATCGTAGTGCTCGGGTTTTGTGTTTGTGTTTTTTAAATGCCGTAAAATGGTGCTTGCCGCCGCAGGTGCCATGGCGGCGCCCATATTGGTAATATCGTTAACGCCGTAATCCACAACATGCCCAAATGTGGCACTTTTTATTCTTGGGCTGTTTGCCTTGCCTTCGTTTTGCAATATAACACAGCCTGCGCCGGTAACTGTCCACTGTGCTGTGGGCGTGCGCTTTGCACCGTATACAAGCGGTGTGCGATATTGCCTTTCCGCCGCACAAAAATGGCTGCTTGCCATTGCCGCCGCTTTGCTGTATGTGCCACCGCTAATTGTTATTGCACCAAGTGCTAAACCCTGCGCCATTGTGCTACATGCGCCGTAAATTCCTATTAAGGGCACTTTGAAATCTCTCATGGCAAAATGTGTTGCGGTGCATTGGTTTTGCAAATCTCCCGACATAACCGCATTTAATTGCCTTGCATTTAAATTTGCTTTTTGTAAAGCTTTTTGCAAGGCTTTTTTTAGCATTTCACTTTCTGCTTTTTCCCATTGCAAGTGCCCTAAGGTGTTGTCGGTAAAAATTAAGTCGAATTTATCTTTTAAAGGGCCTTCGCCCTCTTTTTTACCGCCAACACATGCATAAGATACAATAAAAACAGGGTTTTTAATTAAAACAGTATTGCCCAAATTGCTCACGGTGCACCCCCTACAAAAAAGAAAATAACACCGTAAATAACACTTGCAAGAACGCCATACAAAACAACAGGCCCTGCAATAATAAATATTTTGGCGCCAATGCCTGTTATAAAACCTTCGCACTTAAACTCTATTGCGGGCGATACAACTGCATTTGCAAAACCGGTTATCGGCACAAGTGTGCCCGCGCCTGCCTTTGCTGCAATTTTCCCGTATGCGCCGAGGGCTGTTAAAATTCCGCTGAGGGCTATAAGGCTTGCGCTAACAAGCAAAGATGCATCTTGAGAGTTAAAGCCCAAAAGCAAGAATGCTTGGTTTAAAACCTCGCCCAAAAGGCATATAAGCCCACCAACAAAAAATGCCCATGTGCAATTTTTTAGCGAGGGCGAGTGCGGCTCGCTTTTTTTAACAAGTTTTAAATAGCGCTCTTTTGTTAATTTCATAATAATCTCCGTTCTGTGCAATTTATATTTTGCGCGGTTATAACCGAAAAGGGTTTTCAATGGAATTGTAGGGGCAAACACAAGTTATTCGGGCGAACACATAGGTTTGCCCCTACTAAATTTTACCCAATTTAACATTTATTATGCTTTTAATTTTTGTTCTTTCTTATTTTTGGCTTTTGTGTTAAAATGAATTAATAGTGTATTATTTTTTTATTAAACGGCATTTTACATAATAAAAAATAAAGATGAATAAGCATGTGCAAAATGCTCTTTTAACTATTTACTAAACGTGTTTTGCACATGGAGTGCACAGCAAAAAGGAGATAAAATGGGTGGTGCCATCAGCGTTGCTTTTTGGGCGGTTTTTCCGCTTGTTTGCTTAATAGGCATAGGTTGTTTTTTGCGCTTTAGGCGCTTGTTTAACGACGAAAACATAGTGCACATGAATAATTTGTGCTTTAAAGTTTTTTTGCCTACAACATTGTTTGCGAATATTTACAACAGCGATTTTAGCACAGCTTTCGATGCAAAACTTGTGCTTTTTGCAATTGTTAGCACAAGCATAGTGTTTTGTGTGTTACTGCTTACAATTCCGAAAATAGAGCGCAATAACAAAAATACGGCTGTTATGATTCAAGGGATTTTTCGCAGTAATTACATGTTTTTCGGGCTTTCTGTGGTTGGCTCTGTTTTTGGGCAAAGCGGCATTGCCGTAGCTTCAATTTTAGGCGCTTTTATTGTTCCCGTTTACAACGCGTTAAGTGTTTTTGTGCTTGAAAAATACTGCGGCAAAAAGCCCGGGCTTAAAAACTTGTTTATAAGCATGCTTAAAAACCCGTTGATTGTCGCATCTTTGTTTTCGTTTGCGTTTGTTATAATTGGCATAAAATTGCCTTTGCCCATTGTGGATTTAATAGGCGATGTTGGCAGCATAAGCACACCCTTTGCGCTTATTTTAATAGGTGGCGGCTTCAAGCTTGTGTCTACAAAAGGCTTTTTAAAACAGCTTTTAATTTCGGTTGTGGGAAAACTTTTAGTGGTGCCGTTAATTTTTGTGCCCATTGCAATTTTGCTTGGCTTTACAGGGCAAGCGCTAACAGCTTTGCTTATAATGTTTGCAAGCCCAACGGCTGTTTCAAGCTATACAATGGCGCAAAATATTGGTGCAAACCACGAACTTGCAGGGCAAATTGTTGTGTTTACCACGGTAATATCGCTTTTCACAATATTTTTCGCAATTTTCGCTTTCGATTTGCTTTTGCTTTTATGAGCAAAAATGTGCTTGTGTTAATTCCCGGCGAGCATGAGTGAAAACTTGCGATATATTAATTTAAAACATAAAAACAGCTTGATTTATTTAGGTTTTTGTTGTAATATGTTTAAACGTAGCATAGCCGTTCGGCTTACTCCCTAACGCTAACGGTTAAAGGGAATATAGCCCCTTTTAGGCTGTGCATGGAAGTGTAAACTAAAAGCAAAAGCGGCACTGTTTTAAAAATGTGCTATAAGTTTTGCAATGCAAAATGAGGAGAGTGAGAAATGAATAAAAAGAAATTTTCCGTAAAACAATTGGCTGTTATTGGGCTTTTAAGCGCCCTTGTTTTTGTGTTCAGCTGGATGCAAGTGCCCATAGGCGATGTTGCACGCATACATTTGGGCAATGTTTTTTGCGCTTTGGCAGGGCTTTTGTTCGGGCCGTTAATAGGTGGGCTTTCCGCCGGTGTTGGCAGCATGTTTTTCGATTTTACTAACCCTGCCTACATAGCCGAAAGCTGGATTACTTTTATAACAAAATTTATGCTCGGGTTTGTGGCAGGTGCAATAGCACATTCTAAAATTTTTGGCAAACAATCGGTTAAAGATATCGTTGCAGCAATTTGTGGAAGTTTAACCTATGTGTTTTTATATCTGTTAAAATCGTTTATTATAATGTATTTTGTAGAGGCTCAGGCAATGGGCGCTGTGCAAGTGCAACTTGTTACAAAGGGTGTAACTTCGCTAACAAACGCATTGCTCGCGGTTATTGCCTCGGCAATTTTGGCGCAGATGCTAAGGCCTTATTTGAAAAAATCGGGTGTATTAACACAGTAAAATTAAAATATTGTAGCGGAGGTTAAAATGTATCTTGCTTTGGATATAGGCAACACAAATATTGTGCTTGGCGCTTTTGAAAATGATGAACTGCGCTTTTCAACACGCATTGCCACAGATAAAAAATTAGAGGCAGACCAATATGCGCTGCAGCTAAAAGGCATTTTGAATTTGCACGGTGCCCAGCAATGCAAAATAAAAGGCGCAATAGTTTCAAGCGTTGTGCCGCAAATTACACAGGCACTTGTTAATGCGCTAATAACATTGCTTGGCATAGAGCCTTTGCTTTTTAACAATTCAAATTGTGATAAAATAAAAGTGAAAATAGACAACCCGAATGAGCTTGGGGCAGATTTAATTGCGGGCGCTTTGGGCGCGAAGTGTAAATACAGCTTGCCTGCAATTATTGTGGATTTGGGCACGGCAACAAAAATTACTGCAGTTAGCGAAAAGGGAGAAATTTTAGGGTGCAGCATAATGCCCGGGGTTTTCATAAGTTTGAATGCCTTAACTGGTGCCGCAAGCGCCTTGAGCGGCATTGCCATTAATGCGCCCGAAAACCAAAAGGCAATTGGCACAAACACACAAAACAGCATGAAAAGCGGTGTTGTTTATGGAACTGCATGCATGATAGACGGCATGGTTGAACGCTTTAACGAAGAGATGAGAGCTAATGCGCTTGTTATTGCAACGGGTGGTGCGGCAAGTTTAATTGCGCCGCATTGCAAAACAAAAATTACGCTCGAACCAAATTTAATTCTAAACGGGCTTTATTGCGCTTTAAAAAAAGAAATTCAAAACGCAAAGAATAATGAAAAATAAATTGTTTTCGAATTGGTTTTTATCTGATAGCCGTTATAGAGCAATACGAACACGCTTGTTTTGGCAAATTTACGTTTGTATTGTTTCAATAGTTTTGCAAATATGTTAAGCAAAAATACGAAAATAAAAGTGGGATAAAATATGAAAAACAGCAGCATTACAAAGGGCAATATTGCAAAAGCGCTATCTTTATATTTTTTGCCTGTTTGGGTGGGCACGTTTTTTCAGTATTTTTACAACACGGCAGATGCTGTGATAGTGGGCAATTTTTTAGGCACAAATGCCCTTGCGGCGGTGGGCGGCCCCTCTGCAATGATGGTTAATTTATTTGTTGGCTTTTTTGTGGGTTTGGGCACCGGTGCAAGCGTTTTGGTTTCGCAATTTTACGGTGCAAAAGATGAGAAAAACACACAGCGTGCAGTGCAAGCGGCAATGGCGCTGGGCATTATTTCGGGCGTTATAATGGCGGTTTTGGGCATAACGCTTTCGCCGCTTATTTTAAGGCTAACAAACACACCGCAAGAGCTTGTGGGAATGGCTATGCAATACATAACCATATATTTTTTTGGAATAATTTTTATGGTTGTTTACAATTTGGGCAGCAGTATTTTGCGCGCTATTGGAGATTCTCGCCGCCCGCTGATTTTTTTAATTATTTCAAGCATAATTAATATAGTTTTAGACATTGTTTTTATTGTAATTATACCCATGGGCATTGCGGGTGTTGCGCTTGCAACCGTTATTTCGCAAGCAATTAGCGCCGTTTGCGTTTTAGTAACACTGGCAAAAAGCGGCGAGTGTTATAGGCTGAACATTAAGAAAATATACCCGCATTTAGATTTGCTTAAAGGTATGATGCGAATAGGTGTGCCAACGGGAATACAAATTAGTTTTTACACCATATCTGCTTTAATTATTCAAAGCAGCGTTAATGCGTTCGGAACAGACACAATTGCGGCGTGGTCTGCCTATATTAAGGTGGACGGCATTATATGGATGACACTGAGTGCCATAGGCATAACAATAACAACATTTTCGGGGCAAAACTTTGGGGCAAGGCAGGTTTTGCGTGTTAGAAAAGGCATAAGGTTTGCCATGGTGTTTGCCGTGCTTGCATGCCTTGGAATGGCTGCTATTATGCTGAGTTTTGCGCCAAACATGCTTATGCTTTTTGTTGACGATGAACATGTAATTGCAATAGGCGTAAGAATGATGGTTAGCGTAATTCCGTATTATGCGCTTTTTGCGCCTGTTGAAATTTTGGGCGGTGCTCTTAGGGGCGCAGGCGACACCTTTGTGCCAACAATAGCACAAATTTTATTCATTGGTGTGCTTAGAATGGCTTGGATGCTCTTTGTGTTGCCGCTTAATAACACTGTGGAAGTTTTAAGCTATGCCTATCCGGTTTCTTGGTGTATAACTTCTGTAGTTATAAGTGTTTATTATTTAAAAAGCAAATGGGTGGAAAAAGGGCTTGCACGCCTTGAAAAAATTGTTGAGTAAGAGGTTTGTTTATGAAAGCAACTGAAATGCAAGAAATTTTGAAAAAAGCGCCGATAATTGCGGCTATTAAAAACGATGAGGGGCTTGCAAAGTGTAAAAAATGCAAGTGCTCTGTTTGTTTTATTTTGTATGGGAATATTAACAATATAGGCGAAATTATTGATAAAGTTAACAGCGCCGGCAAAAGCGCTTTTGTGCATTTAGATTTAATTGAAGGGCTTTCTTCAAAAGAGGCGGCGGTGGATTTCATTGCAAAAAACACAAAGGCAATAGGTGTTATAAGCACAAAATCTGCGCTTATAAAATATGCAAAAAGTGTAGGGCTTTTAACGGTGCAACGCTATTTTATTCTGGATAGCCTCGCACTTGAAAATGTGCTTAAAAATGATAGGCAAAGCAATGCCGATTTTATTGAGGTTCTGCCGGGTTTAATGCCAAAAGTAATTAAAAAACTTAGTTTGCAGATGAAACACCCCATTATTGCAGGCGGCTTAATAAGTGATAAACAAGATGTTACAACAGCTTTAAGTGCAGGGGCTTTTTGCGTTTCGAGCACTTGCAAGGATGTTTGGTTTTAGCTTTTGCGCTAAGTAGCAAGCACTGCCTATAATGGCATAGATATGCGTTTGAACTTGTGCATTACAGCGCAATAGCAAAATTTTTTTGTGAAATTTACATTGTTTTGCTTTACAAAACCCTATAAAAACATTATTATATAATGTGAGGGGTTTTGTGTTTTTTATTGTGGTTTTAGCAAGTGGTAATTTGGCGAGATTTAACGGTTTTAACATTTAGCTGTTTGCTTTAAAGCCTAACGGCTAACAAAAATTATTGAATACTATTCACTATTATTAAATACAATATTAAATAAACAAGCATTTATAAATGAAATAGAATTAGGAGAATTATGCAGATGAAAAGAATGTTAAGCTTTACACTTGTGTGCATTATTGCACTGTTTATGCTTGCGGCTTGCTCGCAAAATGGTAGCGAAACGGTATCTCAAGGGCAACAGGGAGCACAAGAGCAAACGCAAAATGAAAGCGCGCCTGCGCCGCAAGAACCTGAAGAATTGCCATACGAGCCCGCTGTTTTAACAGGCGAGAAATATGAGGGTGACTACCCGCAAGAAACCCGTTTTGTAGCGGCTATGATTAACAATATTTCAAATAACTTTTCACATGATGTGCGCCCGCAAAGCGGTTTGAGCGAGGCGGATATATTAGTTGAAATTATGGTAGAGGGTGGCATAACACGCTTTTTGGCGCTTTTCCCGGATTATGAAAATTTGCCGGAAAAATTTGGCCCTATCCGTAGTGCGAGAGACCAATTTTTCCAATTGTTCTTGCCGTTCCAACCACTTTATGTTCACATAGGTGAAAGCGGCGTGCAAACAACATTTAAAGAACTGTATGAATATGAAGACATGGACGTTGACTTAGACACAACAGGCCACCGTTTCACAGACCAAGCCTTAGCTTCGCAAGGCAAAGAGACATGGGAAATTGCCTACACCACAAATGATATGGTGAACGAAGCGATAGAAATGACAGATAAAGACACCGAGCGCACCTACACAAGCACATTTTTCAACTTTGTGCATTATGATGATCCCGAGCGCCAACTTACAGGAGATGTTAATGGCGCAAACAGTGTTGCGCACAGGGTGGATATTCACCATTCAGACGCCTATGCAACTTTCTTCACTTATGATGAGGCGAAGGGCAAATATTTGATGAGCCAATACAGCCAAGCAAAAGGCGGCGAGCATGAAACCGTAGACGCAAACAACAACCAACAGCTTGAATTTGAAAATGTTGTAGTTCTTTTCACAGATATTTACCTTGCACCCGGGCATGAGGCTTCGGGCTTGCAATATGTTGAATACGCACACGGTGGCGTTGGCTATTATTTCAGCAACGGCCAAGCGGAAGAAGTGCGCTGGGCAAAAGGTGCGGCATCTAATGTGCTTCGCGTATTAGATAAATTCGGCAACGAAACAGATGTGCAAATAAATGTGGGTAAAACATATTTAACCATGGTAGATTTAAGCACATTTGAAAGCCCGAACACATTGTTCACCTATTATAACGATACAGTACAAACAGGCGATGCAAGCAGCGAAGCAACACCTTAAGTGTGCTAATAATTAAAAATGAGTGAGAGCATTTCATTGTTGCGTTAATGAGGTTTTATCACAAAACAAACTGAATTGTAAAGGCATGGTTTACCGTGCCCGATAAGATAAGCGGAAATTAAAAGGAGATGATAGCTATCAAACAGGCAAAAATTGTTTTGCTTGCACTAATATTAAGTGCTGTGCTCGCCTCGTGTGGGCAGGGCGCAAACGGTGCTACATCTGCGCAAAACACAAATTCATCGCAAGCAGACGACGTTGTGGTGAAAGAAATTTTCGCTGATGCCACAGAGCTGAGCGTTAACCCGCTAACAGGAGAAGAATTGGCAGATGGTATAGAAAACGGCACACGCCCAATTGCCATAATGGTAAACAATTCAAAAGTGAGCTTGCCTCAAAGGGGCATTGCCGGAGCTAATGCTGTTGTTGAAATGTCTACAGAAGGTGGCATTACAAGGCTTATGGCTATGTATGCAAACCCGAGCGAAGTGCCGCAAGTGGGCTCGGTGCGAAGTGCGAGAGACCAACATTTGCAGTTTGCCATGCCTGTAAATGCTATTACTGTGCATATAGGCACAAGCATTTATGCGAACAATTTGCTTAACACGTATGGCTATAAAACAATAGACGGCCATTATCAGGGCACAACTTCATTTTGGTTCGACGAGCTAAGGGCTACATCGAGGGCGAACGAGCATTGTTGGTATACAGATGCGGCATTAATTGCGGCTGGCGTACAGCGTGAGCAGTTGCCAACAACCGGCGCAAGCTACACATTGGTTAACTTTAAGGCACCCGATGAAAACGCAGTTATGCCCTCGGGCGGCGATGCGCCGAATGTGAGCTTTAATTTCTCCGACACAAACACAGCACAATTTGTGTATGACAGCGCTACGGGCACTTACAAAAAATTTGTGTTTTCGGCTGAGCACCGAGATGAAGAGGGCGAGCAGCTAAGTTTTAGCAATGTGCTTGTTTTGTTTGCGCAAGTTGGGCTTAAAGATGATGAGTATTGTTTGGATTATAACTTATCTGCCGGCACGGGTTATTATTTCACAAGTGGAAAATATGAGCAGATAATATGGGAAAAAGGCAACCCCGAACAGCCGCTTATAATTAAAGATGTAAATGGCAATATATACAATATTAACACAGGCAAAACCTATATAGGCGTTGCGGCAAACGAGCAAGCACAGAGCTTAGTGTTCGATTTTAATGCCGCAAGCTAAGGGCGAAATTAAACACTGCAATAAAAAAGATGAATTTATATAAATTTTATAAAATAAACAAGGTTGTGATGACATCATCACAACCTTGTTTATTTGTTTGTTTCGAGTGGAGTTGAAAAGTTGGCCACTTGTCATTTCGACTGAAATGGATAAGCACCGCAGTGCAATGCAAGTGACTGGCCGCTACGCAAGCGGCGGCACTTGGCGAACTGTAGGAATCCGTACTTTGTGCTTTGAAAAAGCAAAGAGGTTACGGATTCCTCGACTACGCTCGGAATGACAAGCGACGGATTCCTCGACTACGCTCGGAATGACAAGCGACGGATTCCTCGACTACGCTC
>CAYJIT010000033.1:0-5566 GCA_964370365.1 uncultured Bacteroides sp. | reverse complement strand
GGAATGACAGGGGAAGCAGCACAATTTTAATCCACATATTTCTTGTTGAAATCGGCAATAGTCATTGGTTTATCAATATAGTAACCTTGCCCCTTAGAGCAACCCATTTGTTTTAAAAGTTCACATTGCTCGGCATATTCTATGCCCTCGGCAACGCTAACTAAATTGTTTAGCTTTTGGCAAAGAACCAAAACAACTTCTGTAAGCGCTTTTGATTTTTCGTTTTTGTGAATTTCATCAATAAGGCGCATATCAATTTTAACTTCATCAAAATCTGATATAACAAACGAACTTAAATTTGAATATCCGCTGCCAAAGTCGTCGAGGGAAATTGAAAAGCCTGCTTCTGTAAATTTCTGAATTATAGCTTTTAAAACATTTTCACCTATTGCATTTGTGGTTTCTGTAATTTCAATAACAATTTCAGATTTCAAAACACCGTGCTTTTCGCAAATGTTTGAAAAAAGCTCAACGATGCCATATTGGGCAATTGTCATGCGAGAGCAGTTTATGGCAACATTTTTTATTTGGGTTTTGCCCTCGGCTCGCCATTTTTTTATAGCCTTACACACTGTTTCAAACACAAAAATATCAATTTTGGAAATTATACCCTCTTTTTCGTAAAAAGGAATGAAAGAAATTGGAGGCTGATTAATTCTCCCTGCTCCAACTCTTCTAACAAGCGCTTCGGCACTTGTTACGGTATTTGTAGAGAAATCCATCTGCGGTTGCAAGAACACAACATATTTTCCGCTTGCAATTTCGCTGTCTAAGTTTTCGGAAAGTATACGGCTGTATTTTTCACTGCCGGTGTGCGTTTCGGTATAATCTTTATGCACATTGCTGTTTTGGTTCCAGGTAAAACCTATTGTTGCGGTGTAGTCTTTCTCAGCGCTTACAATGTCTTTAAGCTCTAAAACCTTTGCCTCAAAATCACTTTCTTTTGAATTTTCCATAAACACAATAAACTCATCACCGCCAACACGGTAAACATCATCGCCGAATATTTCAAATAAAATTTTCGAAAGATCTTTAAGAACGGCATCGCCA
Source organism: uncultured Bacteroides sp. (assembly GCA_964370365.1). Taxonomy (GTDB): domain Bacteria; phylum Bacillota; class Clostridia; order Oscillospirales; family Ruminococcaceae; genus Ruthenibacterium. The sequence continues at coordinate 4,516 of CAYJIT010000033.1, read as the reverse complement.
AAAATTATACCTTTTGAATCGTTAATTACTGCAAGGCCTTTTATGTCAATATAAATTACACCGAGGCTCTCTATGTGTTTTTTGTTCAAGAGTTTTATTGCATCGTTATAACTTTGGCGGTTTTTTAAGCCTGTAAGCGTGTCGTAATAGCTTAAATTATTAAGCTTTGTTATAAGCTGGGTTTGGTCTATAAAATTGGCAATAAATTTGGCAACAGATTGTAGTATATGTGTTTTTTCACTGTTAATTTTTGGGTTATCTATGCCTACAAAACCTGTAAGAGCACCATCTTCGGACATAATAGGGCTAATAATTAAATGTGATATGTTTTGGTATTTCATCAATTCAAGCTCTATGTAATTCTCAGATGGCAAAAGTTCATCGCTTTTTAAATAGAATACCGGTTGAGTTTTGCAGTTATCTATTAAAACACCTAACTTTTCAACAGGCAAATTTTGCAATTGCTCTTTGAAAGCTGTTGTTTTTTCTGTGCAATGCTCAAAAGTGTTGCTTATAAAATTGCCGCAATCGCTAAGTTCGAATATATAGCTTCGCTCTGCTTTGTAATAATGCGAAACATTCTCGAGCAATTTATAAATGGAAGTTGTGGGCTCTAAGCCGGAATGTAACATTTCAACACAATTTGACAAGAACATTTCATCGGCAAGTTTTTCTTGCAGTTCTTTTTCAAGCAATGTAATTTTGGAGATGTCTGTTGCTATTTCAAGCCTTGCAAGGCGGCCGTTGTAAGGAATGAGTTTGTCTTTAAGCAAAAAAGTGCTATCCAGCATAGGGTTGTAATAAGACCACTCATAAAATTCGCTCTCGCTTAATTTAGCGTTTGTGCAAAATTCGCAAGGGGCATCAAGCCCCTGCAAAACCTCATAACACTTTTTGCCAAGCACCTGCGATGCGTCGCTTTGCCCAATTGCGTTTAAACCGAACGTGTTAAGATACAAAAGGGTATAATCTTCAATGTCGGAAATATAAATAACAGAGTCGATATTATTTAATATATGAGAAGAGTTTTTGTTGCGTTCGCCAAGCGCATCCACTTTTTCGCGCAAATGCGAGCCCTGCAATATTATAGATAAAAGTTTGCCTATATATTGTAAGCTGTTAATCTCTTTTTCGCTCCACACTCTTGTTTTTGTGCAGTCGTCAAGCCCAATAAAAAACGTCATCATATCGTCTTTTTTAATTTGCGCATGCACAAAAGATAATATGCCTTGGTTATCCATAATTGCAAAGGCTTCGTCAAGTTGCAAAGTTTCTCTCAAATCGTTTGAATAAATTATGCCATGAATAGCTTTGTCTATAAAATCTACAAACAACTCACTGGGTATGCCTTGCAAATTTGCTTGCTCGCTTCCAATGCCTTCTTTGCAATATTCAAATGTATTATCGTATGTTGCTCCGTCATCCAGCGTTTCAAAAACATAGCTTCTGTCTGCGTTATATTTATCGCATATAAACTTTAAAGCCTGCTTTATAGAATATTCGTTGCCGTTATGCTCGTATAAAACATTAAAAATTGCCGAGATGAGGTCGTAATCGAAATAAGAGCCCGCAATTCTGTCGGCGTTTTCAATTTTTGTGGTGTTGCGCATTGTGCCGGTGTTTAAATCATCGGTATAAGCAACATAACGGTTTTTTCCGGAGAGCTTTGCTTGGTAAAGCGCTTTGTCGGCGTTTTTATACAGTTCATCATAAGTTTGACCGTTTTCAGGGTAAAGGGCTATGCCAACACTGCCCGAAACAGAGTAGTTTTTATATGCGCCAAAATAAGTTTTGTTGAATATTTCAAGAATTTTTTCAGCTTTTTGCACTAAGACATTCTTGTCTGTGATGTTCTCCAAGAAAACAAGAAATTCGTCGCCGCCAATCCTCGCTGTGATGTCGTTATCTCTAAAAACTTTAAACAGGCCATCCGCCAGCTCTTTTAAAACCTCATCGCCAAAAAAGTGGCCAAGGTTATCGTTAATTGCCTTGAAATTATCTATATCCACCATAAAAATGGCATGTGAACATGCGCTTGCGGTTTTTAACTTCTCTGTTATAAGCAGTTCAGCGCTAATTTTGTTATAGCAGCCCGTAAGAAGGTCTTTTTGTGAGCGTTCCAAAAGCACTTTTTGGTCATGTACATCAACAAATTTGCCAATTGCAAAAATGGGTTTTTCATTGCTATCTATTATTTTGTAAATTAAATTGCTATAGCGGTAATCGCCGTTATTGTTTAAAACCCTTATGTCATAAGGCTCAAATATTCCGTTTTTTAAATTGTTTATGATAATGTTAAACTTATGTGCATCGTCTTTGTGGATAATTTCATTGCTCACCAAATCTTCCATAGAAAACGAAGAGGTGCTATCAACAGGAGAAGATTGCATGTAAAAGCGCATTTGCTCTGTTCTTAAATCCACACTGAAAAACCACTCCGAAGAAAGGCCCGATATTTCACTTAAAAGCAAATTGGTGGGCATGGAATCGGTGAAATAATAATCGTACTTTTCACCAAAGGAGTTTATGTCGGAAAAAACCTGCCTTAAATCGAGCACAAACCCAACAAGAAAAACTTCGGGCGTGTTTGTATCCAAGCGCACTAAAGTAATTTCACTGGGCACAGGCTCGCCGTTTATTGTTTGGTGCATCCAGTTAAATACATGCTTGCCTTTTTCAATTGCCTTTTTAAAATTAATTTGCGACATCTCCTGCGAGGTTATACCGTTCGGTTGGTATTCGGGTGAAAACTTGTGGAAGTTTTTAAGGTATTTTTCCTCGTCGTCTATATCGAAAATATCCATTACATGTTTATTACACATAATACTAACCATATTTTCGCTCCAAAGGTTTACAGCTATAGGTGTAGCCTCTATAATTTCTTTTAAAACAGGTGCTGAGTTAATCTCTTTTTCAATTCTTTGCACGGCATTTGTTTCTTCTGTAGAGCTTTTGTTAATAAGCATGTAAATTCTCCTTTGCAAATTTAAGAAGTGCAAGCCCTCGCTTTTGCCTGTGTTTAATGTGCAACTTCTTTATATTTGTGAACAGTGGTTTCGCTTTCGCACAATTCGTTCAATACAGGAACATACGCTTTAAAATGTTCGCTGTTGTTGTGCTTTTGTATAGCGTTTTCGTTCTCCCATGTTTCAATCATTGTAATAGTGTTTTCGTCGTTTACATCTTCGTGCAAAACATAATATAAGCAGCCCGGTTCGCCTTGGCTTTCTTCTTCCAAAAGCCTTGCTGTTTTTAAAAATTCTTCGCGTTTGCCCTCGAAAACGTGGTTTACGGCAATTATTTTTATAATGTTTTGTGGGTGAATTTTTGTGCTGTTGTTCACAACTTTGTGCAGCATTTTAGCAACTGTGCCCGCTATAAAGCAACAAGCAACTGCTTCAATTAAGCCGTTTAAGCCAACAAATAGTACTGCGAATAAAATAGGGCTAAGCGCATTCATGCTTGTTGCAAGCTGTTGTATGTAGGATGTGTTCCAGAACAAAACTAAAAGCCCACCTGTGAAAAGAACAGTGTTAAGCAAGCTGGCAAACAATGCGGTGTAAATATACCACGAGTAGGGAAGTTCTTTAATTTGAAGGCCGTCTGCGCTCAGTTTAAATGTAAGCCCTGGTAAAAAGCCTGCTAAAACTCTGGGCACTACACATAATAAAAATGTGTAAAAAGGGTTAATGGCTAAAAGTGCAGCGCCAAAAGCGCTTGCGCCAAAACATTGCGCAAAACTTGTTAAGCCAAAAGTTAACCCTAAAACAGAGCCTGCGGCGGGCCCGAGCAACATAGAGGCAAGTGCAACAGGCACCATTAAAAATGTTATGCTGAGGCCTGGTACATTAACATAGCCCAAAGGCGTGAAAGACAATATAAATTCAATAGCTATAAAAATAGCAATTTGTGTCATATATAAAATTTTCGTGCGGTTCATAAGTCCACCTTTCTTTTAGTACATATATATAAATACATTATATATAAAAACAATAACAAAAGCAACACTTAATTTGTTGATATAACATAGTTTTGTTTGTGCCGCAAAAAACATGTTTAAAAAGCTGTTTGTTTTTTGTGGAATTGAGAGGGCAAATGTTTTGATGTTGTTATAAAAGCTAATTATATGTTTTTTGCTTGGATTATAGTGGAGAAATCCGCCGGCTTGTCTTTTCGACTGAAATGGAGAAATCCGCCGACCTGTCATTTCGACCGTAGTGGAGAAATCCGCCGACCTGTCATTTCGACTGAAATGGAGAAATCCGTGCTATGAGCTTTGAAAAAGTAAAGGGTTACGGATTCCTCTCTTCGCTCGGAATGACAAAAACGGAGCTAATGCATTAAGAATGACAAAAACCAAATGGGTGCATTAGGTTTAGGGCACAATTTAAAGCAAAATTGTGTATAGAATTGCATTTAAATACTATATGTAGAGGCAAGATAAAAAAACAAAAAAATTTGCAGAAAAAACACAAAAAAAGCATTGACAAAGGCAGATATAAATGATAATATTAAA
>CAYJIT010000032.1:0-23358 GCA_964370365.1 uncultured Bacteroides sp. | reverse complement strand
ATTACAGACACCCTGACATTGCTGTCAAGAGGGGGTATAAAATAATGTTTTACCCCAAAATAGCAATGAACAGCATAAAGGTTAATAATAAGCTGTATATACCTTATGTTTTAACAAGCGCCCTTTGGGTAATGATGTTTTACGTTATATTTAGCATGGCATCATCAGAGCAAATTAGAAACTCAGGGGCAGGCGACTCAATTATTATGATTTTAACAATGGGCGTGCCATTTATATTATTGTTTTCGGGCTTATTTTTGCTTTATACAAACTCATTTCTAAGCAAAATGCGCAACAAAGAGTACGCACTTTACAATATACTTGGCATGAATAAGCGTAATATTTCGCATATCTTAGCATGGGAAAGTTTTTTTACTACGGTAACCTCTCTTGCAATTGGGCTATTTGGCGGTGTTCTGTTTTACAAATTGTTCGAGCTACTATTAATGCGCATAACAAAAGACGATGTTAATTACGGCTTTGAAATAAATTTACAGAACATTATTTATACAGCAATTGCATTTGTTGTTATATTTTCAGGGATACTAATTAAATCACTTTTAACAATAAGGCTTGCAAAGCCAATTGAGCTTTTAAAAAGCCAAAACGTTGGCGAAAAACCACCAAAAGCGAACTGGTTTTTGGGTATTTTGGGCGCTTTGGCGCTGTGCACGGCTTATTACATTTCTATAACGGCGGAAAACCCATTAGCGGCTATAAATATGTTTTTTGTTGCAGTTATGCTTGTGGTAGTAGGCACGTATTTAATTTTTATAGCGGGCTCTGTTCTTTTATGCCGCATACTTCAAAAAAATAAGAAGTTTTATTACAAGGCAAATCACTTTATATCTGTTTCTTCTATGGCTTACAGGATGAAACGCACGGGCGCAGGCCTTGCTGCTATATGCATTTTTTCTACAATGGTGCTTGTAATGCTTTCATCTACTTTTAGCCTTTATTTGGGTAATGAAGATTTACTAACTTTGCGCTACCCAAAAGAGATTAATATGCTATTCACCTCTGATAGCGGCGAGCTTATGCCGGAAGATTTTAAGGAAAGTGTTGATGACTTTGTTGTAAGCGAAACGCAGCAGAGCGGCGGCAGTGTTTCGGACGTGTTAGTATATGAAAGGCTTGTTACAGCAGGGCAGCTTCAAGGCGATACATTCGAGCTTGACTCTTTAAACAGCACTAATTTTGATAGTATATACCAAATATTTTTTTATGATATAGATGACTATAACAAAAACATGGGCACGGATATTTCGGTAGAGGGCACGCAAGTTTATATACATTCACCACGGGAAGAGTTTACAAATGACAGCATTACTATACAAGGCGCTACTTTTACGGTAAAAGACAGCTTAGACGATTTTTGGAGCGATAGCATATCCGCAATGACGGTTTTCCCAACGCTTATGATAGTTGTAGACGACCTCTCACAAATAGAGGCAATGTTTAGCGAAGCTACAAACCAAAGTGGAGATAGCCTTTTAGCAACGCAGTATTCCTACAATTATAACTGTGGGCTGTTAGGAAACGAGCAAGTAGCACTAACAGAGCAAATGCAAGACAGCTTTGTAAATACGCTGGGGCATTTTACACATTTAAACACTTTTGGCATAGAGTCTTTAGAGGGCAACAGGCTTGGTTTTTATGGCCTTTTTGGAGGGCTACTATTTTTAGGGCTTATATTAAGTATTCTTTTTATAGCCGCCACAGTGCTTATAATTTACTATAAGCAAATTGTAGAGGGCTATGAAGACAAAGCGAGATTTAGCATTATGCAAAAAATAGGCATTACAAAAAAAGAGATAAGGCGCAGTGTTAATTCTCAAATGCTCACGGTTTTCTTTTTGCCGCTTATAATGGCAGGTGTGCACCTTTGTTTTGCGTTTCCTATACTAAGGCTGTTTCTATTAATGTTTAACCTTACAAATGTAATGCTTTTTGTAATAATTTCTGCTGTAGGGTTTGTTGTTTTTGCAATAATGTACACATGTATTTACAAATTAACTTCTAAATTTTATTTTGATATAGTTAGCAGATGAGAATGTTTTTTCAAATCGTATTATCTTAAACTTGTGGTGAAGAAATATTCAAAAGTTTTAAAACAGCGGAAACACACGATGTTTAATAATTATTATTTTGCTATACTTTTTATAAAAGTTAAAGAAATGTGCTTTTATGAAAGGGTTTAAGCTATGAAAAAAATACTTATTCTTCTACTTGTGTTTGCCGCTGTTTTTGTGTTTTTTACCGCTTGCGCAAATAACAATGCCGATAGCGCTGATATATTTGATACCATTACAGATGCCGCTTTAGACGCTATGTCTGAGAGCAATTTAGCTACAAATGATAACAGTCAAATTAACAGCGAAACAGCAAATTCCGATATGATGGAAAACACTCTTGCACCCGAGTTTGACATTACAGCATTTGGGGATATCGAGATAAACGGTGAGTATTTTGTTCCAACTTCATCAATGCCCGATATGACGAACTTTTTAGAAGATGTTAGATATATTTACTATAAAGAAATGGTTGTAGCAGCATACAAGTTTAAAGATGAAAGCAATTACCAAGGGCAAGGTGCGATGGAATTTTTTAATACCACAACAGGAGAAAGCCTTCACATAGAACCGTTTGAGTATCCGATAGTTCTCGACAGCTTGAAGTATGATAAGAATACCGATAGCATATCGCTTTGGACACAAGACCGCGTTGTGCATTATATTGGTTTTGACAGCGTGAATGTAAATGCCGTAGTTGTGGAACTGCCGGATTACCTCAAAAATGTGGACCTTTCAAACCCAACTTATTCCTATGACGGATTACCCTTTGCGGGAGAAAACGCATGGTGGGGCGCAACATTTGAAGATGGGCTTGCGCTACAGCCCGCAGAAGGTAACCCGAGCGAAGATATATTTATTCCAAGCACATGGCTAATGGATAATATGTATTTTTCTGAGGATACACCGCCGGAATTTAGGGTTGCCAGTTTCAACAATGTGCAAATTATAAACGATGGAAGATTTGTCGTCTGTGCAATAGCTGTTCCGGGAAGCCAAACAGGCCATGTTGGCCTATACACTTTAAATACGCAAACGCTTGAAGAGAATTTTTATTTTGATATATTTGTAGGAATGTTTGCAGATTATAGCATAATTAACGATGATACAATTATGGTTACTGGGTATGACAGCGGCACAAAAATTAATGTGGAAGAAGGGACTACCGAAACTTTTTTAATACCTGAGGAAACAAATAGGGCAACGTATAATTATAAAGATTATTTTGTTTCAAGCCTTAGTGATAACGGTAAAATTATCCATGCAGGTGATGAAAATGCGCCAATAGCAACAACAAGCAACGAGAAAACATTTATTCATCAGGCTATTGAAAATTATCTTGTGCTTGTAAATTACAGCGATGATTACGGTGTAAAAACAGTTTTGATAAAAAGTTGAAAAAGAGCTGTGCCGTAAAAAATTATTTGTGATTTTACTTGCATTAATTGCAATTTTGGCATTATTCATATCTTATGGCAAAAAGGAAATAAGCAGTAATTTCGAGAACACCGTTTTATGTATGTTAATATAACGGTGTTATAGTGGAAATAAATAAATTGCAATGGAATAAAGGAGAATTATGAAATGAAGCAAATGCTTTCAAGTTGCATAAGAGCAAAATGGAGAAAGTGGTAGCTTTGAAAACACCGGAAATATAGGCGAGCAAATAATTACGGTTATGAAAAGCCTAACAACATAGATTACAGCGTATACAACGCCCTTGTGCGCTCCTACCGCAAAGCACTATCTTCATCTTATGGCGAGTTGACCGACAACTATATGGGTTGTTTTTACGCAAACCTTATCGACCTCAATGCCGACGATGTGTATGAGCTTGTTATTGCACGTGTACACAACAGCGATGCAAAGGGAAACACTGATGAAATGTTTAATATTGCAAGTGAGTATTTTATTGGCTCGGAGCCTCAGAGCATAGTGCATGTTGGTGGATATGCAAAAGAAATGCAGCAGTTAAATTGATTTTATTCAAAGATTATTTCATTTTTGCCAATAATAAGCTCGCCATAATTTGTTATAGAAAGAGGTACTTGTGAATAAGCAGTAGTATCACCCAAAACAGTAAATTTATTGCTTTGTACTGTTAAAGATTTAAAGCTATAACCATAAACAAAAGGCATGCCATCAAGTTCAACTATATTGTTCTCACAAATAATATCACCATGAAAATAATTGCCGTCTTGCTGCTCTTCCATTCCGGGGTCTATATCTATAAGCCCTTTGCCCCATGTGGCGCAGTTAGCACGGCGCATTTTGTTATTGCGAATAATAACAGTGCTAATTGCGCTTGATTCATACCAAAAATGCATGTCTGAATTTATTTTAATGCATGAGCCTTCTGTGTCTATAATATTCTTTTCCACAAGAGTTTTTTTAGTGGTAGTGAAAAGTAGCCCTCTCGCTCTGTTTTTACCACACTTATTATTAGAAAAAATTACTTCAGGGTGGCTGTCGGCATCGTCAATTGCATAAGTTTTGCCGCTCACAAATTCAAATTCTTCATCTAAGGTCAACAAATAATAGCGGCTGTTAATTGTTTTGCTGTGTTTTAACTTACGGTTTTCTATTGGCATCATTGTTTTTTGGTCGCATATTGTTATGTTTGCACCATCTGTTAAACTAAAAGCGCCAACTTGTTGAAAATGTGGTATTTCAACAAGCAAATTAAAATTATCAATAATTTTTACAACACGCAAATAATTACCATGTACATTAATAACATCGTCAAGTTGGCTTTCAAAAACTCCGTTTTTCACTAAAACAGTTCCACGGCAGTTTACAAAATGTGTTGCGTCGGCATTTGCTGAAATGCACCTCGACGAATTACAATCGGGCGCAACAACAACACCATCCAGCGTGATGTTTTCGCTAAACTGTGCAATAACGCCCATTGTTCCTGCATGGCGAATTGTGATGTTTTTAAGCGTGATATTTTTACAATTACTAATGCCAATTGCCGGCACAAAGCGTTCTTCATGCTTAATTGTCATTATATTGCCGGTGGTGGCAATTTTTTCAAACGGAATAAATAAACGAAGTAAACCTTCGCTGGTTTCCTCGCCTGTGATGGGGCTTTTACTCATATTATCTATAACATTTTTTGCAGGGCGCTTTGTTTTTGCGTCATATTCAAGCAAACCGTGCATAAAATAACTGTTGTAATCTTCACCTGTGAAAATTACAACTTTATTTTTTATGTAGTATGGGTATTCGTCTTTGTTTATTCTTAAAAGTACGCTTTCGCTGTCTGCTTCAACAACTTCGCCTTGCGTATAAAACGGGCGCACATAATCTATTGTAAAGTTTTGCAATATTATGTTTTCGCTGTCGAGCAAATAAAAAGGCATTATGCGGCTAATTCCCATCAAATTTGCGCCGCCACCGTCAATTACAAGGTTTTTCTTGCCAATAATCGGCATAGCGATGCTTTTTATGCCGGCATCGTTATTAGATAAGTAGCAAAATTTTTGCATGGCAAAATCACGGCGCAATGTGTAAGTTTCAGGCTCAAAATAAATAGAATCGCCATCATTTGCATTTGCACATAGTTCATTTAAACAATAAACAGCATCTTGTATGTCTGTTAAAGCGATAGACTCTAAAGAAATTTTATGTATTGACATATTTTATACCTCATTATTTTTCATAAACAATCATTTCAAAAACACGCGCATTTTTATCCCCATAAGTTTCATAAATGTTTAGTTTTACACTGTCACAAAAAACAGGTTTATCAAGCACAATTTGATGTAACCGCTGTATATTATTGTTGTTTTTGTGTTCCCAAACACACTTATCACCGCAAAACGCTTGCACAGTAAAAGATTTAACAAGCGGTGCAGGTAAAGTTTCGGGTTGTAATGCAAGGCGTTTTGGTGTTAAAGTAGGTTGCAGTGAAATTGACAAATCAGGGTCGAATTTCAAATCCACTCTGGTAATTTCAGCCGTGCTTGAAACTTTTGCACAAAGCCAAGCGCCCTCATTAGTTAGCGGTGCAACCCATGCATTTTCCTCTGCTTTAATTCGCCTTGTTATGCCGTTGCAAATAAGCATAGGTGCGCAGTTTTCGCAGTGCTGTGAAGATGTTAAAACACAATCTTTTCGCTTTAATAAATCGTTTTCGCAATTTAAAATAATACCGGGCAAATAGCAGTCGTCTGTTACTAATTGCCTTTGAAGTGCTGAAATATGCTTTTGTCCAACTGCACGTGGTGTTAATTTATATTTAATAGCAATTGCAGCTGCAGTTCCTATTGCTTGCCCAATTACACCGCATGTTGCAATTACACGTGTAGAAGTCATTGCCATGTGGCTTGCGCTTATAGCACGCCCACCTGCATATAGGTTGTTAATATTGCGGCTGTATAAGCTGCGGTAGGGGATAGTGTAAATACCGGGAAGGTCTATCCACTGAGTACCTTGCTCGTTTTTGCCTTTAGCTTTTATGCCGCCAATTGTATGGTCGTCCATAGTCCAGCCACCATAAGCTACTGTGTCCTCAAATAAACGTGAGGAAGACAAATCGTTTTCATTTAAAACATAGTCGCCCAAAATTCTTCGAGATTCTCTTCGCCCCGGCAAAGTGCAAATCCAATCAAGCGCAAGGTTATCCGCATCATATTCACCGCAATTTTTAATGTAATCAAAAACACCGAAAGCATATTTATACAGTTTATCTCTAATGTTTTCGCTGTCCTCAATAACTCTTGTGTCATCGCCGCCAAGTTCCACCCACCAATAGCCGTGGTTTGTCATTTTTATAGCACGTGCACCAAGGTCTTCTTTAGTGAATTTATATGCCCAATCAGGGCGAGTGAACAGCACGGGTTTTCCCATATCTTTAGTGGTGAACATTACTGTGCTGCCCATTGTGTGGCTGTCTGCAACTATTGGCGCATGAAGCTCGCCATACGTCGCTTTTGCCTCGCGGCCAATTGTCCAATCTGCACCGCTTTCAAATGCAAGGTGTGCATCGCCTGTGGTATCAACAAAAATTGTGCTGTTAAAGGTGAACATTGTCTCACTTGTGAATTGAAAAGCTGTTATTGATTTAATGGCATAATTCTCAATCGAAGCTGTCATAAATTGCGTGTTTAAATAAAGGCTGAGCAGTGGCTCTTTGCTTACAATTTCCCATAACACCATGCAGAAAATATCAATGGAGTTTTGTGGGTTTACAATTTTATTAGCTAAAATAATTTCCATCATAATGCCTGTTTCTGAAACATCAGGTATTTTGCCGTTGCGAGTTGCACCGTTAATATTCACTTTTATTTCAGAGCTTGCATTGCCGCCTAAAACAGAGCGGTTTTGTATTAAAGCTGTTTTTGCGCCACCTCGAGCGGCGGATATAGCGGCGCAAACGCCTGAAATGCCACCACCTACAACGACAACATCATATGACTTTTGTATTTGTTGCATAATTTACTCCTTGCAAAATATTTATAATAATATGTTTATAAATCTATCACCTAAATTTCAGGTGCGTTTGTGTTCCACTTCATATTACTGTTTTTAGAAAATTCAAACATTTTATCTATAATTTTACTTAACGCTTGTAATTTTGCCTTTTGATATTTTGCATCATCCCATAAGTTAATGGTTTCTAAAGGGTCTATGTTCAAGTTATATAATTCCCCGTAATCTCTATCAACATAATAAATTGTTTTTATGCCGTTTTGTATAACGGCTTTCATATTATGCGCTTCCATAAAAATATAATCACGCTTTTTATAGTTTCCATCGTCCCAATAAACTGTATAAGGGTAGTTTTCCATGCCATCACAAATTTGCTCTGTTGCACCTGCAAGCGTTAAGCAAGTGGAAGCTATATCAATATTTGTAACATAATCATCAATTTTAAAGCCTTTAAAATTAGCTATGTTTGGTTTAATGAAAAGTGGCACATGCATAAGTGCCTCGCTTAAATATTGCGCTTTGGTTATAAGCCCAAATTCGCCCATAAAATCGCCGTGGTCTGTTGTGTAGATGATTACAGTGTTGTCATATTCACCTTTTTCTTTAAGCATAGCAATTATTTCGCCTATTTTATCATCAATCAGGCTCATGTTTGCGCAATAAGAACGCTTTGTTTTGCGAAAAGTGTCTTCATCATATTTATCTACATAAGCAAGAGGGTTAAGTTTTTCAAAAAGGGGTGGCTTTGCCTTGCGTGCCTGTTCGCTTGCACCACTGTGTGCCATATCATCAAGGCTGTATAAATCGGAATATTTAGTGCCCTCGCAGTCGTAAGGTTGGTGCGGCCCGGGGAAAGAAATAACAGTAAACCATGGCTTTGCCGCAATATCTTGCTGTGTTTTGTCTATGTGCTGTGCAAGCCAAGTGCGCCCTCTTTCGCCTATAAAGCTGTCGATATGGTAGCGCACATCACTTTTCCATTCTCCACCAATTATTAGGCTATCATTACTCAAAGCGGAAAAATCTGTAACGCCTTGCTGTGTTAAATAATCTAAGTATGGCTTAATTTCATCTTTATTTGCAGTTGCAAAGTGCCCGTCAACAATACATTCATAGTTGTAACCACGTTCAATTTGTGAGCCTGCGAAATGCTGTTTTCCTATAACAGCGGTGTAGTATCCGCTCTCTTGCAAACGTGTCATAAAAGTTTTTTCTTCCTTTGGTAGCATACCTATATAAACAGGGCATTCGCAAAGAGTGGGGTATTTGCCTGTTGCAATTGCCGCACGTGAGGGCACGCAGGATGGGTTTGAACAATATGCATTATTAAAAAAAATACTTTGTTTTATTAATTCATCTAAACATGGTGTTTTTAAAACAGGGTTAACACATGTAAAAGTATCAAATTTTTGCTCGTCAGTCATTAAAAATAATATGTTTGGCTTTTTCATTTATTAATTCCTTTTGAATAATATTGTTGCGTTTATAATATAAACAAAAACCACTGTTCATTATTTCCTTTACCGTTACAATTACTAACTGGGTTTGAAAAGCCCATAAATTATATTGCACAAAGGAAGCAAAGAACAGTGGCAACAATGCTGATTTTTTTAATTTAACCTTTAATACCTGTTGTTGCAACGCCCTCTACCAAATATTTTTGGAAGAAAAAGAAAATTAGAACAACGGGAATTAACGATAGAGTAGACATTGCAAGCAGTGCACCCCAGTCGCTTTGCATTGCAGGGTCTGCAAACATTCTAATTGCAACCGCAAAAGTGAATTTCTCAGGCGAGCTTAAGTAAATCATCGGGTGCAAGAAGTTTTGCCAGCGCCAGCAGAAAGAGAAAATTAGCGAAGTGATAAGTGCAGGAGATGTGAGTGGCAATAAAATATTGAAATAAATTCTGAATTTGCCACAGCCGTCAATAGTAGCTGCTTCGTCAAGTTCAACCGGTATGCCGCGCAAAAATTGCATATTGAGGAATACAAAGAATGGCAGAGCGCAAAAATGTGGAATAATAACAGGCAAAAACGTATCTACCCAGCCAAAAGATTCAAACATAATATATTGAGGCACAAGCAGAACTTGTTCAGGCAACATCATTGTGCCCATTAAAATGGCAAACCAAAACCCTTTGCCTTTAAAATTTACACGTGCAAACCCATAAGCAACCACTGCCGAAGAAGCAACTGCGCCTATTGTTGCAACAATTGAAACAAAAAGAGAGTTTGAAAAAAACACGCCAAATGTGTTGCCGCCCATGCCTGCCCAACCGTTTGCATAGTTTTCCCACATTAGTGTTTCAGGCCACAAATTTGCGGCATCGTTAAGTATATCTGCGTTTTCTTTTAGCGAGCTTATAACCATCCAAATAAGAGGGTATAGCATAACAAGTGCCAAGAGCATAACAGGGATATGAAACATTAGCGTATCAAATAATTTTTTGTTCGATTTTTTCATTATTTACCACCCTTGCTTTCATAGTAAACCCAGTTGTTTGAAGAACGGAATATAAACAGCGAGAAAACACCGATGATTAAAAGCAATACCCAAGCCAGTGCACTGCCGTAGCCCATGCTGAAATACTCGAATGATTGTTGATATGTGTAAAGCGAATAAAAAAGTGTTTTATCAAGCGGGCCACCTTGTGTTATTATAAAACCTTCGTTAAACACTTTAAAAGCATTAATTGTTTGCATAATTAAATTGAAAAAGATGGTGGGTGTAAGCATTGGCAATGTGATAAAAACAAACTGCTTAAAGCGAGAAGCACCGTCAACCGTGGCAGATTCATAATAGCTTACAGGAATTTGTTTTAAACCTGCTATAAATATAAGCATAGATGCGCCAAATTGCCAAACACCGAGCAATGAAAGAACACCCATTGCCGTATCGGGATTACCTATCCAAGAACCTGTATATTCTATGCCTATTATAGCGAGCAATGCATTTGCAACACCGTTTGAACCGAATATTTGTTTCCACATAACTGCTATTGCAACACTGCCACCCAGCAATGAGGGCAAATAGTATGCGGCACGGTAAAAACCAATGCCTTTGCGCTTGCTGTTTAAAATTAAAGCAACAAGCAAAGCGAATGCAAGGCGGGCGGGCACCAGCAAGATAACATAGGAAAATGTTGCCTCTAAGGCAGACCAAAAGCGGTCATCATTAAGCATATTCGCAAAATTGTCAATGCCAATAAAATTCGGGGTGCTCATGCCATTATAGTCGGTAAAAGATAAACCAAACGAAGCACCCATAGGAATAATTGTAAAAATGAAAAGGCCAATTAACCATGGGGAAACAGCAAGATACCCAATTAAGTTGTCATAAGATTTTTTGTTGTGTTTTTTCATAAATATAACCATTCCTTTGTTATAATTTAAGCAATGTAAAAACCGGGGCCGGTTTTCGGCACCCGGTTTTATTATTTTAATTAAGCGTTAGCAAGTGCGTTTGATGCGTTTTCCATGAAATCTGCTGCAGCTTCTTGTGGAGTTAGCTCGCCAAAGCATACAGATGCAACTGCTGTTTTGTAGAAGTTAGTAACTTCAGCTGCGCCGGCAGGCCATGGAGGTGCTATCGGTGAAGAGCTGTCCATAACAACTTCTAAGCAATCCCAAACATTTTTTGTGTTTTCGCCAAGCGACGATGAAACACCGGCTGCAATTTCACTATTGATAGGAAGACCGCGGCGTCCTGCAAGTATTTCGTTGAAACCGCTGTCGTTTGTCCACATATTAATGTAAGCTGCTGCATCTTCTTTATACTCAGAGTTTGTTGGAATAGAAAGAAGTTGCGATGGTTTCATGTAGTTTGCGCTTGTGCTTACAGTGCCGGGAACAGGTATCATAGCGCATTCTGCGCCAAGTGTGTTTGCAACTGTATCTGCTGTATCACTCCATATTGTATCAACTGCGCAATTGCCTTTTGTGAATTGTGAATCTTGTGCGTTTAGCTCTTGTGCAAGTGTATCAATTCCGGGAATAGCTTTAGCATCGTGTAAACGTTTTACACGCTCTAAGAATGTTACCATGTCTGCCTCATCAAAGCCAAGTGCGCCGTCTTCATAAATGTTTTTGCCTTTTGAGCGAAGCTCTAACTCAAACATAGGAGTTGAGTTTGCATAGAATTGCAATGTGTTTGCAAATTTGCCTGTTTTTTCTGCAAATTCAATACACCATGCTTCGTATTCGTCAAAAGTGAAGTCGTTGCTTGGAATTTCCATTCCGGCTGATTCAACAAGCTCTACGTTAACAACAGCAATAATAGCATTTGCGCCAACGCTTATGCCGTATAGATCGCCGTCAATGCGTGTTGCATCAATTAATGAAGGGTCTACATTGCTAACATCAATAACGCCGCTGTCGATAAATTCGTCAAGCGGTGCAAGCATACCTGTTTCTACATAGCTTGAGAATTGGCCATAATCTTGGCGCATAATATCAGGTAAATCGCTGCTGGCAGCAAGAACTGTCATTCTTTGCCAGTAATCGCCCCATGAATTATATGTAGATTCAAGTGCTATACCGGTTTGTTCTGTGTAGTAGTCGCCGGCTGCAAGTGTGTAATCGTGAACGTCTTGAACGCCCCACCAGCCAACTGTTAAAGATTCGGCAGAAGGTGCATCTTCGGCAGGTGCCTCGGAAGTTGTTTCAGCCGGAGCGGTAGAGGCAGGTACCTCTTCAGTGGCAGGTGTGCCGCCGCAAGCCACAAGCCCAAGCATAAGCCCCAATAAAATGGTGCATGTACCAAATAATTGCAAGAATTTTTTTAGAGATAATTTTTTCATGGTTTTACTCCTTTTACACTATATTATTAAATTTTTGTAAATTTAATTTTACGTTAATTGGATTATATCAAAATAAAAACAATAAGAAAACAAACAAAAATGTGCAAAACCCCCAAAAAAAATACTATTATTAACCGATAATAGTGTAAAGCGTCTTGACAAAACATATTAAATCATATAAAGTTGTAGATAATAAGTGGCATTTTATGCAAAAAATTTACTTAAAAAAGGATAAACGCAAACATGGGTGTTGACGGGCCGCTTAAAAAAGAAAAGTCTTTAAAAGGGCGGTTAATTCGCATATTTTTTATATGCGTTGGCTGTTTAATTTTGTTAAGTGTTTTGGCATTTACTACGCTTTACCGAACAGCAATGAACAATATGGCAATAATGAACGTGCAATTAAACCAAGTTGCAGCGCAAAATGTTGAATATGCAATAAATGAACAAGCCAAGGAATATTTAGACTTTTTTGTAAGTAGCTCAACAAGCAGAGTGTTAAACCGTATTATAAGCGCAAACGACCAAAGCACGCAGTACCAAAATATATATAATGATTGGAAAAACAGCATTGCCACAAATGCATCGTGGATGCCCGCCTTTGTGCATAGTATTGCGGTTATAGATCTTAACGGCGAATTTCACACGTGGGGTAGGTCTATACACGCAGATACAAAAGAGTATTTGTTAGAGACGATTTCAAACAACGGTATTGCCGATACAGGCGAAATTCAATATCTTTTTGCAGGTGAGCCGGGCAGTGAATATTTAATTGCAATAAGAACATTGCTCAATATTGAAACATTCGATTTAGAGCCCATTGGCTATTCAATTTCCCTGCTCGATTTCGACACAATTGTAAAAGATTCATATATAAAATACATTGATATAGGTAACACCACAGTGTGCGGTTATTTAGGTGAACAACTGATATATGCCTATCCGCATCAAGAAGATAACACGTTTGCGCTCGCTCAATCAAATTCAGTTATACAAGAAATAGAAGATGAAACATATTTGCTTAGCGAAACTTTTATACAGGGAACAGATATTCGCCTTAGCACATATCAAAATATAAGCAGTGCACAGCAAGTGCTCTCTATTATTTTTGCAGCTATTTTAATAATTGTTTTTATTGGAGGTGCTGTAATAGTGTTATATAACAATTATTATATAACACGCCTTTTATCACGCCTTGAAATTTTAACAAAAACAATAAACAGCATTTTTCAAGACAATGTTTATCACAGTGACATTCAAATTGACCTTGCGCCGTTTTCCGAGCCCTATGTAGATGAACTTACAACTGTTGCAAAAGCGTATAAAGAGGTTTACGATAAAACGAATGAGCTTATAACAGAAAATTTAGTGCGAAAACTATTGTTTCAAGAGCAACAATTTGTTTTTTTACAATCGCAAATTAACCCGCATTTTTTGTATAATACACTCGACACAATAAAAGTGCTATCCCGAAACCCTGAAAAAAGCGACACAGTTAGCGATTTGGTAACATCACTTGCAAGCATTATGCGCTATTCACTTTCTAAAAACATGCTTTCACATGTTGGGGAAGAAATGGAAATAGTGCGGCAATATATAGTTATTCAGCGCACACGGTTTGCGAATCGGCTTATGTTTTCTGCTGTTATTGAATATGGCTGTGAAGATATAGAATTGCCAAAAATGATATTGCAACCGTTGATTGAAAATTCAATTCAATACAGTGTAGAGCGCAAAGGAACGGTTTCAAATATACGCCTTCGAATTTATACAATGGAAAAAAAACTGTGTATTGTAATAATTGATACAGGCATTGGGTTGCCGCTAAATGTGCTGAAAAATTTGCAAAAAAGAGAATTTGATGTTTTGCCCGGCCATGGGCTTAAAAATGTTATGATTCGATTAGACAATATTTTCAAAGAGCGTTTTAGTGTTAAAGTGCGAACAAAAGAGGGTAGATACACGGCTATAAAAATATCCATATTGAACCAAACAGAGTTTAGAAATACCGACTTGACATCTTAACTGACAAGGCGGAAAAATAAAAAAAGAGGTAATAATGAAGATTTTGCTTGCGGATGATGAGGCGATTTTGCTGGGATTTATACAGCAGACACTTAAAGAAATGACATTGCCGTTTGACTGTGAGATTTTTTGCGCTGAAAACGGAAAAGCAGCATATAAAATTATTTGCGAAGAATATATAGATGTTGCAATAGTTGATATAGTAATGCCGGAGATGACAGGATTGCAATTGATAGAAACTGCAAAAAACAATTCAGCTTTAAAAACAGAATTTATTGTGTACTCCGGATATCAAGATTTTTCTTATGCGCAACAAGCGCTTAAATTTGGTGCTTTTGATTACCTTGTAAAGCCTGTGGATCCAACTGTTTTGTATGAAACACTTGTGCATGTTCACAACAAAATTTTTAAAACAAACAGCATTGCAAACATGCATTTAAACAATTACGGAACGCTTGTGAACAAATTGCTTGAAGAGCTGGAAAAAAGCATATACAGCACGGAACTTTCGTTAAAATGGCTTTGCCAAACAAAGCTTTACATAAACGAAACGCATGCGGGGCGTGTGTTCAATAAGGAAGTTGGCATGAAATTTAGCGATTATGTTAAAAATGCACGTTTAAAAAAAGCTGTTGAACTACTGGAACAAAACACAAATATGAGCGTGATGGATGCCGCTTGCGCTTTAGGGTATGAAAATAACCCGGATTATTTTATTGAGATTTTTAAAAAGAAATATCAAATGACACCAAAGCAATATCAAAAATTTTTAAAACAATAGCTAAACATAAAAAAGCTGTGACGAAATTTGTTTTCATCACAGCTTTATTTGTGTTATTAAGTTATTATGCCTAATTTATTCGGTTATGGGTATTATTTTAATCATAACACTCTCATGTGGCAATAGGTTTCTTGAAGTGTATGTTTTGCAAAACACACCAAGCTCAGTGTGGCTGTTTAAATCTCGCAATAAAAACTTATTCCCTTTTAGCTTGTATGTCTCTTGGCTTATTTCGTTTGAAAAGCATATCTCGGTAAAATCAAATGAAATTTCTTCAGCTTTGCTGTTTGTGTTGTTTAACAAAAGTGCTGCAAAGCTACCATCTGCAAGAGGCTTTGCCCAAAGTTCAAGCGCAGGTGCTGTGTCTTTAACATCTTTACCGTCTGTTGTTTTTTTGCGCAGGCGTCTGCCTTGTACTGCCAAAACATCTTGGTTAACAGCAATAAGCTCTTCATTTGTTATTGTTTCAATTGTTTTTTCGCTCATGCTGCGCAAATCGTTGCCCAAAATAAGCGGTGCCGCCATAATGCACCATAGGTTAAAGTGTGAAACGCCCTCAATATCACTTAAGCCGGCATCGCCAACAACACACATCTCTGCATCGTTAAAAGCACCGGTCATTGCGAAATCGGCAGATGCATTCGAGTAATTTGCACATTCATAAACACTGCAAAATTGCCCGTTTGTGTTCCACCGTGCACCGCGCGGTTTGTTCGTGTTTTCTACAGTGGCGATATCTGCGCTTATGCGCCACATGTGTGCAACCTCGTGTTGCCACCCGTCAAAATGGTAATTACTTATGCTGTAAACAGTGTCGTTGCCGCTGTTGTCCATAAAGAATTTATGGCGCATATAAAGCCAGCGTGCATAATCAAACATATCGTTTAAAGGATATGGGCGGTAGTCGCATAAATCAATTTTCAAAAATGATAAACCCCAATTGCGAAATTGCTCATAATGAATTGCCTCATTCCATTTTGCGCCTATCGGTTGCGACATGCAATCACGGGCTCCCGGGGAAATATGAAGCCCGAGTTTTAATCCCATTTTATTCGCTTTTTGAGATAATTTTAGTATGCCAACTTTGCCACCCATAAGTAAACTTGGTATCATAGCGCCATTTTCATCAAGGAAATTTTCACGCCAGCCACCGTCCACAACACAAGTGTTGTAGCCTATGTCTTTAAGGCTTTTTCCGTCTTTTGTTATCGGTTTTACCATTGCTTCAAGTGTTTGTGTAATATTATTAACATTAACCTTGCGCAAAAAACAGTTCCAACTATTCCAGCCCATTGGCGGTGTTTTTGCGGCGGCAGTTTTTTTACGGTTTGCAACAGTAACATTACAAGTGGCGCAAATTTCACCTGTTTTGGGGTTAATAGCTTTAATTAAAACATTGCCCTGTGCAATTAAAGAAACTTCAATACCATCTTTAATTGGAGAAATGCAAACAATTTCTTCGGGGGCAATATATGTTTTGTGCGTTTGATGAATAATTGTTTCACACTGCCAGTCAATTTCATTTTTAGCGTTGATGGCTGTGAGATTAAAATTTTCATCAGGGAAACCACCGTAGAGCTCGTGGCTTAAAGTTACACTGCCCTCTGTGCGAAAACGTGCTGTTTCGTGCCCATAATATACCACCCCATTGGCAACGGCAAAGGCGCGAATACAATAATTTGTGAAAGGGGATAAGTTGCAAATAGTTGATGAAAATTCGCCGTTTTCGGATAGATTAGCAAAGCTAACAATATCTGCAATTGTGGGTGTGCCACTTGAGGTGCAAACAAAACCTATTTGCGAAATGGGATGCTTGCCATGGGCAGCAACACATTGTGTTGCCAGTGCAGAATTTTGTGTTATATCACTAACGTAATAAGGTGAAAAATTAAAGCGGTTGAACACAGGCCTTGTGGAAAAATCCACAAAATCAAGAACCGCACGGCAAACATCAGGCGAGCCATTCGGCGCATCGCCTGTTTTTAAAACCATAGTGTGCTCTTTGTCTTCAAGCTCGTATGCTTCAAAAAGCAAATTATAAGCCTTGCTGTTGTTTGTGTTTTTATCCGTGGCGTTATCGGAAAAAGAAGCAAGTTTTTCGCCTATTGCCTTTGGCACTTCCAAACGTGGGCGAAAAAAACTAACGGGAACAGGTGCATTATTATCAATGGTAACCGTTGCCTGGCCGCCATAACTGTCTGCAAGCGAAAATATGCGCAAAGTGGTGCCGCTGAACTTCAAAGTTGCAGTTTCATTCGCAAGTTTGGTTCCGTGCGCATCGGTGTTATAAAGCACTTGGTTTTTGCGCACATCTTGAATAGCTTGATCCCCGGGGTAAGCGTTATAGTATTGCCAATTTTCGCTGTAAATAATATGGTTTTCAAGTGTTTCGTCGTTAATAACTTCACTTTCCCAACTGGTGTAGGGCGTTAAAGTATACTCGCCGCCTGTGGGAGGGAGCAAAAGGTCAAAATAGTTTTCTTTTTGCACTGCAACAAAATTACCTGTTGGGTTAAAATTTGCAATGCCTTGCGTATTGGTTAAAACTTCATTAGATTTGTCAGATAAATCTGTACATTTAACATTACACAAAGGGTTGTTTTTAAAATCTTTAATAGTCCAAGTAGGCATATAACTTTCCTTTCCATAATTGAAATTAATGGTAATATAATTTTATTATAGCAAAGCAAATAGGCTAAAACGAGGTAAAAGAATGCTTACTATCCCCAAAAAAATGACTGTTTTTTAAAATGAGGTTTAAATCAATTGACTATTATTTCTTTATTTGATAAAATCAAGCAATCAGTTAAATGTATTGTGAAATACGAGAAAGGAAATGTGAAACATGGCTAAAAAACCAAATATAGTTGTGTTTATGACAGACCAACAAAACGCACAAACTATTAAGCCAAACCATGTGGCAATAACGCCTAATATTGATAAATTTTATGAAAAAGCAGTTGTGTTTGACAATGCGTTTTGCCCCGCTCCGCACTGCTGCCCTTCAAGGGCAACATTTTTTAGCGGGCTATATCCCTCGCAGCATGGGGTATGGCATAATGTAGAGGTTGACAATGCAATTTCGCGCAGTTTATATGATGATGTGCGCTTATTTCCCGAACAACTAAAAAAAGCAGGGTACGAAACAGTTTTTTCGGGCAAATGGCATGTTAGCGCATACGAAGGGCCCGATGCATACGGCTTTGATGATGTGTTATGTGAGCGCACTACAAATTATGGACGTTTTCCAAGAGAGCGAAAACGTTATTGTAACGATTGGGAAAAACTTTATAATTACCCTGAAAAAATTAATTTAAACGGAAAAAAAGAAAATTTTGGGCAAATTTATCGTGAAGGGTACCCAATTTATCATCAATTTGGTGTGGACGAAAACCCGTTTAACGACAAAGCCACGGTTGAACTTGCGTGCGAGGACATAAAAAAACGTGTAAAAGAAAGCAATGCAAAAGGCAGCGACGCAAAACCGTTTTTCTATTATGTGGGAACAATAGGCCCGCACGACCCATACTGTCCACCACAAGAGTTTATAGATTTATATAAAGATGTGGAATTAACACTACCTGAAAGTTTTGATGATGAATTAAAAGATAAGCCGAATTTATACCGCAGAACAAAAGAGCGCTTCGATTTAACAAAAGAAGAGCATATTGAAAGCATGCGCCGTTATCTTGCCTTTGTTAGCTATGAGGACAGCCTTTTTGGCAAACTGATAGACACACTTGAAGAAACAAGCGAGCTTGAAAACACATATGTAATTTATCTTACAGACCACGGCGACTATTTAGGTGCACATGGGCTTTGGGCAAAGGGTTTGCCATGCTTTAAAGAGGCATATAATATATGCGCAATGGTAGGCGGTGCAGGCATTAATAAGCACAGCACACAAAATGCACTTGTTAGCCTTGCAGATTTTGCACCAACAATTTTAGAGCTGGCAAATGCACCGAAATTAGAAAATACAATAGGGCAATCTCTTGTGCCATATTTAAAAGATGAAGAACCAAAAACATGGCGAAAAAATATATTTACGCAGACAAACGGCAATGAAATTTACGGTATGCAGCGTGCGGTTTGGGATAATAAATGGAAATATGTGCTTAATTTGTTCGATTATGATGAGCTTTATGATTTGGAAAACGACCCAAGCGAAATGCATAATTTAATAGAGGATAAAAGCTATGCGCCAATTGTGAAAGAGTATTGCAAAAAACTTTGGAAGTTTGCAAAACAGACGCAGGATAATTCAACTTGTGCATATATAATGGTTAGCCTTGCGCCATACGGGCCGGGGATAGTTTGGGAGGATTAGACAAAATAGCATTAAATGAAAAAAGAAGCCTCGTTTCCAATGTGTGAAACGAGGCTTCTTTTTGTGGCTTAAGTAATTATGCTCCAATAAATGTAGCTAAAAGGAAACTTACAATTCCTGCAATGGTTGGTGTGCCGAACCATGCGGCAAATATATTTCGCAATATTTTGAAATCTACATTATTTACTCCGTTTATCATGCCTGCGCCAATAACAGCGCCTACCACGGCTTGTGAAGATGAAACGGGAATGCCGATAAGTGCATATAAAAAAACTGTTAGCGCACATGAAAAAGTTACTAAGAAACCTAAAAGCGGCGAGAGGTCGGTGATTTTTGAGCCCACAGTAAACATAACTCTTTTGCTAAAGGTTAAAACACCAAGGGCAATTGTTATGCCGCCCACAAGCGAGGCCCCTGTAACACTTAAAATGCCCAAATGCCCGGCATAAACAGCCGTTACATTCGCCACATTATTAGCGCCAAGTGAATAAGCCGAGAAAATACCCGCAACATAAAAACCTATCTTAATAACTATATCATAAGCTGCAAGTTTTGATATCTTTTTGTATATGTATTTTTGTGCTATGGAACAAAGTATAAAACATATTATACCTGCACCTAACGGGGTTATTATCCACGCACTTATAAAACCTGAGGTACGAGATAAATCTACCACACCGAATGCGGCACCCCAGCCGATTATAGAGCCTATAACGCATTGCGAAGTTGAAACAGGCAACGTTAAAATTGTCATAGCCGTAACGGTTGCACCTGCTGCTAACATAACAAGAAATGCTGCTTGTGCTGAAACTACATTGCTTTGAAATGCGTAGTCGCTCAAATTCTCAACGCCTGCCGAACCGTTTACAAGCGCCCCTATAATTACAAAAATAGCGGTTAAGGTTACCGCTATTTTATATTTTATAACCCTTGTGGTTACCGCTGTACCAAACACATTTGCCGCGTCGTTTGCGCCTAAAGACCAACCTAAAAGCGAACCCGACAAGACAGAAATCATATTAAACATTGCCTGTACTCCATTTCCTATTTAAATTATCTCTCGCAAAAACTCATCCTTTTAATTTTGAATAAAGGCATGTTAAACTTGGCGGAATACCACCATAATTTGCATTTCATCCGAGATATTCTCTATAAGGTCGGAAATGCCGGCAATACGTTGCACGAATGTGCGCAATTGAACTTTTTCAGCTAAGCCCATTTCTCTTGTAAACAATCTTTCCACAAGCTCTATCTCAATTACATCAACGTCATGTTCAAAGTTGTTAATCTCTTCCAAAAGGCTGTTTTTTCCAATAAGTTTGCTGTAATCATCAAATAATGCCGAAACAGCATCTGAAAGAACGTCAACTTGACGGCAGGTGATTTTCATTATATTAACAAGGTCCTCACGGCTCTTTTTAATAAATTGCGGCTTTTCTAAAAGAATTTCTCTGCTGATATCTTGGCATTTGTTAGCAATTTTGTCAATTAATTCAACCACACTTAAAATTTCGCGGCGGGTTTGCGGAAGCATGCTTCCGTTTGCAAACTCGTCAACGATAGCACGGCGAAGGATATCAGCTTCGTTTTCATCATTATTTATTGTAGCACTTAGTTCTCTTGCTTTTTTTGTGTCCCCGTTTTCCAAGTATTCCTTAAGAAAACGTTCAAATTGATTAACAGAATCCTGCACCTTGTCAAAATGCTGCTCCACTAATTCCATTATTTTTTTAGCTCTAAAAATTCCCATAAATATTTCCTTTCGTTTGTAGCCTTGTTTTATGTGAGCAAAAAACTTTTGCTCAATAAAAATTAATCACAATTGATATAATGCGCTAAGTTGCATTTCGCTATAATGAGTTTCCATTTTGCACAATGATTTTTAACGTGGTTTAATTATAATATACGAAAACACCATAGTCAATATTAAAATCAACAAAATAAATAAAATTTGAACAATTTATCGCAAAATTTTTATTTTCTCTCGTGTATATACAGGTATAATTGTGTAAATACAGAAAAAACAGCAAAAATTGATTTTTGCAATTCAGTTCAAAGTATATTTTTATTTATACACATAAATAGTTTTGCAAAATTCAAGCCCTAATTTTATGCACTACATCATAAAATTAGGGCTGTTTTATTTAATGAAAACCGGGTTTGAATATTGCTGTGTTGCGAGCAAGGATAGTGTGGAATGCCACAAAATTTAAATGTTTTAGCTGCGCTCGTATTAGTTGTTAACTGCTATGGAACAGGGTAAAAAAAGCGTTCCACTTGCTGTGCATAATCATCCAAAAGGCCCATGTCCCACAAAATTTGAAGAATGCTGTAACGGTAGCGTGTATCTTTGGCGTAGAGCACTGCGTCAAGTAAATGTTGTTTTGAGAGCCCCATTTCCTGCGGTGTGGCTAATGCGTGGCACTCTCGAAGTGTTTGTGTCATTTGCTGGGGTGTGGGTATATACTCTTGAATAATTTGCACAATCTCCGGCCAGCGCTCTGCAATAACCTGCAAACGGGGCAGTGCCGTGTGTGCTTGGTTTTGGGCATTCTGCTGTTCCATTTGAATAACATCATCAGCGCCCTCCTTGCAAATTCGGCGAATTTGTGTTTCCCACGCATCGCTGTCCCATTGCTTTATGTATGATTGTGCTTTGACAACATTCGGTGTTTCTTTTTGCAATTTACCGTACAGCACACATGATACAACAGAACCAACTCCAACACCCTCACCATGCAGTGAGATGGGCATGTCGTCTGCAATTTGCGCAAGCTCCCAAAAATGGTCCAGCCCGTGTTCTGAGCCCGAGGCGGGGCGCGAAGAATTGACATAGCTCATCATCAGCCCACAGAGCACAAGCGCATTCATAGTATGTAGCACTGCCTCAGGTTCTCTGCGAAACACCCCTTCGCGATTATCAGTGCACAGCTTGACGGCCTCTAATACAGTTTTTGCCACAAGCGGGCAATAGTGTTCGTTTGTGATAATATGGCTCAGTTTCCAATCGCAAATGCTAACGCATTTGCCAACTAAATCGCCAAAACCTGCAGCAAACAACCTTGTGGGAGCCATGCGGATAATGTCAATGTCACCGATAATGGCATCGGGAACTTTGGCGGGGAGTGCATATTTCAGTGCTCCCACAATCATGGGTGCCACACTGGACGCATAACCGTCCATGGAGGGTGCTGTTGCCACAATATAAAACGGGAGATTTTGCAAAAAAGCAGCATACTTGGTAATATCGTTAATAGTACCTGAACCCACAGCAATTAGCAGTGCTGTGTTTTCTGTAATTTTAGATTGCACGATGTTGCAGTTTGTATCCTGCGCAATAAGTTCTGCGCCATTGTCCTCAAAAAGGCACAAATCCACTGCATACCCTGCATCGGATAAAATCTTCAGCACGGCATCACCTGCCGCCTTCTTGGTGTTGCTATCACACACTACAAGCAAGCGATCTTCTTGCTTGTTGAAAAGTGCTCCGTTTCCTTTCGGCTGCTCAGATATCAGTGCAGGCAGTTTTAAAAGTACATTTGTTCCAATAATGATGTGGCGGATATTGGTGCTATGCTGCATGGCGCAACTGCAATCAAAACTCAACTTTGCAATTTCTTCCATACTCAAGCCTTCAAAATTGTCTCGCATTGCAAAACCTCCAATACAATTAAATTTTAATTTATTTGTGTATTTAGCATAATTATAGCATGCAAATATATGTTATGCAAATAATTTAATAAACAAAAGAAAAGCACAATAAAAAAGTATATTCAAATTAGTTATAAGACAACAAATTATAAGGCTTTTACATACTTAATTGACTAAAAAATATTTAAATGTTAATATAAATAACACGCAGTGTTATTTATTGGCATATTCGGCGGTTGCCTTGTAAAAGGCGAGCCGAAAGCC
>CAYJIT010000031.1:0-26527 GCA_964370365.1 uncultured Bacteroides sp. | reverse complement strand
CCACAGGTGCAAGTAGGTGACGATAACCAAATTACAATTATACCGCCAATTGGTGGCAATGCACTAATAAGTGTAATTGTAAACGGTGCAAGTCTGCAGCCCGGCGAATTTGTTGTTGACAATAACGGCAATGTAACAATTACAGAAGCTTATTTAAGCACTTTGGGCGACGGAACACACACACTGGAAGTTACTTATTCCGACACAAGCTACACAGCGCAGATAATAACATCAGGCGGCGTGCCATTAAGTGCCGGGGAATTTACAGTAGCACAGCCGGCGCAAGAAAGTAATAATTTGTTAATTTGGGCATTGTTGCTTTTAGCACTTATAATAATGGTAGTAATTATTTTAATAATTATAAAAAAGAAAAAAGCTAATGGGCAAAATTAAAAATTGCAATACACCATAGCAATAATGAAAAAGCTATGCGTTTATTAAAGTTTTTAGGCAAAAATGCTCGGGCTTTCAAATTGTAACTAACACACAAAAACCGAGAACCTTAGGGTTCTCGGTTTTTTTGTGCACCCACAAATCGGGCGGCGGCCGTGCCTTGCCCTCTTTGGAAGTGACTCTCGGCTATGCTAACAGCACACCGTGCTGTTAGCATAAACGCCTCGTCTTCGTGTGCACCAGCCGAGAAGCTCGGCACCAAAACCGCCCTATAGTTTGAGCTATAGGGTGCTTTTATGCCCGAAATTTACAGTGTTTTTTAATATGAACTACTTTGCCGAGAAGCTCGACACCAAAACCGCCCTATAGTTTGAGCTATAGGGTGCTTTTATGCCCGAATTTATAATTTTATGCACAAAAAGCCCGTTTGTGTACCGGGTAAGGTACCTAAACGGGCTTAAAAACAATATTAATATGGCAAGGGTGTTATATTAACACATTTTTTTGCAAAGCAAGGCAAAAATTTTTGCCGTTCTTGTGGTGCTGTATGCTTTTCCCCTGCATTATTATAGTTTTTGCTTAATTAACACTTCTTATGGCATTCATTTTGTCTTTTTATGGTTAGTATTACGGAGTATAATATCGTGTTATTAAAACTTCGTTATAATTCCCTGCATAAGGGGGAGAGCTTAAAGGGGGAATTATATGTTGAGTTTGCGCATTATCATTATTATGCCCAAGCTTAATATACGCAGATGAATAAACACTTGGCACCTTATTAAACGCAAGGCCACCAAGCCCTCCTACTTGGCCACTTGAAGGATAGCCGTCGGCAGATACGTCTCCACTTTCAATTAAGATATTCCCACCGGCATTAAATGCATTAAACCCGGTTGTATAAGGCATAGCCATAGGGTATCCACTAACAGCCAAGGTTGCCTCTGCATTAACTGTAATGTCACCGCTAACATCAATACCATGTGCTTCATAGCCTTCTATAATCACTGATGAACCGTTACTTCCGCTTGTTATTAGTTTTAAATCACCATCAACTTTTATGGCACTTGCCGCAACGTTTGTACCGTGGGCATGCTTTATATGCGTATATGGTATGCCCGTGGACGTATAAACAAAATTAATAGTAATATCGGTGTTGGAACCAATAACAGCGTTTTTATAAACATTGCCGCTTGAAGCCGTAAGCTGATAAGCTATAAATGGCGAGACACTTGATATTTTTTCACAATCAACAGTTAGCACATCAGTATTGCTGTCATAGCTAAAACTGCCATCGCCAAAAATGTCACCTTTGTTGTCCTGTGTAACTTGCACGCCTGCCACCCAAAGTTCTTCGTTCACAGGCGCCGGCTGTGTGCCTGTTACGCTTACGTTTACAATATTGCTTTGGAGTGTGTGCGTTTGGCCGTTGTATGTGTCTGTTACACGGCAATAGTAATATTGGTTAGAGTTATTGCTTGTGTTCACGTTAAATGTGTTGCTTGTTGCGCCCTGTATGGCAACTGAGCCCTCGGCTGAGTTTGCAAGGTTTGTAAACCATTGATATCTTAAGGCATTGCCGCTGTTTGTAATGGCGGCTACGCTAAGCGCCACATTGCTGCCTGCCGTGTATGTGCCGCCTGTGGGCTGTGCTGTTATAGCAAAGTTGATTGCAGAACTATTAACGGTAACGGTTGCCGCATCACTTGTCAACGTTTCGGTTACTACGCCTGCATCACCAACATATCCATGGTACACCACAAGATGGTAATCCACCTCGCCCACAGTATTTGTAGGCGGAGTGTAACTAAATGTAACTGCTGTGTCTTCATTCGAAAATGCTCTTGTCTCTTCACCTATCATCACACCATCGGCATACCACGCATAATCCATCCATGTATTCTTGTTTACGCTTACCGCTGCAGTTAGCGGTTGTGCCGTATCATTTAAATTATAGGTTGCATTTTGTGGGTGAGCGGTAATTGCAAACGGAACCGATTGCTCTTCCTCTTCCTCTTCCTCTTCCTCTTCCTCTTCAACATCACCAACAGTTATTGTTATAATTTGCGAGTGAGCTGAAAGGGTTGTGGCATATGTTAAAGCATTTCCGCAACCACTGTCTGACACATTGGGTTCATTTAAAGTGTGCACAACATAGTAATAGTATATGCCCTCCTCATCGGTGGAGGGGGTTACACTAATTTGAGCGGGCACTTCACTGCGTGCGGGAATATTACCGTAGTCATATGCCTGCCCAACCGGAGTTGTTTCTCTGTGGTCAAGTGTTATTTCTTTAACATTAGAAACATGGAATTGCACAGATGCTGATGCTGATGCACCGGTGTTATAATCCCATATCGAAACCACTGAATTGGCAACTATCGGCTGAGCAACTTCACCCACTTCATAGTGAGCGTCCTGATTTTCAACTGTAACATTAACTTTCAAATTGTCTTCCGATTCGTATCGCTGGCACGCTACAAAAAACACCACAGCGATAACCGCAAGAATTAAAAGTTCTATTGCCCTTTTTACATTATTTTTCATGTTCATCTCCAAAGCAAATTCATCAAAATAGTATATCCCGCAAATAAAAGTTATTTATTACACATATAAGTTATTTTATCATAAAATCAACTTAAATGTCAATTATTATTCATTACACTTTGTTCAAATTGCTTTTGCACGTTTTTTGTGGTACAATAACTGTCGTATTAATCTTAATTTTTATTTCGAGGTGAAAAGGGATGAGCCCGTATATCACTGTTTTTGGTGTTGAAATTGAAAGCTACCTTCTCATGGCGGGCATAGGAATTGTTGCGGCAAGTATTTTTGTTGTTTTTATGGCAAAGCGTGAAAAACAAAGTGTTTACGCTGTTATAACGATATTTTTATTTGTAATAATAGGCGTTTTAATTGGCGGACGCATTGTGTATGTTATTGTCAATATAGATAGGTTGTTCTTAATTATAGAAGAATACAATTTATATGGTGATGCAAAGACTTTGTTTTATGGTATGATGCATCTTTTCAGTGGGCAGGTGTTTTACGGTGGCCTGTACGGAGGATTTTTAGCATTGTACCTATACACAAAAGCGAGCAAGATGGACACATCATATTATTTGCAGACGTTTATACCTGTAGCGCCGCTTTTTCATATGTTTGGGCGCACCGGTTGCTTTCTGGCGGGGTGCTGCTATGGTGTGCCGATACCGGGTTCGTCTTTTTCACTATTCATGAATGGCGGGGATGTGGCACGTGTGCCAACACAGCTTATAGAAGTGTGCTTTAATATATTGTTGTTTGTAATACTAATGTTTTTACAAAAAAAGGATGCACTCAAAACGCATTTGTTTAAAATATATCTTTTAAGCTATTCTTTGTTTCGCTTCACAATAGAATTTTGGCGCGGAGATGTAAACCGAGGAGTATACGGTGATTTTTTATCTACCTCGCAGATTATTGCCTTGCTTACAATAGCTGTGGTGAGTGCAATATATGCAAAGAATTATCTAAAGCGCAAAAAACAACTTGCGTGATAAATGAAACGGCATAACATGAATTTAAGTTTAGCAAATTCGGAAACGATAAAGTTGCGCAACGAAAACAAATCTATTATTGTGACAAAATGGACACAGGCAGGGCGAATTTTAATGCGCGAAGTTATGACAGCGCTCCGCATGGAGGCTTATCAGATGTCGTTTGATTTTAGTGCATGATTGAAATTTAATTTAAGGTACAAAAATCGGCGGTGTGAAAAGTCACATCGCCGGTTTTATTTTTATACAATTCTGATAGCAACCTTTTATACTTAATATATCAACAAAAAAACTCACTGTTTAAACAGCGTGGGTTATTTACTTTAAAAAGGATAGTGACAAAAATTGGTAGTGCCGCAAAACTTTTACCGCAAGATTTAAGTATATTTAAGTTTTGTGGTATAATATGAATAACAGGCAGTGTTATTTATTGGCATTTTCGGCAATTGCCCTGCAAAGGGCGAGCCGAACGCCATGGATAATTTATAACTGAGGAGGGTGAGCATGCGCCTACTTTTATGCGAAGATGAAATGCAGCTTTCAAGCGCACTTGTAAAAATATTAAAACATTACAATTACAGTGTAGACGCTGTTTATAACGGCGAAGATGCCAAAGACTATATTAACAGCGGCAATTATGACGCTGTTATTTTAGATATAATGATGCCGAAAATTGACGGCTTAACGGTTTTGAAAAGCATAAGGCAAAGCGGAAACACTGTGCCTATTATTATGCTCACGGCAAAATCTCAAGTAGACGATAAAGTTACAGGGCTTGATTTTGGTGCAAACGATTACCTTACAAAACCGTTTGAAACAAAAGAACTTCTTGCAAGAATAAGGGCAATAACAAGAAATGTTTCAGATAGTGCAACGTCTGTTTTAACTATGGGCAATTTAAAGCTAAACCGCAAAACATTCGAGCTTTACACACAAAGCAGTAGCGTAAAACTTGTGGGTAAAGAATACCAAATGATGGAACTTTTTATGATAAACAATGGGCAAGTTATATCCACAGAGCGATTGATGGAAAAGGTTTGGGGGTATGAAAGTGATGCCGAAATTAATGTGGTTTGGGTTAATATTTCAAACTTGCGCAAAAAGCTAACCGCATTAAATGCCAATGTAAAAATTAAGGCTACAAGAAACACAGGTTATTCGCTGGAGGAAGAAAAATGTTGAAAAAACTGCAGCGAAAATTTGTGCTGCTAACTACTACGATTAGCGTTATTGTTCTTATAATTATTGCTGTATCGGTAAATGTTGCAAACTATGTTTCTTTAATGAGCCATGCCGATGATGTTTTAAGTTTGCTTATAAGCGGTGAGCTATCCATGTATGAAAACAGCGATTTAGTTGGCTTTGGCGGGCAAAACGGCACAGATGTGCAAGGAGGCGGCCTCGAACACAGCAATATAGATAGCGCTGGCGACGAGAACGGCAACATTGCACCACCGCCACCGCAAAGGGGCAATTTTTCAAAAGAAATTGCATTTACTACAAGGTATTTTGTTGTTAGAAGTAATGCACAAAATGAATTTAATTATGTAAACACAAAAAACATATCTTATATTTCACCCGAAGATGCTTTAAACCTTGCTGCGCAAGTTAACAGTAGCGATAAGTTAAATGGAGCAATAGAAGATTTTAAATATACAAAAGTTGAAAACCCTGTGGGTTATTCGTATTATTTTCTTGATATTGAAGAGGACATAATAAGTTTTGAGCGCTATGTTAGGTTTTCTGCGCTAATAGCGCTTGGTGCAAGCATTCTAATATTCGCACTTTCATGCATATTTTCAAAAAAAGCGGTTGCACCCATAGCACAAAGCTATAAGCGGCAAAAAACATTTATAACAGATGTTAGCCACGAGTTTAAAACGCCGCTTACTATTATAAAGGCCGACAGCGAAGTTATAGAGCTTGAAAACGGTGAAAGCGAGTGGACAAGCAGCATACACACACAGGTAAAAAGGCTAAACAGCCTTGTGGAAAGCCTTGTTTCGCTTACAAAACTTGACGAACAGCAAGAAAAAATTGTTAAAACACAGCTTAATTTAAGCGAGATTACAAGCGACGTTTTAAAAGAATTTTCCTCTGCCGTGCACAACAGAAATTTAACGCTTAACACAAATATTAAAAGCGAAATGTTTATAAACGGCGATGAAAAAGCCATTTATAATTTACTTTGTATACTTTTAGAAAATGCCGTAAAATACGCACCGGATAAAAGCGAAATTTTAACAAGAGTTTATGAAAAGGCCGGCAAAAAAATATTCAGCATAGAAAATAGCTGTGATGATTTTAAAATAGGTAAACATGGCGAGCTTTTTGATAGATTTTACAGAAATGACAAGGCGCGAAATAGCGAGAGCAAAGGTTTTGGCATAGGGCTTTCAATAGCAAAATCTATATGCGATTTGCACAGTGCGAAAATTACAGCACAGAGCAAAACAGGCAGTGAAATTATTTTTACCGTTGTGTTTTAGTTAAAGGCAAATTGTTAAATTGAAAGGCCGGGGTATTTCCGCCTGAATTTGCCCATTTGTTAAATTTTTCATTAATAATTATTGTGATAGATAATGTGCCACAAAACCTATGCGGGCGGCAAAAAGCCCGTGCCCTACAAAAGGTAACAGGCGGTATACACACAAATTATTCAACACTTTAAAGCACCTGTAAGAGGTGCTTTTTTATTGCAAATGCTTTCATTAAAAAAAGCCATCTTTCATAGTTTTTTCACAAAGCTCTCTATCAAATTTTAAGTACATTTAAGTTTTAACATATATAATACACTAAACACAAGCGAAAGAGGGCGGAAAAATGAACACTCCACAAACAATTTTTGCAAGAAGCGAAATAAAATATAAGCTGACAAAAAGCCAGCACTTGTTGTTATGCGAAGCAATGAAAAATTACATGCAGCAAGACGAATACGGCAGGCATAAAATATCAAATATATATTTTGATACAAGCGATTATAAAATTATACGTCACTCGATTGAAAAACCTAAATATAAAGAAAAATTGCGCCTTAGAATTTACGGCGAGCCAAATGGCGATAGCACCGCTTTTATTGAGCTTAAAAAGAAGTTTAACGGCATAGTTTATAAACGCAGAATTTCATCCTCACAAAATGCTGCGTGCAAATATTTAATAAGCAAAAAGCCACTTGAAGAAAGCTCTCAAATAAAAAGCGAAATAGATTATTTTTTAAAGACGAGCGGCGAGCTTTTGCCAAAAGTATATCTGTCTTATGAGCGAGAGGCGTATTTTTGCAAAACAGACGAAAATTTGCGCATGACTTTTGACTTCAACATAAAAATGCGCGACAGCGAAGTGTCACTTTTCGCAAGCGAAAATGACATTGATGTTTTAGCCGAAAATTATGTTTTAATGGAAGTTAAGACTTTAAATGGGCTACCATTTTGGCTTGTTAATTTTTTAAGCGAGAATAAAATTTATAAAACATCATTTTCAAAATACGGCACAGGTTATGAAAAATTTATACTGCCAAAATATTTAAACTCACGGAGGGCAAGCAATGCTTGATACAGTATTCAGCGGAATTTTCAGTACTGAGGGCGCAATTAATTTATCACTTTCAGATTTTTTTATCTGTATGGGTGCATCTATAATTTTAGGCATAGTAACCGCAAAAATTTATGCGCTTAAAACTAAGTGTACGCAAGGCTTTTTGGCAACTTTGGCAATGCTTCCGCTTGCGGTTTGCATGGTTATTATAATGGTAAACGGCAACATAGGCGCAGGTGTTGCGGTTGCAGGTGCGTTTAGCCTTGTGCGCTTTCGCTCTGTGCCCGGCACAGCTAAAGAGATAGGCGCAATTTTTACCGCTATGTGCACAGGCCTTACAATAGGTATGGGTTATATTGCTTTTGCGGCTTTATTTACAATTATTGCCTGCGCTTTTATGCTTATATTAAACATTGGAGAGTTTGGCAAGCAAAACAAAACCACAAGAACATTGCACATTACCATACCGGAGAATTTAAACTACACAAATGTTTTTGATGATATTTTTAAAAAGTACACAAATAATGTAGAAATAGTATCGGCAAAAACCACAAATATGGGCAGTTTGTTTAAACTTAGCTATGATATAGAGCTTAAAAACGCAGACAGCGAAAAAGAGTTTATAGACCAGCTGCGCACAAGAAACGGCAATTTAGAGATAATTATAACAAAGCAAGATTTCCTGCAAATTGGGCTTTAAATATGCAGTTACTGTAAAAAGCTAACTTTAAAAAATGCAGGAGTGGCTTTCATTTAATGCGGCACAGTGCCACAATAAATTTTAAACACTAAATATAACACTTACAAAACTTAAAAGCATATAATTTTTGCTGTTTTAAATAAAATTAAAAAACTTTATAATAGAAAAAGCAAAGGTCGTAGATTGCGACCTTTGCTTTTTTGGTGAAAGTTTGAGCAAAAATTATAATGCATAAAAAATATTGGTAAATCCCCTTGACAAAATTATATAGTTAGGTTAAGATAGTTAGTATAAAGTAGTTAGTTTCAAATATCTAATTTAAAGCCTGAACTAAGGAGATAAAAAATGAGCGGAAAATTGACAAAAGCGCTAAATAAAATAACACATGATACAGCACTATATGAATTAATGCGCCTTTATTCTCACGATAAAAAGAGTGTTCTTTCATACCATGACACACTTTATCTTAATATCATTGAAGCACATCCAAACAAATATACTTCCTCGCAAATTGCTGATTTATTGAAAATTACACGTCCATCTGTGACAGAAAAAATCAATCAGTTATGTAAAAAAGGATATATTTTAAGGACACAAAGCGAAACTGACAAACGTGTATTTTATCTATCCATAAATCCGGACAGTCCTAAAGATTACGAAACTACGGCAAGTTATGAAGATGAAATGGAACGTGAAGTTTTAGCAAGGTTTGGCGAAGAAAAAGTAGATGTGTTTTGTGAAGTAGTTGAATATTTAACAGAATTGATGTTTGATGATTTTAATGAAGAGAATGAAAATGAATAGCCCACTCGCAAAAAATTTTAATATGAGAGAACTTTTAAAGTATACATTGCCAAGTATGCTTATGATGGTTTTTATGTCTACTTATTCAATTATAGATGGTGTATTTGTATCAGCGTTTGTGGGAGAAAGCGCCTTAGCGGCAGTGAACTTAGTTATGCCGCTACTCGGTATAGTAATGGCAGTTGGGCTTATGTTTGCAACCGGCGGCAATGCTGTTATAGCAAAACTTTTGGGCCAAGGAAAACAAAAAGAAGCTCAAGAGTTTTTAACCGTAATCTTTATAATAGGCGGAATACTCGGTTTATTGCTTACAGCGGTTGTTTTAATTTTCCCGGATGAACTTCTTAATTTATTAAAGGTTAGCAATAGTTTATATTCTCTTGCAAAAGATTATATGCTTAGTTTA
Source organism: uncultured Bacteroides sp. (assembly GCA_964370365.1). GTDB lineage: Bacteria > Bacillota > Clostridia > Oscillospirales > Ruminococcaceae > Ruthenibacterium. The sequence goes on along the minus strand of CAYJIT010000031.1, from coordinate 17,154 downwards.
GCCGGTTTTCTAACCCCTGTATTTTTCATGGTTTTCATCCAGTCTTTTATGGTGACAGCAGGGCGCCCAATGTTTAGTTTTATTCTAAGCCTTGCAGGTGGCATTACAAATATTGTTCTTGACTATATTTTTATTTCACCTAAATTATTAAACATGGGAATTACAGGAGCAGGCCTTGCTACCGGCATAGGAAATGCACTTCCCGGAATAATTGGCTTTTTCTATTTTATGTTCAACAGAAAATGTGTAATGCATTTTGTGAAACCAAAACTTAAAATTAAAACCCTTGCTCAAAGTATGTTTAATGGTTCTTCGGAATTTGTAGGCTCGCTTGCTACATCAATTACAACACTTATGTTCAATTTTATATTATTAAGTATGGTAGGCGATATTGGCGTTGCTGCTATCAGTGTAATTTTATATATACAAATGTTTCAAAATGCCATATATATGGGGTATACATTAGGTGTGTCACCGATAATTGCATTTAAGTTTGGCGAACAAAATCACAATGGATTGCACAAAGTTATAATGCAAAGTTTTAAAATTGTTTCAGCAGCTTCCATTCTTGTAGTTATACTAACTCTTATGTTTTCAAACGAAGCAGTTGGTATTTTCATCTCAAGAGATAGTGCAACATTTGAAATGGCTAAAAACGGGCTTTTAATGTTCTTACCTGCGTATTTATTTATGGGCTATAATATTTTCTTTTCGGCAATGTTTACATCACTATCGAATGGAAAAGTGTCGGCAATAATTTCAGTTTTAAGAAGTTTAGTGTTTATTATTATTGCACTCTTAATTCTGCCACAAATATTAAATTTAAACGGTGTATGGCTGGCTGTTCCTGTTGCAGAATTTTTAGCCTTAATTGTATCTTATTATTTCTACAAAAAGAATAAGTCACACTATCAGTATTAAGAAAGAGGAAAATTTTTGTGAATTTAACAGAAAAAGATTTGTCAAGAAAACTATCTAACTACAAAGAAATATGCGATTTTATGAAAAGAGTTTTTCCAAAAGAGGAGCTTATGCCGATGTGGCTTATAAGGCTACTTACATTAAAGAAAAATTATGACTTCAAAGTCTATTATGACAATGATTTATTTGTAGGAATACTATTTACCATAGAGTCTGATGACACCTTGTTTGTGTTTTACATTGCAGTAAATGATAAAATTCACTCCAAAGGATATGGCTCAAAGTTGTTACAAGTATTATTTGATAAATACCCTAATAAGCCCGTCACGTTATTTATTGAAACAATGGACGATAAAAATGCTAAAAATTATGAGCAAAGAGTGAAAAGGCTCGCCTTTTACGAGAGAAATGGCTTTGTGCATACAGGTATTAAAGCAGGATTTAAAACACCTTTCATTGATATTTTATCAACTGATAAAGAGTATAATACTGTAAAGGCTAAAAAGCTTATGAAATTTATGCCAATGAAAATATTTTGTAAAAATCAAAATGGGGAGTAGCGTGATTATATGTGCGAATTAACCATTAATATTATACCAAGAGAAAAGTGGGATATAATTAAGGTTTTATCAGTTCATAATGAACAAGGTCATTTTATAGAAACTTCCGAGCAATGTTTAAATGATGCTAAAAGTGATGCGTATAATATGAAATGGAGTTTTTATGGAATTTATGAAGATGATACGGTAATAGGCTTTGCTATGCATGGTGAAAACAGGCTTTTGTTTTCTTCACAAATATGGCTTGATAGATTTATGATTGATAAAAAACACCAAGGTAAAGGGTATGGCAAGAAATCTATGGTATTAATACTTGAAAAAATGCACAAAGATTATAACTGCAAAAAAATATATCTATCTGTTCATGAAGATAATTACGCTGCCATTAGGCTTTACGAAAAATTAGGGTTTAAGAAAACTTTATTTAAAGACGCTAAAGGCGAGAGAATTATGACAAGAAGAATATGAAACACCACGAATACAGGCAAATAAAAATAGCTTTGTCGAATATATCTTCACGGGCTAAAAGCAACACCGCTTTAATTTTGCCCATTTCTTTTCAAGGTTTTTTTATGCCAAAAACACCCACAAACCGGGCAAATTAAACCACCGGAATAAACACCGGCGGTTAATTGCCTTTAAAGCAAAAATTAAATTATACCTGTTCCCAAAATATAAAGCGAGTATACTATAACCATCAATATGCCTATAAGTGTTCCTAACGCAACTGCGTTGCTTACAATTTTTTGCCCTTCTTCGTCCCCCAGCACGCCCACTAAAATAGGCGCAGAGGAAAGCGGCGGCATTAAAAGCATTGATATAAATGTTACATTCACAATTGGTGTTGGGTTTAAAAAATAATTTATAAAAAGCATCAAAACAGTTCCGCACACTAAAGTAATTATATACCTTGCGCTTAATAAAGTTATGCTTGGTTTTAAATACTTTTTGTTTATTGTAATTCCGTAGCCCACCACAACAAGTATTATGGGCGTGGCTGTTTGTGCAAGCATTTGAACAGAGGAATAAAGGCCATCCCAAACAAAATTATCCGCAAAAATTACATTGATATTTAACACATTACATATCATACCTAAAATTATTGATAAAACTAAAGGCGATGTGAAAATTTTTGCAATCTCTTTAAGCGAGAATTTTTTACCACCTATTTTTATTCTTAATGCAGAATAGTAAATTATCCACACAAAACTTTCATGCGCAAGGCCCATAACTGAAAACGCAGCTAAATTTTCCTGGCCGTAAAGAATGCTAAACATGCCAAGCCCTATTAAAGCAAGGCTGCAGCCGCTTGCCAAAAAAGGTGTGTATTTGTTTTTAAAAAGCGGTATTTTATCAAACAAAAAGCCCAAAGCAAGTGTTATGATGAAATAAACGGATGAAGCTGCAAAAATTGGTATGTATGCCGCATCTAATTCCATATTTATGAATAAGTTGAACAGCACACATGAAAGAGAAATATTTGCAACAAAAAACTTCATTCCCTGCATGCTTTTATCGTTCACAACTTTTTTTCGTCTTAAAACATACCCCAAAATAAGCAAAAAAATTATGGGCAGAACATTGCCAAGAATAGCACTCATTATTTAGTAACCGCCTTTTATATAGTGTTAATTGATATAATAAAATAATGCGTATGTATTTTTTTAGCTGCCAAATTGCTACAGCATAACTTATAAAACAAAACCATTAACAAACATTCATCAAACAAAACGAATATCTTATATATTATAGCACAATTTGCCGCGTAATTAAAGTTGTTAAAGTTAAAAAACAATGTTATAATATTTATACACCACCAATTATGAAGAGGCTATATTATGCTTGCAAAAATTGTAACACTTTTATTTTCACTTTCGCTGTTTTTTATGCAAATACCCTTTTTTGCCGATAACGATACATTTTTTCAAGATAACGAAATATTCAAAAGAGTGATAAAAGCGCTTAATATATTTGATATTACATTTGCAATTGTTTTAGTGGTTTTTATGGCTACTTTAACAATTATTTGCACAATAATTAAAAGCATAAGCGCAAAGAAGAACCCCTATAAAATTGAAGATTTACTGCACGGAATTTTAATTATAAAACTTGTTCCCATTGCATTTTTTATAATTCACTTTTTCATCTACACCATGCTTACCGCTGTGTTTGCAATAACGGGTGTGGGAATTCCCATTACAATAGCAGTGGGTGCCATTGTTGCCGGCTGTGTTTTGTTTGTAACCTCGCTTTACACAATTCTTGTGCTTTTCAGGTGCTATAAAATGCATTTGCTTAGCACAAAAGCTTTTGTGCTTCTTGTTGTTACACAGTTTTATTTTTGCATAGACATTATAGGCGCTGTTATAGGTTATTTTATGGCACAGCGCTGCTATAAGCAAATAAATTCAAGCTCGGTTACATATTAATGTGTTTTGCAGCATCCCCTATTTGCTAAGCTGTTTTATTTTTTCTTTCACAACATTTAAATTGCTATTGCAAAGCAACGGAATTAATTTGTTAATTTCTTCTATAGGCTTATCCCACCATTTAAATTTGAGCATAAGTTCAATTAATTCATCATCAAAGCGTTTGCGCACCGGTTTGGCGGGGTTTCCCACAACAATTGTGTATGGTTCAACATTGCTTGCCAAAACGCTGTTGGCGCCAACAATTGCGCCATCGCCCACTGTTACTCCGGGCATTACAGTTGCATTTTGCCCAATCCACACATCATTTCCTATTATTGTATCGCCTTTAACGGGCATATTTGATAAAGGCGGAACATCTTGCCCCCAGCCCTCTAAAATATAAAAAGGAAATGTGGAAACAGCGTTCATTTGGTGATTTGCACCATTCATGATAAAATTAACGCCCGATGCTATCTGGCAAAACTTGCCTATAATAAGTTTATCGCCATAAAATTCATAGTGGTGCGTTACGTGGCTTTCAAAATTTTTATCAGAAAAATATGTGAAATCACCTACAATAATATTAGGGTTTGTAATTGTTGGCTTAACATATATAACGTTGTCTATACCATTTACAGGGTGAACAACATTTGGATTAGGCGTTTTTTTATCGCTCATTAAATCAACCTTTCCGTTTTCAGATTCATACATTTCAAAAAGCCGCTATAATAAGCACAGCTTATTATAGCGGTTTTGCATTAATTAACTAATTTGGTTTTCTTCAAGCCATTTTTTAAGCACTTTTACAATTTCTTTTATACTGCCGTCCTCTATGGGAGATTTAAAGCCCGTGGTTTTTATAATGTCCACAAAAGTTTTGCTTCCGCCAAGTTTAACAAAGTCAATATACATTTTAAGCGCTTTATCGCTATCTTTTAAGAACTGTGCAAAAAATTGCAAAGCCATTGTTTGCGCCATGCAGTAATCTATATAATAAAATGGGTACATAAATATGTGCAATTGCCTTTGCCAGCCTGCGCCCCTTGAATAGAACGGCACTTCGTCATAATCTATGCCCGGGCGAAATTTGCTTTCCACTTCAAGCCATTTTGCGTGGCGCTCATCGGGTGTTAAGTTCGGGTTTGCGTAAATTTGCTCTTGGAACTCATCAACTTGCGAGCCGTAAGGGATAAATATAAGCGCATCCTCTGCGTGAGATAGCTTATATTTTGCAGTTTGGTCTTTAAAGAACAGCTCGTGCCATGGGGTTGTTAAAAACTCCATAGACATAGAATGTGTTTCGGCAATTTCCATCGAATACTCCGACATCATGCGAAGCTTGAAATCTCGCATATTTCTGTATCCCGCAAAAGCGTGGCCTGCCTCGTGGGTTAGAACGTCTACATCGCCTGCTGTGCCGTTGAAGTTAGAGAAAATAAACGGGTACTTATATTTAACAAACGATGTGCAATAGCCGCCCGGCGCTTTGCCGTCTTTAGATAAAACATCGAACAAGTCGTTATCATACATAACTTTGATAAACTCGGCTGTTTCAGGGCACATCTCTTCATACATTTTTTTGCCTGCCGCCATAATTTCTTCGCTGCTCGCCTGCGGTGTTGCTGCGCCGTCTTTAAATGTTAGCGGTAAATCGTAAAATTTAAGCTCGTCAATCTCTATGCGCTTTTTCTGAATTTGCCTAATTTCATTTACAACAGGCACAATTTCCTGCAAAACTTGTTTTTTGAAAACAGCAACTTCTTTGTTTGTGTAGCAATTGCGTTGCCTGCGAATATAGCCAAGCTCTACATAGTTTTTATAACCCAATTTTTTAGCTTGCTGCGTTCTGTTTTTTACAAGTTTATCGAAAATTTCGTCAAATTGCTCTTTAACGCTGTCAAAAGCTATGCCTTCTGCAATAAACGCTTTTTTGCGCGTTTCGCGGTCTGTGCTCTCTTTGTAAGGGCCAAGCATGGGAATTGGCAGCTTTTTGCCGTCAAAATCTGCTGTTAATTTTGCGTAAATGCCTTGGTATTCATGCGTGAGCTTTTTCTCTTCTTTTACAAGTTCCACAATTTCGCTCGAAAAGGCTTTTGCCTGTAATTCGGCATTAATAAACGGAATATCGCCTATTATCTTTTTAAGTTCCTCTTTAAATTCACTGTTCAACATGCCATTCATAAACTCGATATAATACTCTTGCAAAACAGCGCCGTTCTCATTGTAAAAATCCATTTCTGTTTTGTAAAATTCATCATTCGTGTTAATTGTGTTTCGCACATGCGCAAGGCTACCTTGTGTTTGATACTCTTTCAATGTATTTTCGAATTTCACAAGCAATTCAAATTGCTCATCTGCGCTTTTTGCCCCTGCAAATTCTTTAGTAAGTGCTTTAATTGCATTTAAAAGCTCTTCAAAATTCGGCCTTGAATAAGGCATTTCTGAAAATTTCATTTAAAAACCACCTTTTATTTTTTCACTAATATAAATTGAAACTATTGATAAACCCGTGGGTTTTTCTTTATTCTTATTCGTAATTAGTGTTAATTGCGCAAAAGCGAAAACCCCTGCGCATTATTCTAAATTTCCCTTTTTAATCGCCGGAAACGGCAAGTTCGCTAATTATAAATGAGGCAGAGCCTATGCTCACATCAGTTCCGCCAAAGGCGTCGTAGTCAAAATACATATCGTCCGCTATGCCCTCAATGTTTTTAAGCACAGTGAAAAAGTTGCCCGCAATTGTAATTTGGTCTACCGCGCGAACAATTTTACCGTTTTCCACAAGCAAGCCGCCTGCAAGCAGTGAGAAATCTCCGCTAACAGCGCTTGCGCCCGAATGAGTGCCTGCTAAATCTGTTATAATTAAGCCGTTTTGCATTTGCTCTATAAGCTTTTGTTTTGTGCAATTGCCGCCTTGCAAATACAAATTGCTGGGCATAACCCTTAAAGCGCCCATAACACCTGCCCTGCCTGCGTTTGAAGTTGATAAAACACCTTGTTTTTTCGCTGTTTTTAAATCGTACAGCAATGTTTTAAGCGTGCCGTTTTCAACAACATTCGTAATTTGCGAGGGTGTTCCCTCTTTATCGAACGGGCGCGGTGCTGTTAAATTGAATGGGTCGTCTATAATGCTAACATTGCTTGCGGCAATTTTTTCGCCCTCTTTGCCCTGCAATAAAGATAGTTTTTTCTGTGCGTTTTCCGCACTGAACACACCTGCAAAAACGCTTAAAAACAAAGCTGCTGTTTCGTTTTGCAACATAATTTTATATTTTCCGCTTTTAACGCTGCTTGCGTTAAATTGCTCTGCAGCTTTTTGTGTGCCCTCTTTAGCGCACTGCTCTAAATTGTTAAACTCGGCATTTCTATACCACGCAGTGCCCGCTTTAACCTCTTCGCCCTGCTTTAAAATAGGCGCTAAGTAAACATTGCATGTGTTTATTTCATATTGTGCATCCAAGCCCAAAGTGTTATAAATTCCAATGCTTTTTGCTTGCTTTTGCGCGGCACAATCTCCAACTCTTGAAAAGCGCTCGTCGGCATTTTTTGCATATTCTTCAAGTTTAAGCGCTGTGTTTATCAGCTCTTGCTCGTTCATATTCTGTGCCGGGCAAGGTGGTTTTTCAAATTCTTCGTATTGCATTTTGCCCTGCATTGGGTTCTCATCGGTGCTTTCTACTATTTTTGCGTTGTCCATTGCGCTTTTAACAAGGCTTTCGGGGCTTGAAAACTCTTCTGTATAGGCATAGCCGCATTTTGTGCCCACAATTACACGCAAATTTGCACCGCTTGCATTGCTCGCCTCAAACGCTTTAAGCTGGCCATTCAAAACATCTGCAGAAGTTTGGCTGCTTTTTTGCGTATAAAGCTCTGCCGCTTCGCAACCCATTTCAAGTGCAATTTCAAAGGTTTTTTGTTTAAAAGTGTTAAAATCCATTAAATTGCACCGCCCTTTCCGCCAACAATCAGCGCCTTAACCCTTATTCTCGGTTGGCCAACATTTGTGGGCACACCGCCCGATTCCGAACCGCATACGCCTGCCGCCATAGACATTTCTTTGCCAACTCTATCTATTCGCATAAGCACTTCAGCGCCCTTGCCAATTAATGTTGCGCCCCTAACAGGGCAAACAATTTCGCCATCTTTAACCCAATAGCCCTCTGAAACGGCAAAGTTAAAATCTCCCGTTAAAGGGTTAACACTGCCGCCACCCATGGCTTTTGCATAAAGGCCTGTGCCCATGGTTTTAATCATCTCGTCGTCATCATCGGTGCCCGGGGCTATAAATGTGTTGCTCATTCTCGAGGTTGGCGCAAATGTGTAATCTTGCCTGCGGCTGCTTGCCGTGTGGCTTGTGTTCATGCGCCTTGCTCCAAGTTTATCTATCATATAACTTTTTAAAATGCCGTTTTCTATTAAAAGCCTGTTTCTTGTTTCGTTGCCCTCATCGTCCATGCCAACACTGCCCCATTCGCCGGGCATTGTGCCATCGTCAATTGCGCTAACGCAGTCTGCGGCAATTTTTTCGCCAAGTTTTCCGCAAAATTCGCTGTTGCCCAGCGCCACTGCGGTTGCCTCGAGCGAGTGCCCACAGGCCTCGTGGAAAATAACGCCGCCAAAGCCACCGTCTATAACCACCGGGTAAGTGCCCGAGGGGCAATCTTTAGCGTGAAGCATTGTTATTGCCCTTTGTGCCGCCTTTTCGCCCAACTGTTTAACATCAAGGTTTTCAAAGCACTCGTAGCCTGTGCCAAAGCCGGGCGACATTGTTCCAACTTGTGCTTCATCGCCTTTTTTTGCGGTTGCCGCAACAGAAAAGCGGACATAAAGGCGCCTATCAAAAGCAAATGTGCCCTCGCTATTGCACACCAACACTTTTTTGTCTGTGTCTGTAATTTTTGCTGTAACTTGGTCTATTTCTTCACTGTAGTTTTTTGCCGCATTTGCCGCTTGCCTCAAATACTCAGCCCTTTGCTCGTTATCAACATCTTGTGCGGCAATTTTTGGCTTTGCACCGTAATCTTTTTCCAAAAACGGCAAAATATCAGCCTTTGCATCGCTCTTAATAGTTGCGCAAGCCGCTTTTGCGGTTTTAATCAAATCCTCTTCATCTGTGCCTGCGGTGTAGGCATAGGCGCTTTTTTCGCCCAGCATAACGCGAATACCCGTGCCGTAAATTCTCGAGTAATTAGCGTTTTCTATTGCATCGCCAACAAGTGTAAGAGAGTTGTTTATTGTGTCTTCAATATAAATTTCCGCAAAATCCGCACCAGTGCTAAGTGCCGTTTCAAGCACTTTTTGCGCTAATTTCTTATCAATCATATAATTCACGCTTTCTCTGAAAATATTTGTTGCCCATAAGCCAGAGCTTTGGGCAACATTTTATTGCATCACATGCCAAAAAGCATAGCAATGCCAATATAAACAAGTGAAATAAACAGTATGAACGGGCCAAAAGTGATGAGCGCCGCAATTAACATTGCTGTGTAATCGCCCTTTTCAAGGTCCATTTTCTCATAGTGCTCGTCTAATTCTTTTTTGCTTTTATTTTTCGGCAATGCAGATTTATACTTATCTAAAAAGCCCATTTTTTCACTCCTGTTTAATGCTTAATTTACAATACGGTTTAAAGCGGATTTAGCCACTCGTTAAGTGCCGCCACTTGCGTGTCGGTTGCCCGTTGGCATTAGCACTGCGGTGCTTATTCTTAAACTGTTTTCTCTGCAAGTGGGAAATGGCATGCCACAAATTGCCCCGGCCTGTGCTCTTCAAAAACCGGTGCTTCGTTTTTGCACTTATCTGTTGCAAATTTGCACCTTGTTCTAAATTTACAGCCCGACGGTGGGTTAATTGGGCTTGGAATATCACCGTCTATAATTTGCAGTTCTTTGTTCGCCTCTTCGTCTGTTGTTGGAATTGCATCCATTAAAGCCCTTGTGTATGGGTGAAGTGGGTTATCGAACATTGTTTCGCTATCGCCAAGCTCGATAATATTGCCAAGATACATAACGGCAATTCTATCGGATATAAATTTAACTGCACTCAAATCGTGTGATATGAAAAGGTAGGTTAAATTGTCTTTTTCTTTCAAATCCATCAGCAAGTTAATTATCTGCGATTGAATTGAAACGTCAAGTGCCGAAACAGCCTCATCGCACACCACAAATTTGGGGGTTAGCGCAAGCGCCCTTGCAATGCCTATGCGTTGGCGTTGGCCGCCTGAAAATTGGTGCGGATAACGGTGTATCATATATTTTTGCAAACCGCACTTTTCCATAATTTCAATTATATAATCTTCCATTTCCTTAGAGCCACGCTTGTAAACATCGTGCGCAATAAGCGCTTCGGCAATTAACTGGCCAACTGTTAAGCGTGGGTTTAAAGAAGAATAAGGGTCTTGGAAAACAATTTGAAGCTCGCGGCGAAGTTTGCGCATTTCTTCATTGCCCAGCTTTTGAAGGCTTTTTTCGTTGTAAACCACATTGCCGGCAGTTTGTGTGTAAAGCTGCAAAATAACACGCCCTAACGTGCTTTTTCCGCAACCGCTCTCGCCTACAAGGCCAAAGGTTTCACCTTCGTTAATTTCAATTGTAACGCCATCCACAGCTTTAACAAATTGCTTTTCCTTTTGAAAAACGGAGTTTTTCTTTAAGGGAAAGTGCATTTTAACATCGTCTAATCTAATTAAAACTCTTTTGTCACTCACCGCTTCTCACCCCTTTCTTCGGATAAAAACAACGCACGCTTTGCACATCGTTCACCTTTTCAAGGCCGGGCTCTTCGTTTTTGCATTTCTCGGTTGCGAAATTGCAACGAGGTGCAAATTTACAGCCTTTTGGCAAATCCAGCGGGTGTGGAACACTGCCTTGAATTGCCTCTAAACGCTCGCTTGAATTGCCTGTTAAAAGCGGAATACTGTTTAAAAGCGCCTCTGTATAAGGGTGTGAAAATTCTGTAATATTTTTAAATATATAGCTTACCGGTGCTGTTTCAACAACTTGCCCACAATACATAACTGCAACGGTATCTGCCATTTGGTTTATAACGCCTAAATCGTGGGTTATGAACATAATTGAAGTGTTTGTCTCTTTTTTCAAATCGTTCATAAGGCGCAGAATTTGTGCTTGAATTGTAACATCAAGCGCAGTTGTTGGCTCGTCTGCTATAAGCAGTTTTGGCTTACATGCAAGCGCCATAGCTATCATAACACGTTGGCGCATACCGCCCGAAAGCTGGTGGGGGTATTGCTTTGCCATTTTTTCCGGGTTTGGAATTTTAACGGCATCAAGCATCTCAACGCACCTTTGTGCCGCTTGTTTTTTATTCATGTTTTGGTGCAACATTAAAACTTCGGCAATTTGCTTTTCAACAGTGAAAACCGGGTTTAAACTTGTCATCGGCTCTTGGAATATCATGGAAATTGAGTTTCCGCGAACTTTATAAAGTTCTTTTGTGCTAACTTTCGCCAAGTCTTGCCCGTCGAAAAGAATTTCGCCCTCGGCAATTCTTTGGTTTTTTTCAAACAGCCTTAAAATGCTCATTGCGGTTTGGCTTTTTCCGCTACCGCTCTCGCCAACAACGCCCAAAGTTTTGCCGTGCTCCACACTTAGCGAAACACCGTTAACCGCTTTTACAACACCTTTGCGTGTATCAAAATAGGTGTGCAAATTTTTAATCTCAAGTAAATTCATATTATGCCTCCCTATTTCTCATTCGCTTTTGGGTCCATCGCTTCACGCAGTGCATCGCCTATTAGGTTTGCACATAGTGCAGCTGCTATAACAAACAGTGCGGGGATAACCCAGCGCCACCAGTAGAACTCTATAACGGTGATGCTTTGCGCGCTTGTTAGCATATTGCCCCAAGATGGTGTTGGCTCGGCAACGCCAAAGCCAAGAAATGATAGCGCCGCTTCGCTTAAAAGCGAACTTGCATAGCCGAGTGTTATATTAACAATAACAAGGTTGAAAATATTTGGCAAAATGTGGCGCCACATAATTACATTTTGTTTAATTCCAAGCGCCCTTGCCGCAAGCACGAAATCTTTTTCACGCTCGAGCAAAAGCTGTGCACGAATTAACCTTGCAAGCGGCATCCACCCAAGCAAGCCCAAAATAACCATTATCAGGAACATTCTTTGTATTTGGTCCATATCGTTGCCAATTGCATACGAAAGTGTTATGGCAATTGGGTAAAATGGTATTGCAGTGAATATATCTGTCATACGCATGAGCAAATTGTCTACAATTCCACCAAAATAGCCTGCTGTTAAGCCAACAAAAAGCGCAATTACAATTTGAATTATAACAGCAACAGCGCCAACCGTAAGCGATATTCTACCGCCGTGGATAACACGTGTTAATATATCTCTGCCGAATTGGTCAGAGCCGAATGTATAGCCCTCGTTGCCCCATGCAGTGATATTATTTTCACTATCCACTGCATAGAATTGGTAATAATCTGCAAAAATTTGCTGTGTGTTTTCTAAATTGGGTGTGTTTAACTGGCCTAAATCGTCGCTACCCCAAGTTAGCACTTCGCCTGTTTCAAGCAAAACGGTGAAGTTGCTGTAGCCTGCATCTATAGCTTTAACATCCGCTGTAATTTCCGGCAATGTTGAAAGCCCGTTTTCACGGCTGCCCCAAAGGTGTAAATTGCCTTCATCATCAAGTGCCAAAACGTTGCGGTTTGTAGCAACTAAATCCACAAAATTAACACTGCCGTCTTCGGTGTTCTCGGGTTGCTCTGTTGCAAATTCCGTTCCCCTATCACCAATAACTCTAATAGTGCCATCGTCTAATAAAAGCGCCATATTGTTATCGCCTGCGGCAACTTTTTGTATTCTGCCGTCAACATCGCCGGGAACAAGCAAGATGGATTTAGACTGTGTGCTTCCCCATATATGGATATTTCCGTCCGAGCCAAGCAAAGCTGTCCACTGTGTTGCCGCCGCAATTTGTGTAACGCTAATGTTTGGGTCTTCAAAAACAGCCGCTATATTCGCGGGAACAATTGTTTGGTTGTTGCCATAATAGCCCCAGCCGTAAAGCACATCATTTTCATCAATAGCAAGAATGTGCTTACCGCCACATGCTATATCTACAATTTTGTTGTTGTAAACTTCTTCTGGCACATCGAAAATATAATCTGAAACATTTTCTTGCTCTTTGTTTGGCTCTGTGCCCCAAATATAAAATTCGCCCTCGTCTGTTATAGCCGCAGAAAACGAAACACCACTGGCTATTTCAACTATGTTTTTGCCCTGCAATTCACTTGGTGCGCTAAGGTAATTTGTGCCGGGCTGAAGGTCTGCGTTCGGAAGTTCAATATAAGTTGAATCGAGCGGTAAAAGTATTGAGCCAACAAAACAGAACAAAAACACAATTATAAAGCCAACTAAGCCAATGATGCCAAGTTTACTTCTAAAATAGTTATTTATTATGGTTTTTACCGGGGTTTGCACTGCTTCTTCTTCCAAAACATTAACGGCTTTGCTCTCTTTACCAATAAACCTTTTAAACATGCCGCCTATGGATTTTGCCGCTTTTTTGCCTGTATCGTTATTTTTATTATCCATCTCATCACCCGCCTAACTCAATTTAATGCGCGGGTCTACAAGGCCGTAAACAATATCCGCAATTAAAACAGAAACTATACTTATTGAAGCAAAAAACAAGTTCATGGTGGTAACCATTTGGTTATCGCGCCCGAAAACCGCACCTATCATAAGTTTACCTATGCCGTTATATTGGAAAACTGTTTCCGTTATTGCGGCGCCCGCAAAAAGCGAGAACAAAGTTCCAACTATAACAAATGATACGGGGATAAGCGCATTTCTAAACGCATGAGAATATATTACAACTTTTTCATTTAAGCCTTTTGCCCTTGCAGTTCTAATATAATCTTGGCTTAAAGCCTCTACCATAGCGTTGCGCACATACCTAATTGCGCCTGCAAGGCTAATAATTGTAAGTGTTAAAGTTGGCAGCGCCAAAGTTCTTGCCCATGCAATAATAAGGTCTGTGCCCTCTGTAAAGGCAGTATTTGGCATACCGCCCATGGGAAACCAGCCTAAATTAATTGCAAAAACATAAATAAGCCCTATGGCTATGAAGAAAGATGGCATTGAATATGTTATAAGTGAAAAAACTTGCCAGCCGTTATCGAAAAGCGATTGGCGTTTTGTTGCACATTTAATGCCAACAGGTATGGCAATTAGCAAATACAAAATGTTTACACCTATATTCAATATAACCGTATTGAGCAGGGGCTCTGCTATAACCTCTGAAACAGGGCGGTTAAACATGCTGGAATAACCGAAATCTCCCATGAAAATATTGCCCATCCATCTGAAATATTGCTCCGGCAGGCTTTTATCCAGCCCAAGCCTTATATACATGGCCTCGTAAGCCGCATCATATTGCTCTGCCTTTAATGTAGTTGGCAACATTGAACGAACAGGGTCTCCCGGCATTATTTTAACAATTGCAAAAAGCATAATTGAAATAATAAATGCAACGGGTATCAATATTAAAATACGTTTAATTATATATTTTACCAACCTTCTACACTCCTTCTTTTTTATATTTTTGCGTGGGGTTGCTGAATTTGTAACGCTTCGGGCAGGCATAAAAGCCTGCCCCTACATTTTTAGGTTTGAATAAACTTTTTTAAGCTTTGCTTTTATAAGCAAATGAACAAAATTAACGCTCGCTTTGTTTATAAAGGCAAAGTTTTATTTACTAAGCCGTTAGGGAGTAAACCGTGCTTTGTGCTTTGAATAAGCAGAGATATTACGGATTCCTCGGCTTCGCTCGGAATGACAAACGGCGAACGGCTTCGCTCGGAATGACAAACGGTGAACGGCTTCGCTCGGAATGACAAAGAGCAAGTAGCCAATTACTTACATCATTCATATCTGCTAATGATAAAGCACAAGGGAATGGCAAAAACCATTCCCTTGTGTAAGGTTACTGATTGTAATTATTTCGCTGTTTTTGTAATTTGGCAAATTACTTGATACCAATCACCATAAGGTGTTGTCATCAATGGGTCAACGTTTTTGTGTGTAATATCGAAGTACTCGTTAGAGTATAGTGGTATTTCAGGCATTAACTCATTCCAACGAACAATGAAATCAAACCATGCATTTAAGTATGTTTCTGTATCTGCTGGGTCTGCATTACGCATAGCAATCATAGTAGCGTCAAGCTCTTCGTCAGAAAGTTGTGTTGAGTTTTGCCATGTGCCTACGAAATCTGAGTGCCAGTTGTAGTATTTGTCATCAATCGCTGTAAAGTTTGTTGCAAGGTTGAATGTGTGGAATTGACGATCCTCACCAAACTCGAACCCATTGTAGTAGTTGTCCAAAAGCGTATCAAAGTCTGTTTTTGTAACATTGAACTTCATACCGGCTAAAGGAGCATTTGCTGTGAATTGAATTTCGATGATATCTGTAACAGAGTTCTCTGTTGTGCCACAGTGCTCAATAACAAGCATTTCGCCTGCTGCGTTGTGGCGGAAGTAGTCGCTGCCCTCTGTTGCTTTTGTAGCATCGAAAGCTGTTGTGCCGTCTGCTTCGAATGTCCACTCTGTTTGGTCAAGGTAATCGTTAGCTGCCTCAACGTTGAAAGAGATAGGAATTAATGTCTCTTGTAATTCAGCTGCTTTTTCGTCATACATCCATTGTGCATAAGCATAAGCTGCATCTACAAGGCCGCCGTAACCGCCAAGAACGTGGTCTACCACTGCGTTTCTGTCTATCAAACTTGCAAGTGCCCAGCGAACGTTAGCGTCGGCTGTTGGGCCAAAATCTGTACACATAGCCATGTTGCCGTAGCCTGCGCGCATGTAGCTGTGTAGGTTAGCTGTTTCGCTTGCGCGTGCAGCTTCAATTTTTTCGCCTTCAATAACGCCTGTAACCATGTCTACTTGGCCGTTAATAACCCATTCAACGTCTGTATCCATCGGGATGGCTTGTTGAACAATGTATTGTAATGTGGGTTTGTTGCCCATGTGGTCGCCTTTGAAGTATTCGTTTAATTCAAGAGTAACTGTTTGGTTTTCAAAACTTACAAATTTGTAAGGACCAACAGTAACTGTGGGAGTAAAACGCTCTGTTTCAGCAATGTTCATTGTTGCTGTAGCTAAATCGCCCTCTGCCCACTCAAGCCAAGAACCTGTCTCGTCGCTCATAACTGTAGCGCCGGGCATGTATGTTTGTGTGTGGATAGGTGTAGCTGCCGCATAATATGTTTCCCAGAAGTAAGGAAGTTTTTCAGCGGGAATTGTCAAAGCCAATTCGTAATCGCCTAAAACTTTAACGCCTGCGAATGTTGTTGTTTCGCCATTATAGTATTCGCTATATCCAAGAAGGCCGTCGCCAAGTGTAGATGTTGCGCCTGCTGTTACCCATTCCGGTGATGCTCTGAATAAGTAGTTAGCTGCATAATCGTAAGCTGTGATGTTATCACCGTTGCTGAAGAATAAATCCTCGTGCAATGTGAATGTATATGTTTTGTTGCCTGCATCGTCTGTTTCAATTACAGTGTCAGCCACAACTGTGGGGTTAACTAATAGTGTTGCATTTTCATCAGCTACAACTGTATCCATATAACCGCCAAGCAATGTTTTAATTGAAAGGTCGTAAGCGCTGTTGCCGAAATCTAAGATGAAGTCACCATTCATTTCGGGTGTACCTACTATTAATGTGTCCAATGGAATTTCTGTTGCTGCTGCTTCTGCCGGTGTAGACTCTGAGGCAGGTGCAGAAGTAACTTCAGATGCTGTTTCGGTGCCGCCGCAAGCTGCAAAGCTAAGCAGAGTAATTGCCAAAACAAGCATAAGTGCTAAAATCTTTTTCATGCTTTTTCTCCTTTTATATTCTAAATTCTATTTTAAGCTTAATATAAATTAAACTTAACATTTTATTAATATGCAAATTTGCGTATTAACGGTTATATTTTAAACTATATTCACAAATTTGTCAATAAAAATTTACATTTATTCTCAGTTTTCCCCTAATTTTCTATATGTTACCGCTATAATTTAATGCAAATTTTTATCCACAGAGCGAAAACAATTGTATTGTTAGCGCGTACAAGCTGCTTTTGTGGTACTTAAAAGTATAGGT
Organism: uncultured Bacteroides sp.; assembly: GCA_964370365.1. Lineage (GTDB taxonomy): Bacteria > Bacillota > Clostridia > Oscillospirales > Ruminococcaceae > Ruthenibacterium. Next base: position 130 of record CAYJIT010000031.1, on the reverse strand, counting down.
TTAGTGCAACAATGATTGTCATTCCGAGCGAAGCCGAGGAATCCGTAATATCTGTGCTTCATCAAAAAACAAAGAACGGATTTCTACAGTTCGCTATGCGACGGCCAGTCACTTGCATTGCACTGTGGTG
>CAYJIT010000030.1:0-26540 GCA_964370365.1 uncultured Bacteroides sp. | reverse complement strand
CATAACACATAAATTTGCCAAAATAGGCGTGTTCGGATTACTCCCTAACGGCTAAGAGTATTAAAATAGCGGTGTTAAAATGAATTTGACGAAAAGGAAGAATATTAGGTTAAAAAATTATGATTATTCGCAAAATGGTGCTTATTTTGTAACAATTTGCACACATAATCGAAAATGTTTACTTGGAGAAATTGTAGGGGAGGGCTTCCATGCCCTCCCGCAAACAAAATTATCTGAAATAGGAAAACAAATTGAAAAATCAATTCATTTTGCACATGAAAAATATGAATGTATAGACAAATATGTAATTATGCCAAACCATATACATATTATTGTTAATTTTTACGAAACGGACAGGCATGGAAGCCTGTCCCTACAAGATATTATAGGCAGGTTAAAATCTTACACTACATTGAAATATAATGAAATAAACAATACTCAATATGAAAAATTGTGGCAACGCTCATTTTATGAACATATAATACGCAGTGATAAAAAATATCAAGATATATGGGAATATGTAGAAACAAACCCACAAAAATGGCAAGAAGATAATTTATACTCCCCCTAAAATATAAAAAAAGGTAGTTGAATATGTCGGAAAATACTGAAAAGATACAAGGCACACGATTAATAGTTCGTGAATTAAAAGAAGAGATGGAGCAATCTTTTATAGATTACTCTATGTCTGTTATAACTCAGCGTGCACTCCCCGATGTGCGTGATGGCTTAAAGCCCGTTCACAGGCGCATTTTATACACTATGCACGAAAAAGGAAACGACCCTACACATGCCTATCGCAAATCTGCGGATACGGTTGGCTCGGTGCTCGGCAGTTACCACCCTCACGGTGACGCTTCTGTTTACGATGCTATGGTGCGTATGGCGCAAGATTTTTCACTGCGCTACCCTCTTGTAGACGGCCAAGGAAACTTTGGCTCTATTGATGGCGACCCACCTGCTGCCTACCGTTACACTGAAGCACGCATGAGCAAAATGGCGGCAGACCTTTTAACGGATATTGAAAAAAATACTGTTGAATATAAATTAAATTTCGACGAGCGCTTAAAAGAGCCCGTTGTTCTTCCAAGCCGCTTGCCGAATTTGCTTTTAAACGGAAGCACAGGCATTGCCGTGGGCATGGCAACAAATATTCCTCCGCATAATATCTGCGAAATTGTTGATGCCGCTATACATTTAATTCATAACCCGGATGCTGAACTTTCCGATTTAATGGAGTTTGTTACAGGGCCGGATTTCCCAACAGGTGGCACAATTATGGGCAGAAGCGGCATAAGGGCGGCTTATGCAACAGGGCGCGGCAAAATTACGCTTCGTGGACGTGCGCAAATTGAAGAGCGCCCAAATGGACGCTACCACATAATAATTAGCGAAATTCCCTACATGGTTAACAAAACACGTTTGCTTGAAAATATAGCAGACCTTGTTAAAGATAAACGCATAGAGGGCATAAGCGATTTTAACGACGAAAGCAGTAACCGCCTTGGTATGCGAATTGTTATAGAGCTTAAAAAAGAGGCTAACCCGCAAGTTATTTTAAACCAGCTTTACCGTTTTACCCAATTGCAAGACACGGTAGGTGTTATTATGCTTGCGCTTGATAACGGTGTGCCAAAAGTGTTAAGCCTAAAAGAAATGCTTAATAAATACATTGTTTTCCAAAATGAAGTAATACGCCGCCGCACTGAATTTGACCTTAACAAGGCAAAAGAGCGTGAACATATTTTAGACGGCCTGCGCCGTGCTGTTGATATTGTTGACGAAATTATTGTAACAATAAGGGCATGTAAAGGCGGAAGAAGCGAAGCAAAAGCCGCCATTATGGAAAAGTTCGATTTTGACGATGTGCAAGCAACGGCAATTTGCGCATTCCAACTTGGGCAATTGGCAGGGCTTGAAATTTTGAAAATTGAAAATGAACTTGCAGAGCTTAAAGAAAAAATAGCAAAATGGCTTGATATTCTTTCAAGTGACGAAAAAGTTTATGAAATTGTTGAAAATGAAATTACAGCACTGCGCAATAAATATGCAGACGAACGCCGCACAGACATAGAGCATGTTTCGGGCGAGGTTGATATTGAAGACCTTATTCCCGAAGAGGAATGTGTGTTCACTTTAACACATGCAGGCTATATTAAACGCCAGTGCTCCGACGCATACACTGCGCAAAAGCGTGGCGGGCGCGGGGTTAACGCACTAACACGCAAAGAGGAAGATTTTGTGGAAGAGCTTTTTGTTGGCTCTACACACGACTATGTGCTTTTTGTAACAGATGTTGGCAGAATTTTCCGCCTTAAAGGTTACCAAATTCACGAGGGTAGCCGCACAGCTAAGGGCACAAATATTATAAACTTGCTCGCTTTAACAGATGGCGAAAAAGTTAGAACTATGCTTCGTGTGCGCAAAGATGAAAGCGAAACACGCTTTTTAACCATGATAACAAAAGCAGGTATAATTAAACGCACACCGCTTGCCAAATATGATAATATCAGAAAAAATGGCATAATAGCAATAAATTTAAACGAGGGCGACAGCCTTGCATACACGGGAATAACAAGCGGAGAAAACGAAATTATAATTGCAACAAGGCTTGGTAATGCAATTAGGTTTGATGAGCGTGGCGCAAGAAGTGTTGGCAGAACGTCTATTGGTGTTCGTGCAATTAGGCTTAAAGAGGGCGATAGCGTTATTGGCGCAGGCATATTGCGCGAGGGCGCAAGCGTTCTAACCATAACCGAAGAGGGCAAAGGGCGCAGAACTTTAATAGACGAGTACAGAATTCAAAAGCGTGGCGGTAAGGGCATAAGAAACTATGGTAATAAAGGCATTGTTGCGGCGCTTAAAATTGTGGATTTAGATGACGATATAATTTTAATTAGCACTAACGGTGTTATAATTAGAATACATGTTAGCGATATTAACACGCAAAGCCGTTATGGTAGCGGTGTTAGGGTTATGCGCCTTGCCGAGGACGATAAAGTTGTAACTGTTGCAAGAACAGAGCACAGTGACGAAGAAGAAGTTGCAAAGCCCGAGGCGGACGACGAAGCGCAAGAACTTACCCAAGAGGAGATTGAAGCGCTGAAAGCACAGGAAAACGAGAGCGAAGATGAAGCGGATGACGAGGAATAGGGCAAAAAATAAAATAACAGGAGCACTAAAATGAACGAAAACTGGAATGTTGACAAAAGCCAATTAAAAGCACAGCAAGAAAGCCTTAAAAAGCAGTATGGTTTTGTTTATGTTGGCCACGGCCCAAAAGCAACAGGTTTTTTAGCAAAGGAATTTAAAAGAAAAGCTAATTTATTTTTGCGTTGCACACAATGCGGCTACTATATGCCGCTAAATGTTAAAGGCACAGAAATTTGTATTTGCGGTAGCCTTAAAAGGGACGATAGAGATGTTAAAAGTGAATTTGGTGCAAATGAAGTAGAGGTTTTTAAAGGCATTAAAAATGGCAAATAGTTTTAACACTAATTTTGAAAGCACAAGTGCAAACTCTACTATTGCGGCAATTGCAACACCAAGCGGCATAGGTGGAATTGCGGTAATTCGCATTTCAGGTGCAAACGCTTTTGATGTAGCCGCGCGTGTTTTTGCACCGCAAAGCAAAAATAAAACACTACAAGGCGCAAAAGGGTACACTGCTTTGTTTGGGCACTTTGTTAATAACGGCAAAATTTTAGACGAAATTATTGCACTTTGCTTTCGTGCGCCCAATTCCTACACAGGCGAAGATGTTGTGGAGCTTTCGTGCCACGGTGGCGCAACTGTTAGCGAAATTCTTTTGCGTGCGTGCTTTAACAATGGCGCAAGCCCTGCACAAGGCGGAGATTTCACAAAGCGTGCCGTTTTAAATGGGCGCATTTCCCTAACGCAAGCAGAGGCGGTTATGGAAATAATAAATGCCGGCTCTAAGCAAAGTGCCGCAGCCGCCGCAAGTTTAATGCAAGGCGCACTTTATAAAAAAATTGCAGATGTTCGCGAAAGCCTAATTACACTTGCCGGCCATATTGCCGCCTTTACAGATTATCCCGAAGAAGATGTGCCCGAACTTGAAATGAAAGCGCTTGAAGAAAATGTTTTAAAAAGCGCAAATGTTTTAACGCAGCTTATCAGCGGCTATGATAAAGGCAAAATTTTGCGCCGTGGCGTGCAAACTGCAATTGTTGGTAGCCCTAATGTTGGCAAAAGCACTATAATGAATTTGCTAAGCGGCTTTGAGCGTGCAATTGTAACACCAATTGCCGGCACAACCCGTGATATTGTGGAGCAAGAAATTAATATAGGCGATGTGCGGCTTATTTTGGCAGACACTGCAGGCATGCGAGAAACACAAGATATTGTAGAGAGCGAGGGAATAAAAAGGGCTCAAAATGCCCTTGAAAATGCCGAATTTGTATTATGTGTTTTTGATGCTTCTACCCCAATTACAAAGCAGGATATTAAAATTGCACAAAGCTGTAAGCAAAAAGTTGCCCTTGCAATTTTGAATAAGAACGACCTTAGCCCTAAATTTGAAATTAACGAAATAAAGAAATATTTTTCAAAAATAATTTCAATTAGTGCAAATGATAATAATTATTTAAACGATATAACAGATGCAATTCATGAAATTTTAGGTGTTAATAATTTAAGTGAAGATGCACTTTTAATGTGCAATGAAAGGCAACTTCAATGTGCTGTGCGCGCAAAAAACAGTTTGGAAGAAACCCTACATATTGTTAACATAGGCCTAACACTTGATGCGGCAGGCGTGTGCATAGATGAAGCGTTAAATGCACTTTATGAGCTTACCGGCGAGAATGCAAGCGAACAGATTATAAACGAAGTTTTTTCCAAATTTTGTGTTGGCAAATAATTATAGTTTTAACACATTTTAATGCTATAATTATTTAAGCAATTTCAAAACGGTGTGAGAAAGGAAGTATAATAATGAATTTGAAAAAACATTTTTGGCTTTACGTCGCCAGTTTTTCTGCTTGCATTTTGCTAATATTAAATATTTCGGTAATAGCGGCAACTGTTACAAATCAAACATCAAATGCTTCTACCACTTTGCAAAGCACAGATGCAACTGAGGTTTTGGAAGATTTAACCCAGGATATTTTTGGCGAAGAAAGCGTTACTTTAAATTTTGGCAGGTTTTTACATGCAGGCGGTGAAAGTGAATTCCAAGTTGCTGAATTAATTCCGCAACTTGTATTAAATGACGATTATACGTTCCTTTTTAATGAAAATAACAACAGGTATATGCAAACGGTAACCGGAACATATGCTGTTGAAGATGGAATTTTAACCCTTTTTGTTGTTAGCAGTAATGTTGTTATAAGCGACGAAATTGTGTTTAATGTTGTTGACGCAAACACTTTAGTTTTACAGCAAGATTTGTACGAGAGCAAAACCGGCTCTGAATTTATTATTAATTAGCAGAGGTGAGAAATGTTACTCGGTGAATTTGATATTATTGTTATTGGCGCAGGACACGCAGGAATTGAGGCGGCACATGCCGCCGCAGTTATGGGTGCAAACACTGCGCTTTTTACTTTGTCTTTAGACGCTATTGCCAATTTACCTTGCAACCCATCAATAGGTGGCACGGCAAAAGCGCACTTGGTTCGTGAAATTGATGCGCTTGGTGGCGTTATGGGCATTGCCGCCGACGCCACTTATTTGCAAAGCCGCATGCTTAACCTTGGCAAAGGGCCGGCTGTGCACAGCTTGCGTGTTCAGACAGATAGACGAAAATACCATAGCTATATGAAAGCTTTTTTAGAGAAAATGCCGAATTTGAGCGTAAAACAGGCAGAAATATGTAAAATACTGGTAAAAGACGAAGCCGTATACGGCATTTGTACAAATTTAAACGGTACATACCACGCTAAAAAAATTATAATCGCCTCAGGCACCTATTTAGGCGGGAAAATTTTTGTGGGTGATGCATCTTTTTATGGCGGGCCGGACGGGCAACATGCCGCAAGCGAACTTAGCGAGAATTTAAAACAGCTTGGTTTGCCGTTAAGGCGTTTTAAAACGGGCACACCTGCAAGGGTGCACCGTCACAGCATAAATTTTGAAAAACTTGAAGTGCAATATGGAGACGAAAAAATGCAGGCATTTTCTTTCATGACAAAGAAGAAAATGCGAAATAGGGTTACATGCCATATTGCTTATACCAATAAAAAAACACATGATGTTATTTTGCAAAATTTACACCGCAGCCCACTTTATGGTGGGGATATTGAGGGCATTGGCCCCAGATATTGCCCGAGCATTGAAGACAAGGTTGTGCGCTTTGCTGAAAAGGAAAGGCACCAGCTTTTTATAGAGCCATGCGGCTTGAACACAAACGAAATGTACTTGCAAGGCATGAGCTCTTCACTGCCTGAAGATGTGCAAAATGCGATGTATCGCACTATTATTGGCTTGGAAAATGTGGAAATAATGCGCCCTGCCTATGCAATTGAATATGATTGCATTAACCCAACCGCTCTTTATGCAACAATGGAAACAAAAGCTGTAAAGGGGTTGTATGGGGCTGGGCAGTTTTGTTCAACTTCCGGCTATGAAGAGGCGGCGGCGCAGGGCTTAGTTGCCGGTGTTAATGCGGCTTTAAGTTTGCAAAATAATAAGCCTTTTATTCTAAAGCGCAGTAATTCTTACATAGGCACGTTAATTGATGACCTTATCACAAAAGGCGCGTCTGACCCTTATAGGATGATGACAAGCCGCAGTGAATACCGTTTGTTTTTGCGCCAAGATAATGCAGATGAGCGCTTAACGCAGCTTGGCTTTGATATTGGCCTTGCAAGCAAAAAACGCTATGATGAATTTTGTGAGCGCAGCAATAAAAAAGAAAGTGTTATTAATATATTAAAAAGCACGATAATTCGTCCTTTTTCTGCCGAGGCAGTTTTGACGGAAATTGGCGAACAGCCCTTGCAAACAGGGCAAAGCGCAGCCGATTTATTGCGCAGGCCCAAATTAAACTTTAGCCACATTTTGCAAATGGTGCACTTGCAACAACAAAACGAAGGCGAGAATGAAAAATACACTTTAATTAACAGAGCAAAAGGCGACGATTTTTTAATGTATTGCATAGAAACCGAAATTAAATATGAGGGCTATATAAAAAGGCAAGTTGCGCAAATTAAGGCGGCACAAAAAAGCGAGAATACGCAAATTCCCACAGGGATAAATTATAATGAAATAGATAGCATAAGGCTTGAAGCGCGTGAAAAATTGTCGCTGATACGCCCTGAAAATATAGCGCAGGCAAGCAGAATTCCCGGTGTTAGCCCCGCTGATATTTCTTGCCTTTTGCTTTATATTTTGAAGATGAAATAGTATATTTAGTGAGCGGTGTTTTAATTTTTATAAGCACTGCCAAAAGGAATTGATATGTTAGACAAAAACCGTTTTTTGAAAAAGGCACAAAACTATAATATTGACGCAGAAAGCATTTTTGAACAGCTAAACGCTTTTGCAGAGCTTTTGGTTGATTACAATAAAAAAGTGAACTTAACCGCTATAACTTCACCAGAGGACATAGAGAACAAGCATTTTATTGACAGCTTACTTGTTGCAAATATGGAGCAAATTAGCGGTAAAGTTGTTGATGTTGGCACAGGCGCCGGCTTTCCGGGCATTGTTTTAAAAATATTTAAGCCTGAAATTGAACTGACGCTTATGGAGCCAACAGGCAAACGAGTTGAGTTTTTGAAATATGCTTGCGAAAAGTTAAATTTAAACAATGTGGAATTTGCCAAAGAGCGTGCCGAGGAAGCCGCGCGCAAAAATCACCGTGAAATTTACGATGTTGCAATTGCAAGGGCAGTTGCCAAAATGAATGTTTTAAGCGAGCTTTGCTTACCACTTGTTAAAAAAGGTGGCTTTTTTTTGGCAATGAAAGGAGCAAACGGCATGCCAGAACTGAGCGAGGCACTGCCTGCAATTACAAAACTTGGCGCAAAAATAAACGTGCAGAACAGCGCTTTGCAATTTGTTTTGCCCGATGACAGCACAAGAACTGTTTTAATTTGCGAAAAAATATCGCAAACACCGAGCATTTACCCACGCAATGGAGGTAAAATAGCAAAAGCCCCTTTAATTTGACAATTATCTGCCCTTTTTTAGCAATTATTGTCGAAGGAAAATTCTTGAATTTATGCGCATGTTTATGCTATTATTAATTTGCACAAAGCAATTATATAGCGAAACATGCGTTTTTCTATATAATTTTATTTGCCAAAAAAGAGGTTAAAAATGAATTTGATAAATAAAATTATTAAGCTTAAAGATAAAGGCAAAAATAAACTTGAAATTATTAATTTGCCCATAGATAAAATTATGCCCTCGCCGTATCAAACAAGAAAAAACTTTGAAGAAATTGAGCTGAACAAACTTATGAACAGCATTATTGAAAATGGGCTTTTGCAGCCTATTAGCGTTAGAGTTTACGGCTTTGAGAACTATGAGCTAATTTCGGGCGAGCGCCGTTTGAGGGCGTGCAAACTTGCCGGCATGAGCGAAATTGCCGCTATTGTTCACAACTTTGAAGATGAAAAATCTGCTGCATTGTGCCTGCTTGAAAATATTCAGCGAAAGGAACTGAATTGCTTTGAGCAGGCAAACGCACTGTTTGATTTTATATCGTTTTACCATTTAACAAACGAGGAGGCGGCGCAAAAACTTGGTGTTTTACAAGAGGAAATTGAAAACAGCTTGCGCATACTTTCTTTAAGCGAAATACAAATGCAAATGAGCGTAAAAGCAAATTTAAGCTGTGAGCACATATTTGAAATTTTAAAACTGCCCGGAGAAAACGAGCGCACAGATATTTTACAGCTGATAATAAATAAAGGGTACAGCGCCCAAAATACGAAAGAAATTGTAGAGACATACCTTTTAAAAGATACTAAGCATAAGCAAAAAATTATGGTGAGAGATGTGCGCATTTTCATAAACACCATAACAAATGCCGTAAAACTTATGACAGATAACGGAATTCCCGCAACTACATCGCAAAAAGAGCAAAATGAATTTATTGAGTATATTGTAAAAATACCGGTTAGTGCACATGTTCAAAAGCATAATAGTTATAAGCACACAAACGAAAACATTGAAAAAGTGCGCCTTGAACTTATTGAAGAAATAGATAAACAAGTGAATAATTTGCAAATGGTTTAAATTTCGCAAAACAACAATGCATAGCCTTTAATTTATTAAGCCCTTAATGTTCCATGTGGAACATTAAGGGCTTTTGTTTGTTAAAAAACAGTGCAAAAAACAATGCCAATTAACAATATTTCGCTTTTAATTTTCTTCAATTTATGGTATACTCATTTTATGCAGTTATTAATACAATGTTCCACGTGGAACACTGAAAACAATTATAGTGTTAATTAGCGGTTGCATTTAAGTTTAAAAGGTGAATGTGCTGAAAAATTAACTGTGTAATGATAATACAATGCTATATTAGCAAAGAGAGGAATGTGTATGGGAAAGGTTATTGCAATTGCAAACCAAAAAGGCGGTGTTGGCAAAACAACAACTGCGGTGAATTTGGCGGCTGCTGTTGCCGTTCAAGGAAAAAATGTTTTGTGTATAGATTTAGACCCACAAGGCAACACTACAGGAAATTTTGGGGTTAACAAAACACAGGTGCAAAGTAGCGTTTACAATTTGCTCATTGGGGAAGAAAATGCACAAAATGCTGTTATAAAAACTGAATATAGGGTGGATTTAATTGCTTCTAATATTCAGCTTACAGGCGCAGGAATTGAGCTTGTTAATTTGCCGCAAAGAGAAAAGCGTTTGCGAGAGGCAATTGCCCCTTTAATTGAAATATACGATTATATTTTTATAGATTGTCCACCGGCGCTGGACCTTTTAACTTTAAACGGCCTATGTGCGGCAGATACTGTTTTAGTTCCTGTTCAGTGCGAGTTTTTTGCGCTTGAAGGCTTAACGGAACTTATGAACACAATAAAAAATGTTAAGAAAATATACCACCCTTATATAGAGCTTGAAGGGCTTTTGCTTACAATGTATGATGGGCGTTTAAACTTAACAATGCAAGTGGTAGACGAAATTAAAAAGCACTTTGGCAATAAGGTTTTTAAAACAATTATACCACGAAATGTGCGCCTTTCCGAAGCGCCAAGCTACTGTGCGCCTATAAATTTTTACGACCCTGCATCAAAAGGCACAGAGGCCTATGCCCACTTAGCGGCAGAACTTTTGTATAATAACCGCCAAAGAGAGAATAGAGAGCAAGAGTGATATTACTTAAAAATTGGCATAACAAAAATAATTGAAAAAGTGAAAAGCGAACAGATAAAAACAGAGCAAAAAAGGGATAACAGTGGCCGTTAAGGCAGATAGTGTAGCGTGAAAATTACGCTATCAACTAATTAAATGGCGTGCCGTCTCGGGACGGCACAGGCCAATTAATCTCCATTTTATATGGAGATTTTTCAAAACTATTTGTGCTTTGCACAGAATGGAGATTAAAATGGCAACAAAAAAAGGCGGGCTTGGAAGAGGATTGGATTCACTGTTTGTGCAAAGTGCGCAAGCGCAAAGTACAGAGGGCGATGCTAAGCTGTTAAAAATAAGTGAAATTATGCCGGACGAAAACCAGCCGCGGAAAAATTTTGAGCAAGAGCCGCTTAGCCAACTTGCAAAAAGCATAGAAGAGCACGGTGTTTTGCAGCCAATTGTTGTGCGCCAAACACCAAGCGGTGCATATTATATTGTTGCGGGCGAGCGCCGCTGGCGCGCCGCAAGGCTTGCAGGCCTAAGCGAAATACCTGTGCAAATTATGGATTTAACCGAGCAACAAGCAATGGAAATTGCGCTTATAGAGAATTTGCAGCGTGAAGATTTAGACCCAATAGAAGAAGCACAGGGAATTGCATCTTTAATAAAGCGTTGCAATTACACACAGGAAACAGCGGCAAAACAGCTTGCAAAAAGCCGTAGTGCGGTTACAAATTCATTAAGGCTGTTGCAATTACCGAAAAGCGTTATGGAAATGGTGAGAAAAAACGAGCTTAGCATTGGGCACGCAAAAGTTATTTTAAGCCTTGATAATGCGGAATTGCAAAAGCAAGCGGCAAAAGCGGCATTGCAACAAAAACTAAATGTTAGGCAAACAGAGGCACTTTGCAAAAAGCTAAGCAGCACACCAAAACAGAAAAAGCAAAAATTGCGCCCCACACTACCATCTGAAGTGGAAATAAGTTTGCAAGATGTGCTTGGAACGCAAGTGAAAGTGCAATATAAAGATGGCAAAGGCATATTGAATATATGCTTCAACAGCGATGAGCAACTTAAAGCATTTGCGAATTTATTGGGCGAATATAAAAAATAAACTGCTGAAAAAACAGCATATATAATAATGTAAATGAAAGCTAATTAATTTAAAAACCAACACATTTTGCCGGCATAAAATTTGCTTGTTTTCGCTCTTGACAATCGAAAATCACAAAGCGTTCATCAATCTTCAGCTTTGATGAAAAAATACTGCCTTGCAATTTGCAGCGTTTTTAAAAAACTGCATATAAAACAAAAAGGGAAGTGTAATAATGTTAGATATTAAACTTTTGCGCGAAAATGCGCAAATTGTGAAAGCCAATATAGAAAAGAAATTCCAGCAAAATAAATTGCCGCTTGTGGATAAAGCTATTGAACTTGATAAAGAATATCGTGCGGTTTTAAGCGAGGCAGACGAGCTTAGGGCAAGCAGAAATTCGCTTTCAAAAAGCATTGGTGCGCTTATGGCAAATGGGCAAAAACAAGAGGCAGAGCAAGTTAAGCAAAAAGTTACAGCAAATGCCGAGCGCTTGAAAGAGCTTGAAGAAAAGCAAAATACCGTAGCAAAGCAGCTTAATGATATTATGCTTGTTTTACCGAATATAATTGACGACAGCGTTCCGCTTGGCAAAGACGACAGCGAAAATGTGGAGCTCCAGCGTTTTGGCGAGCCGTGTGATAAAGGCTTTGAAGTGCCGTATCACGCTGAAATTATGCAAAAGCTAAACGGAATTGATTTAGACAGCGCAAGAAGAGTTGCAGGCAACGGCTTTTACTACCTTATGGGCGACGTTGCTCGCTTGCACAGCGCAGTGCTTAGCTATGCGCGCGATTTTATGATAGATAAAGGCTTCACTTATTGCATACCGCCGTATATGATACGCTCGAATGTGGTTACAGGCGTTATGAGCTTTGCTGAAATGGAAGCCATGATGTATAAAATTGAGGGCGAGGATTTATACCTTATAGGCACAAGCGAGCATAGCATGATAGGCAAGTATATAGACCAAATTTTGCTCGAAAGTGATTTACCGCAAAAGCTAACAGGCTATTCGCCTTGCTTTAGAAAAGAAAAAGGCGCACACGGTTTGGAAGAGCGTGGCGTTTACAGGATACATCAATTTGAAAAACAAGAGATGATTGTTGTTTGTAAGCCCGAAGAGAGCATGGAATATTTTGGTAAAATGTGGAAATACACAGTGGAGCTTTTCAGAAGTTTAGATATTCCTGTTCGCACAATTGAATGTTGCAGTGGCGACTTGGCAGACTTAAAAGTTAAAAGTGTAGACGTTGAGGCATATAGCCCAAGGCAGAAAAAATACTTTGAAGTGGGATCGTGCTCTAATTTGGGCGATGCACAGGCAAGACGCCTAAAAATTAGGGTGCAAGGCGAAGGCGGCAAAAAATATTTTGCACACACTTTAAACAACACAGTTGTTGCACCGCCCAGAATGTTAATTGCATTTTTAGAGAACAATTTAAACGAGGACGGCAGCGTGAATATTCCCGCTGCGCTTAGGCCTTATATGGGCGGCATAGAAAAAATTGGATAGAACAAAGGCAAAAGGAGGCGCAATGCAAGAAAATATAAAAAATTTTTGTATAATTGGCATGGGGCTTTTGGGCGCAAGCTATGCAATGGCACTTAAAGATAAGGGCTTTGTTGTTAGCGGCGTAGATATTGATAAAAGCACATTAGAATATGCATTGGAAAACAAAATAGTGGATAAATGCGCCCTTAGCGATGATGAGAGCAAAGCAAGGCAGCTTTTAAGCGATGCCGATGCTGTTGTGCTTGCGCTTTACCCAAGCGACTGCGTAAGTTTTATTAATCAGCACCAAAATTATTGCAAGAAAAATGCATTGATAACAGACGTTTGCGGCGTAAAAAAGAACGTTGTAGCGCAAATTCAAGGCGCATTGCGTGAAGATTTGGAATTTATAGCAGCTCACCCGATGGCAGGCAAAGAGAAAAGCGGAATAAAACATGCCGATGCACAAATGTTTAAAAACGCAAATTATATTGTAGTGCCAAGCAAGAAAAACACGCAAAGGGGCATTGATTTTGCAAACAGCCTTGGCAAAACATTGGGCTTTGCGCGCATAACAAGCCTTGAGCCTGAAAAGCACGATGAGATGATTGCCTATTTAAGCCAACTAACGCACGCTATTGCGGTTAGCCTGATGAACTCATCAAATGCGCAAAACCTTGCCGCATTCACAGGCGATAGTTTCAGAGATTTAACAAGGATTGCGCGCCTAAATGCACCTATGTGGCGAGAGCTGTTTTTTGAAAACAGCGAGCTTTTGCTTAAAGAGATAGATGCATTTTCATCATCGCTTGCGAATTTAAAAAGTGCACTGCAAGAAAAAGATGCGCAAAAATTAGAGCAAATTTTTGAAAACAGCACCGAGCGCAGAGCATATTTTGATAAAGATAATTTAAAATAAAGCAACAATTAATAGCTACGTGCATAACACGCAGAGTGAAAAGTGAATAGTTAAGGTTTCGCTTAAGCGGCAAATTTTATGTTTTTCAATAACTTAGCATAGATGATTGATTTAAAAGCACGTAATTTTTCACTGCAAGTGCATTTTGCAATTGTCTAAACAATTAATATTAAACAGGTGATTATATGGATTTTGAGTTTGAAAACAGATTTGATTGCAGCAAAGAGAATTTACTTCATTATATAAAAAGCACAACAGTGCGAAAACGCCGCTGGCGCAATGCAATAATTATGATTTTGGCACTGGGCTATGCTGTTTACGCAATTACACCGCCAATAGCTATAACAAGTTTCGGTTTATTTTTAATGTGCATTTTATTAATGCTTGCAAGCATAATATTATCGCCACTTATAGCACTGCGTTCTTTGCAAAATGCGCTTTTAAAGCAAGAGGGAACAAAAGCACCTAATAGAACTCTGCAATTTGGCGAGCACATTCGCTCTATATATGATAACGATAAAAAATCTATTGTTTACAGGCAAATTACCGAAGTTGTTGAAACACGCGACATGTTTATTTTAACAGACAACCGCACCATAGCGGTTTTTGCGCTTAAAAATTCGTTCACCTATGGAACTTTTGAAGATTTTAAGCCGTTTATATTAAAAAAATGCCACCACGCACAGTATAAAAAAGTTTATAATTTTATTTTGCCAATTGCTGTTAAACAGTATTAAAAAAGCGTTTAACGAAGAATTTAGCAAAACCGGCGTGGGTGAATTACAACATTTTGGCTTGGAAGGGCAAAACCCGGGCGTATAAAGCCTAATAGCGTTAATTTTTGGCGCTTTTTGCTTATTAGGCTTTGCCTTGTGCTTGTAAATCGGTTTTAAAATAAAAAAGCAAAACAGGAAATTGTAAAAATCAAGGGGAAAATATGCAAGAAATTACAATTATGCAAGGTGAAAAGCAAGAAATAAAAAAAGCTGCGCTAATATTAAATGAGGCTAAAGCGTATTTGAAAAGCCAAAATATAGACCAATGGCAGGACAAAAACGGTTACCCAAATGAAGTGGATTTAAGCGAGGATTTAAAAAACGGCGCTTTTTTTACAGTTAAAATTAGCGGAGAAATTGCCGCAACTTTTATGGCGTGCGTTACAGTTGACGAAACTTATATTAAAAAACCGCACAGCGGAAGATGGCTTACAAGCGGCACAAAATATGGTGTTTTGCACAGAATTGCTGTTGCAAACCGTTTTAAAGGGCAGGGTATTGCGGGCGAAATTGCAAATTTTGCCTGCAATTATTGTAAGGCGCAAGGTGCGAAATCTTTGCGAAGTGACACGCACATGCAAAATTTAAGCATGCAAAGAATGCTTGAAAAAAGCGGTTTTATAAAGTGCGGCGAAATTACATTGCCAAGTGGCGCACAGCGCATAATATTTGAGAAAGTTTTTTAAAGAAGAAAATGCGTAGCCTTTAGGGAATAATACGAACTTGTTTTTTATTTAGCCAAAGGCACAAAATGCTTGAGCGCATGTGTTTTAAGCATTGCCGGATAAAAAGAATAAAACAAATTTTATACAATTTGTATAAAAACATATAATATAACCAACGGTAGGTGAGCGAATGATAATAAATGCAAAAATAGAGCACAAGCCGATTATAGAAAAATTTTTGAAAATAAAGGGCGGAATTTTTAAAGAACTAAATTTGCCCAAAGATATTTTTGTGCTTAGAATTCGTTGTTTATATGACGTTTTTAAAATTGGCAGCGAGCATTTAAAACTTTACTTGGTGCACAGCGAGCAAAAAGAGAAAAGCGAAGCGAGCGGCATTATGTGCATCTACGGGCAAAGCGCATATTATATAGGTGCAATGCAAAACGAAGAGGAGATTGAAAGTTTTTTAAAATTTACCGGAATAAAAAGTTTTTTCAGCAACGATATTATGCTTAGCAATTGCAAAGCAAACACATGTTTTTTGTTAAAGCGCAGTAAAAATTGCAAAATAAATGTTGATGTTGCGCTTGTTATGCAAAAGCCAAATTTGTTTGAACTTGCAAACAGCGGTGTTTTAAGCGGCATTAACCCAGATTTGTTTTACGCTAAAGCGCAGCGGCTTGTTACTGCACAGCGTGCAGATATATGCGCAATTGCGCACAGCGAGGGAGAAAAGGTAAATTATGTTGCAACGGCAGGGCTTTATTGCATTGAGGAGCAAAACGCATTTTTGCAAAGCGTGCAAACAAAAGAAGAGCACAGAGGTTGCGGTTATGCAAGCACATTGATAAGCCATCTTGCGGCGGCGCATTATGATAAGGATATTTATTTAATTTGCCTTGCAAACATGCACGAATTTTACGAGCGTTTAGGCTTTAATTTAAGCCTGCCGCTGTGTGAATTTTTGCCAAATGAGGGTTTTTGCAGCGCCTAATTCCCTGCAAAACATTTGTGCACGCAATAGCCCACGGGCGGGTATGGAAACCCGCCCCTACAAGTAGGGGATGGACAGAGTGTCAAAAAAGATATGGCCCAAAAAAATTACACAAAAAAATTAAAGAACTGTAGGGTCGAGTCTTAACTCGACCGCCACTCGAACACCACGAATTAATGAAGGTTTGCTGTTTTTCAACGTTTTGGAACGGTTAAGACCGCTGCCTACAACCAACGTTTATAAAAAACAAGAAAAAACACACCTATAAACCAATATAAAAAACGCAGGAGTAATTATGCAAATTAACAGCAGCATATCACAATTTTTCAACTTCCCTGAAAATATATTACAGGCAGATTTAAAAGCGCTTGCACTTTGCGAGGGCGCATTTGCGCACATAAAGGAGATTAAAGAGTTCAACCAATTTAAAATGCTAAAAACATTTAACAACTGCGGCGTTGGCACACAGCATTTAGTGGGCACAACGGGCTACGGCATAGGCGATATTGGCAGGGAAAAAATAGAGCAGGTTTTCGCACAGCTTACAGGAAGTGAGGCTTCGCTGTTCAGGCATAATTTTGCAAGCGGCACCCATGCATTAAGTGTTGCGCTTTTTGGCGTTTTGCGCCCGGGCGACACTATGCTCAGCGTTACCGGCCGCCCTTATGATACCTTGCATGGCGTTTTGGGCATAGGCGCACAGCATAAAGTGGGCTCTTTGAAAGAATTTGGCATTGAGTATAAAGAGATAGAACTTATAAATGGCAAAACGCCGAATTTTGATGAAATTGCAAAGCAGTGCAAAGATGCAAAAATGTGTTATATTCAGCGAAGTAGAGGTTATAGCACACGCAGTGCGCTCTCGCTTAGCGATATAAAAAGCATAAGCGATATTGCAAAGGCGGCAAACAGTGATATAATTATTATGGTGGATAATTGTTACGGTGAATTTACACAAAAGCAAGAGCCGCCGCAATTTGGTGCAGATTTGATGGCGGGCAGTTTAATTAAAAACCCGGGCGGTGGCATAGCGCCAACAGGCGGCTATATTGCCGGCAAGGCAGAACTTGTGGAGCTGTGTGCGCACAGGCTGAACGCGCCGGGTGTTGGCGGCGAAATTGGTTGCACGCTGGACGTTTTGCGCCAGATGTTTTTGGGGCTTTACTATGCGCCGCTTATCACAAGCGAGGCGCTGAAAGCGTCGGTTTATGCGAGCGCACTGTTTGAGGTTTTAGGCTATGAAACAAGCCCCACATACACACAGCCCCGAAACGATATTATCACAAGCGTGCACACAAAAAGTGAGGCCGCCATGTGCGCTTTGTGCGAGGGCGTGCAAAGCAAAAGCCCTGTGGATAGCTTTGCCGCACCGGTGCCCGACGACATGCCCGGCTACGACGATAAAGTTATTATGGCGGCAGGCGCATTCACTATGGGCAGTAGCATAGAGCTTTCGGCAGACGGCCCAATAAGGGCGCCATACACGGTTTACTTGCAAGGTGCGCTGAATTTTAATGCATCGCGGGCAGGAATATTGCAGGGCGCTTGCAATATGGAAAAAGTTAATAGTGAAAAGGGAGCTTATTAGAAAACCTCGTGGCAAATAGAAAACCCACGTGGAAAATAGAAAACTTTTGCAGAAAGTAAAAAATTTCGTGTAAAATAAAGAATGAGGAAAGCAAAAACATAAGGCAAAAAGGAGATTAAAATGCAAATTTTTAACACATTAACAAGGAAAAAAGAAGAATTTATACCTCTTAAAGAGGGCGAATTCAGCATATATGTTTGCGGGCCCACCGTATACAATTTTATTCATATTGGAAATGCGCGCCCTGTTGTGGTGTTCGATGTGTTGCACCGCTATTTGTGCTATTTGGGCTATAAGGTTAATTTTGTATCGAATATAACGGATATTGACGATAAAATTATAGCAAGTGCCAACGAAAAAGGCATGAGCATGGCAGATTATGCGCGCAAGTTTGAAGATGAATATATGCGTGATATTAAAGGGCTTTTTGCAAAAGAGGCAACTGCATACCCCAGAGCAACAGAGCATATAGACGAAATTTTGCACATTATTGCAGACATAATTGAAAAAGGCTATGGCTATGTTGCAAAAAACGGCGACGTTTATTTCAGGGCGAAAAAGTTCAAGGAATATGGCAAATTAAGCCATTTGATTTTGGACGATTTACAGAGCGGCAACCGCAAATTGCGCAGTGAAATGCAGGAGAATTTAAAAGAGGACGAAGCGGATTTTGCCGTGTGGAAAGCGGCAAAAGAGGGCGAGCCATATTGGCAAAGCCCCTACGGCAACGGCCGCCCGGGCTGGCATATAGAGTGCAGCGCAATGGCGAGAAAGCACCTTGGCAAAACAATAGATTTGCACTGCGGCGGCGAAGATTTAATTTTCCCGCACCATGAAAATGAAATTGCCCAAAGCGAGTGCGCGAACGGCTGCAACTTTGCACGCTATTGGATGCACAACGGCTTTTTGAATATAGATAACGAAAAAATGAGCAAAAGCAAAAACAATTTCTTTACAGTAAGGCAAATTGCCGAGCACTTTGGCTACGAGCCTTTAAGATACTTTTTGCTAACGGGCCATTACCGTGTGCCGCTGAATTACACGCAAGATTTGCTCAGCGCATGCAAGGCTTCGCTAACAAGGCTGTACACTTGCCGCGATAATTTACAGTTTGCAATAGATAATTCAAAGGCGCAAAAAGGCGAGAGCGACGAGGCGCTAAACACTGCCACAAATGCGGCAAAAGTGAAATTTGAAGCCGCCTTAAACGACGACTTAAACACGGTTAACGCCCTTGCCGCCCTATTTGATTATGTGCGTGATATCAACACATTACAGCAAAGCGCAGGCAAGAACGAGCTTGAAAGCGCACTTTTAATGTTTAAAGAGCTTTGCGGAGTTTTAGGCATATTGCAGCAAGAGAAAAACAGCGAAATACCGCCGGAGATAGAACTGCTTGTGCAAAGCCGAGCGCAGGCAAAAAAAGACAGAGATTTTGCAAAGGCCGATGCCATAAGAGACGAGATAAAAGCGCTGGGCTACAGCGTTGAGGATACAAAAGACGGCGCAAAAATTGCCAAAATACAATAATGATGCTTTTGCCCTACCCAAAAGGTAAACTTTAAGGGTAGGGTTTACTTTACCCAAAAGCAAACTTGCAGGGTTGGGCTTGCCCTAACTTTTTACTTTACACAAAAAGCGAACTTGCAGGGTTGGGCTTGCCCCGAATGTTTGGTTAAATGAAAACGCGAAACCGAAAACATAGTTTTCTATAAACAGCCGCAAAATAATAAAAATATCAAATAAATAAAAAATTAAAAAAACCTATTGACATTAGGTAAATTTTGTTATATACTGATAACAGTTACTAATATTGATTTAATTTGGAATAAAAATTAAAAAAAAAGATATATTAATAATAATAAAGCAAAGGAGGTAAACTTGAAAACACTAAAATACAGCAGGCAACGTGAAGCTATTAGTGAATTTTTGGATTCGCGCACAGATCATCCTTCGGCAGATATGGTATATGAAAATGTAAAAAGAGAGTTTCCGAACATAAGCTTAGGCACGGTTTACAGAAATTTGAACTTGCTTGTTGAAATTGGGCAAGCCGCAAGAATTGTTACAAAAGACGGCTTTGACAGGTTTGACGCTAAAACAAATTCCCATTATCATTTCACATGCACCGAGTGCGGCAGTGTTAACGATTTGCCGATTGAGCCTATAAACAATATTGAAGAGAAGGTAAAAGCACACACAAACAATATTATTTTAGGGCACGAAATTGTTTTTTTTGGCATTTGTGAAGAATGCGAGAGCAAAAGAAAGGCAATAATTGGTAAAAAAAAGAATTGACAACCGTCAAATTTATGATATAATAGTAATAATTCCTGTTTTTAGCTATTATATACATAAATAGGAGATAAAAGGCAAAGAATAAAAAGGTTCATATAATAAAATTAAGTAAAAAAATAAAACAGAAATTGAAAGGAATTTATTATGAAAAAAGAAGTAGTTAAAGGTTTAAACAATTATTTGGCAGATACAAGCGTTTTATATTTTAAATGGCACAATTTGCACTGGAATTTAACGGGGTTACAATTTAAAGCGGTTCACGAGTATCTTGAAACACTTTACGATTCACTTGCACTTGTTTTAGACGAAGTGGCAGAGCTTTTAAAAATTAACGATGAAGCACCACTTGCATCTATGAAAGAGTTCTTGAAAGCAACTTCAATTGAAGAGCTTGACAGCGTTGAAATTTCTATTAAAGATACATTGAGTGTTCTTATGGCAGATTTAAAACATCTTAAAAAATCATCGGAAGCATTAAAAGCGCAAGCAGACGAAGAGGGCTTATATGATGTTGTTAACATGCTTGAAACACATTTGGATAATTACAACAAAACCATTTGGTTTGTAAAATCTATGAGCAAATAAATATTTAATAAACAGCAACGCTTTATACACGCTACAAAGCGTTGCTGTTTTGTTATTAGAGGAAGAATGGAGAGTAAAATGAAGAAAGCTATAGTATATGCAAGTGCAACAGGCAACACAAAAGAGCTTGCGCAAACAATTTACAGCACACTTGGTGAAGAGATTTATTGCGGGAAAATTAGCGATGAGGCATTGGACGCAGACATGATTTTTCTTGGCTCTTGGACAATGGGCTTTACATGTGCGCCCGATGCTAAAGCGTTTGCCGAAAAGTTAAATGGTAAAAAAGTTTTTCTATTTATGACAGCAGGTTACAACAACACCGCTGAATATTTCGAGCCGATTATGAAGGCGTTTAAAGATAATTTAAACAGCACAAATGAAATTGTGGGCGAATTTATTTGCCAGGGTAAAGTTTCGGATGCGAAAAAGAAAAACATGATGGATACCGACATGGCAAAATACGAAAAATTTGCAAATGGCATTGAAGTTTCTCAAACACACCCGGATGAGAACGATTTGGCCGCTTTAAAACAAAAAATTAGTGCATTAAAATAATTTGAAACGAAAGGGAGAAACATGGCAGATATAGCAATTGTTTACTACAGTGCAACAGGTAACACTGAAAAAATGGCAGATGAAATAGCAAAATATACAGCGCAGAGCAATAACCCAAAACTTATAGAGGCGGCAAATTTTGATAGTAATTCAGTTGGCGATTACGAGGGCTTTATTTTCGGTTGCCCTGCAAGTGGCTCTGAAGAACTTGAAGACAGCACCTTTTTGCCTATGTGGGACGAAGTTAAAGCAAACCTTGGCGGCAAAAAAGTGGCCTTGTTTGGCTCTTATGGCTGGGGCGGCGGCGAATGGATGGAAAACTGGAAAGAGGATTGCGCTTCAAATTCCATAGAAGTGTTGGCAACGGCTATTTGTAATGGAGAGCCGGACGATGAGGCTTTTGCTCAGTGCAAAGAATTGGCAAGCAAGTTTTAAATAGCGTTTAAAACTTTTTAATTTCTTGCATAAAAGTAAACAGGTTAAAAAGGCACAAAGCACAGATTCCTCGACTTCGCTCGGAATGACAGGCGGTTGGGTTTGCAAAAATTTTGTCGGGCGGATATGAAATTCGCCACTACAGTAAGTATGACAGGTGGTTAAGTTTTCTATATTGAATTAACCTATAATTTACTTACAAACAACTACAATAAAAAAATGGCTGTGACGAATAAAGCAAAATTCGTCACAGCCATTTTACGTTGTGAAAATTAGCCGATAAAACTAATTTGCACACATTTTTAGCTGCAAGGCATTAATTTTAATGCGCTTTTAGCAAAAGCGCAAAAAACAATGGTTAAAGTAAGCAAAGCACCTTTTAACTTTGTTAAAATTTGCCGCTGCTGCCCGAAAAGCCGCCGCCGCTGAAACTTCGGCTACTGCCGCCACCGCCACCGCCGCTGCTTTTACTTATTTTGGTGCGTGTGGTTGTTGTGTGCGTGTAAACGTCCTCTTTAATGCGAATGTCAACACCGCCCTTAGCAATATACTCTATTGCGCTTTGCCTTTGCTTAAAGGTGTTAAGTGCCTTTTTAAGTGAAGATACATAAAACAAAGATAGAGCAAGGCCAATGATAAAGGCTATTAAAAGCATTTCGCCGTCAATTTGCCGTATAAGTTTAATTGCAAAGTTTACATTCGGCTCTTCATAGGTCAATGTGAAATAATCAACAAAACCACCGTAAAAATCGTTTGCGGCAAAGTTGTCTAAAAAATTTGCCTCTATGTAAGCGCGTGTGCTTTCGGTGAATATTTCGTGCGTTTTATCGCCATAAATGAAATAGGTAAAATCTCGCTCTTGCATACTAAGCATTAAAAACACGCCATCTTTGCCATCGCCATAGCCCAAATTGTTCTCGCTGTAAAATTTTGTGCCGGCATCTTCTATATAATAGCTTTGCTCAATAACATTATAGTCGTTTATCGTCATTATATAAGTTTCAATTTGGTGCTCGCTTCTAATGTTGTTTGCAATCGCTTGCAACTCACTCTCTTGCGCATCGCTCAAAAGGTCGGCTGTGTCCATAACATTTGAAAGGGTAACTGAATTTAAAAGCGCTTCATTTTGAGCCGCTATTTGCTCGTTTTCTATAATGTAATTTTCGCTTATTGTATAACAATCTTGTAAAAAATCGAAATAGGTTGTTGTGCTTGCATAAGAATCGCTAATTAAAGTGTCGAGGTCGAAATATGCGTCCTCATAAGTGCTGCGGCAGTAGTAATAATTAAAGCTATGGTCTATATAAATGAGTATACCGTCGGTTTCGTAAAGCCCGAATTCGTCCATATAAAGCGCTGAGGAGTTATAAAAATCAACATCGCCCGTCTCTTCGAAGACATTGGTGGTGGCAATGCAAATTTTAACGCCATATTGCTCGTAGATACGTGCACTTTCGGTGTTAAAATGCGCCTTAGTGTCATCGCCTAAAATGGCGGCGTTGTCTATTATATAGGTGTTTTCGTCTGCAAATACTAAAGAGCAAAAAGTTAAAACAAAAAGTGCAAGGAATAATACAATCAATTTTTTTAACATAAAAGCACCCCCCTCACGCCATTAAAATTGCTTGTATAATATAAGCAATTGTGGTAATTATTGAGGTTGACAGCGCTAAGTGAATGAAAAATTTTACCATATCACAGGGTAAATCGCCACAAAAGCGCCCTGTTTGGCCGTTCATTGCAAAAAGGTAAACTTTGCCGCGGTATTTGGTGGTTAAAAGCCACACGGGCACCATTGCATAGTGAACATCGCCTCGCAATAAATTTACAGCTCTGCTCTGCTCGTTACATGTGGAATAGCCCTTAGCGCTCTCTTTCAATTTCACAAGCGTTGCGTTAAGCGCCCTTTCATCTGCCCTTTTAGAGCACTCTTCAATGCTAACGTCATACTTATCGGCTAAAAAGCCCGGCATATATGCCATGGAAAACGGCTTTAATGCGCCGTAATCAAAGGGTTCAATGCTCTCCATAAAAATATCGGGCATCTTGCTTGAAGAGTCTACAGGGATATCTAAAAATTCCACTTTGCCCTCACGGCGAACATCGTAGTGCTTTGTGGTGGTGGTTTGGTAATCGCCCGATGTAGATGTAGAAGACTCGGTGGCCTTATAGTGCACATCTGCCTCAACTGCACCGTCGAAAAGCCACACGGGCACATAAACACCTTTAACTTCTTCTATGTGCACATCTTTAGCGAAAAATTTTGGCAGCAATACTTTGCCTTTGCAGTGTTTTTGCAGTGCGGCTTTAACATCAGCTTTATCCACTTTAAACGGAATTACATAGTCGGGCTTGAGTGCGCCGTCGAAACGGCCGGGCACAACTGTGTTGTTGCCGCAATATAGGCAACTTGTGGCGGCGGTGGTGTTATCGCACATTATTTGTGCGCCGCAAGAAGTGCAGTTATAAGCGTGCATTTGCTGTGCGTCTGCGCCCCAATCGCTGTTTAACGAGGTGCTGTTCCAATTTGCGTCAGCACCGGTGGGCGGAGCCGCTGTGGCAACAGAGCCCGTACCGGCTTCCTCGCTGTTTTGTGCGGCCTTTTGGTTTTTTTCGCTATATAGCTTTTGAATTTGCTCAACTTCAAAACTGCCGGAACAATAATCGCAACTTAGTTTTGCGGTTTTTGCATCAAACCTTAAAGGCGCTGTGCAAGTGGGGCATTGATAATTTGTTGTATTGTCCATAATTACCTCGCTTGTAATGAATTTAATACCGCTTAAAAAAGAAAAAACAATTGAAATAAATTGTTTTTTCGCTGTGGCAACGCAATGCCAACAACCCTTAAGCTGTTGACATTGAGCAGATTATATTAAATTCATTATAGCCCTTTTTCTGTACAATAGCAATATTTTTGAGCAATTAAATTTGTTTTGCGCTTTTAAAATACACAGCATAGAGTTTCGCCTTAAAGCTCTATGCCTCTGGCTTTTAAAAATTCTTTGCCGTCGCCGTATTTATCAAAAACATAGTCAATATCTTTATCGCCGCGCCCGGATAAATTAACCAAAATTGTGCCGTGGCGGTGCTCTTTAGCATATTGTATTGCAAAGGCCAAAGCATGAGAGCTCTCGATAGCGGGAATGATACCCTCGGTGCGAGATAGTAGGAAAAATGCCTCCATAGCTTCGTCGTCGCTTGCATAAGCGTAGTTAACACGGCCAACATCGTGCAAATATGCGTGCTCGGGGCCAACAGAGGGGTAATCCAATCCGCTTGCTATTGAGTAAACAGGGTCGGGCTCGCCTTCTTTTTCGTTTTGCAGTAAATAGCTTTCAAAGCCGTGAAGCACGCCTTTTTTGCCGTAGGTTATAGATGCCGCATGTTCGCCTGTTTTGTGCCCTTTGCCAAGCGGCTCTACACCGTAAATTTCAACAGGGCTGTTTAAAAATGCGCTGAACATTCCCATAGCATTCGAGCCGCCGCCCACACAAGCGCAAACGGCATCGGGCAAAAAGCCGGATAACTCTTCAAATTGCGCCTTTGCCTCGTGGCCTATAACGCTTTGGAAATCTCGCACCATCATGGGGAACGGGTGCGGCCCAACAACAGAGCCTATGCAGTAAATGGCATCGTTATATTCTTTTAAATAGGCTTCAAAAGCCGCATCCACAGCTTCTTTTAATGTTTTAAGGCCGTGGGAAACAGGCACAACTTTTGCGCCTAATAGCTGCATTCTAACAACATTTGGGTGCTGCTTTGCAATGTCTACTTCGCCCATGTAAATATCGCACTCAAGGCCAAAATAAGCGGCGGCGGTTGCAAGCGCAACACCGTGTTGCCCTGCGCCTGTTTCTGCAATTATTTTCTTTTTGCCCATAAATTTTGCAAGCAAACCCTCGCCCATGCAATGGTTAATTTTGTGTGCGCCCGTGTGGTTTAAATCCTCACGTTTTAAATAAATTTGGCAACCGCCTATTTTTTCACTTAAAGTTGCACAGTGGTAAATGGGTGTTGGGCGGCCTTGAAACTCTTTGCGTATGCGGCGAAGTTCGCTGATAAAATCGCTTCTGTTGCAAATATCGGTGTATGCTTTTGTTATCTCTTCAAATGCCGGCATTAAATAATCGGGCAAAAATTGTCCGCCATATTCGCCAAAGCGTCCATCTTCATTCGGAAATGTTTTCAAGTAATTGTCGAAATCTTTATAAGTTTTGTTTGTCATAATACTCTCCATTCTGTGCTTGGCACAAATAAATTTATAAATATCAGCGCAATTTATAGCGCCAATTCTTCAAAAAGGAAATAAAAAAAGCCCTTATCCTACTAAATATAGGACAAAGACAAACTCTGCGGTACCACCTAAATTGGCGAAAAAATCACCCACCTTACGATATATACTAACATATATATGCCCCTGTTAACGGAAGGCACCCGTCGGATATTACTTGCCATAAAGGCTTTCTCTCCGCCCTCACAAGGCCATTCACCAATTTATTACCTGCAATTTCACACCACACAATTGCTCTCTTTAAGGTTTTTCAATAGGCTACTCTTCTTGTTCAAAGGTTTGCTCGCTATTAGCTATGAAATATTTCATTAACTTGTGTGTATTATACACAAGTTTTAACTGCTTGTCAACATTTATTTTAAATTTGTTTTTTTGGAGGGAATTTACAAAAGGCATAAAGCCTTGAAATTACCATTGATTTCGAGAGAAACATCGGGGCGGCTTAGTTTGCCTGTTGTCATTGTGAGCGAAGAGAGGAATTCGTAACCCCTTGCGTTTTCAAGGCGCAAAGCACGGATTTCTCCGCTACGGTCGAAATGACAGGTGGTTAGGTTTG
>CAYJIT010000029.1:0-26762 GCA_964370365.1 uncultured Bacteroides sp. | reverse complement strand
GGTATTTTGTAAAGATAAATGAAAAGGGGAAATTGCTGCATATTATATAAATAATCTCCGCTTCGCTCCGATTATTCATATCTTATTTAATGGCGTGGGCAGCGGAGTGCCCACATGCCAATTTATATTATATTCGTTCCTCACATAATATAAATAACACGAAATTAACCATTTGTCATTCCGAGCGCAGATGTTTGCATTTTGTCATTCCGAGCGAAGAGAGGAATCCGTAACCCCTTACATTTCCAAGGCACAAAGTACGGATTTCTACAGTTCGCCAAGTGCCGCCACTTGCGTGTCGGTTGCTCACTTGCATTGCACTGCGGTGCTTATCCATTTTAGTCGAAATGACAAGCGGTGAAGCTCTCTACACATTATATAAATAATCCCCATGGCAATTGTCTTTGTTGTAATTTAATACAGGAAAATTATTGTAACATTTATTATAAGAAATGGCAAATAAATTTTTATGTCGCAATTTGTAATATGAGCATAGTGTTTTAAAAGGTGGCAACAAATTTTGTAATATGTGTAGTAAAAAAATAATAATTGTGATATAATATATGTGATTATGGGCTAAAATACATTTTAATTTGTTTAAAACATATAAATTTTTTAGTTTTTTCAAGGCTTTACATATCATAAGGAGATAAAAATGCAAGAAAGTACTGCAAGTAATCAAAATAAAAATGAAGCGCAAAGCAATAAAAAGCGCAGAAATAGGAAGTTTTACAATAAAAAATCAAAGGCACAAAAAGCCAATGGCGCAGCAAGCAATGTGAAAAATGCAAAAAATGAACAAAACAGCAAAACGAAAAACGGTGCTAATTATAACAGAGATAATAAAAAGCCGCAATTGCAACAAAAAATGAAAAACGATGTGCAAAAACACACAGACACTAAAAGCACAAACGAAGTGCAAGATGTGGGAATTAAACTTATAACAAGAAGAGCACCTACTCAAAAATATGCGAATTTTGAAGAATATATGAAAAGCCGCTTAGTAAAAAATATGTTTTAATAAAAAATCGCTTGAAAAGGCATTGCCTAATCAAGCGATTTTTTACATTTGTTTTTCTTGTTTATTAAAGAGGTTTATTGCACTAAACTTATACATAGTGTGCATCGAAAAACGCAATGCCTGCAGCGCCGCTGCCCGCATGTGTTCCAACAACCGCACCTATGGGCAAAGCATCTTCCGGCTTAAGGTTTAACTTGTTTTCAAAATATTGCACAAAGGGGATAGCAGTGCTTTTTTTGCCGGCATACCCAAGGCACACTTTGTTATATTTGCTTGATACGCCGCCCATTTGCTCTATCATTTTAAAAACGCTTAAATATGCACCCGCAAGGCCCCTGGCTTTTGCGGCAAGCACAACTTTGCCGTTTGGTTCCTCTTGTGAAGCAAGTTTGGGGTTAATTGCAATAACAGGCTTAATGCCCAAAAGCGAGCCTGCCATTGCAGCGGCACCAGATAAGCGCCCACCTTTTCTCAAATTTGTTAAGTCGTCCACAATTGCAAGCAAATGCAAGTGCTCGCGTGCAATTAAAAGCTCGCTTACAATTTCCTGTGCACTTAAATTTTCTTGCTTTAGCTTTAAAGCAAGCTGAACAAGCATACCTGCCGCCAAAGTTGCGTTTTTGCTATCTATAATGTGAATGTTATCATATTCAACTTCTTGTTTTGCAATGCTTGCACTTTGGTAAGTGCCGGATAACGCACTGCTTATGGTAATGCAAATAACATCTTCGCCTTTTTGCTTTGCCTCGTTAAAAACATTTATAAATTTTTCGGGCGTGGGCTGGCTTGTTGTGGGCAATTTTTTGCTGTTAGCCATTTTGTCGTAAAATTCGTCTGCAGTTAAATCTATGCCGTCTAAAAAACGCTCTTCGCCAAATATAACATCTAAGGGAACAACAGTTATATCGTTTTGCTTTGTGAACAATGCCGGTAAATCTGAGGTGGAATCTGTTACTATATGTATCATTTTAATCTCCGTTTACTTTCAAAAATATACTTAAAATTTTTTAAGCATTTTATATTTTACAATGCTTTTGCCGTTATGTCAAGTGTGCTACCGCTTTTGTTGCTTAAAAAAACAAAAACAGTAGCACATATTTTTTGCTGCAATAGGTGTTTTAATAAAATTTTTTCAAATTCAAACAGCGGCTATGCAAGCCGATGTTTGCATAGCCTTAAGCGAAGTTAGCGCTTGTTTAAACGAAGCTAAATATTGTTTTTTTCGCTTTGCGCCAATGTTTCAAAAGCTGTTTTAATAAGCGGAACATTTGCGGTTACACCGCTTAGCATAATGGCATAAACGGCATCGCCATGCAAAACAAATTGCTTTTTAACAAAGTTTGCGCTTGCTAAATCCGGCATATAAAGCGAAAAGCTGAACATTTCTTCGCCGTTTTCCTCCATTCGCCCGTTAACTTTATAACCGTTTTCAAGTTTTTCTATATCCGCAATGTGCTGGGCGCTTTTAATTGCCATTCTCTGCATGTGAATAACAGCTTTAAGCGCTGTTTCTTTAACGGTTAAAGCAACATCTCTGTTTAAATTTTCCGCAATTTCTTTACCTTTTGGCAAAAGCGTATAACCGGTTTCTTCCTGCTTAATAAATTCGTTGTCGCACAAATCTGCAATGGCAACGGCAAGCTCAAAATAATTCACAAGCTCTTCGCCCCAAAGTGCACGCTCAAGGTGCTCCATAGTAACGGGAATATCGGTGCTGTTCAATAAATAGCAAAGTAAAATTCTTATTTCCCTTTTTGAATTTAAACCACCGGGCTTAACGCCGTTTGTAAAAGCATCTGAAAACATAATTGCCCTCACGTTTCAAAGTATATATTCTTCATTATAATCCAAAGCGGCGGTTTCGTCAAACACAGTTTGCATAAATTTTTGGCAGTTTTTTGTGGAATAAAGCCATTTTGATATATGGCCGCTTGTTTTGCTGTATTCATATTCTTTAGAGGGAATTTGTTCAACCGTTTGCAAAATGGATAGCTTAATTTTCATTTTCTCCGGCTGAATATTTTTGATGAAAACGCTGACGCATTGCCCGCACTGCACTTCTTGAGTGTTTTCGGCAAGGCCGGTTAAATTTGGCGCAAGTTCTATAAAAACGCCATAGCTTTCTATACTGCGCACAACGCCTATAACCGTTTGCCCAATGTGAAATTTTTCAGCATTTTCAAGCCATGTGCCAAAAAGCTCTTTTGTGCTTAAAACTAAGCGGCCGTGCTCGTCTTTGCTTTTAATTGCGCAATATATTTGTTGCCCCTTGAAAAACCTGTCGTGCGCACTGCTAATTCTTGAAACAGACATACAATCTATGGGCAAAAGCGCACTTATGCCGCAACCAATATCGCAAAATGCGCCAAAGCTTTCAAGGTGGGTTATTTTTGCGGGTATAATGTCGCCGCTGCGCAATGTTTGTATGTAGTTCAATGTGCAAAGCTCTTGCGCCTCTTTGCGAGATAGCAAGGCGCATTGCTCTTTGCTGTTTAAAATAATATCTTGCACAACAAAGCATGTGTTTTTGCCAACTCTGGATAAAATGGCAATATCTCGCACGGCGTTTTCATCAAAATGAAGAACACATTCGCTTTTTGGCATAAAGCCCTTAATTTCGCCTAAATCAAAGTGTAAATTGCGGCTTGAATCGCATGAAATTACTTTCGCCTGTAAAATTTTTTTATTTTGCATTGCCTGTGTTAAAGCCTCTTTTGTTAGTGGGGAAAGTGCAAAGCCTGTGTTTTCGGGGTAAAATAACATTGTACATCATCCTTTTTCTCAGCAATAATATATTATATGCACGCAAACCTTTAAAAATTATAAAAATTTAGCACATAATAAATGCTTTGCAAAATGCGCGTATATACTGTATAATATATATGCTAAAATTAATTACAAAGAGGTGAGAGTGTGGATGTGCGCTTGAATGATGTTATAATTGTGCGCAAAAAGCACCCTTGCGGCGGAAACAGCTTTACTGTGCTTCGCATAGGTGCCGATTTTCGCATTAAATGCAACACTTGTGGCAGGGAAGTTATGCTTGCACGCAGTAAAATTGAAAAGAACATAAAAAAAATAGAAAGAAACGAAATTAGCGAATAAATGAGGAAAAAACATGTTAGATAAATTACAAGCAGTGCGTAACCGCTATGACGAAATTAACAATAAATTGCAAGACCCAAGCGTTATTACAAACAATGCCCTTTACAGTACGCTTATGAAAGATTATAAAAACCTAACGCCGCTTGTAGAGGCTTATGACGCATACAAAGCGGCAAGCAGCGGCTTTGACGAGGCAAAAGCCCTTTTGGACGAGGGCGGCCTTGACGCCGATTTTAAAGAACTTGCACAGGCGCAATATGATGAGAACAAAAAAGAGATAGAGCGCCTTACCGAGGAGCTTAAAATTTTGCTTTTGCCAAAAGACGAAAACGACGATAAGAGCGTTATTGTTGAAATACGTGGCGGTGCGGGTGGCGACGAGGCGGCCCTGTTTGCAAACAGCCTTTTCAGAATGTACTGTTTATATGCCGAGAGCCGCAAATGGAAATATGAAGTTATAAACGCAAATGAAACAGAACTTGGCGGCCTGAAAGAAGTGAGCTTTGCCGTTGAGGGCGAGGGCGCATATAGCCGCCTTAAGTTCGAGAGCGGTGTGCACAGGGTTCAGCGTGTGCCCGAAACAGAAACGCAAGGGCGTGTGCACACTTCCACGGTTACGGTTGCAGTTATGCCCGAAGCTGAGGAAGTGGATATAGACATCAACCCGGCAGATTTGAAAATAGATACATTCAGGGCATCGGGCGCAGGTGGCCAGCACATCAATAAAACGTCGTCGGCAATTAGGGTAACGCATTTGCCCTCGGGCATGGTGGTGGAGTGCCAAGACGAGAGGAGCCAGCTTAAAAACAAGGAGAAAGCACTTAAAGTTTTAAGGAGCCGAATGCTTGCAAAAGCGCAAGAAGAGCAGAGCAGTGCAATTGCCGCTGACAGAAAAAGCCAAGTGGGCACGGGTGACCGCTCGGAGAGAATTCGCACATATAACTACCCACAAGGCCGTTTGACAGACCACCGCATAGGGCTAACCCTTTATAAGCTGGATACCATTTTGAACGGTGCGCTTGAAGAAGTTATAGATGCGCTTGTAACAGCCGATAGGGCAGAGAAACTTAAGGCATCATCTGAGGAGGCCTAATTGGAGAACTTTTTTAGCACACGGGTATTAAAGCCGAGCGAGCAAAATATAGCGCTTGCGGCAAACGAGCTTAAAAAAGGCGAAGTTGTTGCAATTCCCACTGAAACAGTTTACGGGCTTGCGGCAAATGCGCTAAACGAGAGCGCGGTAAAAAAGATATTTAATGCAAAAGGTCGCCCAAGCGATAACCCACTTATTTGCCATATTGCCGATGTGAATGATGTTTTTACACTTGCGAAAAATGTGCCGAAAAGCGCAGTGCTTTTGGCGCAAGAATTTTGGCCGGGGCCGCTTACAATGGTGCTTCAAAGCAGTGGTGCGGTGTGCCCTTTGGTTAGCGCAGGGCTTAAAACTGTTGGGCTTCGTATGCCCTCGCACGAGGTGGCGCTTAAAATTATTAAGGCGGCAGGGGTGCCGCTTGCGGCGCCCAGCGCAAACACAAGCGGCAGTGTAAGCCCCACAAAAGCACAAGATGTTTTTTGCGATATGCAAGGTAAAATTAAGTATATAGTGGATGCAGGTGCGTGCATGCATGGGCTTGAAAGCACGGTTATATCGCTTGCAGACGAAAATGAAGCGCCTGTGCTTTTGCGCCCGGGCACTATTACAAAAGAGCAAATAGAAATTGTGTTAAAAGCCGAGTTGCAAGTTAGCACCGCTATAACAAGCGAGCTTGAAAGCGGGCAAAAAGCGCAATCTCCCGGCATGAAATACACGCATTACGCGCCAAATGCAAAGCTAATTTTAATTGATGCAAGCACTGAAAAATATATAGCCTATGTGAATGAAATTGCCAAAGAAAACAAGGGCGTTGCCGCACTTTGCTTTGATGGTGAACAAAAAGCATTGAACTGCAAAGCAATTAGTTACGGCGCAGTTGAAAACGCAAAAGAACAAGCACAAAATTTGTTTTCCTCGCTGAGAAAATTGGACGAATTAGGTGTGCAAACCGCCTATGCTCACTGCCCAAACAGTGAGGGCATAGGGCTTGCGGTTTACAACAGAATTTTAAGAGCGGCGGCTTTTAGGGTGGTGCAACTGTGAAAATTATTGCGATAACAGGAAAGAGCGGAAGCGGAAAAAGCACGGTATCCGATACTTTCAGGCAAGAGGGGTTTACTGTTTTAGATGCAGATTTAGCTGCAAAAAAAGCTGTGGAAAACAAAAATGTGTTGCAAAAACTTCAAAGTGAATTTGGCGATGATATAATTGAAAACAATGTGCTTAACAGAAAACTCTTGGCAAAACGTGCATTTGAAAACGAGCACAGAGCAAAAGTGCTTGCAAATATAACCCACCCTGAAATTGTGCGTTTGTTGCTTTTGGGCGTGCAAAATGCGCAAAACAGTGGCGAACACATTGTTTTTGTGGACGGTGCTGTTATTATAGGCGGTTTGTTTGAAAAGCATTGCAATGAATTTATTGTTGTTTTTTGCAATGAGGAGAATATGCTAAAAAGGCTTTTAGTGCGTGATGGGCTAAACAAAGAGCAGGCGAAAAAACGCCTTGAAAGCCAGCTTGCACAAGAAAACTATTTAAAAGCTGCAAACTATGTTTTAGAAAACAACGGTACAAAAGAAGAATTGGTGCAAAAGGCGAAAGAGCTTTTGCGCTTGTTGGTTTAATTGCGCTTGCACAAAGCGACAGATTTCTCCGTTTCAGTCGAAATGACAGGCGGTTGAGGTTTGCTGCATATAATATAAATAATCTGCGCTTTGCTCCGATTATTTATATCTTATTTAATGGCGTGGGCAGCGGAGTGCCCACATGCCAATTTATATTATATTCGTTCCTCACATAATATAAATAATGTGTAGTTGCAACACATTTCACAAACTTATAAATTAAACGAACTTTGAAACGCACTTTACAAGGATAAGCATGCTTTAAAACATCCACTCTTTAGCAACAATTAGAACAATGTAATCGTGAGCGTATGTCATACTTATTGTTAGCGAGCGATTGTGATTGTTCTAATTGCCTGCGGCTTTTAGGGCACAGCGTTAGGGGTTTGGGGGTATCGGCCGCTCGCCAAGCGCCGCCGCTATGCGGCGGTTGCTCGCTGGCATTAGCACTGCGGTGCGTCAATACCTCCGACGCTTTTGCTTCTTTTCACGCTGAAAAGAAGAGCGAATTATAAAACTTGATAATTTAAACTAACTAATTAACAAGGCACAGAGCACGGATTTTTAAAACTGAATTTGCAACTAAAAAGGTGGTGCTTAAAATAAATATATGCTATTTAAAAGGCGTTGGCGAAAAACGTGCGGCAAGCCTTGCAAAGCTGGGCATTTTAACAGTAGAGCACCTGCTCGCCTTTTTCCCTCGAGATTATATAGATTTCACTTCGCCTCACAGTATACAAAGCGCACCATTAGGCGTTAAGTGCACCGTAAAGGCCGCTGTTTTTTCAAAAACTTCGCACAGAATATCGGGCGGCGGCGAAATTCACAAAGTTATTTGCACCGACGACACAGGCGAAATTACAATTAATTTTTTTAACAACCCCTACACGCCAAAAAAACTTGAAACAGGCACAAGCTATTACTTTTTTGGCAAGATTACAGGCAATTTTTTAAAGCGCGAAATGTCTAACCCCGAAATTTTAAGCGAAATGCAAGCGGAAACCTCCCCTTTTGTTGCAATTTACCCGCAAACTAAAGGCATAACAAGCACCTATATTTCCAAATGTGTGAAAACAGCTTTAAACAGCGGCCATAATTTGCCTGAGCCATTAAACGAGGAGCTTCTAACGAAATATAAGCTCACAGGTAAGCGCGAGGCTATCCAAAACATTCATTTCCCAAAAAACACTGCAGAAATTAGCTCTGCGCGCCGCCGCTTAATTTTTGAAGAGCTCTTTTTGCTTCAAATAGGGCTCTTGGCTTTAAAAAGCAAAAACTCCCTGCTGAAAATAAACAATGTTAAGGCAGAAAATAGCGATATATCATCTTTTATTTCAAATTTGCCCTTTTGCCCCACCAATGCGCAAATGCGCTGTATAAATGAAATTCTAAGCGATTTTAAAAGTTCAACGCCTATGAATAGGCTTTTGCAAGGCGATGTGGGCAGCGGAAAAACAATGGTTGCGGCGGCAGGCGCTTTTGTTATGGCGCAAAACGGCTACCAAAGCGTTTTGATGGCACCAACTGAAATTTTGGCAATGCAGCACTCGCAAACACTTCACAATTTGCTATCGCCTTTGGGTGTGAAAACTGCGCTTTTAACGGCAAATGTAAAAGGCAAGGCACGAAAAGAGCTGCTGTTGCAAATAGAAAGCGGCGAAGTACATTTTGTTGTGGGCACACACGCACTTTTGTCTGACGGTGTTGTGTTCAACAATTTGGCGTTTGCCATAACAGACGAGCAGCACCGCTTTGGCGTAAAACAGCGCAGTAAACTTACCGCAAAAGCGCAAAACCCACATGTTTTGGTTATGAGCGCAACACCCATACCGCGCACTTTGGCGCTTTTAATGTTTGCAGATTTAGATATCAGCCTTTTAGACGAGATGCCAAAGGGCAGAAAACGCATAAAAACTTACGCAATTACGGGCAAAAAGCGCAAAGATATGTATGGCTTTTTGAACGGGCAAATTAAAAGCGGCAGGCAGGCTTATATTGTGTGCCCGGCAATAGACGAGAGCGAAGATAACGATATGCAAGCGGTTACCGCTTATTACGAGCAAACTGCAAAACCTCTTTTGCAAGGGTTTTCGGTTGGGCTTATGCACGGGCGCTTAAAAGCGGCGCAAAAAGCGCAAATTATGAGCGATTTCAAAGAGAATATTATCAACGCACTTGTTAGCACCACTGTTATAGAAGTGGGCGTGGACGTGCCTAACGCGAACATAATTGTAATTGAAAATGCCGAACGCTATGGCCTTAGCGCACTTCATCAACTGCGTGGCAGGGTTGGGCGAGGCGTGCATGAATCGCACTGCATATTAATTAGCGACAATACAAACGAAGCCACAAAACAGCGCCTCAGCTTTTTGTGCAATAACTCAAACGGCTTTGATATTGCTAAATACGATTTGGAAATTAGGGGCCCGGGCGATTTTTTTGGCAAGCGCCAGCACGGCTTACCCACGCTTAAAATAGCCGATTTAAACACAGACACCCGCACGCTTTACGCCGCACAATATGAAGCGGCGGCACTTATTGAGAGCGATGCTTCACTTCAAAGCGAAAAAAATTCTGCTTTAAGAAAACTTGTTGCGCAGCTTTTTGAAGACAGTGAATTATCATTTAGCGTTTAATAATTGGCAAAAGAAAAGTATAGGTTTAGTGCAATAATGCAAGCGTTACAACTTGTCATTTCGACCGGAGCGGATAAGCACCGCAGTGCCATGCAAGTGACTGGCCGCCATGCAAGTGGCGGCACTTAGCGAACTGTAGAAATCCGCGCTCTATGCTTTGGCAACGCACAGGAAGTTACAGATTCCTCTGCTTCGCTCGGAATGACCGATAAGGATGTATTAAACTTATCAAACCAAAATGAAAGGAACGGCAAGCCTTTTTAAAAATGCGCTTGCCAAAAAAATATATTGGGAACAATTGTAAATGCACTTGCAGTTTTAATTGGTAGCTGCATTGGCTTATTGCTTAAAAAGGGAATAAGCAAAAATTACGAACAGGCGCTTTTTAAGGCTTTGGGCATAGCGGTTTTAATTGTGGGCCTCAACGGTGTTATAACCTCTATGATAAGCATAAGCGGCGAAAACCTTGTTAGCAGTGGCGAATTAATGCTTATTATCAGCCTTGTTTTGGGCACGGTAATTGGCGAAAAGCTAAAAATTGAACAACGCCTTAACAATATAAGCAGTGCTGTTGAAAAACGCTTTAAATTAAGCGGCTTTGCCCGTGGTTTTGTCAACGCAAGCCTTCTTTATTGCGTTGGCGCAATGACAATTGTAGGCTCTATAAACGACGGGCTTTTCGCAAACCCCTCTGTGCTATACACTAAAAGCATGTTGGATGGCATTGCAAGCGTGGTTTTAAGTGCCACTTTGGGCCCGGGTGTTGCCTTTGCCGCTTTGCCGGTGCTTTTATATCAAGGTTCTATAAGCCTTGCGGCAGGTGCATTAAACAGCATTTTGCAAGGGCAATTGCTAAGCGAAATAAGCATGGTGGGTTATAGCCTTGTTATTTGCACGGGCTATAATTTTTTAAGTGAAAACAAAATTAAAACCGCAAATTTGCTGCCCGCCCTTTTAATTTCGCCAATTTGGCATTTTATTTTGTTTTTGTTTGCTTAGCTTGGCGATAGAACTTAGCCCGCCGCACAAAGCCTAAATTACAAAAACGCTGTACTTTAAACAGCTTTTTTGATATAATATTTAATATGCTATTATGCTATATTTTCACTTTGTATCAGCAATACCTTGAAACAGTGCAAGCATAAATTTGCCCGTTAAAATTTGCATGGGCTTAACTATTGCCAGCCTTGGCATATAGCCGTTAAAAAACCACAAAGGTTATAAAACACTTTTAAAGGAGTTTTCATGCTTTCAAATATATTAGAAATAAAGAATATTAGCAAAAGTTTCGGCGAAAACGAAGTTTTAAATAATGTTAATTTAAATATCGGTGCCGGTGAATTTATAACGCTTTTGGGCTCCAGCGGTTGTGGAAAAACAACGTTGCTTCGCATTTTAGCAGGGCTTGAAGTGCCCGATAGCGGCAGTGTTGTTCTAAGCGGCGAAGATATAACGCAAAACGCACCCAACAAAAGAGATATGAGCATGGTTTTTCAAAGCTATGCCCTTTTCCCACACATGAATGTAAGCGCAAATATAGGTTACAGTTTAAAACTGAAAAAAACCGATAAAAGCGAAATTCAAAAGCAAGTTAGCCGCGCTTTAAGCCTTGTTCAGCTAAACGGCTTTGAAAACCGCATGCCAAGTGAGCTTTCGGGCGGGCAAAAACAGCGTGTTGCCATTGCCAGAAGCATTGTTAGCAACCCCAAAATTTTGCTGTTAGACGAGCCCCTGGGCGCTTTAGATTTACAATTGCGCCGCCAAATGCAAATTGAGCTTAAACGCCTGCAAAAACAACTTGGCATCACCTTTATTTATATAACGCACGACCAAGAAGAGGCGCTAAATATGTCTTCTCGTATTGCCGTTATGAGAGAC
Source organism: uncultured Bacteroides sp. (assembly GCA_964370365.1). Taxonomy (GTDB): domain Bacteria; phylum Bacillota; class Clostridia; order Oscillospirales; family Ruminococcaceae; genus Ruthenibacterium. Next base: position 15,404 of record CAYJIT010000029.1, on the reverse strand, counting down.
GGTAATTTCGAGCAAATTGGCACGCCCGAGCAAATTTACAACTACCCAAAAACAAATTTTGTTGCCACATTTGTTGGCAACGCCAATTTAATTGAAGGCATTGTGCAAAGTGTGAATGAAGATGAGAGCTCTATGCGCGTTGCGTGCGAATCGGGCTGTGCCAACGCAAGCACATTGGGGCACAAATTTAAACCTGGCGATAATGTTTGTATTGCAATTAGAAGCGAGAATATTCAGTTTGAAAAGCAATGCAAGTGCGACATGAAAGCCAAAGTTATTGAAAAGAGCTTTTCAGGTGGGCAACTGCGCCTAACGCTTGAAACAAAAGGCGGTTTAAAACTTATTGCAAGCCGCCACGGCATAGATATTGGCATAAATGTAGACGATGATGTTATGATGAACTGGAGTGCAAAAAGCGCTGTGCCCGTAGATGTGAAAACAGCTTTAAGCGCACAGGAGCACAGCGAAGAAACAAACGAGGTGTAAAATTGAAAAAGCAAAAAAATATATGGCTAACGCTTTTACCCCTTTATGCATTTACGCTTATATTTGTTGCCGGCCCGCTTATCTATATGGTTTATCTCAGCTTTCAAACACCAAGCGATAGTTGGGGCGTTATAAACGAATTCAGCGTGCAAAGCTATATTAATATATTCGATCCGGTTTATCTAAGCACATTTGTTCAATCGTTTCAGCTTGCGCTGACAAGCACATTTTTCATTGTGCTATTAGGCTACCCTTTCGGCTATTTCATGGCAAAACTTTCACCAAAGGGCAAAAAGCTAATCACTATATTCCTTATGATACCATTTTGGACAAACAGCTTAATTCGCATGTATGGTTGGATAATAATTTTGCGTGCCGGCGGCACATTAGACAACATTTTAATGTTTTTGGGCATAACGCAAGAGCCACTAAAGCTGCTTTACACCTACCCTGCCGTTGTTATTGGCATGGTGTATGCGCTTTTGCAATTTATGATATTCAGCGTGTTTTCAAGCGCAGAAAAAATGGATTGGAGCCTTGTTGAAGCCGCAAGAGATTTAGGCGCAAGCAAATTGCAGGCCTTTTTAACAGTAACACTAAAACTAACATTGCCCGGGCTTTTATCGGGCGTTATTTTAACATTTATTCCAAGCATGGGCTTGTTTTTCATTGCAGATATTTTAGGCGGCAATAAAATTGTGCTTGTGGGCAGTTTAATACAAGACCAATTGCTAAAAGCCCACAACTGGCCTTTTGCCGCAGCCCTTGCCGTGGTGCTTATGGTTTTAACAACTCTTTTAATAGCGCTTTATAAGCGCATAACAAAAAGCGAAGAATTAGAGGGGTTAATGTGATGAATAATGAAAACGCAAGCATAAAAAGCACAGTAATTGCAAAAAGCGAACAAACAAAAGCGCATAGCAAAAAACGCATAGGGTTTTCGCATGTTTACCTTGCAATTATAACTTTTTTAATTTACTTGCCCATCGCTTTGGTTATTGTATATTCATTTAATGAAAGCAAAATTTCAAGCATTTGGGGCGGGTTTTCGCTCAATTGGTATATAAAGCTTTTCAACGACGAAGAAATGTTTTTGGCGCTTATAAACAGCATTGTGCTTGCGCTTTGTTCGGGCTTTGCCGCCGCAATTATAGGCACGCTTGGCGCAATTGGGTTTAGCAAAGTTAAAACAATATCCAAAGCGCCAATTGAATATTTAACAATGCTGCCCATCATGATACCCGAGATAATCCTCGCCATGGTTTTTTTGGTTTTCTTCTCGCTTTTAGGCTTTCCTTTCGGCATGACAACATTAATTATAGCGCACACCACATTTTGCATACCGTATATTTACATGCTTGTTAAAGCAAGGCTTGTGGGCATGGACAAAAGCCTTACCGATGCCGCTAAAGACCTTGGCGCAAGCAGTATACGTGCATTTTTCGACATAACACTGCCGCTGATAATGCCGGCAGTTCTAAGCGGTTTTCTTTTAAGTTTTGCCATGAGCTTCGACGATGTTATAATAAGCCTTTTTGTAACGGGCGTTAATGTTAACACATTGCCCATAAAAGTTTACACGCAATTGCGCACAGGTGTAACGCCTGAAATAAACGCACTTTGCACGCTTATGCTTTTAGTTACGATATTGCTGGTTGTTTTAAGCAATTTAATAGGCAAGAGCAAAAGTTCAAAATAATTTTTTAAAAAATAAAAAGTTTAATTTGTTTTATTGGTATTTGTAAAACTTGCACATTAAAGAAAGGATGAATACAGTGGAAAATATATTTCAAACGGCAAATATTTTATTGCCAAACGAAAAAGTAGATATGCGCTTTTGGCCGTGCCTTGCGTGCGACCAATTCACAAGCGAGAGCGAATATTGGCAAAAGGTTAAGGATATCTGCGAGGGCAATGAAAGCACTTTTCACATTACATTGCCGGAAATTTATTTGGAAGACGACGATATAGAGCAAAAAATTGGCAAAATACAAAGCAATATGCAAAATTATTTGCAAGATATTTTAACAAAAAGTGTTAACGGCTTTATATACACTAAGCGCACATTCACCGATGCAAAAGGCGAGCTTTGCGGTATTGTTGGCGCTGTGGATTTACAGGCGTATAGCTATGAAAAAAACAGTTTGCCCAAAATTCGCCCAAGCGAGGGCACTGTGGTGGAAAGAATACCGCCACGCCTTGCGGTTAGAAAAAACGCAAACCTTGAAACGCCGCATATTTTAATGCTTATTGACGATGAAAAGCGTGAAATTATAGAGAATTTAGAAACTTACGCAACAGATGATAATTTGCTTTACAGCACAGATTTAATGCTGAAAGGCGGCACTGTGAAAGGCTATGCTGTTACAGATGAAAATGTAATTCGCAAGCTGCAAAACGAAATTAGTGCACTTGGCACACAGAGCAATTTTGATGCAAAATACCCCGAGGCAAAAGGCTGTGCACCTTTAACAATGGCAGTTGGAGACGGCAACCATTCGCTTGCAACTGCCAAGGCACATTGGGAGAATGTGCGCCAAAATTTAAGCGAGAGCGAGCAAGAAACACACCCCGCACGCTTTTGCCTTGTTGAACTTGTAAACATTCACAGCCCTGCAATTGAAATAGAGCCCATTCACAGGGTTGTTTTTGATATTGATGCAAATGTGTTTAAAACAGCGTTTGAAAACTGGCTGATTGAAAAAGGCGCAGTATTGGGCACAGGCAAAAGTGAAAACGAGCAAGTTATAAAAATTGTGGGCAAGGGCGATGGCAATATAACAAAGCTTAGGGTTCAAAACGCGCCGCACCCTCTTGCCGTTGGAACCGTGGAGGATTTTTTGGATGTTTTTACAAAAAAACACAGCGCAAAAGTTGATTATATTCACGGCGAAGAAAGCGTTTTAAATTTGGCACAGCAAAATTCAACAGGCATTATATTGCCCGAATTTAAAAAGAGCGATTTGTTTAAAGGCGTTGTTTTAGGCGGTGCGCTTCCACGCAAAACATTCAGCATGGGAACGGCTATACAAAAGCGTTATTATTTAGAATGCCGAAAAATTGTTTTATAAAAACAGAGCGAATTTAAAGCACTTTTTACATGAAAGGATAATAAATATGATTGAAACCATGGGCAATATGCGCCGCACACATTATTGCGGCACTTTGCGTTTGAGCGAAAACGGGCAAAACATAACTGTTGCCGGCAGTGTTGCAAAAAGCCGTGATAAAGGCGGCGTTATATTTGTGGACATGCGTGACACAAGCGGCATTTTGCAGCTAATTTTCGATGATAAAACAAAAGAGAGCGTTTTCAAAAAAGCGCAGAGCCTAAAAAGCGAATATGTTATTATTGCAAGCGGCACTTTGCGTGAGCGCGAGGCAAAAACCGACAAAATTGAAACGGGCGATGTTGAACTTTATGTTAGCGAGCTTAAAATTTTAAGTGATGCACAAATTACACCTTTTGAAATAAGGGACGAAGTTAAAGTTAAAGATGAGCTTCGCTTGCAATACCGCTTTTTGGATATGCGCCGCCCTGCAATGCAAAAAATAATAGTTATGCGCAGTAAAATTGCAAAAGTTGTGCGCGATTATTTCGACGATAACAGCTTTGTTGAAATTGAAACACCTATGCTTATTAAATCTACACCGGAGGGCGCAAGGGATTATTTAGTGCCAAGCCGTGTTCAACCCGGGCATTTTTATGCGCTTCCGCAATCTCCGCAAATTTACAAGCAAATTTTAATGCTCTCGGGCTTTGATAGATATTATCAGCTTGCACGCTGTTTTAGAGATGAAGATTTAAGGGCAGACCGCCAGCCTGAATTTACCCAAATAGATATAGAGATGGCATTTGTTGACGAAAACGACGTTATGATGATAAAAGAGGGGCTTGTTCGCCGCTTGTGGAAAGACGTTTTAAATATCGACTTGCCTGCGGATATCCCAAGGCTAACTTACGACGAAGCCATGGCACGTTTTGGAAGCGACAAGCCCGACATGCGCTACGACTTAGAGCTAAGCGACATAACAGATATTATGAAAAAGAGCGAATTTGTTGTGTTTAAAAGCGCAATTGAGGGCGGCGGCTGTATAAAATGCATAAATGCTAAGGGCTTTGCCGACACATTAACAAGAAAAGAGATAGATAAACTTGTTGATGTAGCGAAACTTTACGGCGCCAAAGGGCTTGCTTACAGCAGAATAACTGCGGATAATACCTCCAGCAGTTTTGAAAAGTTTTTGAGCGAGGACGAAAAAAATGCGCTTTACAATGCCATGGGCGCAGAAATTGGCGATGTGCTTTTAATTGTGGCAGACACAAATTACACAAAAGCGTGCACAGCGCTTGGCCAAGTGCGCATTGCCGTTGCAAACAAGTGCAATTTAGTTGATGAAAACGATTATAAATTCATGTGGGTAACAGAATTTCCGTTCTTTGAATACAACGAAGAAACAGGCAAGTTTGATGCTATGCACCACCCGTTCACAATGCCAAAAGAGAGCGACATGGACAAAATTGAAACAGACCCTGCCGCAGTTAGAGCGAGGGCATATGACCTTGTTTTGAACGGCTGCGAGCTTGGAAGCGGCAGTATTCGTATTAATAGCCCCGAATTACAAGAGAGAATGTTCAACGCACTTGAAATTGATGCAGATTATGCCGAGGAATGCTTTGGCTTTTTGAAAAACGCCTATAAATACGGTGCACCACCGCACGGCGGCATGGCGCTTGGCTTCGACAGAATTATAATGCTTATGCTTCATTGCACAATGCGCGAGGCAATAGCGTTCCCTAAAATGCAAAACGCAAGCGAGCTTATGAGCGGTGCACCGCAAAAAGTTGAAGATGTGCAGCTTAGAGATTTACAGATAAAAATGGATATGAGAACCGATAGTGAATAGCAAAAATGTGGTTGTGACGAATGTCACAACCACATTTTAATATGCTTTAAATAAAATTTTTTCCTTTATAAGAACAGCACTAATTGTCGAAAACAGCAGCGGCTTTTGCCAAATCTGCAATAATCGGCAAGTGCTGAGGACATGAGTTTTCGCATTTTTTACACTCTATACAATCTTTTGCTTTGCCGCTGTTTTTTGTGTAAAATTTGTAAGTTCCTTTTGCTGTTTCGCTTAGCCCATAAATTAAATACTCATTGTAAACTCCAAAAACATCGGGTATTCTTATGTTTTTAGGGCATCCCTCAACACAATATTTGCAAGCCGTACATGCCACAATAGGCTGTGCATCTAATTTTTCTTTCACTGTTTTCAGCGCCTTTACCTCTTCTTCGTTAAGCGGCTTAAAGGCATTTGTTGTTTTTAGGTTGTCTAAAACTTGGGTTAAAGTGCTCATGCCGCTAAGTAACATGAAAACGCCCTCTAAGCCAAGCACATAGCGCACCGCCCACGAAGCCGTGCTCACACCTTTTGTGGTGGCAGTTAAAATCTCTTCATACTCCGGTTTCAGCTTTGCCAAATATCCGCCTTTAACAGGCTCCATAACAACAATGGGCACATTGTGTTTGCGTGCTATATTATAAATTTCTTCAGACGCAACACTCTCGCTGTTCCAATCGGCATAATTTATTTGCAATTGCACAAATTCAACTTCCGGGTGCTCGCTCAAAAGTTTTTCAAGCAGTGGTGGTGTGCCGTGGAATGAAAAGCCGAATTTTTTTATTTTGCCTTCTTTTTTCATTTCCATAGCCCACTGCCATGCACCTGTGCGCTCAAATTGGTCTATATTGGCCTCGCTCAGTGCGTGCAGCAAATAGTAATCGAAATATTCAAGCCCTGTTTTTTCTATTTGCTCTGCAAAAATGCGCTCTAAATCATCACGCGTTTGTAGCTTTAACGGTGGCATTTTATCCGCAACGGTGTAAGTATTACGGGCGTGGCGCTCTACAACTGCCTTTTTAAGCGCCTTTTCCGAATTACCGTCGTGGTAAAAATAAGCTGTGTCAAAATAGGTGCCGCCGCCCTCTATAAAGGCATCTGCCATTTCGCTAAATTTGGCAATATCAATATCGCCGTTTTCAAATGTGGGCAAGCGCATTGTGCCAAAACCCAATGGGCACATTTTTAATTCACTTTTCATAATAACCTCCTGCTATAAAATAAAGCATATTTTTGCACATTAATAATTGTACTTTAAAATTAATTATACTATAATAAATGCGCTAATGCACTATTTTTATTGTATTTTTGTTAATTTATTTGCAAATAATTGCTTGCAAAATTATTTGCAGAACAAACATTTTGTTTATTTTTAACAAACTATTGATTTTGTTAATATAATGTGTTAAGATATTTGTAGTTGTAAAAGGGAGTAGTTGGCATCTATAATTTATAGGTGTTGTGCATTCGTCATCACGTTTTAAACCGGGTGCACATTAAATAGCAAGACTTTTATTGTACGTTTATTAACCGTATAATAAAGGGCTTGATTTTTTTTGCCCTTAAAACACAGCAGAGATAGCGTTATAAATCACGCTATCCTTATCGAATACGGCGTGCCGTCGCAAAACGGCACATGCCAAATAATCTCCATTCTTTACGGAGATTATGCTAAACAGAATGGAGATTATAATGGCTTATGTTTTATTAATTTTGGGCTTTGCATTCCTAATTAAAGGGGCAGATTTTTTTGTGGACGGCAGCAGCAATATAGCGAAAGTTTTAAAAATTCCCTCTGTAATTATAGGTTTAACCATAGTTTCAATCGGAACATCTTTGCCCGAGGCTGCTGTTAGCATAAATGCGGCAATAGCAGGCAGTAACGAGCTTGCATTAAGCAATATAACCGGCTCAAATATTTTCAATTTAATGGTTGTTGTGGGCCTTTGTTCAATAATAAAGCCCATACCCATTCAAAAGGAAATTTTAAAGCGCGATTTCCCCGTTGCCATTATTGCAACCGTTGCAGTTTTAATTTTTATGTTAGATGGTGTTATAAACCAAATTGAAGGTGCTGTATTTTTAGTTTCATGCGTTGCTTATATTATCTATTTAGTTTTACAGGCTAATAAAGCAAAAGCTAATTTAAGCGAGCACAAAGAGGAAATTGGCGAAAAAATAAGTATTCCGAAAAGCATTATTTATATAGCCGTGGGTATACCCTCAATTATTTTTGGCGGAGAATTAGTTGTTAACAACGCAATTGTAATTGCAAGAACTTTTGGCATGAGTGAAACAATAATAGGCCTAACAATTGTTGCGGTGGGCACATCACTGCCCGAGCTTATGACAAGCCTTGTGGCTGCAAGAAAAGGCGAAAACGGCATCGCGCTTGGCAATGCGGTAGGCTCTTGCATAATGAATATACTGTTTATTTTAGGCGCTTCTGCGGCGCTATCACCTATAATAGTTTTAAACGATGCCTTTATACATGTAGGCGTTATGCTTTTCACCACAGTGTTAATGTTTGTTTTTGCGCTGACAGGTAAAGTTACAAACAGAATAGAGGGCACTATTTGCACTGCTATTTATGTTTCGTATATTGCGTATTTAATTTTTGTTTAAAAGTAATAAGATATTTTAATATAGCAAAAGCCGCTGTTAATAACCAACAGCGGCTTTTGTGTGATAAAAAACTGTTTAATTTAATCTTCAACATCTAAGGCATCTAAGCCTTTTTTCGGGGCCGGTTTGCTATCACCATGCCTAACAAAAAGCATTGTAACAAAGCTAAGCGCAACAAAAATTGTGCCGTATGGGAATAGAATTCTATAACCGACAGCGTCCATTAAAAAGCCGCTTAATGCCGGTGTTATTATCTGCGAGGACATGCTGACGGTGTAGTAATAGCCTGTGTATTTACCAACGTCGCTGCCCTGCGATAGCTCCACAACCATGGGGTAGCTGTTAACGTTTATGAACGCCCAGCCAAAGCCCGCAAATGCAAAGAATATATAAAGGAATACATTTACACTGCTAAAAAACGAGCCTGCAAAAAACGCAATTGAAAGCATAACAATACCAATTAAAATTGTTTTTCTGCGCCCAATTCTTGCCGCTATATAACCAACGGGAATATAAGCAACAATTGCGGCGGCGGTGCAAAATAATAACACAAGCGCAAAATTGCCCTGCAATTCCTGCCCTGCATAACGGCTGAAAGCCGAGGTGATTGCATTATAGCCGAAAAACCACAAAAATATACTTGCCAAAATGAATATGAAACTGCGCTTAACATCGCTTTGCATTTTCACGCCTTTTTCGGTGGTGTCTTCGCTCTTGCTCTCCTCTTCAATGCCAGCGGCTTTGCTAATTATTTTCATTTGCTCTGCGCAAAAATTCTCTTTAATTTTCCAAAATAAAACACAAACGCAAAGCACCATAACAATTGATAAAATAATAAATATCAATAAGTAATTCGGGTTTTCGCCCGTTACCGGAAAAATAGAAAGCGCAACAAGCATTAGCATGCCGCCCACCGCGCCCATTAAATTTATAACTGCGTTGCCTTGGCTGCGCAAAGGTTTTGGTGTAACATCTGGCATAAGCGCAACCGCCGGGCTTCTGTATGTTGCCATAAATATTAACACAAAGCCCAAACCTATGAAAAATAGCGGCAAATTATTTATGTTTTCCGCAAGCGGCATCAAAAACAAAAACAGCAATGCGCCCGCAGTTCCAAGCAATATATATGGCATGCGCCGCCCTATTTTGGTTATAGTTTTATCGCTAAAACGCCCAAACAGCGGCAACATTATCAGCGCTAAAATATTATCAATACCCATAACTATGCCTATAAAACCGTCGTTAATATTAAAGCTATCTTTAAGCATTAAAGGAATAACTGTGTCGTACACTTGCCAAAATGCCGTTATAGACATAAAAGCCAGGCCCACATAAACTGTGCGCTTTACATTAAGTTTCATTAAAAACTCCATTCTAAAATACAACTGTATTTAATTAATTTTAGCCACATATAGAAATTATAATTAAGTTTGAAAACAAATGCAAGTGAAAAAGTGAAAATATGGTAAATTTGTGGTAAATTTCCGTTTTATTTTGGCAAATTTGTTAAGCGCAATACAAATGTTTTGCACTAAACGCTTTTTGTAAGGTTTAACGCATGCAAGCTTTGCCATCTGTAATTTTAAACTAATTAGAATTGCATCGTTTTGGCTATATTCGCAAGGGTTGATAAAATAAAAAAACCATGGTATAATACTAAGGTTAAGGTGGTGCTATTATGGATTTCAAATTTAACACAATTGCTTGCACCAGAGCAAGATATTACACAAAAAATTCACCGGTGCAATTTGTTCTTGTAGAATTGCTTAGGCAAGAGCAAACTAACGAAATTGCTGTTACGCTAACATTTAAAAACATAAGCGCAAAAATATTAAATGCGCTAAACATTCAATTCATTTGCAAAGATAGCAGTGACAATATTATTGTGCAAAGCGAATTTGTATACAATAATTTAAATGTGCAAAGCTGTGCACTTTTTGGAATGGACGACGCTGTTATTGTTAGCAATGAAGCTATAAACTCTGTTGAAGTTAATTTAATAAGCGCAAATTTTGAGGGCAAAATTTTTTCTCTTCAAAAGTACAATCGTGTTGCGTTGCCACCGCTAAAACCGCTTAGCGAGAATACAGCGGTAATTATAAACAACGCTTTAAATAAAAATTTAGCAAAATTTATGCCCAGCAATGTTCAAGACGGCTGGCAGTGCACTTGTGGCGCATTTAATTACAATATAGCAAAAGGCAAAGTAATTTGCCTTGAATGTGAAACCAATAAAGAACAGTTAATTAATATTATTCGCAGTGCGCAAAACAGCGGCACGCAAAACAATGGCGTTCAAAACAGTGGCGGTGCACAAAGTGAAGCCGGAATGGCATTTTACCCTGAGGAATTACAAAATAATATCAGCGTGCAAAACGGCAGCGCTTTTCAAAACGAAAGCGACACTCAATTTTTCCCCGAGGACACGCAAAATAATATCAGCTTGCAAAACAGCAATGCAAGCGGCTATATTAATGCACAAAACGAAACATCTAAAGCAAGTGAAAAACAGCCACATTTAATGGCGAACGAAACCGCAGATAAAGTTATTCGCTATGCGCCTGTATTCACAGGTGTTGCGTGTGGTTTATATTTTATTTGCTTAATTATTATAGATTTGTTATTAATGTAAAATTGCACATTTGAATTTATACTATTTGTAATAATTACCACTAATTATACGGAGGCTTAACCATGCCGAGAAAACAGCAGGCATATACAAACGAGAGCATAACAAGTTTAAAAGGTGCCGATAGAGTGCGAAAACGCCCGGGCGTTATTTTCGGCTCAGACGGTGTTGAGGGCTGTGCACATTCTATATTTGAAATTCTTTCTAACTCTATAGACGAGGCGAGAGAAGGGCACGGCAACAAAATTTATATAACACGTTTTCAAGATAACTCTGTAGAAATTGAAGATTTCGGCAGGGGTATGCCTGTGGATTACAACAAAGCGGAGGAGCGTTTCAACTGGGAGCTTTTATTTTGCGAGATGTATGCGGGCGGCAAATACACATCGGGCGAAGAAAATTATGAGTATTCGCTTGGCTTGAATGGGCTGGGGCTTTGCGCAACACAATATGCCAGCGCGTGGATGAAAGCAGACATTTACCGCGACGGTATGCACTACCACTTAGATTTTGAGCGTGGCGAGAACATTGGCGGCTTGCAAAAAGAGCCAACAACTAAAAAGCGCACGGGCAGTGTTATTCGCTGGCTTGCAGATACAGATGTTTTCACCGATATAAACGTTCCAACGGAATATTTTGAGAGCACCATTAAAAAGCAAGCCATTGTTAATGCCGGTGTTACATTTGTGTTCACAAATATAAATGAGCAGGGCAAAACAACAAAGGAATTTTACTACGAAAAGGGCATTGAGGATTACGCAGAGGAAATTGCAAACTTAGAGAGCTTAACGCCCGTGCAATTTGTGCAAAGCTCTGCTGTGGGAAAAGACCGTGACGACAGGCCCGAATACCGTGTTAAAATGAGTGCCGCTTTTTGCTTTTCCAATAAAGCGCAGGCGCTTGAATACTACCACAATTCTTCGTGGCTGGAGCACGGTGGAAGCCCTGAAAGGGCTGTGAAAACTGCATTTATTAACCAAATAGACACATTGCTTCGCAATAAAAACATGTATAAAAAGGGCGAAAGCAAAATATCTTTTGCCGATATACAAGATTGCTTAATTTACATTTCCAGTTCATTTTCCACGCAAACAAGCTATGAAAACCAAACAAAAAAAGCTATAACAAACAAATTTATAGCGCAAGCGCTTACAGATTTTTTAAAGCACAGCTTAGAGGTTTATTTTTTAGAAAAGCCCGATGAAGCGCAAAAAATAGCAGCGCAGGTGCTTGTTAACAAACAAAGCCGTGAAACAGCAGAAAAAGCACGGCTTGGCGCAAAAAAAACGCTTAGCGCGCAAATTGATATAGCTAACCGTGTGCAAAAGTTTGTAGACTGCCGCAGTAAAGATTTATCTAAAAGGGAAATTTACATTGTTGAGGGCGATAGCGCTTTGGGTGCGGTTAAAACCAGCCGAGACAGTGAATTTCAGGCAATTATGCCGGTGCGCGGTAAAATTTTAAACTGTTTAAAAGCAGACTATGCGCGCATATTTAAAAGCGATATTATTACAGATTTAATTAAGGTTTTGGGCTGTGGCGTTGAGCTTAGCGGCGGCAAAAGCAACAAAGATTTAAACACATTTGATATAACAAATTTGCGCTGGAATAAAATTGTAATTTGCACCGATGCCGATTACGACGGCTACCAAATTCGCACATTAATTTTAACAATGCTTTACCGCCTTGTGCCCTCGCTTATACAAGAGGGTTTTGTGTATATCGCCGAGTCGCCCTTGTATCAAATAGAGAGCAAAGGCAATACTTATTTTGCCTATAACGAAACGGAAAAAGCAGCATTTTTAGAGAAAATAGGCGATAATAAATACACCATTCAGCGCTCGAAAGGGCTTGGCGAGAACGACCCTGAAATGATGTGGCTAACAACAATGAACCCCGAGAGTAGGCGCTTAATTCAAATTACGCCCGATAAATTGCAACGCACAAGCGATGTTTTTGATTTGTTCTTGGGCGATAATTTAGCGGGGCGCAAAGAATATATAGCACAGCACGGGCACGAATATTTAAGCGAGCTTGATGTATCGTAGGCGCATAGAAGTGGGATAAACTGTTATACGCCAATAAGTTTATTAGCATTCCGAGCGCTTTATCCCTTGTCATTCCGAGCGCTTTATCCCCTTGTCATTCCGAGCGCTTTATCCTCTGTCATTCCGAGCGAAGCCGAGGAATCGCCATTATAATTAGCTTAAATCCTAAAAGCAAACTACTATCTAACAACCAAAAGCGAGGAAAATATGGCAAAAAAACAAATTAAACGAAAACCTAAGCGCCCCGAGCTTGGCGAAAAAGTTGAAATTATAGATGCCGGCACCGTTGCGCAAACTAAAATAACGCAAACGCTAAAGGCAAATTACATGCCCTATGCCATGAGCGTTATTGTTTCGCGCGCATTGCCGGAAATAGATGGCTTTAAGCCTGCGCACCGCAAGGTGTTATACACCATGCACAATATGGGGCTTTTGAAGAATGCGAGGACGAAATCTGCAAATATAGTTGGCAACACCATGCACTTAAACCCGCATGGTGACCAAGCAATTTACGAAACCATGGTGCGCCTTACAAGGGCTAATGAAAGTTTGCTTGTGCCTTTTGTTTCGGGCAAGGGCAACTTTGGCAAAAGCTACAGCAGGGATATGGCTTATGCTGCTTCTCGCTACACCGAGGCAAAATTAGAGCCTATATGCGCTGAAATATTTGGCGATATTGAAAAGGACACCGTTGATTTTGTGGACAATTACGATGCCAGCACGAAAGAGCCAACTTTGCTGCCTGTTATGTTCCCAGCAATTTTAACTAACAACACTTTGGGCATTGCCGTTGCCATGGCAAGCAGTATATGTTCTTTTAATTTAGCGGAAATTTGCCAAAGCACAATAGAGCTTATTAAAAACCCCGAGCACGATTTGGCACAAAGCCTACCTGCGCCCGATTTTGTGGGCGGCGGCTATATTTTGCACAATGAAAACGAGATGCAAAATATATATAACGAGGGGCGTGCCAGTGTGCGTGTGCGTGCACATTATGAATATGTGCGCGAGGGCAATATGATTGAAATTACCAAAATACCGCCCACCACCACAATTGAAGCCATTATGGATAAAATAAGTGAGCATGTTAAAAGTGGCAAAATTAAAGAGATTAACGACATGCGTGACGAAACAGATTTGAATGGCTTGAAGCTAACAATAGATTTAAAGCGTGGGCAAGACAGCGAGAAAATTATGCAAAAGCTATTTAAATTCACGCCGCTTGAGGATAGTTTTTCGTGTAATTTCAATGTGCTTATAAACGGTATGCCACGTGTTATGGGCGTTAGGGAAATTTTAGGCGAGTGGACGAAATTTCGCATAACATGCGTTAAGCGCCGCACACAGCACGAGCTTTTGGGCAAGCAAAAGCGTTTGCATTTGCTAAAAGGGCTTGCGGCAATTTTGCTTGATATAGACAAGGCTATTAAAATTGTGCGAGAGACCGAAGAGGACAGCGAAGTTATTCCTAATTTGATGATTGGTTTTGGCATTGACGAAGTGCAGGCTGAATATGTTGCAGAGATAAAACTTAGGCATTTGAACCGCGAATATATTTTGAAGCGCACAAAGGAAATTGACGATTTAAAAGCTGAAATTGCACGTTTAAGCGATATATTGGGAAGTGAAAGCAAAATAAAGCGCATTATTATTGCTGAGCTTTCGGATATTATTAAAAAATACGGTGAGCCAAGGCGATGTGAAATTATCTACGAGGATGACATGGGTGATTTCGAAGAGGAAGTTGTTCTTATGCCCGATTACCCTGTTACTGTTTTCTACACAAAAGAGGGCTATTTCAAAAAAATTACGCCGCAAAGCCTGCGCATGTCCGGCGAGCAGAAACTTAAAGAGGGCGATGAAATTGTCAGGCAGGTGGAAACAAAAAACAACGCTGAACTGCTGTTTTTTACATCGAAAGCGCAAGTTTACAAATGCCGTATTGGCGATTTTGACGACGGAAAAGCCAGCGTTATGGGCGAGTTTATAGCCGCGAGCCTTGCTATGGAGGATGGCGAAGTGCCCCTTTACATGGCAATAGCCGAAAATTACAAAGGGTATATGCTTTTTGTTTTTGAGAGTGGGCGTGTGGCGAAAGTGGCGATGGAAAGCTATGCAACCAAGCAAAACCGCAAGAAATTGCTTAAAGCGTTCAGTGATAAAGAGCCGCTAATTTATGCAGAGTATGTGCAAGAGGAGAAAGAGATTGCCATAAAAACGTCTGCCGGCAGGATGCTTATTGTTAGCACCGCGCAGATACCGGCTAAAACAACAAAGAGCACTGCCGGTGTTAAAACTATTACGCTTAAAAAGAACCATAGAATTGAGAGCGTGTGTGATTTAACTGCGCTTAACCTTGAGGATGCGCATAGATACAGGGTGCGAACATTGCCGGCAATGGGCGCTATTATTAGGCAAGAGGATATTGCAGAGCAGTTGACATTTTAGCGAGGTTTGATATAATTTAATTAATGCCTGCGGTATTTGTGAAATATCTTATATTTTGCTTTTGCCGCAGTGCTTAGCCGTTAGTGAGTAATCCGAACGGCTAATGCGGACAGTTAGCTCAGCCGGTAGAGCATCTGCTTGACGTGCAGAGGGTCAGGGATTCGAGTTCCTTACTGTCCACCACTTACTTTTCTTTTGCAAAAAAGAAAAGTAAGCAAAAGAAAATGAGCCGCCTTTAGCTTTGCGCTTTGGGCGGCTTGGTT
>CAYJIT010000028.1:12437-28009 GCA_964370365.1 uncultured Bacteroides sp. | reverse complement strand
CAATCGCTCGCTAACAATAAGAATGACATACGCTCACGATTACATTGTTCTAATGTTGCTAAATAGTGGTAGTTTTAAAGCTTGTTTATCCCCATAAATTGCATTTCAATGTTTGTTTAATTTATAAGTTTGTGAATTAAGGTATTAGTACACATTATTTATATTATATGAGGCACGAATATAATATAAATTGGCATGTGGGCACTCCGCTGCCCACGCCATTAAATAAGATATGAATAATCGGAGCGAAGCGCAGACTATTTATATTATATGAGGTACGAATATAATATAATTTAATCATTTGCCGGTATCATCGGGTTTGTCGCTTTTTATTTCAACTGCACTAACATCAAGCGATGCGCCTTGCAATGTGCGCGAACTTGCCCTGCTTGCCGAAACATTTTGCCCTGCGTTTTTATTGCCGTCCTTTGAGGCTGTGGGCAATGTGAAAGAAAAAGTGCAATCTTCGCCCTCGTTACTGTTTGCCCAAATTTCACCGCCGGATAATGTTACAAGCACCTTGCATATATGAAGGCCAAGCCCACTGCCCGAAGTGTTCATTCCACGGCTTTTATCCTCTTTATAAAAACGCTCGAACACATAGGGCAAGGCTTCTTTATCAATACCATCGCCCGTGTTTTTTATGCTGATGGTAATTTTTTCTTTTTCGCTTTTAACATTAAAACAAATTTCTCCGCCTTTAGGGCAAAATTTAAGTGCGTTATCAAAAATATTATAAATAACTTGGTGAATCAAATCGGGGTCTGCATAAACAATAGTGCGCTGTGGTGTGAAACCGCAAAGCTTTATTTCACCCGAGGAAATGCGCTGCTCGGCGGCAAAAACTATGCTTGTAATGCTCTCCCAAATGTCGTAATTTTGCGCATTAACAACATATTCTCCGGCTTCAAGTTTTGTTATATCCAACATGTTTTTAATTAAACGTGTAAGCCTTGCACTCTCTTGGCTCACAATTTCCAAATAATGTTTGCTGTTTTCAGGCGGAATTGTTCCATCGAGCATACCGTCCACAAAGCCCTTAATGCTTGTAACCGGCGTGCGAAGCTCGTGTGCTATATCGCCCATGAAAGACGCGCGCGATGTGTCAATTTTTTGCAGGCTTTGTGCCATGCTGTTAAAACTTTGAGATAGCTGATATATCTCTTCTTCGCCATCGTTTTCAATGCGAGCGGAAAAATCTCCCGAGCCAAACTTTCTTGCGGCATCAGCCATTTCTTTAAGAGGGCTTGTCATTCGTGCAGTTAGCCAAATTGAAAATATGCTTGTTAAAATTAACATCAATGTGGCAGAAATTAAAAATATAGAGAATGTGCTTGCTATGAACGCCAAAAGCGAGCTTGCATCCGAAGCGGCAAAAATAAAGCCTATATGCGTGCCGTCGGCCATATAAATTGGGCGCCCATTCCAATAATTTACAGAGTTTGTTAACTTATTCAAATTGCCTATTTCACTGTATGTTCCCGCTTCCAAAGCTTCGTTAAGTGCAGCGGAGGAAATAGTTTTTCCGAAATACATATTGTTTTGAAGCATATCATTGCTTAAAATAATTTCGCCCTCTGGGTTTGCAACAAAAATTAAATCGCCCGTGGCCCTTGCGGTAATAAAAACTTCTCTGGCCACAACAACGCTATCTATAACATTGTTATCGCCCTGGCTGTATTCGTTTAAAATGCTTGTTATGGTATCTATAGTGTGCGATAGTGATTCATTTCGCTCCGCCTGAAAATAGGCTACAGAAAGATACAGGTGAACAAGCGCCATAACAATTATGCCGCCCAGCATTATTAACGTTGTGGAGTGGAATATGCGTGTTGATATACTTTTGCGCATGATATTACTCTTTTACTTCAAATTTATAGCCAACGCCCCAAACTGTTTTAAGGCTCCATGTTTCACCCGCATCGTCCAATTTTTCACGCAGACGCTTAACGTGAACGTCGATTGTTCGGCTGTCACCGTAATATTCAAAGCCCCAAACTTCGTCTAAAAGCTGGTCTCTCGTGAACACTCTGTTCGGGTGGTTTGCCAAAAAGTGTAAAAGTTCCAGCTCCTTTGGAGGCGCTTCAATTATCTCGCCGTTAACTTTCATTTCATAGCGCTGTAAATCCACAGATAAATTGTCGAAAACAATAACGCCCTCTTGCTCTTTATTGTTTATTTGTGTTGTGCGGCGCAAAACAGCCTTAACACGTGCGTTAATCTCTTTTGGGTCGAACGGTTTAACAACGTAGTCGTCGGCGCCAAGCTCTAAGCCCAAAACTTTATCAAATGTTTCGCCTTTTGCTGTTAGCATAATTATAGGCACGCTTGAATTTGCGCGCACTTTTCGGCAAACTTCCCAGCCGTCCATTTTGGGCATCATAACATCAAGCAAAATAAGCTCGGGTTTTTCTGCCTCAAACATTTTAAGGCCGGCTTCGCCGTCGTGCGCCATAAAAGTTGTATAGCCTTCTTTTTGCAAATAAAGGCGCAGAAGCTCGCTAATGTTTTTGTCGTCGTCCACTATAAGTATTTTTTCGCCTGCCATTTTTATTCCTCCGATTTTAGACGTTAAAAATAATTAAACGTGTTTTAATTTTTTTAGCGCCTTTTATACATTTTGTTTTTTTATTAATTATAATATAAATTTGTGGATAAAAAAAGAATTTTATGTTATTAAACTTAAAAAATATAATATTTTTAAGTTTTTTTACAGGGTTTGTTTGCAAATATATAGAAATTTTGGCTGTTTTCTGCTATTATAATAATGTATTACTAAATAAATTGGGAGAGATAAAAATGAAACTTGGAATTGTGGGCTTGCCGAATGTTGGCAAAAGCACATTGTTTAACGCCATAACAAATGCAGGTGCAGGCGCGGCAAATTACCCTTTTTGCACCATAGAGCCAAATGTTGGCGTGGTGGCAGTGCCCGACGAAAGATTAGAAAAACTTGCCGAGATTTGGCAAACAGATAAAAAAACGCCTGCTATTGTTGAATTTGTAGACATTGCCGGGCTTGTTAAAGGCGCAAGCAAGGGCGAGGGGCTTGGCAACAAATTTTTGGGCAATATAAGAGAGTGCGACGCCATTGTGCATGTTGTGCGCTGTTTTAACGACGACGACATTGTGCACGTTGACGGTGAAGTTGCACCGCTAAAAGACATTGAAACAATAGATACAGAGCTTATTTTAAGCGATATGGAGCATATTGCAACAAGAATTCAGCGCTTTGAGAAAGCCGCAAAAGCAGGCGACAAAAAAGCAGTTAGCGCAGTTTCTTTTTTGAAAGAACTTGAAGGGCATTTAAGCGAAGGGAAAAATGCGAGGGGCTTTAATTTTGATGAGGTTGATGAAGACGGGCAACTTTTACTGAAAGAATTGGGGCTTTTAAGCGCAAAACCAATAATTTATGCCGCAAATATGAGCGAGGACGATTTGATGGATGGCATGGAGAAAAACAGCAATTACAAAGCTGTTTTGGCGCTTGCTGAAAAAGAGAATTCAGGTTGCATACCCATTTGCGCTAAAACCGAAGAGGATATAGCAGGCTATACGCAACAGGAAAAGCAAGAGTTTTTAACAGAGATGGGCATAAAAGAAACAGGCCTTGATAAACTTATAGCCTCGGGTTATGCCGTGCTTGGGCTTATTAGCTATTTAACAGACGGCAAGAAAGAATGCCGTGCATGGACGATAAAAAAAGGCACAAAAGCGCCGGGCGCAGCGGGCAAAATCCACAGCGATTTCGAGCGTGGTTTCATTCGTGCAAGCGTTGTTGGCTATGAGGATTTTAAAGCGTGCGATTACCAGATGGCGCAGGTGAAAGCTAAAGGTTTACAGCGCACAGAGGGCAAGGAATATGTGGTGAAAGACGGCGATATTATTGAGTTTTTGTTTAATGTTTAAAAGCTGAATGACAACTGCGTTTTATGTTTAATATTTAAAGAGGAGCATAAAATGGAATTCAATTCAATAATACCGGAATTTACAGTTTCTAATATAAACCAAACTAAAGATTTTTATATAAATAAATTAGGCTTTGTTCTTGAATATGAACGCAAAGAAGATAACTTTATTTTTTTATCGTTTCATGAAAGTCAATTTATGTTTGAACAAATACATCAAACAGGTTGGAATACAAGTGTATTAGAGTATCCGTTCGGTAGAGGTATTAATTTTTCTATTTCTACACCTAATGTTTATGATTTATACCAAAGGGTACAAAAGTGTAATATTAAACTGTACCGCGCACTTCAAGAAACAACTTACAGATGCGATAATAAAGATATTTTAGAAGTGCAATTTCTGATACAAGATCCTGATGGCTATTTGTTGCGTTTCACAAATTAGTTTTATACAAAAAGGAAAAATATGAAAAAAGCTAACAAAAAAACAATACTGATTATCGGCTTAATAATTATTGCTGTTTTATGTGCTTTAATATATATGCGGCCAATGACATTATCTGATAATATAGCGCATAACAGCACTTTGCTGTTTGCAAAAATTGATTTGGGTGTTGAAGATGGCCGCCCTTATAATGAAAGCACAAACTACAACGATATAACCGAGCAGCAAAAACAGGAAATTTTAATGCTTTTAGGCAACTTTCCTTACACCCGCAATGTAAAAACACTTTTCTCCGACGGTTCCATGGCGAACAATGATGGAGATGGATATTTTTATATTTATATTTACAGTGAAACCGATTATGTGGGCACAGTAATAATGGCGTATGACGATGAAATTTCAATTGGCAATAAAAATTACACTATGCAAAATTCAAGTGATTTAATCAACCAAATTCTTGATATTATTAATGGGTAAAATGAACATTTCAAAAGGCGAGTTATGGAATTAGCAAAAAGAAAGAATATAAGATTAAGTAATTATGATTACAGCCAAAATGGTGCATATTTCGTAACAATATGCACCTATAATAGAGAATGTTTGTTGGGCGAAATTGTAGGGAACGGTCTTGACCGTTCCGTGTTAAAACCTACAGATTTGGCGATTGTTGCTGAAAGAGAGTTGAAAAATGTCCCGCAGCATTTTGATGGTGTATTAATTGATAAATATGTTATAATGCCAAACCATATTCATTTGATTTTGTTTATAAACAGAGAAATACAAGCGGAACGGTCAAGACCGTTCCCTACATTATCTACAATAATAGGCTTGTTTAAATCAGGGGTATCACGAAAAATTGGCTTTTCTATATGGCAAAAATCATTTCACGACCATATAATAAGAAATGAGCAAAAATATCAAAAAATCTGGAATTACATCGACACCAACCCGCAAAAGTGGGAAGAAGATATTCTGTATACTAAACAACCATAAGACAAGCAAAAACCTTGCTGTATAAAGAATAGCAAAAACACCTTGAAAAGCAAGTTGTAAAAAGCGCTTTGCGCTTGTGCTGAATTTAAAACAAAAAGGAGCTTAAATTTTGAAAACATCACCCATAAAAGGAACAAAAGATTTTTTGCCGCAAGAGATGCAAGTGCGCGATTTTTTGCAAAACACAATACTAAGCGCCTATAAAAAAAGCGGTTTTGTGCGCATTGAAACGCCCATGCTTGAAAGCGTGGAAAACTTAGATAAAAGCGAGGGCGGCGACAATTTAAATTTAATATTCAAAATTTTAAAGCGCAAACAAAAATTGCAAAATGCCCTTGAAAACGGCGAGGAACTTGCAGATTTAGCACTGCGCTACGATTTAACCTTGCCGCTTTCACGCTACTATGCCGCAAATAAAGAGGTGTTGCCGCACCCGTTTAAGGTTATCCAAATGGGCAAAGCGTTTAGGGCAGAGCGCCCGCAAAAAGGCAGAATGCGTGAATTTATGCAGTGCGATATTGACATTATAGGTGATGAGAGCGTAAATGCGGAAATAGAGCTTATAAACACAACCGCAAGCGCATTGCTTTTAATTGGCTTTAAAGGGTTCACCGTGCATGTTAACGATAGGCGCATGCTTAAAAGTATGCTTTTGGGCTTCGGTTTTGAAAGCGAAAGTTTAAACAGCGTGTGTGTTTCGTTTGATAAACTTGATAAAATAGGCGCGAGCGGCGTTGTGAAAGAGCTTTTAGAAAAAGGCATGAACGAGAGCGCAATAAATAATTTGGGCGAATTTTTAAACAAAGAAGATTTTACGCTTGGCAATGTTAAAACTTTGCTTTTGAACGAACATAAACCGCTTGCCGATGAAATGGAAAAACTTATTGATATATCGAGCAAACTTTCGAGTGAAGAATATAAAGTAAGCTACAGCCCTCGCCTTGTTAGAGGGCAAGATTATTACAGCGGCATTGTTTTTGAAATTACATGTGATGGCTTTGCGGGCGCAATTGGCGGCGGCGGCAGGTATGACAATATGATAGGCAAATTTATAAACGAGCGTGTGCCGGCGGTGGGCTTTTCTATTGGTTTTGAGCGCATTGCAGGTATTATACTTGAAAATAAAATTCAAAGCGTTCCGCAAAGCGAGCGCCTTGCACTTTTGTATAAAAGCGAGGACGATTTTGCGCAGGTTTTAACAAAGGCAAAGGCTTTGCAAAACAGCTATGAAGTTTGCGTTTTGCCGGCAGGTAAAAAAATATCTAAGCAATTAAACCGTTTGTGCGAACAGGGAATAAACAATGTTTGCTTTTTTGAAAATTATCCGCAAGTGAAAGCTATAAAAGGAGCAAATAATGGCGAGTGAGGCGCTAACACAAAAGCATTATGATAAAATGACGCAGACTCCTGTTTATAAATTGGTGCTTCAATTAAGTGTTCCAACAACAGTTTCTGTCCTTATAACATCAATTTATAATATGGCGGATACCTTTTTTGTTGCACGGCTTGGCACAAGTGCCACAGGTGCTGTAAGCGTTGTTTTTACGCTTATGGCGGTTATGCAAGCCGTGGGTTTTATGCTTGGCATGGGCAGCGGCAATTTAATTGCACGCACTTTGGGCGAGGGCGATTACGAGCACGGAAACCGTATTGCATCAAGCGGCTTTTTTGCGGCTATAACTTTCGGCTGTTCAATTTGTTTTTTTGGCATAGTTTTTGTAGAGCCGCTTGTTATGCTTTTGGGCGCTACCGAAACAATAGCGCCCTATGCAATAGATTATGTTTCCTACATTTTGTTTGCCGCACCGTTTATGTGTGCCACTTTTGTTATGAATAATATCTTGCGTGGGCAAAGCAAGGCAAATCTTTCTATGGTGGGGCTTGTCACAGGCGGCATTTTGAATATTATTCTCGACCCTATTCTTATTTTCGCTTTCAACCTCGGAATAAAAGGTGCCGCTATAGCAACGGCTATAAGCCAATTTGTAAGTTTTTGCATCTTTCTTTTTATGTTTGTTTCAAACAAAAGCTCTGTTAAACTAAAATTCAGTTATATAACATTTAAGTTAAAAATTTATGCCGATATTTTAAGAACTGGCTTTCCCTCCTTTTGCAGGCAAGGGCTATCCAGTGTTTCAACATTGATAATAAACTGGCAAACGCGCGGTTTTGGCGATGCCGCAGTTGCAGGAATGGGCGTTAAAAGCAGAATTTTGCTTTTGCTTTTCAGCTTAGTTTTGGGCTTAGGGCAGGCACTGCAACCTGTTGCCGGCTTTAACTACGGCGCAAAAAAATATAAAAGGGTTAAAAACACATTAATTTTCACAGCTTCATACGGAACATTTTTAACTGTATGCATGAGCATTTTGGGCTATATTTTTTCACCGCAAATTATTGCACTGTTTGCCGGAACAGATGCTGAGGTTTTGCGCATTGGTGTGCTGGCTTTGAGGGCGCAGTGCATAACACTTCCCATGTTCAGTGCGCAAATTTCGCTTATGATGGCTTTGCAGTGCACAGGGCACACAAAGCAAGCGGCATTTTTAAGCACATTAAGGCAAGGGCTTTTCTTTGTGCCTGTGGTTCTAATTTTGCCGCTTTTCACAGGGCTTTTAGGCGTGCAATTGGCGCAACCTGTTTGCGATTTCCTCGCGCTTTTAGTGTCTGTTCCTTATTTTGTTATGTTTATTAAAAAGCTGAATTTATTGCAAGAGAGCGAAAATGCAAATAGCTAAATTATAAGCAACTATTTGCTTGACAAATTACCATGTTTTGTGCTAAAATATTATTTCGTAAGGCTACGCCTCAAGGCAGTGGCATAAATAGTAATTGCATTAATTTTTCACACAATATATTGTGTGCCATTATTGCTACAGGAGGGTAGACGCATGAAAAGAACATTTCAACCGAAAAAAATACATCGCGCAAAAAAACACGGTTTTTTATCACGTTCTAAATCTAAAAGCGGCCGCAAAGTGCTTGCATCACGCCGCAGCAAAGGCCGTGCAAAATTAGCCGCTTAATTTTTAACAAACAAAACTTGGCCACTTTCATGGGTGGCCTTTTTGTTCATTTGAAAGAAAATAGCTTTAGATTAAGTGATGATACACCGCAGAATTTAGGGTTAGTACCGCCAAATATCGGCGGCGTTTAGCCGGCAGTTATATTTGCACCTCTGTCATTCCGAGCGAAGCCGAGGAATCCGCAATTCTTTGCAGTTACGCAAGGTTCAAAGAACGGATTTCTCAATTTTGTATACACTCCATTCGAAATGACAGCCGATGAAGCATCGGCGTTTAGCCGGCAGTTAAATTGGCAAAAAAACACAAGAATTCGGAGAACCCTATGCGCTATAAAATGTTAACACGCAATAACGAATTTGCAAGGGCTTATGCGCGCGGAAAATCTTATGTGCACAAATTTTTGGTGCTGTATGTTAATAAAAACAGGCAAAAGAAATTGCGTTTTGGGCTTACTGCCACAAAAAAAATTGGCAATGCCGTTAAAAGAAACAGGGCGCGCAGGGTTATGCGCGCCGCGCTTTACAATTTAAACCCGCAAATAAACGGCACAAACGGTGTGGACATTGTGCTTGTTGCACGTGGCATAACACCGCATTTAAAAAGCCAAGACGTTCAAAAGGCAATGCTCGCGCTTTTTACAAAGGCAGGCATAACTTGCGAGAATGGCAATGAAAACGCACAAATTGTGCAAGCCGCCACAAACAGCAAGGGCGAGCAAAACACAAAAAGCACCACCGTTGCAAATAAGAGCACTGCTGATATTTAACAATAATTCACAAAAATTCAAAACACATTGCAAAGAAGAGCTGCATAATGAAACATATATTTATTTTTTTAATAAAAGGCTACCAAAAATTCATATCGCCGCTTTTGGGAAGTAATTGTCGGTTTTATCCAACATGCTCGCAATATGCCATAGATGCATTAAAAATACACGGTGCATTTAAAGGCAGTGCCCTTGCCGCCTACAGAATTTTAAGGTGCAATCCGTTTGTAAAAGGCGGGTTTGACCCTGTGCCGCCTAAGCTAACGCCTAAAAGAGCACAAAAAGCCATTAAACCGGCAACCACACAAAACAGCCACTAAATACACTTGAATATTGCGCATCAAGTGTCCTTCTATATAAATTCAAGCCTTGCGCATGGGCAGAAAAGGAAAAAAATGAACATATTCAGTATTTTGGCAACCCCGTTAGGCTATGGTATGGAATTCATTATTCGTTTTGTTTCAAACTATGGCCTTGCACTAATTCTTTTCACAATAGTAATTAAACTTGCAACATTCCCTTTAAGCATAAAACAGCAAAAAGGGCTTGCACAAATGGGTGTTTTTAACGAGCCCATGAACGAAATAAGAGAAAAATATAAAGACGACAGGCAAAAGCAAAATGAAGAGATAATGAAATTCCAGCAAGAGCACGGCATTTCTATGACGGCAGGTTGCTTGCCCATGATAATAAACTTGTTTATTATTTTCGGTTTGTTCCAAGTTGTTTATTATCCGCTACAATACATTTTCCGCATAAGCGAAGAGCAAATTGCAGCTGCGGCAAGTTTTGCGGGCTTTGAGGGCCAAGCTGTGAATGTTTTGCAAAGCAATTTGCTTGGCACAGCAACACAAAACGCCGCAGATTTTGAGCAGTTTTTTGGCAATGCCATAAACAGTATAGACAGCCTTGATTTTACATTCCTTGGCTTAAACTTGCTTGAAGTTCCAAGTTTTGGCAATGTGCAAACTTGGATTTTGCCTGTGTTAACAATTGTTTCCATGGTTGGTATGCAAATGCTCACAACAAAAATGTCAAATGTGCAACAACCCGGTGCTATGAAATTCATGCCGCTTATCACAGCTGTTATGTTTGTTCCGTTTTTGTTCACAGCACCTGTTGCGTTCTCGCTATACTACTTTGTTTCAAATGCGTTAATGTTGGTTCAACAGCTAATTCTGAAGAAAATGTACGATCCTGAAAAACTTAAACAAAAACTTAAAGAAGAAATTGAGGCTAAGCGTAAAGAGAAAAAACAGCGCAAAGAAGTTGTTGTTAAAGACGCAAGCGGCAATGAAACAGTTAAGCAAGTTAGCGAATCGGAGCTGTTAAAATTGCGCCTTGCAAAAGCACGTGAAATAGACGATGAGCGTTATAATTGATAGGGGGTTAAACTGTGCAAGAGATTATTACAAGCGGAAAAACCGTTGAAGAGGCAATAGAAAGCGCTTTGGCACAACTTGGTTTAAGCGAAGACGAAGTTACCATAGACATAATACAATTGCCGCAAAAGAAATTATTTAAAAGCATACCCGCAAAAATTAAAGTTAGCGTAGATGCAAGCATAAATGCACCGCAGGGCAGTGGCACTGTGCAAAAAGCCGAAACTAAAAGCCAAAAGGCAGAAAATGTGAAAGCGGCACAGGCACCGCAAAAAGCGCAAAGTGAAAGTGCGCCCCAAAAAGCCACTAAAGCGCAAGAGCCTGCAAAGGAAAATGGCCAGGCAAACAAAGAGGATTTGTTTGCTTTTCAGCAAGAAGAAGTGGATATTAACAGCAGTGAGCATTTGAAAAATGCAAAAGAATATTTAACAGATATTTGTGAAAAAATGGGCGCAAGCGGCCTTGAGTTTTCGGCCGCCACACGTGGCGAGGGCTATATTGTTAAAATAAGCGGCGAAAAAGCAGGCTTTTTAATTGGATATCGCGGTGAAACAATGGATGCACTGGGCTATTTAACAAGCCTTTACGTAAACCGTTTCGGCGGCGATTATGTTCGCATAAACATTGATATTAACGATTACCGTGCGAAGAGGGAAGACATTTTAATTGCACTTGCGCAAAAAGTTGGCGCAAAAGTTTTGCAAACAAAGCGCAGTAAAACATTAGAGCCCATGAACCCTTATGAGAGAAGAATTTTGCACTCTGTAATAATGGAGATAGACGGCATTAAGAGTGAATCTGTTGGCGAGGGTGCCCAGCGCAGAGTTTGCGTTATGCTTGAGGGCGACAGCGTGAAATGGCAAGATAAACCACGCAGAAACAACCAAAAGGGAAGATTTAACAAAAACTATAACTCAGAGCGCAAAACACAAACACCCGAGCGCAATTTTGCAAGCAAAAAGCAAAGTGAGGGCGGTGCACCAACAGCGCAAAAGCGCACACAAACAATTAACGACAGCGAAAGTTTGCCACTTTACGGCAAAATAGAGCTTTAAGCTGTTAATTTAACTTGATTTGTTTTAACCTATAGGTTTAATACAATATGCTAACCTGTGCCATCTGTCATTCCGAGCGTAGCCGATGACGCACCGCAGTGCTAATGCCAACGAGCAACCGACACGCAAGTGGCGGCACTTAGCGAGTGGTAGAATCTGTATTCTTCAAAATTAGGCAAAGCCAAAAAACGGATTTCTCCATTACACTCGAAATGACAAGTAGTTAAGTTTGCTATAATGCGCTAAAGGTATAAATTTATAAACAAACAAATTTTAACCCCCTAACACTGCTTTATGGTGTTGGGGGGTTGTTTATTATTTCAACTTTTTACTGTTCGGGCTTTTTGCTAAATAAAAATGTGTTCGGGTGGCGGTTAAACGGCAAGTATTGCCACCAAAAGCAAAAAATCAAAGTGCTTTTTCCATAACTACAATTGTGTAAAGTTCTTGTGCTTTTTCAATGCCGGTTGGCAAAAAGCCGTTTTTTTGCCAAAAATTTCTTGCTTGGTTGTTTTCTTTCACATAGCCTAATCTTACTTTTTTATATTGAATTGACTTTAAGTAATTTATGCAATCGCTAATAATAAATGTGCCTATGCCTTTTTTTTGATATTCTGAACTCATCATAAAAAAGCCTAAAAATGCAGTTTCATCATCAGGGTATTTGCATATTAAGTCCATCACAGCAACTAATTTTTCGTCCTCAAAAAAACCTATATAATATTTATCTTCATAAGTTTTGTTTGGGGGCAAGGCTTTTAAACCTTCGTTTATATTTTCAATGGTAGCATTTGGAGGGCAATGTTTATAATACAAAGGGTTTTGCAGGCAAAGCTTTAAAACCTGTTGAATATCATTTTCATCTATTTTTTTTACTTTGTATTTAGAAGACAGTAAATTTATATTCATAGCTTGCCCGCTTTCACTTGGCGTTTTAACAACAGCAAAACTTTTTTGCACTTTTGCTATTCGCTTATTTTAAAAACTCTCATCGCATTTTGCTTTGTCGTTTTCAAAACCTCTTCAACCGTAATGTTTTTAAGCTGTGCTACTTTTTGCGCTATGTGAATTATCATTGCGCTGTTGCACTCTTTGCCACGGTGCGGCACAGGTGCAAGGTAAGGGCAATCTGTTTCAAGCACAAGGTGCTCTAATGCAATTGCCTGCACGGTTTCTTGCAGTTTTTTGCTGTTGGCAAATGTTACAACGCCGCCAACGCCAAGCAAAAGCCCTTGCTGTGTTATCCACTGTGCATCGTTTGCACTGCCCGAATAGCAGTGAAGCACCCCTTTTGGCTTATACTGCTTTATAATATTGTATAAATCGCCGTGTGCCTCTCTATCGTGCATTATAACGGGCAAATTGTGCTTTTGTGCAAGTTTTAAATGCGCAATAAACATCTCGTTTTGTTCTTTTTTTGGCACAGGCCAATAATAATCCAACCCACATTCGCCAACGGCAACAACTTTTTCATGGCAAAGCAGTTTTTCTATTTCGCATAGCTCTTTTTCAAAATCGCCCTTGAAAAGTTCAACAGTGCTGCTATCTTCTTCAATTAAACTTTGTGGGTGTATGCCTAAAGCCGCATATATAAAACTGTATCGCTCTGCAAGCGCTAAAACTTGCAGAGCGTTGTTGTAATCTGTTGCGCAGTCCACAATATGGCTTACATTATTTTGCGGCATTGCGCTTAAAAGCTCGTGTAAATGCCCCTCAAAACGCGCGCTTGTGTAATGTGAATGTGTTTCAAATATCATGTTTTCGCCACTGTTCATATCAACCCAATAAACTTCCCGGTTTTACGCTCTCGGGCAGGGTTATAACCGTTAAATTGCCCTCGCTGTCCTCTGCGCTTATAACCATGCCCTCGCTAACATATTTGCCGCTCATCATGGGCCTTGGCGCTAAGTTTGCCACTATAACAACATGCTTGCCTGTCAACTGCTCGGGGCTGTAGTATTTTGCAATGCCGCTTAATATTGTGCGCTCTTTTTCCCCGTCGAACAGTTTTAACAGCAAAAGTTTTTTGCTCTCTTTTATATTTTCGCACGAAAGCACTTTTGCAACACGCATTTCACATTTTATAAAATCGTCTATTTTAATTTCGGCCCTGTGCTCTTGTTCTTCGCTTGTTTGCTCTTGCTGTGCAGTGCAGTTGTTTTGCTCTTTTTTAGCACTGCTTTGAAGCGCGCTTAAATATTCAATTTCCTTTTCCAAATCAAGGCGCATGAAAAGTGCCTCGCCTTTTTGCACTGTAAATTCATTTGGAAGTTGGCCGAATTTCTCAAGGCTTTGCAAATCGCATGTGCTTAAATCTACACCCAATTGCTTTGCAATTTTAGGCGATGTCTCAGGCATAAACGGCTCTAAAAGCACAAGCGCATAGCGCAAAACTTCGCATAAATTATATAGTATTTCACCAAGGCGTTCTTTATTGCTCTCATCTTTTGCAAGCGTCCACGGCATAGTTTCATCTATATATTTATTTGCACGCTGAATAGCTTTGAAAATGTCTGTAAGAGCTACGGGCACAAGTAAATCGTCCATGTGCGTTTTAACATTTTGCGGCAATTGCTCGCAAATTGCAATAAGCTCTTTGTCAAAATCACTTTTCGGGTTTTCAATATGCGTTTTCGCACATTTTAATGTGCCGCCAAAATATTTTTCAACCATGGCAACACTGCGGCTTAGCAAATTGCCTAAATCGTTCGCTAAATCGGAGTTAATGCGTGCAATTAGTGCCTCGTTTGTGAAAACACCGTCGTTGCCAAAAGGCACATCACGCAGTAGAAAATAGCGTATAGCGTCGGTGGAATAGCGCTCGCAAAGCACAACAGGGTCCACCACATTGCCCTTGCTTTTGCTCATTTTGCCGCCCTGCAACAAAAGCCAGCCATGCCCAAAAACCCTGTGCGGCAGCGGCAAATCAAGCGCCATTAAAAGCGCAGGCCAAATTATTGTGTGAAAGCGCAAAATCTCCTTGCCAACAATGTGAACATCAGCGGGCCAATATTTATCGTAATCGCTGTACTTATCATTTTCATAGCCAAGCGCACTTATGTAGTTTGAAAGTGCATCCACCCAAACATAAACGGTGTGCGCATCATCGAAGCTAACAGGCACACCCCATTTAACGCTTGTGCGTGAAACACAGGTGTCTTGCAGGCCTTGCTTTATAAAAGCTATCATCTCGTTTTTGCGTGTTTCAGGCTGAATGAAATGAGGGTTTTCCTCGTAAAGCGCCAAAAGCCTATCGGCATACTCGCTTATTTTAAAGAAATATGCTTCCTCTTTTGCCTCGTAAACTTCGCCGCTGCAATCGGGGCATTTGTCGTTTGAAAGCTGGCTTTGCGTCCAAAATGTTTCGCAAGGCTTGCAGTAATGCCCTTGGTATTCGCCCTTATATATATCGCCCTTATCGTAGAGCTTTTTGAATATTTTTTGCACGGTTTCAACGTGGTAATCGTCGGTGGTGCGAATAAATCTATCGTGAGAGATATTCATCAGTGCCCAAAGTTTGTTTATGCCGCTTACAATTTCATCAACATATTGCTTGGGGCTAACACCTTTTTGCGCGGCTAAATCCTGTATTTTTTGCCCGTGCTCGTCGGTGCCGGTTAAATACATAACGTCAAAGCCCTCAAGGCGTTTATAGCGTGCAAGTGCATCGCATATAACGGTGGTGTAGCTGTGCCCTATGTGAAGTTTATCGCTGGGGTAGTAAATTGGTGTGGTGATATAATATGTTTTCTTTTCCATGTTTTTTCCTCTTTTGGTTTATAAATATTTTAAGTTAATGTGGTTTTGGTTTTTTATAGAGCAAACACATTTATATTTGTCATTTCGAACGAAGTGAGAAATCCGTAACCTCTGGGCGTTACTAAAGAATAAAGAACGGATTCCTCGGCTTCGCTCGGAATGACAAATGGTTAGGTTAAACATTTCCCTCGGCTTCGCTCGGAATGACAAATGGTTAGGTTAAACATTTCCCTCGGCTTCG
>CAYJIT010000028.1:0-12337 GCA_964370365.1 uncultured Bacteroides sp. | reverse complement strand
CCTCGGCTTCGCTCGGAATGACAAATGGTTAGGTTAAACATTTCCCTCGGCTTCGCTCAGAATTGCATATTGCATTTAGCTTATACATTTTCATCAATAAAAAAGCGTTTATACCAAGTTAAGAATGTGAACACAACCCAAATTTTGCGCTGGTTGTCTGCTTTTTCTTCAAAATGGTCGTTTAATAGTTTGCAAATAGCCTCTTTATCAAAAAAGCGCTCTGCGTAATCCTGTGTGAAATACTCTTTAACTATATTGTAAAATTCAGGTTCTCTCAGCCAAAACTTAATTGGCACGGGGAAGCCTTTTTTTGGGCGGTTAGCCCAATCGTCCGGCAAAATTTTGTTGCTTGCCGCGCGCATAACAATTTTTGTATCTGTGCCTTTAATGCGGTAATCCACAGGCACTGTCGTTGCAAAATCCATAATAACTTTATCTAAAAAAGGCACTCGCAATTCAAGGCTATGCGCCATGCACATTTTATCGGCCTTCAGCAAAATATCGCCCGGCAACCACATATTCATGTCTAAATACTGCTTTTTGGTAACCTCGTCCTTGCCCTTCACTCTGTCGTAAATTTTTGCGGCAAGGCTTTTAACGCTATGCCCGTTTTTAAATTCGGGTTTTAAAATGCTTTTTGCCTCGTTTTCTTCAAAAACTTTCGCTTGACCCACAAAATAATCTTCGGGCTGCTCACTGCTTTTCAGTAAAAAATTTTTGCCTTTGAAATACGGCATTTTATCGGCAATTGCGCCAAAGGTTTTGCGTGCAAAAAGCGGAACGCTCTTTTTAAATTTCACAACTGCAGGCGTATCGGCATACCACTCATAACCCGCAAAAATTTCATCGGCGCCCTCGCCGCTTAAAACAACGGTAACATGCTCACGCGCCATTTGCGCTAAAAAGTAAAGTGGCACGCTGGACGGGTTTGCCTGCGGCTCGTCCATATGATATTGAATTGTGGGGAATGCATCAAAGCACTCTTTAGCCGTTATAAGTTTGCGGTAATTTTTTATGCCTAAAATATCGCTAAGCTCTTTTGCGTAATTTGTTTCGTTAAACTTATGTTGTTCAAAGCCAACGCTAAAAGTGTTATCGGGCATTTGTGCGGCGGCTATATAGCTGGAATCCACACCGCCCGATAAAAACGAGCCTACTTTAACATCCGCAATTTGGTGCGCTTTAACACTCTCTTTCACCGTTTCGTGCAAAGCGTTTACGCACTCATCAAAACTTTGCTCTTTTGGCGCAAAATCTGCATCCCAATAACGATGAACGTCAATTACTCCATCTTTTAATGTAAAATAATGCGCCGCCGGCAATTTATAAACATCTTTAAAAAATGTTTGCTCTGTGGCTGAATACTGCAAAGTTAAATAGGGCAAAATTGCCTCTTCGTTTATTTGTTTTTCAAAGCCGGGAAAATCTAAAAAACATTTTATTTCACTTGAAAAAAGCGTGATATCGCTGTTTTTTACTTTATGGTAATAAAAGGGCTTTATGCCGAATATATCCCTTGCGCCAAAAACTTCATTTTTAGCTTTATCGTAAATAACAAAAGCATACATGCCCCTTAGCATTTTTACAATCTCTGCGCCATATTGCATATAGCCGTGCAAAACAACTTCGGTATCTGTGCCGCTTTTAAAAGTGTGCCCTAATGCCTCAAGCTGTTCTTTCAGTTGCAAAAAGTTATAAACTTCACCGTTGTAGGTTATAACATAGTTGCCGTCCTCGCTTTGCATGGGCTGTTTGCCCGCCTCGCTTAAATCTAAAATAGAAAGCCTGCGAAAACCAAGCGCAATGTGCTCGTCAACATAGCAGTCGCCCATATCGGGGCCGCGGTGCACAATGCGATCCATCATTTTGCGTATAATTTTATCACTGTTTTCAATTTTACCTGTAAAGCCTATAAACCCGCACATTTTTTATTCCTTTCGCCTTTTGGTTTTTTTGAAATTAATTTAATGTTAAATGCATGTGTAAGGGCGAATTCCATATTCGCCCGCATGGCTGTTAGAAATTAATCGGAACGCACAAGGCCGTTCTGGCAAAACCTAACATTTAATAACTAAAGTCCAATGGGTGTTTTACCGAAAAGTTCTATGGTGTTTTTCGCCAAAACCTCCATGCTGTCTATAAAATAATTGCTTAATTTTTCATCGCGCTTAACAATGCTAAGCTCTGTGCACCCTAAAATTACAGAGGTACAATTTTTGCTTTGCATATAGGAAACTGCCTCGTTGAAAAGGCGCATATCCGCAGGCTTGCCCTGTTTTACGCAATTAAAAATAATTTGCATAATATATTGCTGATATTTTTCGTTTGGCACTTCGTATTCAACGCCTATTTTTTCGCAAATGCGCTGATATGTGCGGCTTTGCACCGTGCCCTCTGTTGCGAAAATGCCTGTTTTTCCGCCCTTAGCCTTAGCGGCAAGCGCAGTTTGCTCTACCATATTCAAAATGGGAATATCTATACATTCATCAAGTTTTTCATAAAAATAATGCGCCGTGTTGCACGGAATAGCAATTGCCTGTGCACCATAAACCACAAGGCGCTTTGCATCTTGCTCCATAATATCAAACGGGTTTTCATTGCTTTTGCCCATAATGAACGACGAGCGGTCGGGCGTGGTGGCGCGCGAATTTATTATGATATCTATATGGTCTTGGTCTGTTTTGGCATCTGTGTGCTTTGTTATCAGCTCGTAAAAATAAACAGAAGCCATAGGCCCAAGGCCGCCTAAAATGCCTAAAACTTTAGGTGTGTTTTCGTTTTGCATAAAAGCTCCATTCTGCGAAAAGCACAAATTAATAAATTTTGTTTTCCTCAAACTTTTTATAATACCTGTGCTGATGAATAATATAATAGGCAAAGCGTTTTAAATTCAGCTTTAAATCAAACGCATATTTAAATGTGCAGCTCTCGTTTTTATCGGCGCAAAGTTTTTTTGCCTTTTTAATAAATTTTTCGTCTTGCACATATTTAAAAACAACACCTTTTGGCACACTGTGCCAAAAATGCTCTCCTTTAAATAACAGCGGCTCGCCTAAATTTTTGTTTTCAATATAATCTTGCACAATATATTTTGCCAAATTAAGGCCTGCGCCCGTAACATAGTAATTGCTTCGCCCTTGGCGCAAATTAATTTCAAACACACGGTATGTTTTATCTCTTTTATCATATTTAATATCAAAATTCGCAAACCCCGTGTAGTTTATTTTCTCTAAAAAGTTTTTAATTTTAAGCATAAGTTCTTCGTTATACTCGGTTATTATAGCCGCGTGGTTGCCAAGCGCTTTTGGCGTGTGCTCTTCAAGCCCCACATGCCCAAGGCACATCATTTTCACATTGCAGTCTTTATCGCAATAGGCGGTTAAAACACGCATAAAGCTGTCATCGCCGGGAATATTATCTTGCAAAATAAGCTCGTCGTCGTAGCCGGCATTGTAAATTTGCCTGCTTATTTCTTGCGCCTGTCCTGCGTTTTTTGCAAAATAAACTTTTTTCATGCCCTCAAACGGAAATTTCCAATAGCGTATGCTACTGCTGGGCTTTATAACTATTGGGTACTCAAACCCTAAATTTTCCTCGCTCAAATTTTGCGCTGTTTCCGGGGCTTTCAGCACATATGTTTTCGGGTACAAAATATTGTGCTCATCGCAAAGGCGGTAAAAATCTGCCTTGCTAACAAGTTTATCGCGCAATTGTGGCGAAATATATGGCGCAATGCAGTTTTGCGGCAATTTGTTTTTAATATCCATCAAAAGGCTTGCGTAATCATCTGTGCACCCCAATATAATGCATGTGAAACTGCTGTTTGCGTTTGCAAAATCGCACACTGTTTTTAAAAGTACTTCCGAGCTGTCTATATCGGGCACCATTGTGAAATCTACAATGCGACTATACATGGTATCGCCCATTTGCCAGCGCCCGAAAGCGTGCGAAACAACGCCATATTCTTCGTGAAACGCCCTTGCCATATTATAGCAGTTCATATCTGCACCTATTAAAACAGGTTTAATTTTTAAATTATCAGCCATAATGCCTCCGTAAAAACTTTATAGTATATTATTATACATTATTTAATAATAATTACAAGAATTTTAATATTAAATATTAATTTTTTTAATTATTGTTAATATTTTTTAAAATAGCTAAAATATTA
This sequence comes from uncultured Bacteroides sp., assembly GCA_964370365.1. Taxonomy (GTDB): domain Bacteria; phylum Bacillota; class Clostridia; order Oscillospirales; family Ruminococcaceae; genus Ruthenibacterium. The sequence continues at coordinate 8,166 of CAYJIT010000028.1, read as the reverse complement.
CGCTGATTAATAACAAATTTTTTGTTATGCTAAAAAACAAAGCAAAATTATTTTTTTTTGGAAAATTAGAGCGTTAATTTTTATAGATTGTTTTAGGCTGTGCGGTGAAATATGTCCATAAAAAAACATAAAAATCCATGCAATATGTCAATAGACAAATGCAATTTATAGGCGTATAATGAAACCATAGAAAGCAGAAAGGAGCGAGGCCAATGTACTCTACTGAAACACCTGTTCAGTGTGGGCAGGGCCGCCGCTAAAATGCAATAAACCCAACATAACGAATGTTTCGTAAAGTTTATGCACAATGCATAGCAAATAAGGCAAAGTTGCATTTAACCGGTGAAAAGCCCTGCAAAAGTTTACACAAAGCTGTTTTATGTAAAGAAATAGAGCAAAAATTGCTTAATTGCCTTGAAAAAGCAAGTGGCAGAAACTTGTGTAAGCGAAAATTTTACCGAAAGAGGAAATTCCAATGCAATAGCTGATTTTGGCATATATATTGTTTTGTTGATAATTGCGCAAGGAAGTAAGCTTAAAATTAGGCGGAAGAGGCGCGGTTTAGGCAATTAAAAAGCCACGCAATAAGTGGCAAGGGCCGGCAATAGGTTAAAACCTTAAAAATTACAGTGTTTGAAAAACACTTACAAAAATGTTGTTTTAACAAAGTTAGGCTTTTATATGTGCTCACCTTGTGAAGGAAATAATTTAAGTTTAATTAAAAGAAGAGGTAAAGGCCGATGCAAACGGAATAACTCTTAATTCTTTTAGCGCAAAAGCGCAAACAAAAGAAAGGTGCAAAAGGTTACCATATTAAGTAAAATGCAAATGGCTAAACAAAAGCTGAAAAGTGAGCAATAGCCGAAAGGTGTGCAAAAACTGAAGGCGAGCAATAGCCGATAGCGAATTATAGGTTAATAACGAAAAATGTCCCTTTTTAATATATTAACTTCATTATGGTAACAAAACAGAATATTTAATAAATATAGCCCATCCTGTAATTGCAGGGTGGGTTTTTGTATACTGTAAATTTTGTAAGTAGAACGCAATTTAGCATTACTCCCTAACGGCTAAAGAGAGTAAAACTTAAAAACTAACAGGCGGTATTCATTCAAGTATTGCCGGCTTTGCATGGATAATGCTTGACAAAACTTAGACTATAATGTACAATTAATTTGCGAATAATTCTTAAATTCGAGTGTTTTTATAGGAGGGCTTATGAGCAAGTATAATACGCAGCAAAGGAAGCTCATGATAGATTTTTTCAAAAACCATGCACACAAAACATCTTCAGTTAATGAAATTTGCGAAGTGCTAAACGAACAAGGTGTGAGCACAAGCTCGGTTTATCGCAATATTGCACAAATGGAGGAAGAGGGCATTGTGCGCAGGGTAAGTGAAAAGAACCGCAAAGGCGCTCTTTATCAATATATAGACCCTGAGCATTGTATTGGAGTTGTTCATTTAATTTGTGAAGAATGTAATGTAACTTATCATTTGAACCGTCACATATCTCAAATGGTGGCAAACTTGGCGCTTGAAAACCATAATTTTCGATTGAATGAGCAAAGTGCGGTTTTATATGGCAAATGTGAAAATTGTTATTAATTTCAGTTTTGATAATTTTACATTTTTTTCACATTTTAATGCTACAATATAATTAAAGGAGATAGCGTGATAAATCATGCTAACAATATCAAATGCAACAAATAACTTGCAAAAACTTATCCATAGGCTACGACGGGCAAAGAATCTTAAGCGACATTAGCTTTGAGATAAACGCTAAAGATTATGTTTGTGTAGTGGGCGAAAATGGCGCAGGCAAGAGCACGCTTGTTAAAACTATTTTGGGTTTAATTGCTAAAATTGACGGCGAAATAATAATGGGCGATGAGCTTAAAAGCACCGACATTGGCTATATGCCGCAGCAAACACAAATACAAAAAGATTTCCCCGCGTCTGTTCAAGAGGTGGTTTTATCGGGTTGTTTAAACAAGCAAGGGTTTAGGCCTTTTTACAATAAGGCTGAAAAACAGCTTGCAAAAAGCAGCATGGAAAAGCTGGGCATAGAAAACTTGAAAAAAAAGTCTTACTGTAATTTATCGGGCGGCCAGCAGCAGCGTGTTCTTTTGGCAAGGGCCCTTTGCGCAACCGGTAAAATTTTGCTATTAGACGAGCCCACGGCAGGGCTTGATGTAAATTCAAGTGAAGAAATGTACAATATAATAAAGGCTTTGAACGATGAGGGCATAACCATAATTATGATTACACATAATTTGGATAAAGCAATTCAGTACGCCAATTTTGTGCTAAGTGTAAGCGATAAAAAAGTGTCGCTTATGGAAAAACAGGCTTATTTAAGCTGGGAAAGAGGGCAAAATGGCGCAGTTAATTGAAACATTAGCATATTATTTTACATTTCCTTTTGTTGTATATGCCTTTATAGTGGGCATTTTGGTGGCGCTTTGCTCTTCACTTTTGGGCGCAACGCTTGTGCTTAAACGCTTTTCCTACATAGGCGACGGCCTTTCGCACATAGCTTTTGGCGCAATAGCCATCGCCTCTGTTTTGGATGTTGCAAACGAGAGCATTTTAGTGTTTCCGGCAACTGCTATATGTGCGGTTTTGCTTTTAAGAATAGGGCAAAACGCAAAAATAAACGGTGATGCCGCAATTGCAATGCTAAGCGTGGGCTCGCTTGCGGTGGGTTATCTGCTTTTAAATGTGTTTCCGGTTTCAACAAATTTAGCGGGCGATGTTTGTGTCACCCTTTTTGGTTCAACTTCAATTTTAACACTAACACCTCAAGACGTTGCAATTTGCCTTATTTTAAGTGTTTTTGTAATGGCAATTTTTGTTATATTTTATAACAAAATTTTCTGCGTAACATTCGATGAAACATTTGCGCGTGCTATCGGCATAAAGGCAGGGGCATATAATTTGCTTATAGCAATAACAATTTCAGCGGTTATAGTTGTGGCTATGAATTTAGTGGGCTCTCTTTTAATAAGCGCTCTTGTTGTTTTTCCGGCACTTTCTTCCATGCGAATTTTTGGCAATTTTAAAGCAGTAATAATATCCTCTTCCATAATATCCGTAACATGTGCCACAGTTGGCATTTTATTTAGCATTGTTGCGGGAACACCCGTTGGAAGTACAATTGTTACGGCAAACATCGTTGTGTTTTTAATTGCACTGCTAATTTCTAAATTTAGAAAGGCATAGCGCAAAAAATTACGCAAAAATTATTTCAACGGCGCTTTTTGGCGCATGCCAATTAATCTCCATTCTATACGGAGATTTTTCAAAGCTGTTTGTGCTGTGCACAGAATGGAGAATAATATGAAACTTTTCACTAAAATTTTAGCTTTAACATTAGTTTTAAGCTTATTCACCGCATGTTCACAGCAAAATGCAAACGATGACAGCATTTTGCAAAATGAAGTGCCCGGTGACACAGCGCAAGATTTATTTATAGGAAACCCCGATGTGGCCGCACAAGAGCAAAGCGAAAGTGCTGCGCAAAGTGAAAACACAGCGCAACAAGACGGAGTGCTGCACGTTCCCACGCAGGAAGAAGTTGCGCTTGCCCTTGAACAAGCAGGTGTTGTTATTTCAGATTACGATATAGATTTAACCACTATGAGCGACACAATAGTTTATTCGCAAGTTTACGATATTATGGTTAACTACACCGATTATATTGGCAAAACCATAAATTTAGTTGGGCAATTTAACAGCTTATATTATGAAGAAATAGCCCAAACTTTAAGTTTTGTTATAATAAATGACGCTTTGGGTTGTTGCCCACAGGGGCTTGAGGTGCGCTTTGCAGACGATGTGGTTTTGCCTGAAACGAACACAAATATCAGTATTCAAGGCGAATTTGCAACATACATGGAGGGCGAGTTTGAATTTTTCTGTATTATGGTAGAGAATATAACAGTTATTTAGTATATGCTTTAAGTGCATTATAACAAACTTTGTCACTTGTCATTTCAAGCGAAGCCGATAAGCGCCGCAGTGCAATGCAAGTGACTGTCCGCCACAAGGGTGGCGGAACTTGGCGAACTGTAGAAATCCGTATTCATTTGCTTTTAATATTTAAGAGATTTAAAAATTACAACCCACAAAATGTTAAGCACTAACAATAAAAATAAGTATATAAAACAATTTTTGTTACACCTCATCATTGAACTTAAGTGATGTTTGAGGTATAATGTTATTTATTATTCAAAAACAGCTTATTTAATAACGCCTTTTGAATTGATTTAGAGAAAGGAGATTGCTACATCTACACAGGTGAAACCGATTTTGTCTGAAAAATAATAGGCTTAGCGTTTGTGTAGTAAAGCACGGTTTGAATGTTTTTAAACCGAGTGATTAAATATGACTGATATGATTAATATATTGGATATTGAAATTTTGAGGGATTTAAATTTAATTTCTATTAGCTTTAGGGTTTTTCTTGCTATATTGCTCGGAGGGCTCTCGGGGCTTGAACGTGGCCTTAAAAACCGCCCGGCAGGGCTTAGAACATATATGCTTGTTAGCCTTGGTGCGTGCATTGTTTCAATTACAAATGTATATATTTACGAAGTTTATGCAATATCAGACCCCGTTCGTATGCCGGCGCAAGTTATAAGCGGCATAGGTTTTTTGGGTGCCGGCACAATTATTGTAACAAGGCGCAACCAAATAAAGGGTTTAACAACCGCCGCCGGCCTTTGGACATCTGCAACCATAGGCATTGCAATAGGCATTGGCTTTTACGAGGTTGTTATCTTAGCGCAATTGATGATGTTTTTAATTTTGTCTATATTGCACAGGTTCGACAATAAAATTCACAGGCGTGCAAAAGTGGTGGAAGTGTTTATAGAGCTTAGAAATAGGTGCTCTATGAAAGATTTTTTGAAGTTTTTAAAGGATGAACGCCTACATGCCAGCAATTTGCAAACAGAAAGCGAAAGCGCATTTTCGCCGAACACGCTTGCGTTTATTGTAACGATTAAATCTTTGGACGATTTAACACAGGAAGATGTTGTGAATAAACTTAAAGTGTTTCAGGGCATAAAATATTTTGAAGAATTGTAATACATAAAGTTTTTGCCTAAATACTTTGTTTTTATTAAAAGTTAAAAATATATTGATAAACTAAGGTGCCGCAATGAAGGTGCCTTAGTTTTTTTATTTGCATAAAAAGAAAACCTGTTTTGAATACAAATTATACTGCTGTTTGTGCAATTATAAATATTGTAAAAAAGTGGGTTTTGTGGTATAATAGTATATATATGCCTTTTATTACAAACAAGACAAGAATGGAGATTTTTATGCGCGTTATAGGCATCGACCCGGGTTATGCCATTGTTGGTTTTGGCGCTTTAGAGTATAAAAACAGCAGTTTTAAAGCACTGCGCTATGGCGCTGTAACAACAAAATCGCACACAGATTTTTCCGATAGGCTTTTGGAGATATATAACGATTTAACGCAAGTTATAAGCGAAGAAATGCCAGATTTTATGGCGATAGAGAGCCTTTATTTTACAAGCAACCAAAAAACGGCAATGGCGGTTGCACAGGCAAGGGGCGTTATATTGCTTGCGGCAAAAAAACTGCAAGTGCCTGTTTTTGAATACACACCAAAACAGGTAAAACAAAGCGTTTCGGGCTATGGAAATGCAAGCAAAAAGCAGGTACAAGAAATGACGAGGCGCATTTTGAACTTGCAAAGCATACCAAAACCCGATGATGCCGCCGATGCGCTTGCAATTGCAGTGTGCCATGCCTACAGTTTTAACTCTTTACAATATGGCTTGGGCAAAACAAAAAGGCAAAGTCAAGGCTACTATTAAAAAATCACGGCAAGGGCAAAGCCCTTGCATTACAGTGTGTTTGCACTTATTTAACCGCAAAAATAAAGGAGCATAAAATGATATATTGCTTAACAGGCACTTTAATGGAAAAAACTTTTGACACTGCGGTTGTTAGCTGCGGCGGTGTTGGCTACCTTGCGCACATACCCACGCAGTGCCTTGGCGCATTGCCGGCTATTGGCGAGCAAACAACGCTTTACACAAGTATGCATGTTAGCGAAAACGATGTGTCACTTTATGGCTTTTCAGATTTGCAGAGCAAAGCGATGTTTGAAATGCTCACAAGCGTTTCGGGCGTTGGCCCTAAAGTGGGGCTTGCGCTTTTAAGCGCTTTACAGTGCAGGCAAATTGCCCTTGCGCTTAGCGCGAACGATTATAAAACCCTAACAGCGGCAAATGGTGTTGGGCCAAAACTTGCTCAGCGCATTGTGCTTGAACTTAAAGATAAAGTTGCAAAAGGCGCAAAAGTGCCCATAAGCATTGAAGATTTAAATATTAATTCAAGCGAGAACACAGGCGGCAAAAATGCACAAGCTATGGCGGCGTTAACAGGGCTTGGGTACACAGGCGCACAAGCGGCGCAAGCGTTAAGCGATATAGACGATACCTTGCCGACAGCAGAAATTATACGTTTAGCACTGCAAGGGATAGGAAAGGGGAGATGATGAATGGCGATTGAAAGCGTTAGCGCAAATAATGCACAAACCGACGAACAAGCCAGAATTATTGCCCCGCAGGCATTAGAGCAAGATTTTGAAGTTGAGGTTGGGCTTAGGCCGCAAACACTTGATGAGTATATAGGGCAAGACAAAGTAAAGGAAAATTTGCGTGTATATTTGCAGGCGGCAAAAAACAGGGGCGAGCCGTTAGACCATTTGCTTTTATACGGGCCACCGGGGCTTGGCAAAACAACACTTGCATGCATAGTGGCAAAGGAAATGGGTGTGCACATTCGCATAACAAGCGGCCCAGCGGTGGAAAAACCCGGCGATTTAGCGGCGCTTTTAACTAATTTGCAAGAGGGTGATGTGCTTTTCATAGACGAAATTCACCGTCTTTCACGGCAAGTGGAAGAGGTTTTGTACCCGGCACTTGAGGACTATGCGCTCGACATAATGATAGGCAAAGGCCCCTCGGCACAGAGCATACGCATAAACTTGCCGAAATTTACACTTGTGGGCGCTACAACAAGGGCAGGGCAGCTAACAAGCCCGCTGCGAGATAGATTTGGCGTTCTTTTAAAATTAGAGCTTTACTCGCAAAAAGAGCTTAGCAAAATTATAAAGCGCAGTGCAAACATATTGAATGTTGCGTGCACAGATGAGGGCGCAAACGAGATGGCAATTTGCTCAAGAGGCACGCCGCGTGTTGCCAACAGGCTTTTGCGCAGGGTGCGAGATTTTGCAAGCGTTTTGGGCACGGGCGAAATAGATGAAAAGGCCGCAAAAACGGCATTAAAGCGCATGGATATAGATGCAATGGGGCTTGACGAGCTTGATAGGAATTTGCTGAGGGTTATAATTGAAGTTTATTCGGGCGGCCCTGTGGGGCTTGAAACTTTGGCGGCGGCTTTGGGCGAAGAGGCTATTACTTTAGAGGATATATGCGAGCCCTACTTAATGCAACTTGGCTTTTTGGCAAGAACACTGCGCGGCAGGTGTGCAACAAAACTTGCATATAAACATTTGGGTATTAAATTGCCGGCTAAATTTTTGCAAGATGATACAACCCGGCAACAAAGCTTTTTGGAGGAGTGATAATAGGGGGATAGCCATTATTTATATAATGTGCAGTTATTATTCAATTCACAAACTTATAAATTAAACGAACTTTGAAACGCACTTTACGGGGATAAACATGCTTTAAGGCATCCACTCTTTAGCAACAATTAGAACAATGTAATCGTGAGCGTATGTCAATCTTACTGTTAGCGAGCGATTGTGATTGTTCTTTGTTGCGGTTGTTAGGGCACAGCGTTAGGGGTCCGGGGGTATCGGCCGCTCGCCAAGTGCCGCCGCTATGCGGCGGTTGCTCGCTGGCATTAGCACTGCGGTGCGTCACAACCCCCGACGCTTTTGCTTCTTTTCACGCTGAAAAGAAGAGGAAACAATGAAACTTAACAATTTAAGCAAGCAAATTAATAAGGCGCAAAACTTGACAAAACCAACAAAAAAACACAAAGCAAGCCCAAAGAACGGATTCCTCTCTTCGCTCGGAATGACACCTTATTAACTACCCATTATTTATATTATATGAGATACGAATATAATATAAATTGGCATGTGGGCACTCC
>CAYJIT010000027.1:0-28195 GCA_964370365.1 uncultured Bacteroides sp. | reverse complement strand
TTGGAGATTCTCCAAACGATGAGCCTATGTTTCATTTCTTCAAGTATTCGGTGGCGGTTGCAAATATTAAACCATTTGTAAGCGGTTTAAAGCATTTGCCTGCATTTGTTACTTCGCAGTGCAGCGGTGAAGGCTTTAGCGAGGCAATTAATCATTTATTACTAATCAACAAAAATTAAGCCCGCCATTCAAATATACATTTTGCGGCTTCATGGCTTAAATTCGGTATTAGTTCAAACTTAATTTAAAAGGTGTGACGTTTATTCAAACGTCACACCTTTAATATATCAACCGGCATCTAACAAAAATTAGATACCGGTTTTTTGTTGCCCATAACCAAAAGCATTATCATTGCATTTAGTTTTGCTTAAAATACTGTTTCAAACAGCAGATGCCATATCTTTAATAACATTTATTTTGTTCGTTTTCATTAACGATACCACACCATTGCAAAAACAAAAAAATTTTATGGCGTTATATTTACTTTTACCTCAACATTTTTCAAATATTTGTTCTCGTTTTGAATTGTATACCAATTTAAATTTAAAAAATCATTGTTGTTTTGGGTTGTGTTTTTTACAATTTCCTCGCATATAGCGCTTAAATTGTCGTTAACATGTTTTAATGCATTTGATAGCTCATTAAAATAAAGTTCTTTGCCGTTTTGGGTTGCACTATGAGCTTTTGCGCTAAAAGTAATTTGCATATCCCCTGCTTCACTTGTTTCAAACTGCGAACTAAAATTTTGCGTTATCAAATTTAAGGCTTCGCCATCGTAATCTATTTCGATATCCAATAAATTCAGCTCACCGCTTAAAAGCAACATCATTTCAACAGCTAAGTTGTTTAAAGTTAATTGAGGTGCACCATTGTTAAACACAACAAGTTTTTCAATTCCCGTAACATTGTTATTTTGAATTTTCAACAGTGGCAAATAGCCGTAAAATTTTTCATCTTCGTCAAATTTCAATTGCAAAATTTGCCTGCTTTTATTGGTGTTTTGGAAAGAAGTTTTTATATAACTTTCACAAATGTCTATAAATTCAAGTGCATTACCTTTTATATCTGCAAAATTGCTATGGTTAAGCTCTGTTAAAAAAACAGACAAATTTGCACCGCCAATTTCTTCTGTTTTAAAATAGCTTAAATACGTTGATATATTATCATGAGCATTTTGCCCGAAAATAATAAGTTTGTTCAATTCATAAAACGCTTGTGAATTTTGGCTTTCTTGCGCTAAATTCAACGCTTGTTCAAGTGTTTTTGCCTCGCCCTCATAAATTTCAGCAGTGCTTTTTACATCTGAAATATTGGCCGAGGGCTCGTTCTCGCTTACAATTATTGAAACGTGCACTTTTCCTTCGTCAGTTTCATCTATAAAAATTGCTTTAATGAGCGCACGTTCGCTAACAGATATGCTGTTCGCACATGAGGTTAAATATACAGATATAGTTAAAAGATAAATTAGAAAAAATAGTTTTTTCATAACGCAAACCCCTTTTTTACATAAAACAAATTTTATTTTTGTTTTTTTATGTTATAAAATTTAATTTTGTAACATATAAGCGCTAAAAAGCAAAACACACTTGCAAATACGCCGCTTATATAAATTGAAACAAATGATATTACCATCAAAATTGAAAAAATAATTGAACAAACAAGAATTACCTGTTCATGCTTTTTCAATTTTTTAATTAAATGTTTAATTGAAAAATATGCTCCCATAAAAAACACACAAGTTTTTATTATTAACGCAAACATAAAAACAAAGTAATATAATGGTTCAAAATGTTCAAAAACCGAAAAACTTGCAGTTTTGGCCATTGCAAAAATCGGCTGAGAATACTCATTTATTTGCTTTGCAAATATTAGCTCGCTTGTAAGTGCAAATATTATTTGAAGTGCGCAAAAAATTATAATAGCCGGAAATATATTTTGTTTAACATCAACTTGTTCTTCGCTTGGAATAACCGTAAAAAGTAATATGCCAACAGGGAATCTAAAGCTCATAAATAATGCAGTTAGCGCACCATTTTGCCCCTCGAATGCATGGCTTAAATTTGTTATGTGCATGTTATTAGCATTTGTTGCAAATAAAATTATTGCAAAAGCCATAAAAAATATTATAAATACACCGCAAGTTCTATAAATTGTATGCTCTGCACATTTTATAGAATATGCACATATAATAAGCACTAATGCAACTACTAAAAACCCGGACAATTGCATGTCGTTTGCAAAACGCGAGAAGTTTTCCGCGCTTAATAAAACTATTGCCGCATTGATAGAAAATGCAAAAAATGCTGTTAAGCTGAATATTACGCTATTGTGTTTAAATTGTATTTTGTTTAAAAACAACCATGAAAACACTAATGTTATTGCACAATTTATAAATGCGGCCCATATTTTTTCATGCGCAATGAATGATATTCCCGTGTTGTAATAAATTATAACCGCATCTGCAATTAATGAAGATATCAGCATGATTTGTATTTGGTTTAAACTTAATGCATGATGTGCTGTTTTTTTATTTTGTATATTTGTTAAGGGCATTTTTATCTCTCTTTCTCATCCCAAATATTTTTGTGCTCCTTATTCAATTTTCTCCAATTCACACGCAAAATACCATCGTTAAAGGCAGCATTTGAAAAAGGAATAAGCGGTGCAGTGTATGGCAGTGAAAATATTTCCATATTGCTAATATTTATAAGCATAAATATTGTTAAAATTAAAATTCCAAAATGCCCAAGCAAGCCACCAAATAGAATAAATAATATTCTTAGGCTTATTATGGGCTCGTATAGCGATGGTAAAACATAACCGCAAATTGCAGTTAAAGCAACAATAATTACTATAGGTGCGCTAACAAGGCCTACACTTATTGCAGCATCGCCAACAATAAGTGCTGCTAATAAACTTACACTTTGCCCTATTGGCTTTGGCATTCTAAGGCCTGCTTCTCTCACAATTTCAAGCAAAAAATTCATTAACAAAGCCTCTAAAAAAAACGGTAAAGGCGTTGATAAATCTGTTGCCGCTATTCTGTTTAGCAATTGTTCGGGCAACATTTCAGGTGTAAAGTTAACTACACTTACAAACAAACCCGGCAGCATTACCGCTATAAAAAAAGCCAAATACTTTAACAAGCGAATTAAAGAAGCAAAATATGCTTTTTCTGTGTAATCGTCCATGCTTTGAAAGTTTTCGCTGAAAAAATACGGTAAAATAAGCGCAAAAGGGCTGCCGTTCGCCATTATAATAATTTTACCTTCGCATATTTTTGCGGCAACTGTGTCCGGGCGCTCTGTGTAGCCAACCGATTGAAAAAGCGAAAAAGAATTTTTACGCATAAACGCAGCAACATAACCTGTGTCGAACACAAAGGGCAGTTTTGCGTTTTTTAACTTTTCTTTAACTGTGTTAAGCACGTGTTTTGGCACCATTGTATTGCTGTACATAACAGCTATTTCTGTTTTTGTTTTTTCACCCATCACCATTGTTTCAATGCGCAAATCCCCTGTTCTAATCATTCGGCGAACAAGGCTTATGTTAATTCTAAGCGGCTCTGTGAACGATTCCCTACTGCCGTGCAAATTGCCTTCTGTGCCGGGTTCTTGCACAGAGCGGAATTGCCAACTTTGTGTGGCAATTGCCACGCCAAACTCACTGCCATCTATCAAAATTACGCTTGAACCACTTGTTAGGCGAAGTGCGGCGCTCTCAAGAGTATCTATCGGTGCTTTTTCAAGGGGCAATTCTGTGTTATGCATAAGGTATTCATATAAATTCTCGTTTTCACTCGGAAACTCATTCAAATTGCTCAGCGCATCTAAAGTCATAATCCATAAGCGTTCAAGGCTTGAAAGCCCCTCAAAAATGCATATACAACATTTAACACCGCATAGTTTTATATCTTTTGTATAAAAATCTACATTTTCACCAAAATAGTTTAAAAGCTGTTGCTTGCTTATTTTTATATCGCTTGATAAATCACCCATGAGGTATCCTCCAAAAATATTTATACTTTTTATTATGCCTCATAATACGTTTGTTAAACATTAAAGGAGTTTTTTATGCTAAATATTCTTATGAGAACGGTGCTTATTTATTTTATTGTAATAATTGCTATGCGGTTTATGGGAAAAAAACAGCTCGGAGAGCTTCAACCCTCCGAGCTTGTATCTACAATTTTAATATCGAATTTAGCGTCTATTGCAATTGAAAACCCCGAATTTCCCGTTATATCCAGTATTGCTCCTTTATTAATTATTATTTGCCTTGAAATTATAATTTCAACTTATTGTGTAAAATCTAAAAAGTTGTCCAAACTTGTATCAGGTAGCCCACGCATAATTATAAAAAACGGTGTGTTAAACCAAAAACTATTAAACGAGCTGCGCTTTTCTGTCAACGATTTACTTGCTTGTTTGCGAACTAAAGAAATTTTCGAGCTTACGGAAGTTGATTTTGCAGTTATAGAAACCAACGGAACAATAAACGCAAAAAAGAAACACCGGTTTGATAGCGTTACAAACGGCAATTTTAATTTTGAAACACCACAAGCCAAAATGCCCTCTATTAGCATAATAACACATGGAGAAATTGATGAAGAAAACATGGCTCACTGCAATATTGATTACGATTTTGTTCACAAGTTATGCAAACAAAATAATTGCGAAATTAAAGATGTACTTTTACTGCTTTGCAATGATGTTAAACAAACATATTTAATCAAAAAAGAAGAAAGAATTTTAGCGTAAAAACGCTAAAATTAATTTTAATGGCGTTGCTTTGCACATTCCTATAATCTCTATTTTATACGGAGGTTTTTAATAGCTGTTTGTGCTGCACAGAATGGAGATTAAAATGACAAAAGCCAAAATTAGCGTTGTTATATTTACATTAATAATTGTTTATGCTGTTACAAGCCAACTTATTATTGAAGGCATAACCAAAGAGATAAGCGATAAACTATACGCCGTTAGGGCAAGCGCAAGCGCCGGCGATTTTTATAATGCCGACGCTTTAAATGATGATTTATTAAATTTTTACAATTCGCAAGAATTTGTGCTTGATTTATTTGTAAAAAAAGAGGCAATAACAACACTAAGTGTTAGTTTAAATTCTTTATCTGCATATATACAGCCTGATAACCTCTCTGATTTACAATGTGAAATTGACAAAGCACAACAACACGCGAAAGCTTTGGATAAGGCTTTTTCAACGCTATTTTAGCGCATAATATGCATATTGTTAAAACAAAAGAAATTGCATATAAACCTATTTTGAAGAAACACGTTTTTCAAGCAAAGTTTTTAGTTCGTCCATGAAAGTGTTAACATCACCGAATTGCCTGTAAACAGAGGCAAAACGAACATAGGCAACTTCATCAATTACTTTAAGCTCTTGCATTGCAAGTTCGCCTACATGCATTGAAGTTATTTCCCTATCGTAAGAGTTTAAAAGGCTTTGCTCTATGTTTTCTGCCGCTTGTTCTAACTGTTTTAAGGAAACCGGGCGTTTTTCGCAAGCTCTTAAAAGGCCGTTTAACAGTTTTTGTTTGTTAAATGCCTCGCGTGATTTATCTTTTTTAATCACAAAAATTGGCACGGTTTCAACTATTTCGTAAGTTGTAAACCTCTTGTTGCATTTTAAACACTCTCTGCGCCTTCTTATTCGCTCGCCGTCATCGGCAGGGCGAGAATCAATAACTTTTGAATCCACATCTCCACAAAACGGGCATTTCATAAGCTTTATCCTTTCTTTTACTATTTCTTGCTTTGTTTTTTACCTTTGCTTTCACTTCTTTGCATCCAAGTTACCCAAAGTGGGCCGGCAATAAATATTGTGCTATACACACCGCTAATCATACCAACAATAAGCGGCAGTGCAAATGTGAATATGCTTGTTAAGCCAAATATTCCTGAAACCACACAAACTGTTCCAAGTGCTAAAACGGTAGAAATTGTTGTGTTTATTGAACGTTTTAGGCTTTGGTTTATGCTTAAATTAACAAGTTCACCAACTTGCATAGTTTTGCCGTAAAGCTTTTTGTTTTCACGAATTCTGTCGTAAACAACAACTGTATCGTTGATAGAATAGCCCAAAATAACAAGCATTGCAGCTATAAAATTGCTGTTTAGAGGAATTTGTGCTATTACAAAAACACCGAACACAATAATTAAATCGTGAATTAGAGCAACAACAGCCATTGCGCCTGCGGATAAACCGCCTATGTTTTTAAACCTGATGGATATATATGCTAAAATAAGCAAAGATGCCAAAACAACAGCAACAATGCATCTTGCAAAAAACTCATTGCCCATAATTGGATTAACAATGTTTAAGGAAAGTTGCTCAAAGCCGTTATCAGCGTATTCAGTGCTTAAAGTTTCAGCAAAAGCAGATACCTGTTCAGGTGAAACGGTTGAATTGCCCGCAAGGCTAATTGTAACTGTGTTTCTGCCGGTTGCAACGTCGTTGCCTGTACCGGTAGTGCCACTGCCAAAAGCATCAATAACATCGCTGTTAAAATTATCCATGCTGATATCGCCATCATAGCTGTATGTTAAAATTGCGCCACCTCTGAATTGAATATCCATTTCAACGCCTATCACCAAAGAGAAAACAGCTATTAAAATAATCAAAACACCTGATAGAGCAAAGAATTTTTTCCTGTTATCTATAAAATTAAACTGTTTTTTCATTCTTTTGCCCTCCGTATAATTTTACATTGCGCATAATTTTCAACTTAGATACACCTTTAAGCATTATGCGTGTGCAAACAACCCCGAAAATAAAGTTCATTATAACACCTACAAGCAAAGTGTAGCCGAATGAGTAAATAGTTCCCGATGTTGCCGCCCCAAAACCAAGCCAAGTTAAAACTTCGCCGAATATTGTATCGGATGAGCCAAACACGCCCATTAATATAGCGGCAACAATAATAACTGTAACATTTCCGTCTATAACCGGGGTAAGCCCACGTTCAAAACCGGATTTAATTGCGCCGTCTAAACTTTTGCCCGAACGCAATTCTTCACGTATACGCTCGCCTGCTATAACATTGGCGTCAACACCCATGCCAATTGCAAGAATTATACCCGCAATGCCCGGGAGTGTTAATGTGAAGCTGTTTATAACGGGAAAATAACCCGAAACTGCCGCAATGGTTGCGGCCACTTGCCCTAAAAGCGAAATTACAGCAACACAGCCGTGTAAACGATAATTTAAAATCATATAAATTGATACAAGTGCGAATGCAATTATGCCTGCAAGCAACATTGCATCTAACGAATTAGCACCAAGGCTTGGGCTGATTGTGCTATAACTTTCTGCGCTTAAAGAAAAAGGCAGTGCACCTGAATTTATTTGATTGGCAAGTGTTATTGCCTCATCTCTTGTGGCATCGTCTGAGCCGTTTAATGTAATCATTGCATTGCCGTCAACAATTGCGCTTTGCACACTCGGCGCCGATATCATTGTATCGTCCATCCAAATAGAGATGGTGCCTTGTGTCTCGGCAAGCCTTGTGGTTGCCTCTGCAAATTTATCTGTGCCTGAATCTTCAAGCTCTAAAGAAATATAATACTCGCCATAAGAGCTGCTACCTTGAGTTGTATCAACTGAAGCTGTGGCACTTTTTATATCTAAGCCCTCTAATATTATATTCTCAGCGGTTACACCTGTGGGCAAGCCGTCTGTATCAACTTCCATGCCCTCACGGAATGTAAGCTGTGCGGTTGCGCCAATTTCTTCAATAGCGTTTTCAGGGTTAAACTCTGTTTCGTTTTCCTGCCAAGGGAAGCGCAAAATAATGCGGTTATTATTATCATCTGTGTACAATTCGCTATCAGTTATATTCAAACTGATTAAGCGCTGTTGAATAACAGATTCAGCCGCCGCCATTTGCTCGGTTGTTGCATCAACACCATCTTCCGGCATAAATGTAACTTCAATACCGCCTCGAATGTCTATTCCGAAACGGATATCCGCCGCGCCTTTTACATAGGTGGTTAAAATATCACCGTATTGGCTGCTTATGCCTATAAAAGCAGTTGCAGAAAACAAAATGATGATAATTGCCAAGACAAAAAATTGCCATGGTTTGCCTTTAGTTTTCATCTATAATCCTCCGATATCCGCATTTTGCGGTTAGTTACTGTGCCAAAAGGTTTTCTATAATAGCTAATTTACTGCAAACACAAAGCAGTTTTGTTGCCGTTAAAAGCTCCGATATCGGTGGATATGTGGGAGCAATTCTTATATTGCTATCATTTTTATCAATGCCATAAGGGTATGCCGCGCCCGCGCCTGTTAAAACAACGCCTGCCTCTTTACAAAGGGCAATTGTGCGTTTCGCGCAATTATTAGGTAAAAACAAGCTAATGAAATAGCCGCCGTTAGGCTTTGTCCACATTGCGTTCTCTTCGCCTAAATCTTCGCTTAATGTTTTTAAAACAACATCAAATTTAGGCTTAATAAGCTCTTTGTGTTTTTTCATGTGCTCACTTACACCTTGCATATTTTTGAAATAATTCACATGGCGCAATTGATTTAGTTTATCATAGCTAATTGTCATTGGGAATGCATTTTTCAAAATATAATTTATATTTTCTTCGCTTGCACCCATTGCGCCCACGCCTGCACCCGCAAATGTAACTTTGCTGAGCGAGCAAAACTCTAAAATTCTGTTTTGTGTGCCTGCAATTTTAGCTTGCTCCATAATGTTTAAAAGCTTATCGGGTTCATCCGCTAAATGGTGCACACAATATGCATTATCCCAAAAAACTTTAAAATCTTTAGCGGCGGTTTTCATATTGGCAAGGCGCTTTACTGTTTCATCGCTATAAGTGTAACCATCAGGATTAGAATACATAGGTACACACCAAATGCCTTTTATGCCGCTGTCACTTGCCACAAGTTTTTCAACTGTGTCCATATCTGGGCCTGTGCTCAGCATTGGAACTTCAACAAGCTCGAAGCCGAAATATTCTGTTATACGAAAGTGCCTATCATAACCGGGTGCAGGGCAAAGGAACTTTCTTTTTTCATCACTTGCCCACGGTTTTTCGCTTTCTGCAAAGCCTTTTCTGCAACCAAGCTCTATCATATTATACATAAAATTAAGGCTTGAATTTCCGCCCGCAAAAACTTCGTTTGCGCTTAAACCCATCATCTGGGCAAAAAACTCTCTCGCTTCAGGCATACCCTCTAAATTGCCGTAATTTCTGGCATCTATGCCTGTTTTGCCTATATAAGCCTTTTCGTCAAGAACGCCCATAGATAAATCGAGCTGTTCAGGCGCAGGCTTACCCCTTGACATATCCAGCTTTAAATTCTCTGCTTTAAACTTCTCAAGTTCATTTAAAGCGCTCTCTTTTAAACTTTGCAATTGTTCTTTTGTTAGCGTTGTTAAATTTTCCATAAATACCCCTATTAATTAAGATAAACTTTTTAAATAATTATATTACAATAATTTTAAACACAAAAAAATAATATTAAAATCAAATTTCATAGCCATACAATATCTTATTATACTATATATTGCGCTTTATTACAATATTTCACAAAAAAATTCATAAACTTATTATAAAGCTGTGGCTATGTTTACCTTTTAACACCTAAAATTATATTTTGTCCGTTTATATCCCACTCTTTGCTATACCCTTCTATATTGCCGTATATAGCTTCTTTGCTTAGAACATCTTCACAAATGCTTTTCTCATTTGCTTTTATCACACTTTCAAGCTCTTCATTGCCTTTAGCATAAAAAACAATATAATCTTCAACATTAAAACCTGCTTCTTTGCGCATAGTTTGAAGCTTAGATACAATTTCACGAACATAGCCCTCATGGATAAGCTCTTGAGTTAGCTGAATATCCAGCGCCACGGTGATTGCACCGTCTTCCAATGTGTAATAGCGCTCTGATTGCACTGTTTCTATAAGCAAAGCATCTTTTTCAAGTTTAATTTCGCCTATAGAGATATTTAAAGAGAGATATGTGTTTCCATCAAGTTGTTTTTTTGCATTTGTGCCGTCAATTTTAGAAAGAGCCTCTCTTATTTCGCCAAGTTGTTTGCCGTATTTTGGCCCAAGTGTTTTAAGCTGTGGTTTAAAATTATAGCTTGTGAACGAGGATACATCATCTGTCATTTCTATTTCTTTAACATTCAATTCCTCAGCTATGATATTTATATAGTCTTCACTCAATGCTTCTTCGGCTTTAACAAACATTTTTGCAAGCGGTTGGCGGTTTTTTCTTAAACTGCCGTTCCTTGCCGCCCTGCCCAGAACAACAATTTTTAAAACCGCATCCATTTGGCTTTCTAAATTCTCATCTATATAGCTTTCATCGCTTGTTGGGTAATTGCACAAATGCACACTTAAGGGTGCATTTTCATCTAAACTGCGCACTAAGTTTTGGTAAATATTCTCCGATAAAAACGGTATCATAGGCGCAGAAAGTTTTGCAACTGTTACAAGAGCTGTGTAAAGCGACATGTATGCGTTAATTTTATCTTGCGGCATATCTTTGCCCCAAAAGCGCTCACGGCTTCTGCGTACATACCAGTTGCTCATGTCGTCTGTAAATTCTTGTAGGCATCTTGCGGCTTCCGGAATTTGGAAGTTTGCAAGGTAGCTATCCACATTTTTAACAAGCGAGTTTAATTTTGATAAAAGCCATTTGTCCATCAAAGACAGTTTTTCGGGCTCAAGTTTATAATCACTTGCATTAAAGCCATCAATATTTGCGTAAAGTACAAAGAACGCATAGGTGTTCCACAATGTGCCAAGAAATTTGCGCTGGCCTTCTTGAACAATTTTATCGCTGTATCTTTTTGGCAACCATGGCGCCGACGCTGTGTAGAAATACCATCTTATTGCGTCTGCTCCGTGCTGTGCAAGTGCGTCCATAGGTTGCACTGCATTGCCTTTAGATTTGCTCATCTTCTGCCCGTTTTCATCCTGCACATGCCCTAAAACTAAAACGTTTTTAAACGGTGCAACATCAAAAATCAGTGTTGATATTGCAAGCAAAGAATAAAACCAACCCCTTGTTTGGTCTACAGCTTCGCAAATGAAATCTGCAGGGAATTGCGTTTTAAACAAATCTTTGTTTTCAAAAGGATAATGGTGCTGTGCAAAAGGCATTGCGCCTGAATCAAACCAGCAATCCACCACTTCGGGCACACGTGTCATTTGCTTTTGGCATTTAGGGCATGTTATTGTAACTGCATCAATATGTGGGCGGTGTAGTTCAATATCATCAGGGCAATTGGGCGACATTTTTCTTAGCTCATCTATGCCACCAATAGAATGTTTGTGCCCACAATCGCACTCCCAAATATTAAGCGGCGTACCCCAATATCTGTTGCGGCTAACGCCCCAATCTTGCACATTCTCAAGCCAATCTCCAAAGCGGCCTGTTCCAATGTTTTCGGGCACCCAGTTTATTGTTTTGTTGTTAGCTATCAGTTTTTCTTTAACGCTTGTCATCTTAATAAACCAAGAATCTCTTGCATAGTAGATAAGCGGTGTATCACAGCGCCAGCAATGAGGGTAAGAGTGTTCGTATTTTGGCGCACTGAAAAGAAGACCACGCTCTTTTAAGTCCATCAAAATTTCTTTATCTGCATCTTTGCAAAAAACGCCTGCCCATTTTGTTTGCTCTGTCATTTCACCTTTTGTATCCACTAATTGAACAAAAGGCAAATCATAACTAACGCCAACTTTGTTATCGTCCTCACCAAAGGCAGGTGCAATGTGAACAACACCGGTGCCATCGCTCAAAGTAACAAAATCTGCACAAGTAACATAAAAGCATTTTTTGTCAGGGTTTACAAAATCAAATAAAGGGGTATACTCTTTATACTCAAGGTTTTTACCGTTAAAAGTGTCTAATATTGCATAACTTTCTTCGCCTAAAACCTTATCTGCAAGTGCTTTTGCCAAATAATAAACTTTGCCATCTTCGTTCATTTTAACCTTAGAATATTCTTCATTAGGGTTAACACAAAGCGCAACGTTTGAAGGAAGCGTCCACGGAGTGGTTGTCCATGCCAAAATAAAGGCATCTTCGTCTTTCACTTTAAAGCGTGCTATAGCACTGCGCTCTTTAACGTCTTTATAGCCTTGTGCAACCTCATGGCTTGACAGCGGTGTTCCGCATCTTGGGCAATAAGGTACAATTTTAAAGCCTTTATATAAAAGGCCTTTTTCCCAAATTTCTTTAAGCGCCCACCATTCGCTCTCTATAAAATCGTTGCTGTATGTTACATAAGGGTTTTCCATATCCGCCCAAAATGCTACTATATCGGAAAACTCTTCCCACATGCCTTTATATTTCCAAACGCTCTCTTTGCATTTATCTATAAAAGGTGCAAGGCCGTATTCCTCTATTTGCTCTTTACCATCTAAACCCAAAAGTTTTTCAACTTCAAGCTCAACGGGCAACCCATGAGTATCCCAGCCTGCTTTCCTCGGAACATAATTGCCTTTCATAGCATGAAAGCGAGGAATTAGATCTTTAAAAGCGCGTGTTTCCACATGCCCTATATGAGGCTGACCGTTGGCCGTGGGAGGGCCGTCGTAAAACGTGTAGGTATTATTTCCGCTTTTTTCTATGCTTGTGTTTAGAATATTGTTCTCTTTCCAAAATTGCATTATTTCTTTTTCACGGTCAACAAAATTCAAATTAGTGTCAACTTTTTTGTAAACGCTCATTATTATTAAAATCCTTTCAATATGAATAATCACATTATGCTTAAAAAATCACTATTATGTGCTAAAAAAAGCTAAAATTACAAAACAAATAAAAAAAGCCCTGCCCTGCCAACAGGACAAAAGCTTTGCTTTTGTTTTTGTACCACCCATTGCCACGTGCACCACATTAAAGGTATACGCGCTTGCATTAACGGTGCAAAACCGGCATAGCCTACTTATCGGTATGCAGCTCGGCAGTGATATTCACATGCAAATTTCCGCATGGGGCTTGCACTGTTCCCCACTCGCTTTAGCTTTAATTTGCCGCTACTGTCTGCGTCTTAGCATTTAGGTTATAAATTATATTTTTCTATAATATACACATAATAATTTATATTATCACAAAGCGTAATAAGTGTCAACATTTAAAGCACTGTTTTACGAATTTTCTATATAAAAACCCATTCAACTGTTAAAATTATTTCAAATATTA
This sequence comes from uncultured Bacteroides sp., assembly GCA_964370365.1. Lineage (GTDB taxonomy): Bacteria > Bacillota > Clostridia > Oscillospirales > Ruminococcaceae > Ruthenibacterium. The sequence continues at coordinate 14,994 of CAYJIT010000027.1, read as the reverse complement.
TGCAAAATTAATATAATATTACTTTCAAAGCAAATGATGTTGTATTATAATACATTATATGTTATAATTATACAAGTTTAATCATATATAAAATTTTTTAATTTTCCATGCCAATTTTCTTTGTAAAGGAGTTATTATTTTGCTAAAAAAAAGACAAAACTTAATAATAATTTTGGCATTTTTAATTGCTACTGTAATTATATTTACAAGCATAAATCAATTTGGCACAGAAGTAGACGGAGCTATTTCGGATTTAGCCACAAGCAATCTAAGTGAGCTTGCCACATCACATCAAAATAATGTTGATTATCTTCTTGAAAATGAAATGAAAATAGTTGAAAGCATTGCAGATTCGTTAGTTGTTTTCGGCTACGATGAAAGCTCTATATTAGATTATATTTCTTCTTTAAAATTCAACTACAGTTTTGAGTCGGTTTATATTGTAGATCCAAGCGGTGTAGGAATTAACAATTTAGGGCATGTGGTTGATATACGCAATGAAGAGCATTTTGATTCAGCAATGAATGGCGAAACAAATATAAGTGAAGTAAAAACATCGCTTAGCGGAGGCAATGAGGTAGTAATAATCTCTACACCCATATATGAGTTTAATGTAATTGCAGGCGTTTTAGCGGTTGAGTATCCTGTATCGTTTTTAAGTGAACTTTTACCCGACTTTTTTGATAATCAAGGTATTTCTTACATTTTAAAAGATGACGGAACTTTAATTTCAAGCAATGTAACAAGTGAATTTTTAAAATCAGAAAATATATTCACGTCTTACGAGCTTGCTGCATTTGAAGATAATGTTAATGTTCAAACTATTAAAGATAATATTGCAAACAGTGTTTCAGGCGAGTTGCGCTACACTTTGAACGATAGCCGCAGATTTGCTGTTTACAAACCTTTAATGGTTAACGATTGGTTCATTTTGCTTGCAGCACCCTATTCGGTTATAACAGAGAATGTTAACTATATTGAAAATTCTATGAGCCAAATTAATTTAATAACAATAGCTGTTTGTTTGTTTTTAATTATCGGTATATGGGCTCTGTTAACAATGTCTGCAAATGAAATTAAAAAAATTGCTTTTATTGACGACCTTACAGGCTTATACAATTTGAGCAAGTTTAAAATGGACGTTAAAAACATTTTGAAAGACAATAATATCAAAAGTAATTTTCAATCCTATCAAGAGTTTTCAATTATTAAATTTGATATTATAAACTTTAAGGTTATTAATGAAATATTTAATTTTGAAACCGGCAATAAAGTTTTGAAAACTATAGCTACTTTTATTAAAACATTTGAATTGGATAATATGATTTGTTGTAGATCTAACACCGATGAATTTTTAATATTTGCCTTAAAAAGTGACAGTGAAAAACTTGGTTTAAAAGGTGACTATGAAGAGGCAATAAAAAGGCTTATTCCTGAAATAAAAACGCACAGTTTACAATTTCGTTATGGATTATATAATATAGAAAAGGGCGAAACTGATGTTAATGATATTTTAAACAAAGTTAATTTGGCGCATAATACCGCTAAAGCACAAAAAGATAACAAAATTTGCACGTATGATGTTACTTTTAAACAGCGTTTAATGCAGAACGCAGAAATTACAAACAAAATGCACGATGCATTAGCAAATAAAGAGTTTAAAGTGTTTTTACAAGGTAAGCACAGTTTGCAACATAATAAGATAATGGGCGCTGAATCACTGGTTAGGTGGATAGATAATAGTGGTAATATTATATATCCCGGCCATTTTATACCATTGTTTGAGCAAAACGGCTTTATTGTAGATTTAGACATGTATATGTTTGAAAATGTATGCCAAATAGTGCGCAATTGGATAGATAATGAAATAGATGCAGTACCTATTTCTAATAATTTTTCAAAAGCACACTTTACAGACACTAATTTTGTGCAAAAGCTTATAGAAATTTCAGATGCATACAATGTTCCCAGAAGCCTATTGGAAATTGAAATTACAGAAACAGTTTTAATAGAAAACAAACAAGAATATAACGATATATTTGAGCAATTGTATAACAGCGGCTATTCGGTTTCAATGGACGATTTCGGCTCCGGGTACTCATCTTTAGGTGCACTAAAAGATATGAATGTTCACACCATTAAATTTGATAGAAGCTTTTTAGTTAACGATAAAGCAGAAAATGAAGAAAAGAACAAGATTGTTGTAAAAAGCTTGGTTGAAATGGCAAAAAAACTGAACCTTAAAACCGTTGCCGAAGGCGTTGAAACAATAGAACAGGTTGATTTTTTAAAGGCAATTAACTGTGATATAGCACAAGGTTTTTACTTTTCAAAACCCATTCCAAACGAAGATTTCACAAATTTGCTTAAATAATTTTTATACCATTATTTGAATATAGAATATATACAAAATGGCATGTGAGTTTTTACCCACATGCCATTTTTAAATTTAAAATTTTAAATTATAATTGAAGTTCCTGTCATCTCATCAGGTTGCGTTAGCTGCATAATTTTTAGCATTGTTGGTGTTATGTCAGCCAGAACGCCGTCTTGCCTTAATTTCACTTCGCCCAAACCTTTCACCAAGAAAGGCACCGGGTTTGTTGTGTGTGCTGTGAACGGTGTGTTTACATCGCCATCATACATTTTATCGGCATTTCCGTGGTCTGCCGTTAGCAGCAATATACCACCTGCGTTTTCTATTGCGCTCACAACTTTGCCTACACACTCATCAACCGCCTGAACCGCTTTAACAGCAGCGTTAAAATCTCCCGTATGGCCAACCATGTCGCAATTGGCAAAGTTTAAAATAACAACATCATATTTTCCGCTTTCAATGCGTTTAACACATTCATCCGCAACTAAGTATGCGCTCATTTCAGGTTGCAAATCATAGGTTGCAACTTTTGGGCTGTCTATCAGTGCTCTGTCTTCGCCTTCAAATTGCTTTTCTATGCCGCCGTTAAAAAAGAATGTTACATGAGCATATTTTTCCGTTTCGGCAATGCGCAATTGCGTTTTGTTGTTTTTTGCTAAATATTCGCCAAAAACATTATCTAAACTTTGCGGTTTAAAGGCAATTTCAACATTGGGCATTGTTGCATCATAACGTGTGAAGCAAACATAGTGCACATTTACTAAACCGTTTTTGCGCTCAAAGCCATCGAAGTTTTCATCAACCAATGTGCGTGTTATTTCACGTGCTCTGTCCGGGCGGAAATTGAAGAAAATAACACTGTCGCCAACATTAATGCCTGCATCTTCACAAGTTACACTTGGTATAACAAATTCGTCAAACACTTCTTGCTCGTAGCTTTGTTTCATAATCTGCTCGGGCGTACCTTTATTTCCCTCGCCAAGCACAATTGCATTATATGCCTTTTCAACACGATCCCATCTGTTATCCCTGTCCATGGCATAATATCTGCCGCTAACACTCGCAATTGTTCCAACGCCTATCTCTTTAATTTTTGCTTGTAATTCATCAATAAACGCTGCACCTGAATTAGGCGCAACATCTCTGCCGTCCATAATTGCGTGTATATACACATTTTTGAGGCCTTTGTTTTTGGCAAGTTTTAAAAGCGCATACAAATGCTCGTTGTGGCTGTGAACACCACCGTCAGATAAAAGTCCCATCAAATGAAGCGCTTTATCGTTGTTTATTGCATTTTGCACAGCATTTACAAGCACTTCGTTTTCAAAAAAATCACCGTCGTTAATTGCTTTCGTAATGCGAGTTAACTCTTGATATACAATCCTACCCGCACCAATATTTGTGTGCCCAACTTCGCTGTTACCCATTTGCCCTTGTGGCAAACCAACTTCTAAACCGGAAGCGCCAAGCAATGTGTATGCGTTTTCTGCAAATAATTTATCCAAATTAGGTTTTTTTGCCGCCGCAATAGCATTGCCGAATTCTTGCTCGGGAAGCCATGCAAAGCCGTCTAAAATGCACAGTACCAAAGGTTTTTTCATGTTACATCCTCCGACTATTTGCTTGCTGCCGCAACAATTGCAGCAAAATCTTGCGCTTTAAGCGATGCACCACCTATAAGCCCACCGTCTACATTTGGCTTAGACAGTAATTCGTCTGCATTTGCAGCATTCATGCTGCCGCCATATTGTATGGTAACGCTCTGTGCCAATTGCTCTGAATACAATTCTGTTAGCAAATTGCGTATTTCAAGGCAAACTTCTTCAGCTTGCTCGGCAGTAGCAGTGCGCCCTGTTCCAATTGCCCAAACAGGCTCGTAAGCAATAATAACTTTTTTCATATCGCTCTCGCTAAAACCGTTAAGCGCAATTTTTGTTTGCAAGCGCACAACTTCGTTTGTTATCTCTTGCTCGCGCTCTGTTAGGCTCTCGCCTACACAAACAATAGCAGTTAATCCCTCATCTATTGCTGCCCTTGAACGCATATTAACTGTTTCATTTGTTTCACCAAAATATTGCCTGCGCTCTGAATGGCCTGTAATAACATAGTTTACGCCAAGCTCTTTTAGCATTTCAGCGCTAATTTCGCCTGTGTAAGCACCGTTTTTAGCAAAATGCACATTTTGTGCACCAACATTTATATTAGAGCCTTTTGTTTCCTGCAATGCTGTGCTTAAACTTGTAAAAGGTGTGCAAAGTACAACATCACAATCCACAGCTTTAACCATTTCTTTCATTTGTGCTAAAAGCTCTTTTGTTTGTACTGTGTTTTGGTTCATTTTCCAGTTCCCGGCTATAACCGTTCTGCGTTTAGATTTATCCATATTACCCTCCAAAATAATTTATATTATTTTAAAAAATGCAGGATACAACATATTATCGCAATACATGCAATAGGCCATGCTGTTTCCTGCATAAATTTTAATTAATTACAGGCTATTGAATTATGCCTCAGCTATACAAGATATACCCGGCAATTCTTTGCCCTCCAGGTATTCAAGGCTTGCACCGCCACCTGTTGAAATATGTGTCATTTTATCTGAGAAGCCCAGTTGAATTACAGCAGCTGCACTATCGCCACCGCCTATAACTGTTGTTGCATCTGTTTTTGCAAGTGCTTTTGCAACTGCTCTTGTGCCTTCTGCAAGCACAGGGTTTTCAAAAACGCCCATCGGCCCGTTCCAAACAACTGTTTTTGCCTGTTTCACTGCATTTTCAAACAATTCAATAGTTTTTGGCCCAATATCAAGCCCCATAGAATTTTCCGGTATATTTGTAACATCAACATAATTAACATCTATTTGAGCGTCAATAGGTTTTGGGAAGTTTTCTGCAATTGCTGTATCTACCGGCAATAAAAGTGAAACGCCTTTTTCTTTTGCAAGTTTTAGCATTTCTTGGCAATAATCTAATTTTTCACTGTCTATCAAAGATTTGCCAACTTCATAACCTTGAGATTTTATAAATGTGTAAGCCATGCCACCGCCAATAATTAATGTATCAACTTTGTTTAACAAGTTTTCAATAACACTTAGTTTATCGGCAACTTTAGCACCGCCTAAAATTGCAACAAACGGGCGCTCAGGATCGTTAACTGCATTGCCTAAATATTTTATCTCTTTGCTCATTAAATAGCCTACAGCTGTTTGTTTAATATAATCTGTAACGCCAACAGTTGAGCAGTGTGCACGGTGTGCTGAACCGAATGCATCGTTTACAAAAACCTCTGCAAGGCTTGCAAGTTCCTGGCTGAATGCAGGCAAGTTCTTTGTTTCTTCGCTTCTGAAACGTGTGTTTTGAAGCAAAACAACATCGCCGTCGTTCATCGCTTCAATTGCAGCTTTTGCATTGCTTCCCACAACATTATCGTCGTTTGCAAACACAACTTTTTTGCCCAAGTACTCGCTTAATTTTTCCGCTACCGGCTCAATTGAGAATTTTTTCTCAGGGCCATTTTTAGGTTTGCCTAAATGGCTACATAAAATTAAACGTCCACCATTTTCAATTAATTTTTTTATTGTTGGCAGTGCCGCAGTAATCCTGTTATCATTTGTAATAACGCCCTCTTTCATAGGCACATTAAAATCACAACGAACTAATACTTTCTTACCTTTAACATCAATGTCTTCAACTGTTTTTTTGTTCAATTTGCTCATAAAACTTTAAAACTCCTTTTTGGCACATTTGCCATTAACATGTAATATTGAATATAGGCTTTTATTAACCATCTATTATTATATAGTTTTTTAACAATTAAAGCAATAGTATATATGTCAACTTTTTAACAAGTTGCTATGTTTTTTTTATTAAACAGTGCTAAAATAATACAAAACAATAAATTTCATGGTTGTTTTCGGTGAAAATTAGCCTTTAAACTTTCTTAACTTCTTGCTTTTTATTTTTTTCTAATTCCTTTTTATCCTTTTCCAATAATTTTTCTTTGCACGCTTCAAGTGCTTTAATTTCGGCTGTTGGAAGTTCGGGATATTTAGGTTTACATTCTTGCAAGGTTTTCACCACAATTTCCGAAACCAAATATCTTGTATACCATTTTTGGTCTGCCGGCAAGATATACCAAGGCGAATGTTTTGTTGCTGTATTCTCTATCGCTTCTTCATACGCTCTCATATATTTATTAAAATAAGCGCGCTCTTTTAAATCGGACGATGAAAACTTCCAGTTCTTTCTCTCATCATCAATTCGAGATAAAAACCGTTTCTTTTGCTCATCTTGAGAAACATGTAAAAATATTTTTACAATTCTATATGAATTCTCATATAAATACTCTTCATAATTTTTTATCTGCCTATATCGTTTTTCAAAAAATTTCTCCTCTGTTTTGTCAATACATCTCTCTGCCATTTTATATCTGTTTTGCAAATTATGAACACGCACAACCAAAACATCCTCGTAATAAGACCTATTCAATATGCCAATTTTTCCCCTTGTTGGCATTGAAGAATGAGCTCGCCACAAATAATCGTGCGATAACTCCTCAGCACTTGGCTGCTTAAAACTTACAACCTCTACCCCTTGTGGGTTTAACGGGCCTATAACATGTTTAATTGTGCTGTCTTTACCGGCGGCATCCATAGCTTGAAGAACAAAAATTACGCCTTCTCTCGCATCTGCATAAAGTTTATCTTGCAAAATTGCCATTTTCGCTTGGTTTTCTTTAAGTTTTTTTAATATTTCTTCTTTAATTGCTTTGTCCATTTTGCTATCGGTGGGAAGTTTGTCCATATTAATTTTTTTGTCTGTGTCGAAGCAATATTGTTTAATACTCATAATAGTTTCCTCTTTTAATCTTTTTTAATAATTAGCAATTATGTACCAACATATTATGTTTGCGCAACTTTTTAACTTTTCCAAAGCAAAAAAGAGCTTTTACCTATTGTTGTAAATTAACAACAATTTTATACCATTCTAAAAATAGTTTAGCAGCTAACGGAGTAAAAAGCACATACTAAAATGCTTATAACAAACAACAAGTTTGTTACTATTACTTACATTATATATTATAGCACTTAAATAATGCAATTGTTTTAATAATTTTCTACGTTTTATACATAATAAATGTATATTTTAAATTGTGAATGAAATATTAAAGTTGTTAATTTTCTTTTATATTTTCCAAAGACTATTGACATTGGCAAAAAGAAGTGTAAAATTAAATTAGCACTCAACGCATTAGAGTGCTAACCACAAACCGAAAACCTTGTGAGGATTATTGATATGGACAATAGAAAGCAAGAAGTTTTAACGGCTATTGTAAGGCTTTACAGCATAGATGGCGAGCCTGTTGGAAGCACAGTATTGTCAAGATACTTGAGCATGGCGGTTTCAACTGCAACTTTACGAAGCGAGATGGCGGCACTTACGAAACTTGGGCTATTGGTTCAACCTCATACAAGTGCAGGGCGCATACCCAGTTATAAAGGCTACCGGTATTATATAGATAACCTTTTACACACCGACACCGCATTGCAAGCAAATGAAAAAAACACCATTGACGCTTATATTTCTGAAATAGATTTAAACCCGGAGCATGTGGCATTCAGTTTTGCAAAAGCGCTTTCTAAACTTTACAATTATACAGCGCTTGTTTTAACACCTGAAAGCTCCTACACATGCGCCTCTCACTTTGAAGTTGTGCAAGTTGGGCATTATACATTGGCAATTTTATGTGTAACAGATGTTGGAGGCGTTAGCACAAGGACAGTTAAATTGCAAGAACCGTTACAAAAAGGTGATATAGACATTTTAAACTATATGCTAAATAAATTGTTTGTTTTTGTAAGCCATGCAGATATAACAAACACGTTGTTTCAAAATGCAATGCAAATTATGGGCAACCGCTCCGGTGCACTGCTACCCTGTTTAGATGCAGCGCAAAAGCTTATAGCCGGCGCTCAAAAAGCAAATTTATATTGCGTTGGACATCAACACCTTTTAAAATACAGCGAAAACAACAACGATATATTAAATAAAAGTTTAATTAACCTTATGGCATTTATAGCCGATGAAAAGTCTGTGCGAGCGCACATATCTCATAACTCGCCATTAACTAATATTCTGCTCGGTGAAGATATTAAAGACTACCCTATGCCCGGTTATTGTATTGTAAATAAACAATATATAGCAGGTGGCGGCAGAACAGGTTCTATAGCAATTATCGGTTCATCACGTATGCAATTTAAAACAATTATTCCCAAACTTGAATACTTTGCAAATAAATTGAGCGAATGCATGTCGGGAAATATTAAAGGAGGTATGTAATATGGTGCAAGAAGATAAAATTAATGAAGCGAACGACGTTATAGATGATAACGCAAACGAAGCAAACACAGCGCAAAAACAAAACGAAAAAGATAATGGTGAACAAGTTACAGAAAAACAAGCGAAAAAGCCTAAACAAGCAAATAAAAGTGAAAGTGAAATTTCCTCTTTAAAGGCTTTAAACGAAAAACTAAACAAAGAACTTGAGAGTACAAAAGAAACGCTGCTTAGAACTGCTGCTGAATATGAAAATTTCAGAAAACGCAGTTTAAGAGAGAAAGAGATGTCTTTTTCCGGTGGCTTAATCCACGCTGTTCAAGCACTTTTACCTATATTGGATACACTTGTTTTAGCAGTTAATGTTGAAACACAAGACGAAAATTTCAAAAAAGGCGTGCAGTTAACTTTAGACCAATGCAATAAATCTTTTGATGTTCTGGGCGTTAAAGAAATGCAAGCTTTAGGCGAGATGTTCGACCCAAATATGCACGCTGCTGTTATGCAGCAGCCGGCAGAAGACGGTGTTGAAAGCGGAACAGTAACTCAGGTTTTACAGCCGGGTTACACATTAGGAGATAAGGTTATTCGCCATGCAACTGTAGCCGTTGCCGATTAACTTTATATATAAAAATTAATTTTACAAATAATATACACAAAAAGGAGAAAAATTATGGGAAAAATTATTGGTATAGATTTAGGAACAACTAACAGCTGTGTTGCCGTTATGGAAGGCGGCGAGCCGGTTGTTATAGCGAACGCTGAAGGCGCACGAACAACACCCTCTGTTGTGGGTTTTGCAAAAAACGGTGAAAGGCTTGTTGGGCAAGTAGCAAAACGTCAGGCAATTACAAACCCTGATAGAACTATTTCATCCATCAAACGCCACATGGGCACAGACCACAAAATTGAAATTGACGACAAAAAATACACCCCGCAAGAAATAAGCGCAATGATATTGCAAAAACTTAAAGCCGATGCAGAGGCATATTTGGGCGAAAAAGTTACAGAGGCGGTTATAACCGTTCCTGCATATTTTAACGACAGCCAACGCCAGGCAACAAAAGATGCCGGTGCAATTGCAGGCCTTGATGTTAAACGCATTATAAATGAGCCAACAGCGGCAGCATTGGCTTATGGCGCGGATAAAGAGAACGACCAAAAAATTATGGTGTACGATTTGGGCGGCGGCACATTCGACGTTTCCATTATAGAAATGGGTGACGGTGTTACAGAAGTTTTGGCTACAGCCGGTGACACTCACCTTGGTGGTGATGATTTCGATGATGCTGTTATCGACTGGATGGCAGCTGAGTTCAAAAAAGAAACAGGCGTGGACTTAAAAGCAGATAAAATGGCGGCACAGCGCTTAAAAGAAGCTGCTGAAAAAGCTAAAATAGAGCTTAGCGGTGTTGCGAGCACAGCAATTAACTTGCCGTTTATCACAGCTGACGCAAGCGGCCCCAAACACCTTGATATGAACTTAACTCGTGCAAAATTTAACGAGTTAACCGCAACTTTGGTTGAGCGCACAATGGCACCCACACGACAAGCATTGAAAGATGCAGGTTTAAACAATGGCGAGCTTAACAAAGTTTTACTTGTTGGCGGTTCAAGCCGTATTCCGGCAGTGCAAGACGCTGTAAAAGAATTGATGAAAATAGAGCCGAGCAAAGGCATTAACCCCGACGAATGTGTTGCTGTTGGCGCAGGTATTCAAGGCGGCGTTTTAGGCGGCGATGTTAAAGGTGTTCTTCTTTTAGACGTTACACCTTTAAGCCTTGGCATTGAAACAATGGGCGGTGTTAGCACAAAAATTATCGAGCGCAACACAACAATCCCCACAAAGAAAAGCCAAGTATTCTCTACTGCGGCAGATAATCAACCATCTGTTGAAGTTAATGTTCTACAAGGCGAGCGTGAATTTGCACGCGATAATAAATCACTCGGTGTTTTCCACTTAGACGGCATTGCACCTGCACCTCGCGGTGTTCCTCAAATTGAAGTTACTTTTGATATTGACGCAAACGGCATTGTAAATGTTAGCGCAAAAGATAAAGGTACAGGCAAAGAGCAAACTATCACAATCACCTCTTCTACAAACATGAGCAAAGACGATGTTGAAAAAGCTGTAAAAGAAGCAGAGCAGTATGCAAGCGAAGACAAAGTGCGCCGTGAAGAAGTGGATTTGCGCAACAGTGCAGACCAAATGATTTTCCAAACAGAAAAAGCAATGACAGATTTGGGCGATAAAATCAGCGAAGAAGAAAAAACGGATATCAACGCTAAAATAGACGCTTTAAAAGAAGCGTTAAAAGGCACTGACAATGAAGCTGTGAAAGCAAAACAAGAAGAATTGCAAAAGGCATTTTATGCTGTTAGTGAAAAACTTTACCAACAAAATGCCGCAGATGCACAAAACGGCGCAGAGCAAACACCACCTGCCGACGACAATGTTGTTGATGCGGATTTTAAAGAAGTTTAAAGGCATTTCTATTGCAAATGTTTTAGCCTAAAAAAATATATGGGTTAATTCTAAGTGGCTATCCACTGTTAAAATCATTTCCAAAAAAGCAACGCCCAGGCGCCTTATTAAGGCTCTGGGTGCTTTGCTGAATTTTAAGCATACTTATATTTACACACAAAAAGCGCTGATAAATTTTGCAATTGCGCTTAAAAAAAGTTTAAAGGATAATCATTTTATGGCTGAAAAAAGAGATTATTATGAAGCGCTTGGGATTGCAAAATCTGCAAGCGATGATGAGATAAAAAAAGCGTACCGAAAACTGGCTAAAAAATACCATCCGGATTTAAACCCGAATGATAAGAAAGCTGAAGAGAGCTTTAAGGAAGTTAGTGAGGCTTATGAAATTTTAAGCGATAGTCAAAAGCGCTCGAGATACGACCAATTCGGGCACGCTGGGGTTGACCCTAACTACGGCACAGGCGGTGGTTTTAATGGTGGCTTTGGCGGCGTTGATTTAGGCGATTTATTTGGCGATTTATTTGGCGGCGGCTTCGGTGGCTTTGGTGGTTCACGAAGGTCTGCAAACCCCAACGCACCCAGGCGCGGTGCAGATGTGCGCATAAGCCTTGTTTTAAGCTTTATGGAAGCTGCGCACGGTTGCAAAAAAACAGTTAACGTTACAAAACAGGAAACATGTAGCTCTTGCTCCGGTTCCGGTGCTGCAGCAGGCACAACACCCGAAACATGCTCGGATTGCCGAGGCACAGGTAATGTTACAGTTCAGCAAAGAACACCTTTTGGTGTTATGCAGTCTTCTCAACCGTGCCAACGTTGTGCGGGTAAAGGCAAAATAATTAAAACACCTTGTAGCAAATGCCACGGCGGCGGAAAAATAAGCGCAAAGAAAACTGTTGAAATTAATGTGCCTGCCGGAATTGATGATGACCAAAGCCTGCGTATATCCAATATGGGTGATGCCGGCACAAACAACGGCCCGTCCGGAGATTTAATTGTAATTATAACCGTTCGCCCCGACACTCTATTCGAACGTGACGGCTATGATGTGCATGTAAAAATGCCTTTAACATACAGCCAAGTTGTTTTAGGCGCTGATGTTATTGTTCCCACTATAGACGGAAAAGTAGAATATAAAGTGCCCGAGGGCACACAAAGTGGTTCTGTATTTCGCCTGCGCGGTAAAGGAATTCAATATGTTAACGGCAGAGGCAGAGGCGACCAATATGTTAATGTGTTTTTAGAAACACCGAGAAAGTTAAACAAAACACAAAGAGAAGCCCTTAAAACATTTGAAAATTCACTTAAAGAAGATAATTATGAACAGCGTAAAGGTTTTTTCAAAAGTATAAAAGATATGTTTGATAAAGAATAGTCTATTTTTAACATTTTAATAATTATTTCAGCAGTTTTGTAATTAAAAGCAGATACTGAATAATTTAATATACATCATTAAAAACAGCACTATCAATTTTGATAGTGCTGTTTTGTTTATATACTTCATATATTAAAGTTATACTAAAATTTATTATACATTTCACGCAAAAAACTATTTTTTATTAACGCTGCTTGTACCTTTTTCAAGTAAATAAGTAGCCTCTAAATCTGCCAAGTGCAATTTCACCGCAATTGGGTATTCATCATACGCGCCGCTAATTGCAAAGCTCCCGCCCTTTACACTTTCATCAAAGCCACCCATGTGCCAGCGGATAGCAATAGCTTCAGCCGGTTTTAGGCGAAGGAAACGTTCAATTAAAAACACACTTTTTTCACCGTGCCCATACGGAAATCTATCATTAACTTGAAAATAGGGAACTTTTTCCCATTGACCTGTTTCGTCATTTTTTGCATTGCGAAAACTTTGTTTGTAAAAATTAGCTTTGCACAAATCGTGCAACAAAGAACATATAGCAAAACTTTCTTTGCTATCCCCTTCTTCAAAATGGCGATTTACCATTACATTATATACATTCACACTGTGCATAACAAGCCCACTTTCGCAAGCACCATGGAATTTCGTTGAAGCAGGCGCCGTGAAAAAATCGGTTGTTTTCATCCATTCCAAAAGTTCTTGTGCGCCGGTACGTGTTATGTTACTGTTATAAATATTAATAAACTCTTCAATGTAATTCATATTAAAGTTCCAAGTCGTTTAAAATTTCTTTCAAAATAGATATTTCATCGTGGGTTAGGCTTATTCCTTTGCCCATTTTGTTGCCGTCCGGAGACCAATCACGGATATCGTATTTCGCTTCTCTATCGTTCCAACTAACCATATTTAATTGGCGTTCCCAGCCATTAGGGTTTTGGGATAAAACCGCAATTTTCTCTGTTATTTCATACTTAAATTCAGCCATTTAATTTACCACCTTTCATTATTAATTATTGTACTTTAAATTGTTAAAAAAAGCAATACATAATCAAAAAAAGTGTTGACAACATTTCATTTTCTTTATATAATTATAAGGCACAAGTGTTTACTACACTTTTCATACAGTGCGGAATTGTGTAACGGTAGCACCTGCGACTCTGACTCGTATTGTGAGGGTTCGAATCCTTCTTCCGCAACCAGCAGCTTGAAGCTGCACCCAATTGACATCGGATACAGTCCGGTGTCTTTTTATGTTTATGTGTATTTTCAGGTGGTTCTTATAAGAACACTTTCTCCACGTCGTCGCTCACTTCATTAAGTGGGTGACGATTTTTTGTAAAAATTATCGTTTTACTGTTTCGGAGGTGTTGACAAACCAAGGTTTTGTCAACACCTCCCTTTCGCCACCCCACCTTTCTTGAAAAGCGGAAAGTTTACCAACGCTTTTGTAAAGGCAATTTTTTGGCACAGCCTAACTTGATTATGCACTATCTAAAACTCTTCCCTCATTTTTTCAATAGCCTTTTTTTCAATGCGCGAAACATAGCTTCTGCTTATGTCCAGCTTTTGAGCTACCTGCATTTGCGTCATTGGTATTTTGCCGCAAAGGCCATAGCGCATAATAACAATGTTTCGGCTTCGCTCGTCAAGTGTTTTTATGAATTCATACAGTTTTTTAACATCTTCTTTGCTCTCGCACACGGCTTCCATGTCAAAAGTGTCGGCCATAACATCATTAAGCGTCAGCGCGTTTTTGTTGCCCTCTGTGTCAAGCGAGTCATATATATACACAGTGTTTTTATCTTTCTTTTTTGTTCTGAAATACATTAAAATTTCGTTTTCAATACACCTGGCAGCATACGTAGAAAAACGTGCGCCTTTTTCTATTTTAAAGCTATTTATCGCTTTAATTAAGCCTATTGTGCCTATGCTTATAAGGTCTTCTTGGTCGCAGTTTTTTGCGTAGTATTTTTTTACAATGTGCGCAACAAGGCGCAAATTGTGGTTAATAAGCAAGTCTTTTGCGGCGCTGTTGCCCTTATTCAAATCAGAAAAAGCTTTTGCTTCCTCCGCTGTGTTAAGTGGCTTTGGGAAACTACTTGTTTCCAGGTGAAGCGCAAAATATAATATGTTGCTTGCAACAAAGGCAAGTATTGCCGAAAACATAAAAAACCCCCTCTTTGTTTTAATATCACTATTAAAACTTATGAGAGGGGTTGTGATTATATGTAAAATAACAATTATTGCTTATCAGTGTCTGTGCTTTTTTTTCGCTTGCGCGGTTGCGCCGCCTTTGTTTTCTTCTGTTTTGGTTGCTTTTTTTCGCTTTGCGCTTCAACCTCGCCCTGTGGTACTTCAACCTCGCCCTGTTGGGCTTCAACCTCGCCTTGTGGCGCTTCAACCTCGCCTTGTGGCGCTTCAACCTCGC
>CAYJIT010000026.1:0-32039 GCA_964370365.1 uncultured Bacteroides sp. | reverse complement strand
CTCGAAATGACAATAGGCTACGCTCGAAATGACAATAGGCTACGCTCGAAATGAAAATAGGATACAGCTTGCATTTTACTTTAAACTGTGTTATAATAAATCGGCTATGGGAAACCCATAAGCAAAACTAAGTGAACCCGGGCAAGGCGAACGGCGAATTCTCTTTAAATTTCTGCTTACCGCCGCTTTGTTTAGGGCAATTAAAAAAAGAGAGGTATATTATGCAAGACAAAAACACAGTTATTGAAACCAACCGCGTGCACGAGAAAGACACAGGCAGCCCCGAGGTGCAAGTTGCACTTTTAACAGCACGCATTAACCACTTAACCGAGCACATGAAAGCCAATAAGCACGATTATCACAGCCAACGTGGCCTTTTAAAAATGGTTGGCCGCCGCCGCAACTTGCTTGCTTATTTGCAAAAGAAAGATATTATGCGCTATCGTGCATTAATTGCAAAACTTGGTTTGCGTAAATAAGTTATTTATAAGGCAAACGACTATGTCGTTTGCCTTTAGAATATTAAGAGGGTAAATAGGAAAGCAAAATATTTATGCAAAAATATAAATATATACATTGAACTATGTATAAACTTGCACTATTAACCTAAACTACATCAACATTCCGCCCAAAGTTAGCAATGAACAGAATTTTTTACACATATATTTTTTATGCAAAAACAGCGTGTAAAAACTTGTGTTTGTTGCTAAGAGGGCGGAGAACAAAAAAGCCGAAAGGCAAAAGGAGAATAATATGGCAATAGAATTCACATCTGCAAAAGAAACTTTTGCAAACTTCAAAACATTTGAAACAACTCTTGCAGGCCGCCCGCTAATTATTGAAACAGGCAAAATGTGTGCGCTTTCGAACGGAAGCTGCCTTGTGCGCTATGGCGAAACAGCAGTTTTGTGCAATGTTACAATGAGTGCTCAACCACGTGAGGGCATAGACTTTTTCCCTTTAAGCGTAGATTTTGAAGAGAAAATTTACTCGGTGGGGCGCATACCCGGCAGCTTTATGCGCCGTGAGGGACGCCCGGGCGAAAAAAGCGTTTTAACAAGCCGTGTGGTTGATAGGCCAATACGCCCACTTTTCCCAAAAGACATGCGCAACGACGTTAGCGTTGTTATGACAGTTATGAGCACAGACCAAGATTGCAGCCCTGAAATTGCGGGCACAATAGGCACATCCATAGCGCTTTCAATTTCTGAAATACCTTGGAAAGGCCCAATTGCAAGCGTTTTTGTTGGCCTTGTAGAGGGCGAAATTGTTATAAACCCAACCGAAGAGCAGCGCAAAGTTAGCGATTTACAGCTTACAGTTGCCGCAAGCGCAGAAAAAATTGTTATGATAGAGGCAGGCGCAAATGAAGTGGACGAGCAAACAATGTTCGACGCTATAAAAGCAGGCGATGCCGAAATTCAAAAAATCATTACATTTATAAACGACATTGTAGCGCAAATAGGCAAGAAAAAAGTTGCGTTTGAGAGCATGGAGCTTAACCACGATTTATTTGAAGCTGTTAAAGCCGAGTTCCTTGACGAGTTCAAAATTGCTATGGATACAGACGATAAAACAGTGCGTGATGCACGCCTTTTACCGATAAGAGATGCTATAAGCGAGAAATATGCCGAGGAGCACGGCGCCGGCGTAGTTGAAGAGCTTATGTACAAAATGCAAAAATATGTTGTGCGCCGTTGGCTTTTAGATGAGGGCAAACGTGTGGACGGGCGTGGCATAAACGAAATTCGCCCTCTTGCAAGCGAAGTTGGCCTTTTACCTCGTGTTCACGGTAGCGGTATGTTCACACGCGGCCAAACACAAGTTTTAACAACTTGCACACTTGGCACATTGCGTGATGCACAAATTATCGACGACATAAGCACAGAAACCGAAAAAGCTTATATGCACCACTATAACTTCCCACCGTATTCAGTTGGCGAAGCAAGGGCACCTCGCTCACCCGGCCGCAGAGAAATAGGCCATGGCGCACTTGCAGAGCGCTCGCTACTGCCTGTTCTGCCAAGCCAAAGCGAATTCCCTTATGCTATGCGCCTTGTTAGCGAAATTTTATCTTCGAACGGTTCCACAAGCCAAGCGTCAATTTGTGGCTCTACGCTTGCTTTAATGGACGCAGGCGTGCCTATTAAAGCACCTGTTGCGGGCATTAGCTGCGGCCTTATAACTGAGGGCGAACGCTGGATGACTATGCTCGACATTCAAGGTGTTGAAGATTTCCACGGCGACATGGACTTTAAAGTGGGCGGCACATTGAACGGTATTACAGCTATTCAAATGGACATGAAAGTTGACGGCTTAACTTACGAAATTATTTGGGACGCATTTGAAAAATGCAAAAAGGGCAGAGATTTTATTTTGCAAGATATTATGATGCCTGTTATAAGCGAGCCACGCACGGAAGTTAGCAAATGGGCGCCTAAAATGGAAACACTTAAAATAGACGTTGATAAAATTCGTGATGTTATAGGCAAAGGCGGCAAAGTTATTCAAGAAATTTGCGCTAAATTCAACGTTAAAATTGATATTGACGACAGCGGTACAGTTTTTGTGGCATCTGCCGACAGAGACGCCATTAACGGCGCTGTATCAATCATCAAAACCATTGTGGAAGACCCTGAAGTGGGCAGCATTTACAAAGGTAAAGTTACAAGGCTTATGACATTCGGTGCTTTTGTTGAAATAGCACCGGGCAAAGAAGGGCTTGTGCATGTATCGAAATTAGACACAAAACGTGTTGAAAAAGTTGAAGACGTTGTAGCGGTTGGCGATGAATTGCTTGTTAAAGTTACTGAAATTGACCAACAGGGAAGAATTAACCTTTCTCGCAAAGACGCCCTTGCAGATATGGCGGCAAAACAAAACTAATAATAAAACAAAAGGCCGCCCACCGTTAATTAATTTCACGGTGGGCGGCTTTGTTTTGTTTGTAAACGCTTGAAAAATTGCTGCAATTATGTTAATCTAAAAAGTGCAAATTAGCTTTATATGTTGTTTTAAGCAAGGCGTAAAAATTTGCGCCTTGCACTTTAAAAAAGCAAAGAGCGGAAAAATTTGTTTTTTGTGCAAAGTGCTATAAGCTAATTGTAGGCGCAGTCATATCTTTGCCTTTAACCTCGTAAACTTTTTTGAACAGTTTGGCATCGGCCTCTTTAAGTGAAGAAACAGCGCTGGTGCTAACGGCGATAATTTGCTCGCCTTTATTTTCATCCATGAAACTGCGCACCGCAGGCGGCATACCGCCGGCCCATATTGGAAAAACAACAATTGCAATTTCGCCTTTTACAATTTTTTCATATTCAACTGGTGCGCTTGAGTTTTTAGCAGCGGCGGCGCCTGCGTGAATGAATTTAACGGGGCCGCTCCAATCTTTGCCGTCGCTAATTGCATTTGCGCTTACATTATGCGCTGTTGCTATTTGCTGTGCAATATTTTTGCTGCGGTTAGTTCTTGTAAAATAGTAAACTTGCATTTTTATCTCCTTTTATTTGGGGTGTTATATAATGCGTAAAGTAGTGTTTTTTAGCATACAAAATTCTTTATAGAATGTCAAGTTATATTTGTTTAAAATGTAGGAAAACAGCTTTTTCAACATTTTGCAAATATCAATCATCGGCACATAATAAAAGAAAGGGCCTATTATTAAATGCACAAAACAATGGCAAAACAAAAAGCTTGGGAAAGTGAAACAAATGCTAAGCTCGGTAGCAAATTTAATATATCAAACACATTAACAAGAATATTCTACATATTATATTTTGTGGTTTTATTGTGGCTTTGCATTAATGTTTGGCTAAACGCAAACAATGCTTTGCTGTTTTTGGGTGGTGCGGCTTTTTACATTGTTTCGTGTGTGCTTTTTGTGCGTTTTTTTGCTAATGCGCTTGAAAAAATGAGCAAACGCATGGTGAACACTATGCTTGCAACAGGCACAGTGCTTTATTTTGCGCTTGTGTTTTTTATGGGCTTTAGTATGCGCATTTACCCCGATTACGATTTCGGCGAAGTTTATTTAGCCGCGCTTGAATTTGTTAACACCGGGCAAATTGTAGAGCGTGCAGATTATTTTATGTATTACAAAAACAATATGGGGCTTTTGTTAATTGTAAGTTTTACATATAAAATAGCCTCGTTGTTTGGTTATGTGGCAACAGAATTAACACATGTGCTGCCCGGGCTAATTTTAAATGCGTTTTGCATATCGCTCAGTGTTTTTTGCGCTGTAAAAACCATACATATAATGTTTAAACGCAATGTTTATGCGGTTTTGGGCTTTTTGTTGTTTGCGGTTTTTTTACCATATTACCTCTGGGCGCCAAGCTTTTATTCACACTCTGTTTCCATGCCGTTTGTTTCACTTAGCGTGCTTTTGTATGTAATTTCTCGAAACAAAAAACCGGCGCAAAACCGTTTGTTTTTAGCGCTAAGTGTTTTGTGTGCCACGCTTGGTTACCTTGTTAAAGGCAGTGTTTTAATAGTGGTAATTGCAATTTTCATCTGCGAAGTTTTAAGCGTGCATAAATTGCGTGCTAAAATTATTAACCTTTTAATTATTATAGTAGTATGTGCAGCTGTTCTTTTCCTGTTCGATTTATGGGTTTTTAACAACAGCGCAATAGATTATTCCGCTTATGATGAAAGAGCTTTGCCGTTTTCGTTTTGGTTTAGCATGGGAAGCCACGGCGAGGGCAAATGGGACGGTGCCGACAGGCAGTTTGCGCTTGGGTTTGACACAACCGAGGAGCGAAACGCCGCCTTGTGGCAACGAACTTTCGATTATTATGCACAATACACGCCGCAAACCTATTATGAATTTTTGCACCATAAAATAATGGCAACGTGGGGCGATGGCAAATTTGGCGCACAAATAAGCCACAACAACCCAATAGGGCGCAATTGGAGCATGAGCTTAGTTTTCGAGGGCTCTTTGCTTTTTGGCATAGCGACGGTGCACAGCCAATTTATGCTTCAAATGATTTACTGGCTAAATTTAATAAGCCTTGGCTTTTGCTTTTTTAAACCAAACGGTAAAAAACGCCTGCTTTTGCATTTGTGTGTTTTTGGGCTTTTGCTGTTTTTGGTTTTTTGGGAATCGTGGGCGTCTTATGTTTTGAATTTTACCCCTATTTTAATAATTTCAGCTATGGGTGGTGTGTGTGCGCTTAGCGAAATGAAATTTAAAAGCAAAGCGCAGTTAAATGCAAAAGTTAAAGAAGAAAATAAAGAATATGCGTTTAGTAGTAATTAGGATAAATATACATATAGTATAATTGTGTTTGAAAATTTGCTTTTCTTGCTAAAAATATAAAATTTTAGCATAGTGGTAAAATATGCAGATACAACGCAAAAAACACAAAATATGGCATTTTTACCTAAAAAAACCGCCTTTTTTTGCCATCTTAATATTTTACACAATAATTTTCAAAAAAATTTGTTAAAATATGTTGCAAAAGCCATAATTATTGTGTAAAATATGTAGTAGATTAATTTTTTATTGTTTAAAATAGCAAACAATATGGCAGGCCTCAAATGTCGGCTTGTAAAACAGTGGCAGGCCAAAGATATTGTAGGCCAAAGAAAGGACATATAATAATGGCAAACAGAGTTTTTCAAGGTGTTGTGAACCAAATGAAAGATGCTATCGACCGCACGGTTGGTGTTATAGACGAAAACGGAACCATTATATCTTGCTCAGATTTAAGTAGGATAGGCGAAGTTCGAGATAGCTTAACTATAGAGAGAACATCCCAGGAGAGTTTTGTGAACAACGGCTATGCTTACCATTTGTTCTCGTCTAACAAGCGCAACGATTTTGCGGCGTTTGTTAAAGGCGCAGATGAACAAGCTATGCGCTATGCCACATTGGTTGCTATTTCGCTTCAAAACATAAAGCAATATCACGACGAAAAGTTCGACAAAGTTAATTTTATTAAAAATGTTGTGCTCGATAATATTTTGCCGGGTGACATTTATGCAAAAGCACGTGAACTTCACTTCACAGCAGATGTTGGCAGGGTGGTTTTGCTGTTTAGGGTTACAAGCTCTAACGATATTTCGGCATTTGATGTTGTGAGCGGCCTTTTCCCCGATAAACAAAAAGATTTTATTTTCAACATAAGCGAGAGCGACACAGTGCTTGTTAAGGAAATTAAACGAGGCATTGACCAAAACGATATTATTAAACTTGCTTTAAGCATTAGCGACACTTTAAACAACGAGCACTATATTAAAACCATTGTGGGTATAGGCACACCTATTTCGAATGTTAAAGACCTTGCGGCGAGTTTTAAAGAGGCGCAAATAGCACTTGAAGTTGCAAAAGTGTTTGATACAGAGCAAAACATTATAAGCTACGACCATTTGGGAATTGCACGCTTAATTTATCAATTGCCCACAACGCTTTGCGAAATGTTCTTGCGTGAGGTGTTTAAGCAAGGCAGTATTGAAAGCTTAGACAGCGAAACGCTTTTCACCATTCAACGCTTTTTTGAAAACAATTTGAATGTTAGTGAAACAAGCCGTGGGCTGTTTGTGCACAGAAACACACTTGTTTACAGGCTTGAGAAAATTAAAAAGCTAACAGGGCTTGATTTAAGAGAGTTCGACGATGCAATTGTGTTTAAAGTGGCTTTGATGGTTAAAAAATATTTAAGCGCTAATTTAACAAAGTATTAAAGCGTGTTTTGCATTAGTGGCAAAATTGTGCCAATTTGCAAATTTTTTCAGGGCGGTTTTTTAAAGCCGCCCTTTTGCTTTGGTAAAATATAGCGATAAAACAATGTTTTACATATTAGTTTATTTTGCTTTTGTTTTTTAACCTGTTTGCAAACCACAATGATGCTTTGTTTTTTTGTTTAATTATGTAATTTATCATAGAATTTTCACATATTATGTGGTATAATTTAATTAGCTATGTACTTATTTAAAATTAATGTAAAGTTTAAATGGTTAAAGGCACTTGGTAAGCAGGCAAGAATTTTACATTTATAATAATTTTTGCCCTTAAATGTGTGTGTTTTGCGGTTTTTGGGCGTTAGCAAAGCAAAAGCATGTTCGCACTATTTTTTAAGTTGGTTTCAAATTAACTTTTTGAAAGAACGGAGCTGAAAAAATGATTAAATTTGAAGGGGTGCAAAAGGTTTACACGGGCTCAAACGGTAAAAAAATAACTGCGCTTAAAAACCTTGATTTAAACATAGACAAAGGTGAATTTGTTTTTGTTTTAGGCCATTCCGGTGCCGGAAAAAGCACATTTTTAAAATTAATTTTAAGGGAAGAAGTACCCACAAAAGGCAATATATATGTTAACGGGCGCCATTTAAACAAAATTAAACAGCGGCATATTCCGCTTTTGCGCAGAGGGCTTGGCGTTGTTTTCCAAGATTTCCGCCTTATCCCGTCTATGACAGCTTACGAAAACGTGGCATTCGCTATGAGGGTTACAAATATATCTCAAAGGCAAATTGCAAGAAGGGTGCCGTATGTTTTGAATTTAGTGGGGCTTTCAGCTAAATCTCGCAGCTATCCAAGCGAGCTTTCAGGCGGCGAGCAACAGCGTGTTGCGCTTGCAAGGGCGCTTGTGCACTCGCCCTCCATTATAATTGCAGACGAGCCCACCGGAAATATAGACCCCGAGCTTAGCGTTGAAATTATAGAGCTTTTGCAGGCGATTAACAGCGTTGGAACAACAGTGGTTGTTGTTACGCACGAAAGAGACCTTGCGCTGCAATATAATAAAAGAATAATAACTATTGACCGTGGCGCAATTGTGCAAGATGCCTTACCCGAGGAGGAATATGAACTATGAGAATAACAAGCTTTGGGTATTTAGTGATGCAGGGCTGGAAAAATATGCTTGCAAACCGCCTTATGACAATTGCGAGCATAGGTGTTTTAACCGCCTGCCTTTTCATAACAGGCATAGCCGCGCTGTTAAGCATTAACGTTAGCAATTATGTTAGCTTTTTAGGCTCTCAAAATGAAGTTGAAATTTATATTTTAGATAATGAAGATGACTCATCGGTTATAAGCGCAGAAATTGCCGAGGGGCTGCGCACGCAAATTGAAGCACTTGAAAATGTTGCAACTTGCGAGTATATAAGCAAAGAGCAAGCGCTTTTGGAAATGAGCGAGTATTTGGGCGAGCTCAGCGATGTTATTGCAGGATACGGCACGGAAAATAACCCCATGATACCATTGCCGGCATCTTTTAGGGCAAGCGTTGTGGATTTGGCACATTTAACTCAAACGGTAGAGGATATCAGAACAATTTGCGCCGATGTTGTGGACAGGATTGACAGCCCCACAAATTTGAGCGAAACATTGCTAAGTGTTGAAAATATGGCATCTTATGTTGGTTGGGGGCTTGTTGCTGTTTTAAGCATAGTTTCGGTTGTGATAATAAGCAACACAATAAGGTTAACGGTTTTTGCAAGGCGCAAAGAAATTAACATTATGAAATTTGTGGGCGCTACAAACGCTTTTATACGCCTGCCTTTCTTTGTTGAGGGCACAACGGTTGGCATAATAGCAGGCTTAATTTCTTCGGCATTGGTTGGCGGAGGCTACTATGGGCTTTTATACTATTCCACTTTGCCCGAGGCCGCATGGCTTGCGACGTTTTCTGCGCATTTTTCGCCTATAGAAGTTATTTTGCCGTATATTGTGGGCGGTTTCATTATTTTCGGCGTTGTTATAGGCAGTTTGGGCTGCGCTTCAAGTATACGCAAGCACTTGAAAGTTTAGGGGTTTGATATTGAATTAAACCCATGGGTTAGATTGTAGGGGAGGGGTTTCCCCTCCCGATAGAATTTAGGCAAACTTAACCAACTGTCATTTCGAGCGAAGTCGTTTGCCGCTTGTCATTCCGAGCGTAGTCGAGGAATCCGCTCTTTCTGCTTATAGCATTTATGATTGTTTTATGGTTTTTTGCGGTTTCATTAAAGTTTGTGCGTTAATAATATGTTCGCTTATCCCATAAAAGTGTATTATAAACTTTGTATTATTATAAATTTATCTAAATTGCATTTTAAGTGTTATTTCTTTATTACATATTTGCACTTTAACCATACAAAAAACGACAAAATTATTAGATATAAAAAACTATACTCTATTTATTCGGAAATTTATCAAAACTATTTGGAACGGAGATAGAGTGATAAATCACGCTAACAATATCAAATGCGGCGTGCCGTTACAAACGGCACATGCCAAAAAATCTCCATTCTATTTGGAGATTATTTAAAACTTTTTGTGCTGTGCACAGAATGGAGATTTTTATGAAAAAAACAGTAATTAGAATTGTTTGTGCAATTATTGCAACAGCTTTGATAATAGGAATTTTAACGCCTGTTTTATTCATTGTGTTTGCAGATGAAATTGGTGCGCCGCAAAATACTGCAACGCAATCTTTGCCCGATGAAGACGAGCCTGCCGACACACAAACAGACGAGCCTGAAGAAGAGGACGACAACCCATATGATAGCGCAACAGATGCAAAAAGCGAGATGGACCGTTTACAAAGCGAGCTTAATGAAGTGCAAAATGCCATTGATAACCTTGAAGAAGGCATAGAGGAAGACGTAAACACCAAGGCATATTATGAGCAACAAGCAAATTTGCTCGCACAGCAAATAGAGGTTTTAAAAACTGATATTGCCGCAAGGCAAATTGATTTGCAAAATAAGCAAATGGAGCACGAGGCAAAAATTTTAGAGCACCAAAACACAAAAAAGCTGTTTGAAGATAGGCTTGCCGCCATTTATATGGTGCGTAACAACAGCGACATAGAAGTGCTTTTGGGCGCTACAAGCTATTCGGAATCTTCACGGTACGATGAAAATTTACAGCACATTTCCCTCAGCGATACACAGCTTATGGAAAAGCTGAAAGCAGAGGAAGAAGCACTTGATAAGCAGGCACAAGAAATAGAACAAGATGTAATTGATTTAGAGGCCGCAAAAGCCGAATTAGATGTGAAGAGCGCAGATTATGCAACGGCAATTGCCCAAGTGAATACAGAGATAACACAGCAACAAGCACAGGTGCAAGCGCAAGAGGTGGCTTACGAAGAACTGGCGGCGCAATTTGTTGCGGCAGAGGAAAGCTGGAGAGAATTTATAACCAGCGGCAATAATTACGATTTTGAATATAACGGCGCAACATTTGGCTGGCCACTGCCGGGTTATTATGCACTTAGCAGCGATTACAACGAATACCGCTTAATATACGGTGTGCCGGATATACATAGGGGCATAGACATGCCGGCGCCCTCCACCGCTGTAATTTATGCCGCAGCAGAGGGTTATGTAACAACAACGGGCATGCACTGGAGCTACGGCAATGCCGTTAAAATAGACCACGGCTCAAGCCTTATTAGCCTTTATGCACATATGTCTGCCGTTTATGTTAAAAACGGTGATTATGTGTACCAAGGGCAACCTATCGGCCAAGTGGGTACAACAGGCAATTCAACAGGCAACCACTTGCACTTTGAAGTTAATTTAGGCGGCCAAACGGTAGACCCTCGTGTGTATTTAGCGCCTGCAGACGTTTCAAAGCTTTACCACCTTTACCGTTAAGCTTTGTTAGCCGCAGTGGTGTTTAGGCATTAAAAAAGCAAGCTGTGTGTGGCAAAATAAAAACCATCGCTTGTAAAAAATTCTGCCTTTTTCAGGGCAAAAAAAGGATATGTGTATGAACAGGAAAATTTCAGTAAATTTAGCACTTGCAATAGCTATCATTGCCATAACCGTAACGTTTTCCGTAACAATGATATTTTCGCAAAATATATTTGAAAACACTGTTACAAGCGTTAGGGAAAAAGAGCAAATGTACGACAAAATTGCGCAAATAGATAAAACAGTGCGTGAGGATGCTTACTACCTTATAGACGACACGTTTCTTTACGACATGCTTGCAACAGGCTATTTGGCAGGAATGGCAGACCCTTATGCAAGATATTACACAGTTAACCAATATGTTAATTATTTGAACCGTGAAAGTGGCACAGATATAAGCATTGGAGTTGAGTTTTATAAGGAAAGCGGGCAATACCCTATTGTTACATTGGTGTATCCAAATTCACCGCTGGCAGATTTAGGCTTTGAGCCCGGCTATACATTGCAAGAGATAAACGATGTGGATTTGCGCAATTTGACTTATGATCAAATTAGCAATTTAACTTATGGAGCGGAGAGTAGCTCTTTAACTATAACATACGCAAATATTCAAAATGAAAAATCCGAAGATGTGAGTTTACAAAGAAGGATATATGAAGAGCCTTCAATTCAAGCTATTCACCGTGAAAACGAAGTTGTGGGATATATTAAAATAATTGAATTTAAAAGCTCTACAGCTCACGAAATTCAAGATGCAATAGATATAATGAGCGAGGCACCGCAAGGCCTAAATGCACTAATTATAGATGTGCGTGATAACAGCACCGGCACATCGCTTGGCAATGTGCTTAATGCTATAGATACATTAGCTCCATCGGGAAGTATGGGCTATCAAATAGCCGATAGCGGCGAAGAAATTTTGCTTGGCATATCCGATGAAGAGAATAGCGTTTCGGTGCCTATATCAATAATAGTTAATGAAAACACAAAACAGGGAGCAGAATTGTTTGCTTTAAGTGTGAAAGAGTTAAACGGCGCACAAATTGTGGGAACAACAACAGCGGGTGAGGGCACAGTGCAAAGCAGCCCCATAGCGCTTAGCGACGGCTCTGCATTAAGCTATACAGTGGGCATTTTGCAAAGCGGATTGCGCACAGATTTTAATGAAGTGGGCATTTCTCCGGATGTTGAAGCGCACCTTCGTGAAGATGAAAAAGAAACATTTTACTTTTTAACGGTAGATACAGATACACAAATTATTCGCGCAAGGGAACTTGCGTTAAGCATGGCAAGCAACAGCGGCGAGCAAAGTGCACCACAACTTGAAAACGAACTGGCAATACAAACTCCAAGCAGTGAAAGCGATACCGAGCAAGGCGATGAAGAAAGTACGCCTGAGAGCGAGGCACAAAGCGCAGCCGAGAGTGCAGTTGAGGGAGAAGCCGAAAGCGAAACGGAATAAACATAAACATGAGCACACGATGAAGCAAATGCGCTAAACAACCGAGCATGAGTAAAAAGCGTGATTTTTGCAAAACACTATCAATTGAAAATATAGCGAAAAAATTGAATGACTATTATAACGACTATTATTTAGCTATAAAAAATATTAGTTATAACGTATAATTGGAATTTGTTTTTTCGCTTTGTTTTGTTGTTTGAAATTTTTTGCTGTTTATGGTGGGTTTGCGTTGCTTTGCGAAAGATTAATTTTTGTATTTTGTGTGGGGTTATTTATTGTGATTTAGCGTTGTTTTTGTAGTAGGTTTAGCTAAAAAATTTAATATGCGCTTGTAGCTCAGTTGGATAGAGCAATGGCCTCCGACGCCATGTGTCGCACGTTCGAATCGTGTCAAGCGCGCCAGTCGAGAAGCTCGACACCAAATCCGCCCTTTAGCTTGTGCTAAAGGGTGTTTTTTGTGCCCGAGGGTTATGGGTATCTATTTTGTAACCTTAACACATCTTTGCGTGATAAAATAGATACCCTCTATTTTATCACGCTATTTTGTTATATTTTGGCATTTTTACACTTTATGCTAAAATGCAATAAAAAAAGATGTCCAATAGATTAAGAGCAGTTTTCGCCATTTTGGTGATTACTGCTCTTTTTTTAGGCTCTTTGTCAATAGTTGAGGTAAACACAGATCGAAAAGAGTTTACACAAATGCATGGGCTATCACCTGCAAGGTACAGAAATAATTGCAGAATAGAAGCAGCAAAGCGGCTTTTACTCTCGGGGCACTCTTGCATAGAAGTGGCGAGCAGGCTTAATTATGCCGATGTTTATACTTTTTCACATCGCTTTAAAAAAGAGGTTTCTCTAAGCCCAACGGCATTTATTAAAGCAAAACTGTAAAAAATAAAAAACTATTGACACAACAAAAAATATGTGGTAAAGTATAACCATCTTAACTGTACTAATTGTTTTAATACAGTTAAGATGGTTTAATGTTGGAATAATAAAAGCACAGCCGGTAAGCATTAATTTTAACACATTTTAGTTTTTAACAGCTAAGGAGCAAATATGATAACAATTGATTTAAAAGATTCACGCCCAATTTACGAACAGCTAAAAAGCAACATACAAAAACTGATATATATGAATATATTAGAGCAAGGCGATGCTTTGCCCTCTGTGCGCACACTTGCAAGCGAGCTGAAAATTAACCCAAACACCATACAGCGTGCTTACAGCGAGCTTGAAAGCGAGGGCTTGATTGTGAGCAGAGCGGGCAAAGGCAGTTTTGTGAGTGATGTTAAAAGTGTGCAAAATGCAAATTTAATTGCATTGCGAAAAGAGTTTGAGCACAGTTTGAAAATGCTTGTTGAAGTGGGCGAAACGCAAAGTGATATTGAAAAAATTGTGAGGGATATTTTTAAAAAGGAGGGCAAATAATATGATAAAAACACAAAATTTAACAAAAACTTTCGGCAATTATGCAGCGCTTAACAATGTGAATTTGCATGTGAAAAAAGGCGCTATTTATGCGCTTGCAGGGCCTAATGGTGCAGGAAAAACCACGTTATTGCACCATTTATCGGGTGTGTACAAACAAAATAGCGGCACTGTTTTAATAAACGGGCAATTTGTTTTTGAAAACCCAAGCGTTAAGCAGCATATTTTCAGCATTCACGACGATGATTATTTTCCGTTTATGGTTACAGCAAAGCGTTTAAAAAACGAGTATAAAAATGCTTATGAAAATTTCAGCGAAGAGCTGTTTAACGCTTTAAAAGAAATTTTTGCAGAAATTAATGAAAATAAAACTTTGGCTTCAATGTCTAAGGGAATGAAAAAGCAAGTGCTTTTTTGGATAGCACTTGCGTGCCGCCCCGATGTATTATTGTTGGACGAGCCATTTGACGGGCTTGACCCTATTGTGCGCCGCAAAATATGGGCGGCACTTCTTGCGCAATGTGCAGAGCGACAAACCACCGTGATAATAAGCAGCCACAATTTGCGTGAACTTGAAACTGCGTGCAGTGATATTGCTGTTTTAAATAAGGGCGAGCTTATTTTGCAAGAGAATATTGAAAAACTGCAAGAGAACACTTTTAAGCTTCAAATTGCCCTTGATGCCGGAGAAGAAATGCCGCCTTTAAACGCAGAAATTTTGAATGAAAGCCAAAGCGGAAAATTGAGAACTTTAATTTTAAAAGGAAATAGAAATGAAATTGAAACGAAATTAAAGGCGAAAAACCCGCTTTTGCTTGAAATTCAATCGCTAACTTTAGAAGAGATTTTTATATATTTAATGGGAGGTATAGATTTTGAAATTGATAAAATACTGTTTTAATAAACGTGCTTTTAAAAGCGCTTTAACCGTGGAATTTAAAATATTTATTGCGGTTTTCTTGTTTTTTGCTATCGCAAACGGCATTGCTTTTTCACTAAACAGTGCCGCGTTACTAAATTCTAACAATTATTTTCCCACTTCACCCACAGAGTTTTATGAGGAAAATTTATTGCAATTGATAGGATTGCCCATAAATATAATTGCCGCAATAACCGCAATTATTATGGCAAGTGTTCAATTCAGTTATCTAATGTTTAAAAAAAGCACAATAAGCGTTCATTCACTGCCGCAAAGCAGGGCGCAACTTTTCACAGCAAAATATTTTATGGGCTGCGGCGTTTTCGTTGTTGGATTGGTGGTTTTCATCACTATTTACAGCTTGTTTTTAATTGCCGGCTTTTCTTTACAGGCGTTTTTAACAAATATTTACTTTGTTTTTCACGTGCTTTGCATTTTTATGCTTTACTATGCGCTCGCTTGCTTTCTTCATATTTTAAGCGGCATAATTTTTGTAGCGCCACTTCTTTTTGCCTCAATTGTTGCACTGCCTATATTGTTCGCCTTTGTGCTATATGAAATGTTTGAAACATTTTTGCCTATGTTCAGCTATAATGTCGATTCGTTTATGGGCAATATTGCAAACGGTGGCTTATTTGCAAACTTTACAGCTGTCTATAGCAGTTTTAGCGATATTCAAGCGGCGGATATTTTAATAAATGTTGCAACGATTGTAATATCCTTACTAATTTATACTTTTGGTATATATTCATACAACAAAAGAAAAAGTGAGAACACAGGGCAGTTTATTGTTTTTAGTGCGGCAAGGCAAATTATAACTGTGGTTTTAAGCCTGTTTTGGGGTGCGGTGTTTGCTATTTCTATTGTATATACAGTTTACTCAAACACTAACTTTGAAAACAAAATTTATTATTCCGCATTAACTTTAACTTTAACGGCTGTGTTCACTGTTTTAGCTTATCATATTACACTTTTTATTCTCTGCACATTTAGTTTTAAAAATTTCAGCAAAAAAGCAGCACTTCAAAGCGTACTTTCAAGCGCTGTTTTAATTACATTTATTGTTATTTTGCAAAATGGCGGCTTGGGCTACACCACTTATATTCCAAAAGCCGATGATGTTGAATATTTCGCAGTTAACACAAATTATCACACGCAAGGTGTAACGCTAAGCGCTTTGCATTTAAACGGCACGGCATTAACCGAGGATGAAAACCCGGAGCTGTTGTTCGCGCAAGATGCGCAAAAAAACGAAATAATACTTTTCCACAGCACTTATTTGGAAAACGAGCAATATATGAATTTAGATGCAAAGGATATTAAAAATTACAGCTTTGCAACGCTGACATACAAATTGAAAAACGGCGAAACAGTGAGCCGTGAATTCTTGTTGCCATACAGCGAAGAAATAATTAACACCGAAAACAGCTCGCAGAATATATTAAATAATTTAGCCGCACAAAGTATTACTTTAAAGGCTGTTGAACAAGCTTTGAATAACAGCAATTATTCAATTAATATAATTTCGTCTGTAGAGCAAAACGGGGATTTTCATGAAACAGGAAACATGCATTTTGATAGTGGGAAAGTGCCCGATAACTTTTTTGAAACAGTGTTTGAAGAAATAAAAGAACACAGCGAGCAAGAGGTTTTATTTACAAGCTATGCGCAAAATTTCAACACTGACGAAATTATAATACAAAGCCCGGGCAGTGTGCAAAATGCCGCTGATAGGTACACTGTTTATGTTTATGCCAACAGCGATTATTTAAGTTTTTCGCTGATGATAGAAATTGAAGAGAACATGCAAAAAAGCGCAGAACTAATAGCGCAAATGCTTGGGCAGTAAAAAAGCTGCATAAAAAGGGGAGGGTTTAAAACCCTCCCCTTGAGTGTAGTAAAAAAATATGGGTTTAGCGCAACAACACAAATTTTATTGCCTGTCATTTCTACTGAAACAGATAAGCACCGCAGTGCAATGCAAGTGACTGCCGCCACGCGAGTGGCGACACTTAGCGAACTGTAGAAATCCGAACTTTGTGCTTTAAACTTGCAGTTGATTACGGATTCCACCACTCGCCAAGAGCCGCCACTTGCGTGTCGGTTGCTCGTTGGCATTAGCACTGCGGTGCGTCATCGGCTTCGCTCGGAATGATAATAGGTGAGAGGCTTCACTCGGAATGACAATAGGTGAAAGGCTTCGCTCGGAATGACAACAGGTGAAAGGCTTCACTCGGAATGACAATAGGTGAAAGGCTTCACTCGGAATGACAATAGGTGAAAGGCTTCGCTCGGAATGACAATAGGTGAAAGGCTTCGCTCGGAATGACAATAAGTGAACTGTGTGCTTTTATAGTTCAGTTTTTATATGTTTCTCTTTGCTCTGCCGTAAATTACGGTTAAATCTGCAATTTCCTTTGCAAGTTCTTTTGTAAGCATTTTCTCATCAACACGCCACTGCCAGTTGTCGCCAACGGTGGAGGGCGTGTTTATTCTTGCTTGTTTGCCAAGGCCTAAATAATCAGGCAGGGGTATAATGCATGTGTTTGCAACGCTTCCCAAGCACGAGCGTATACATTTGCGTGCAAAATTATCGCCGCCTTTAATGTCTAAATATTTCTTGCTGAACAAAACATCGGCCTTAGGTGCGCTCAATTGCCAATCGTGCATTGTGGTGTTGTCGTGCGTGCCGGTGTAAACAACACAGTTTTGCGGGAAATTATGCGGCAAATAATCGCTCTCATCGCGTGAGTCGAACGCAAATTGCAACACTTTTGTGCCGGGAAAACCGCTGTGCTTTAAAAGTGCATGCACATCTTGTGTTAAAAAGCCTAAATCTTCGGCTATAATGTTCATATTGGGAATGGCTGATTTTAAGGTATCTATAAATGCAAAAGACGGCCCTATGCGCCAACGCCCTTTTTTTGCAGTTTTTGCATCTGCATCAATTGAATAATAGCCGGCAAAGCCCCTGAAATGGTCTATGCGAATTATGTCGAACAGTTTAAAACCATGTTTCATGCGTTTAATCCACCATTTATAATTGGTTTGCGCATGATAGTCCCAATTGTACAAGGGGTTGCCCCAAAGTTGCCCGTCCTTCGAGAACGCATCGGGTGGGCAGCCTGCAACTTGCGTCATCCTTCTTTCGCTGTTCACCTGAAAAAGCTCTGTGTTCGCCCATAAATCGCTTGAATCGGGCGAAACGTAAATGGGAATGTCGCCAATTATTTGAATACCTTTTTTATTTGCGTAAATTTTTAGCTCGCTCCATTGTTTGAAGAATAAATATTGCGCAACTTGCCAAAAAAGCACATCGTCTTTCAATTGCTCTTTCATTTTTTCAAGTGCTTTTTTATCTCTTTTTCGCAAATCGTCGCTCCAAAGGCTGAAAGACTTATGCCCGTTTTTTTCCTTTATTGCCATAAACAAAGCGTAATCGTCAAGCCAAAAGGCGTTTTGCTTTAAAAATTTCTTATAATCTGCATTTTGCACATCAAAACGCTGTGCCGCTAAGCTAAGCAAAGGTTTTCTGTGTTTAAACAGTTTGAAATAATCTATGCCGTTTTTTAAATTGCCAAAGTCAAAACTTAGTATCTCTTTTTTTGTAAGCAAGTTTTCTTTTGCCAATATATCCAAATCTATATAATATGTGCTTTGAGCAAAAGCTGAAAAACTTTGATAGGGGCTATCGCCGTAGCCTGTTGCGCCAAGCGGCAAAATTTGCCAATATTTTTGCTGGGCTTTTGCCAAAAAATCCACAAAATCATAAGCCGCTTTGCCCAAGGCACCTATGCCGTAAGGCGATGGCAACGAAGAAACAGGCATTAATATTCCGGCCGCTCTCATCATCCTTTCACCGCCCCTGCAACAACACCTTCAATAATGTATTTTTGTGCGGAGATGTAAAAAGCAATTATAGGTATAACAGTTAAAACAATGCTTGCCATCATAGCGCCAATTTCAACGCGACCGTAAGAACCGCGGAAATATTGAATTAGCATCGGTATTGTTCGGTAGCTTCTTATGTCTAAAACAAGCGTTGGCAATAGGTAGTCGTTCCAAATCCACATAGCTTGTAAAATGGAAACAGAAATTAATGTTGGCTTTAAAATAGGCAAAATAATTTTAAAATAAGCAACAAGAGGGTTGCAACCGTCTATGTTGGCGGCCTCTTCAATTTCAAGCGGTATGCCTTTAACAAAGCCGCAAAACATAAACACGGCAAGCCCTGCGCCAAAGCCCAAATAAATTACACCTATGGTGTAGGGTGTGTTTAAATTAAGCCTATCGGCGGTTTGTGAAAGTGTGAACATAACCATTTGAAACGGAACAACCATGCTGAAAACACAAAGGTAATACATTATTTTTGAAAAAATACCTTTAACCCTTGTTATATACCATGCGCACATAGAACAGCACAAAAGTATAAGAACAACACCTGTAACAGTTATAAAAAGGCTGTAGAAAAAGCTTTGCAAAAAACCTTGAGAACTTATTGCAATGATGAAATTTTCAAGCCCTGCAAATGTTTCGGCGTTTGGTAAATCGAACACAGTTTCAGTTGTAATTGACGTTTCAAGTTTCAGTGAGTTTATAATTACCAAAATAATGGGGTAAACGTATAAAGCCGCTAAAACCGCAAATATAACAGTTAAAAAATTATTTCCTTTTTTTGCATCACTCATTATTGTTGCACCTCTCTTTTACGTGTTGCCCTAAGCTGAATTAACGATATTGCGACAACAAACACAAAGAAAATAACAGCTTTTGCCTGGCCTATGCCCTTCCACTGTGCGCCTGCCCTTGAATAGAATGTGTCGTAAATGTTTTTCGCTATCATATCTGTTGCTCCGCCCGGTTCGCCGTTTGTAAGCGAAAGGTTTTGGTCGAACAGTTTAAATGAGTTTGTAAGCGTTAAGAATGTGCAAATTGTAATGCTGGACATAACCATGGGCAGTTTTATTTTCAAAAGCGTCAGCCATGCGCTTGCACCGTCTATTTGGGCGGCCTCAATTAAATCGGGCGGAACATTTTGCAGGCCCGCTATATAAATTATCATCATATAGCCCACTTGCTGCCAACTCATAAGAACAACAAGGCCCCAAAAGCCGGCAACTTCGTTTAAAGCTAAAAGCGGCTGTTGCCATGCAACCAAAAGCCCGTTAATTAAAGTTTGCCATATATAGCCAAGCACAATTCCGCCAATTAAATTGGGCATAAAAAACACGGTGCGAAACAAATTTGTGCCTTTAATTTTTCTTGTTAATGCCAGTGCAACCGCAAATGCAAGCAAATTAATTGTTATTGTTGAAACAAATGTAAAAACAGCGGTGAAACTGAAAGCCTCCCAAAAGGCGGCATCGTTAAAGGCCTTTACATAGTTGTTTATGCCCACCCATGTGGCGTTATCTATAGTTGTAAACTCTGTAAACGAAAGATAAATGCCCTGTAAAAAAGGGTATAAAAACCCAATTATAAATGCTATAAGTGTGGGCAAAACAAATAGCGGAAAATATTTTTTCAGTGATCTTTCCATTTTTGAATTTTCGCCATTTTGCAAAAAACCAAAATATTAGTTTTAATGCCGCTTGGCTTTCCTCTCTTTTAATTATAACCCGTATTCACTCCACATGTTTTGCACGTGGGTGTATGAATTGCTAAAGCGTAAAAAATTGCGCTTTAGTGTTATTGCCGTTTAAATAAAACTTATTTGGAAAAAACAGGCGAGCATAAACCGTTAAGCCCACGCTCGCCATAGCCGCTTTGGGGTAATGCGAACATTTTTTCATATTATCCCAAAGCCGGTTCAATATAGTTAATTATCCGTTTACAAGTGCATATTCTTCTGCCCAGCCCTCAACAAAAGCTGTTTCAACTTCTGCCCAGTCGCCGCCTGCTGCATAAGATGTTAAAGCTGTGCCCAAACCATTTTTCCACTCTTCGCTCGGCATTGTTGGGAAGTTCCAGCTAACGCTTGTTGCGCCGTTTGCAAGGTACTCATCAGCTGCTGTGATAAGTGGGTTTGTTGGCAAATATTCGCCTGTGAAGCCGTTGAACGGGCAAACAAAGCCCATGTCTTGTGAAAGTGATGCTTTACCTGTATCGCTTGTTACAACCCAAGCTAAGAAATCAAGTGTTGCTTGAATATCTTCTTCTGCTGCTTGGCTGTTTACAACCCAGTAGTTTTCACTACCTGTGCAAAGGCCTTGGTTCTCTTCGCCCTCTGCGCCAATGTAAATTGGAAGCATGCCTAAGTTCTCATCGCCAAGGCTGCTAACATCGTTATAAGCCCATGTGCCGTTTTGATAGAAAACAGCCTCGCCGTTAACAAATTCAGCAACTGAATCGTCGCCTGTTTTTGCGCTAAGCTGTGAAGGATCTGTGCCTGAGTTGTTGATGTATAAATCCCAAATCATTTTGTAATTTTCTAAATATGTGCCTTTAATTGCATCTGTGCTACCAATGCCGTCTGCTTGATATTCATAGTAGATGGGTAGGTTAGCAAGGTGAGTTTTAAAGCGCCAGTCTGAAGAAGCATCCATACCTGCTGAGGTGAAAGCGCCGTTAACGCCAAGTTCGCCTGCGCGTGCTTGAATGTCTTCCGCAACCATTTTTAAATCGTCAAAGCTCTTGATATCTTCAGCTGTGTAGCCTGCTGTTTCAAGAAGTGCTTTGTTGTAAATTATGCCGTATGTTTCAATAACATAAGCAATAGCTTCAACTTTATCGCCATCTTTTAATGCAAAATCGTCGCTTTTAAGCTCTGCATAAACGTCTGTTCCGGAAAGGTCGTATGCGTAATCTTTCCAGTTTGCCATGCCAACAGGGCCGTTAACTTGGAAAAGTGTAGGTGATTCGCTTTTGCCCATTTCAGCCATTAGTGTTGTTTCATATTCGCCGCCTGCTGCTGTTACAACAGTAACCTCAGTGCCGGTTTCCTCTGTGTAAGCAGTTGCAAGTGCTTGCCATTGCTCATCTTGCTCGGGTTTGAAGTTTAAGTAATAAACGCTGCCGCCTTCAGCTGCAACCTCTTCGCCCTCGGGTGCTGTTGCGCCGGATGTTGTTTCTTCTGCCGGCTGTGAGCAAGCAACAAAAGAAAGAGTTAGTGCAAGTGCTAAAATTAATACCAATAATTTTTTCATCGAATTTACCTCCAATTATTTTCGCCTTTCGGCATTGTTCGGTTAAAAACCTTTATATATCAACCGGTTTGCCGGTAGATAACATTATAATTGCATATTTTTCATAAAATATACTTTTTGAAAGTGTTAACCTTTAATGTTTTTAACACTTTCTCTTTCAACCAACTGCGCTTTAAGCTCTTTGCTCTCGCTTAGTTTCATGCCTGCAATTGCCTGCAAAAGGCTATGGATGCTGTATTCGGCTATTTTTTCTTGCGGCTGGTGAATTGTGCTTAAGCCGGGTATGCAATATTTGCCCATGTCAAGCCCATCAAAACCTAAAACACTAATGTGCTTTGGCACTTTTAAATTTGCATCGTGCACCGCCCTAATAGCGCCCATTGCTATAACATCTGAAAGGCAAAACACCGCAGTGGGTTTTTTGCTTTCTTGCAAAATTGCGCTCATGGCTCTGTGTGCGCTGCCCATATTAAACGAGCACTTTTTGTAAGAGATATTATGTTTTGCCGCGCAGTTATCATTATAAAAATCGCAAAAGCCTTTATACCTCATAGCGCTGATGTATGATTTTTTTAAATTACCGCCTAAAACAACAATATCTGTGTGCCCGTTATTATAAAGGTATTCACCTGCAAGTTTGCCGGCTTTAATATCGTTTATGCCTATGCTAATTAAATTGTCGCATTGGTAATCTTTTATATAAGTTGTTGCAAGCACACTGGGCACTGCAATTTCGCTAAATTTTTCCTTAAATGTGTTAATAACGCCGCCCAAAAACAAAAAAGCTAAGGGTTTGTTTTCTCTTTGCATTTTTATAGCAAGGTCTAACTCGTTTGCATCTTCATCTATGTAATGAATATTCACTGCGTGCCCCGCTTTTGTAAGTTCTTCCTCTATTTGCTCTAAGATGCCAACAAAGAAAAGGTTGAATGCGCCTTTAACAATTATGAATATATTTCGCGTTTGCTGCGCTTTAAGTTGGCGCGCATTGCTGTTGGGAACAAAGCCGTAATACTCAACAACTTCGTTAATTTTTCTTTTTGTTTCACTTGAAACGTCCGGGTGGTTGTTCAAAGCCCTTGAAACGGTTGAAATTGCAAAGCCTGTTTTTTTTGCAATGTCTTTAATCGTCATCTCTCACTACACTTCCCAACCATATAATGCACAAAAAAATGAGAGTGATGTGCATTATTTTAAATTTGCCAAAATATTCTTAAATAGAAATAAAATTATAATGTGAGAAAAAACGTTGCCGGAAACGTTTCCTGAAAATATATTACTCTGTTTTTCGGCGTTATGCAATAGTTTCTTTGGTTTTTTGTAAGTTTTTACATAATTAATTGTTTTGTTTGTGCATTTTCACTATTCCGATATTTGTTCAGATTAATTTTTAAAAGCTGTGCGCTATATATTTACTGCATTTTAACAAACAAACGATGAAAAATATGTCGAACTGTAAATTTTAAAGTTTACAGTATTGTAACACTTTTTATATTAGGGTATAATATAATTAATTAAAAATGGAGAATAGCGTGATAAATAATGCTATTCATTTATATGAAGGCGTGCCGCTAAAAACGGTATGCACCAAATAATATCCATTTTTAAAGGAAATTGAACAAAACTATTTGTGCTGTGCACAGAACGGAGATTATAATGGGTTTTTTTAGCAATATGTACACAAAAGAGGGGCCTGGCGTTCCTAAAGATGTGAAACAAAAAAAGGGCATACCACGCTTTTTTGAGATTTTCATGCGAGATATGGGAATGCTTTGGCGAGCGGGCTTTTTAACAACACTTTGCTTTGTGCCTGTTGTTATAGCGTTTTTCTTCACGGTGCTCAGCTTTCCGTATATATTGCTTATGGCGGGCGGTGCTGCGGCTTTTTTGCTGGCAAGCATGCTGGTGGGGCCCGGGCTTGTAAGCCTGCACAGCGTTGTTGTAACAACTGTTAGAGATATACCTTGCTATATGATGCACGAGTATAAAAAAGCTTGGAAAAACAATTATAAACAAAGCATACCTGCCGGCGTTATTATAAGTGTTCTTTATGCGGTGCAAATTTATTCGGGCTACTCTATTTTAATGCAAGGCGGCGAAAACGCAATTTTTATGCTTGCAATTGTTCTGCTAAGTTTAATTATAATTACAATGGTTAGCCATGCTTTGTTTTTGCAAATTATTTTTATAGATTTACCCCTAACGAAAATGATTAAAAACGCATTTTTGCTTTCGTTCGGCTATGCAAAGCGCACTTTTCCTGCGGCGCTTATTGTGCTTGTTGTTTGCGGTGCAATGGGTGTGTTCTATGTGTTATGGCCGTTTTTCATTATATTGGGCATAATTCCTTTCACAAGTTTAATTGCGGATATGTGGGCTTGGCCTGTGATGGACAAAGTGTTTAATATAACACAGATTCAAGAGGAGAAACGAAAGAGCGAACAAGAGCAAAATTAAAGAAAAACGAAGAAAACAAGAGATTTTGCCATGTGCGGCTAAGGTGGAAGTTTTAGAATTACACAGTTAAATTTAGCGTGCGCTAATTGTGCTAATTTAAGCCAATTAGCGCTTTGCTTTTCTTTAAAAAATGCTGTAATATATACTCATAAACTTACTGTATACAGCAAAAAATTTTAAAATGCATTATAATTTTAAGGAGAAAATTAAGGAGAAAAAAATGGAATTTAAAAACATGAAACCCAGCAATTCCGGCAAAGTAATTGGCAAAGTTTTGGCGCGTTCGGGCATTATTATCGCATTGATACTACTTGTAGCGGTAGGCTTGAATTCGTTTTACACCATCAACGAGCAAGAGAATGCCGTTGTTGAAACTTTGGGCGTGCCCGAAGCTGTAACAACAAGCGGTTTGCACTTTAAAATACCTTTCATTCAGCAATCTTACATTGTTGATATGACGGTTAAAAGCTTTTCGGTGGGCTACGATTTGAACACGAATGAAACTATAATTGAAGAAAGCCTTATGATTACATCGGACTTTAATTTTGTTAATGTGGATTTTTATGTTGAATACCAAATAACAGATCCTGTTCAATATTTATATGCAAGCAGTAGCCCCGAAGTTATATTGAAGAATATAACGCAAAGCTATATCCGCGACACCATAGGCCTTTACCCGGTTGACGATGTTATTACAACAGGCAAAAACCAAATTCAAGCTGAGATAAAAGAAAAAATTGTAAGCCGCATGGAAACGGAAAACATAGGCTTGCAACTTGTTAACATAACCATTCAAGATGCCGAGCCGCCAACCGCAGAGGTTGTTGACGCATTTAAAAATGTTGAAACAGCAATACAAGAGGCAGATACAATTGTTAACAACGCAAATAAATACCGCTCCGAGCAAATTCCCGCTGCGCAAGCTGAAGCCGACAGAATTTTGCAAGATGCCCAAGGGCAAATGGAGAGCCGTATAAATGAAGCCAACGGCCAAGTTAGCCGCTTTAATGCCCTTTTTGAAGAGTATGTGCTGTTCCCTCTAATAACAAAAGAGCGCATGTATTACGAAACACTTGAAGAAGTTTTGCCGGGTATGCGCGTAATAATTCAAGATGAAAACGGCAACACACTTAATATTTTAAACCAGGGCCAAAGCTCTGTAACACAATAAGGAGGCTTTAAAAATGGAAAATAAAAAGAGTTCAAAAACAAAAATAATTCTTATAGTTGTTGCATTGCTTGCGTTTGTTATATTAAGCGGCAGTGTGGTTATAACAAAACAAAGCGAATATACTATAATACGCCAATTTGGCGAAGTTGTTAAAATAAATGATGCACCGGGCCTAAGCTTTAAAATACCTTTCTTGCAAAGTTCTTCAATTTTAACAAAGAGGGTTATGCTTTACGATTTGCCCATAAGCGATGTTATTACGCAAGATAAAAAGACAATGGTTGCCGATAGCTTTGTAACTTGGAGCATAACAGAACCTCGCCTTTTTATTCAAACGCTTAACGGCTCTATAACAAATGCGGAAAGCCGCATTTCAAGCAATGTTTACAACAGCATGAAAAACACAATAAGTGCCCGCACCCAAAACGAAGTTATAAGTGGGCGTGACGGTGAACTTGCAGCGGATATTTTAGCCGGAGTTGGCGAGAGCTTAACGCAATATGGCATTACAATTACAAGCGTTGAAACAAAACGCCTTGATTTGCCCGACGATAACAAAGAAGCGGTTTACCAGCGCATGATAAGCGAGCGCAACAATATAGCCGCCAGCTATACAGCAGAGGGCGAGCGCGCCGCACAGGTTATTCGCAGCACAACAGACAGAGAAGTGCAAGTTATGGTTAGTGAAGCCCAGGCCGACGCCGAGGCGCTTATAGCCGAAGGCGAAGCAGAATATATGAGCATACTTTCACAGGCATATGCAGACACTGAAAGAGCAGAGTTCTACACATTTGTTCGCGCCTTAGATGCCGCAAAATTGTCTTTGACACAAGGCGACCAAAACACATTGTTCCTATCGCCGGATTCACCCATTGCAGAAATTTTCTACTCTATTGAATAAGGCGCATGTTGAACAACTATAGTTATGGATATTATTCGTAAATAATGTATAAATATGCAAAAACGCCTGAGGCTACACACAATGTAGCCTCAGGCGTTTTGTTGTAAAACAAACTGTTCAATAGGTTTTTTTCGTAATAGCGTTGTTTGTTGTTGGGCAAAACAGCCAATTATTTTTTAATATGTTTAATGATAATGTTTATTGACATTGTGTGTTTTTTGTGGTAACATACATACAAGCAAATTCTATTACTTGTATTATCGCTGTTTTTTTTTACAGATTACTTAAAGCAAACACAAAATTAATGTATTTTTATTCATTTGCTTTAAGTTCTGAATATATTATCAAAAGCAGAAAGGCAGGCAATTGAAATGGAACAAAATAAGAAACAACATGTAGATCATGATTATGCAAGACAAAGAGTACCCGCAAGTGCACGAAAAAGCTTTTTAAGCATGTTTGTGGTTATGCTTGGTTTCACATTCTTTTCAGCAAGCATGAGCGTTGGCGCCAGAATGGGCAACGGCTTATCTTTCACAGATTTCGTTTGGCAATTATTATCGGTGGCGCAATACTTGGTGCCTACACAGGTATTTTAGGTTACATAGGCTGCGACACAGGCTATTCACTCGATTTGCTATCAAAACACTCCTTCGGCACATTAGGCTCAAAATTACCTTCTGCACTAATTGCATTCACACAAATAGGCTGGTTCGGTGTTGGTATTGCCATGTTTGCAATTCCCGCGGCAGAACTTCTTGGAATAGACCCTCTAATTTTCATCATCGTTGGCGGTATTTTAATGACAGGCTCAGCTTATTTTGGCATGAGAGCGCTTACAATAGTTAGTAGCATCTCTGTTCCGCTAATTGCTATTTTGGGTATATACTCAATGGGCCTTGCTATTAACGAGAGCGGCGGCATAGCAAGCATGTTCGGCTTGGGCGAAGAAAGCATGACATTAGTTGTTGCGGTAGGGCTTGTTATCGGTTCTTTCATCAGCGGCGGCACAGCAACACCTAACTTTGTAAGGTTTGCAAAAAACAATAAGGCTGCTGTTATAACAACAGTTATCGCCTTCTTCCTTGGCAACACATTAATGTTTGCTTTTGGCGCTGTTGGCGGCGCTTTCACAGGCAGAGACGACATATTCTTTGTTATGATAGCACAAGGCTTAACAATACCTGCCCTTTTAGTTTTGGGTGCTAATATCTGGACAACAAACGACAACGCTCTATACACAGGCGGCCTTGGCCTTGCAAATATAACAGGCCTTGGCAAACGTCCAATGGTTTTAATAAGCGGTGCTATTGGAACAGTAACAGCTTCTTGGCTATATTACAATTTCGTTAGCTGGCTAAGTTTCTTAAACAGCACACTTCCACCTATAGGCGCAATTATTATCTGCGATTACTTCATGCACAAAGCAAAGTATAAAAGCGATGACACCGTGCATAAACCTGTTAAGATAGGCGCTATTGTTGGTGTTGTTGCAGGCGCACTTGTTGGTAATTTTGTAACATTCGGTATCGCTTCAATTAACTCTATGGTTGTTGCTATAATTTGCTATGTTATTATAGATAAATTTGAAAAATAAATTATCAAGTTTTATATTATGTAATTAAAACGAAAATATTTGTAAGCTCACAGTGAATATAAAGTGTCTATTACAAGTAGCGAAAATTTGTTTAATAAGGGTGCATACTTTTGTATGCACCCAAAACAAAATTTACGTTTAACTTTGTAATAGGCGCTTTATAATCAGTTCAGAGCGCAAAACAAAAGAACGGAGCATAATATGCTAATTAAAAATGTACATATTGAAAACAGCGAGGCTATGTGTGATATTCGAATTGAAGACGGTAAATTCACACAAATAGAGCAAAATTTAACGCCTAAGCCTAACGAGGAAGTTTTAGATTTAACAGGCTGTCTTGCATTACCGCCTTTTGTGGAGTCTCACCTGCACTTAGATAGCTGCTTAACCGCAGGCCAACCCCGTTTTAATATGAAAGGCACATTGTTTGAAGGCATAGAAATATGGAGCGAGCGAAAACAAGATTTAACGCCGCAAGATATAAAAGACAGAGTGCGCAAAACTGTTAGAATGCAGGCAAAGCACGGAGTTCAACACGTGCGCACCCATGTTGATATAACCGACCCTAAACTTGTTGCATTAGAGGCTTTAATTGAACTGCGCCAAGAGCTGAAAGATTTTGTCAATATCCAAATAGTTGCATTCCCTCAAGAGGGTATATGCAGTTTCCCAAACGGCAAAGAACTTTTGAAAAAAGCTGTTGAACTTGGCGCAGATGCCGTGGGCGCAATACCTCATTTTGAATTCACACGTGAGTATGCTGTTGAATCGCTTAATTACGCGGTGGAGCTTGCATGCAAATACGACAAATTAATAGACGTTCACTGCGATGAAATTGACGACGAGCAAAGCCGCGGCCTTGAAGTTTTAGCGGCAAGGGCATATGAGAGCGGCCTAAAAAGCAAGGTAACCGCAAGCCATACAACTGCTATGCACTCTTACAACAACGCTTATGTTGTTAAATTAATGCGCCTTTTGAGAATGTCGGAAATTAACTTTATTGCAAACCCTTTAATAAACACACATTTACAAGGCCGTATGGACACTTACCCTAAACGCAGGGGCGTTACAAGGGTTAAAGAACTTCTTAAAAACGGCATAAATGTTAGCTTTGGCCACGACGATATCTGCGACCCATGGTACCCTATGGGCACAGGCAATGTAAGAGACGTTGTGTTCCTTGGCCTACATGTTTGCCAAATGATGGGCTATCAAGAGATAATGGATAGCTACAAATTAGTTTCAACCAACAGCGCAAAAGCATTGAATTTAGGCGATAATTACGGCATTAAAGTTGGAAACGACGCAAGCTTTATTGTTTTAAATTCAAATAATTTTTACAACGCTTTAAATGAAAAAGCCGATGTGCTTTACTCGTTTAAAAATGGCAAAGCACTTGTTAAAACAACGCCTGCAAAAAGTGAAATTTTGTTTTAGCATGCAAAGGATTAAATGTTATAGGTTTAGTGCATTTGTATTTGTCATTCCGAGCGGAGCCGAGGAATCCGTCATTCGTGTGCGTTATTAAAGCACAAAGTACGGATTTCTACAGTTCGCCAAGTGCCTCCGCTATCCACGTTGGTCGAAATGACAAGCAGTTAATTTTGCTGTATTGCACTTAAGCTATACCTTAAATTACAATTATTACAAAAGGGGTTGTGGCTTAATTGTCACAACCCCTTATATTGTCAACAAATACCAACACTTAAAGTTAGCAAATAATTTCAAAAGGCAAAATGCGAGTTATCGTTAGATAATAGTATATAATTTTAAAAAAATAATATTTTGTTAAAAATTTATTTATTTTT
Organism: uncultured Bacteroides sp.; assembly: GCA_964370365.1. Classification (GTDB taxonomy): domain Bacteria; phylum Bacillota; class Clostridia; order Oscillospirales; family Ruminococcaceae; genus Ruthenibacterium. Next base: position 2,508 of record CAYJIT010000026.1, on the reverse strand, counting down.
CTTGAATTTAAACCGATAAATATATATAGAGCATAATTGCCTAAGTGCAGTTAAAAGGAGAGTAAAACATGAAAAACACAAATGCTAAGGGGAAAAAGCAAGGCAAACTGTCGGCGCAATTTAATATTCTAATAGCTATAATTACAACGATAATTGTTACGGTTATGATTATTATTAGCGGCATAGTTACGAGAAATAATGTAAACGGTGAGCTAACGCACCAAACCACAGTGGGCACAAATTTGCTGGCCTACGAGCTTAGCTTACAAGAAAATGGCAGTGATGAAGATAAAACACTGCTTTTAGACCGTTTAAAGGAAATAACCGCATGTGAATTCACTATATTCAACGGTGACGTTCGTGAATTCACAACAATTGTTGTGGACGGGCAAAGGGCAGTGGGCACAGTGCTGGACCCAACAATTGCCGATATAGTGTTAAACCAAGGCAAAACATATAACGGTGAAGCTGAAATATTGGGAGAAAAACATATCACCACTTATATCCCTTACACCGATGAAACAGGTGAAATAGTGGGTGTTTTGTTCTCGGGCATCATAAGCACAGCAAACGACGACGAAATTAGCTTGGCTTTAACCGTTTCTATGTTTGTGGGCATTGCCTTAATTATAATTGGCTGCTTAATTGCAAAAGTTATAGTTGATAAAGTTGTTGCAAAACCGCTTGAAGTTGTTATGAACTCGGCGCAAAGAATTGCACAGGGCGACATGCATTTTGATTTGGATGTAGATGTTAATAACGAGATTGGCTTGCTTGCACAATCGTTCAACATGATGAAATATAATTTGTCTACTTTAAATAAAGAACTTTTGAGTATACTTGAAAGAATATCTAACGGCGAATGGAATGTGAGTGTAGATAAACCTGAAATGTATATTGGCGATTGGGACCAATTGCATAAATCTTTAAGCAAAATGGTGCAGAGCGTTCACAATGCACTATCTCAAGTTTCAGCGTCCGCTGTGCAAATTTCATCTAATATAACAATGGTTGCAAGCGGCTCGCAAGCGCTGGCAGAGGGCTCAATTAACCAGGCGAGCAGTGTTGATAATTTATCAAAAAACTTAAACTCTATTTCTCTGCAAGTTGACGACAACTCTAAAAACGCAAAGAAAGTTAATGATATTGCAGTTGTTTCAGGCGAGGTTACAACATCTACGCTTACCGATATGAATGAGATGCTAAAAGCTATGCAAGAAATTTCAAACACATCCGAAGACATTGAAAAAGTTATTAAAGTTATAGACGACATAGCGTTCCAAACAAATATTCTTGCGCTTAACGCAGCGGTTGAGGCCGCACGTGCAGGCACAGCCGGCAAAGGCTTTGCTGTTGTTGCCGACGAAGTTCGCAACCTTGCGCAAAAATCTTCCGAGGCTGTTAAAAACACATCAGAGCTAATAGAGCATTCTATCAGCGCAGTAAAAACAGGTGAAACCATAGCGCAAAAGGCGAATACATCGTTTGAAAGCCTTGCAGAGAAAGTGCAGCAAATGGTTGGAACTATTGACCAAATTGCAAAGGCAACACAAGAGCAAGCAGAGGGCATTAAGGAAATTACCACTGAAATTGAGCAGATTTCTGTTGTTGTTCAAACAAATACGGCAACAAGTGAAGAGAGCGCAGCTGCAAGCCAAGAGCTTTCGGCACAAGCAGACACGTTACATTCGTTGGTTGAAAAGTTTAAGTTGTAATTTGTGTTATTCAATAAAGTAAAACAGTAAAAACAAGCCGCCCAAAGCGCAAAGCTAAAGGCGGCTCATTTTCTTTTGCTTGTTTTTTTGTGTAGCAACCTTTACCGCATGTCATTTCGACCGAAGTGGAGAAATCCGTTCTTTGAGCTTATAACATTTAGGCTTGCTTTTCTTTTTTTATTTCGGTTGTTTGCATTTTTAATGGCTTGCGCCTTGTTTTTTCGTTTATTTAAATTATCAAGTTTTATTGTTCGCCCTTCTTTTTTGCGTAAAAAGAAGAAAAACCGCTGGGGCCTTTGACGCACCGCAGTGCTAATGCCAGCGAGCAACCGCCGCATAGCGGCGGCACTTGGCGAGCGGCCGATACCCCCGGACCCCTAACGCTGTGCCCTAACAACCGCAACAAAGAACAATCACAATCGCTCGCTAACAGTAAGATTGACATACGCTCACGATTACATTGTTCTAATGCTGCTAAAGGGTGCTAACTTTTAGGTTTATTTATCCTATTAAAATGCTTTTTTAACTTTATTTAGGGTTAAATTTTTGTGAATTACATTTTACGCTGAATACTTTATAACATTGTAAAAATTAAACCAACAAAAATAAAAGAAACACAACCGCTGTATTTAGACGAAATTAGCAATGCTAATCGGTCTAAGCTTGCGGAAAGTGCTTCTTCTAATACCCAAAGCATACCACAAAACACAATTGAAGACAACAACCAAGCCGCCCAAAGCGCAAAGCTAAAGGCGGCTCATTTTCTTTTGCTTACTTTTCTTTTTTGCAAAAG
>CAYJIT010000025.1:0-36623 GCA_964370365.1 uncultured Bacteroides sp. | reverse complement strand
GGGATGCAACCGGCTGGCTTGTAATATAGAATTGGTACTGTGGCTGCTGGGTGCCGCCGTCTGTGCCGCCGTCTGTGCCGCCGTCAGTGCCGCCGTCAGTGCCGCCATCAGTGCCGCCGTCAGTGCCGCCATCAGTGCCGCCATCTGTGCCGCCATCTGTGCCGCCATCTGTGCCGCCATCTGTGCCACCGTCAGTGCCACCGTCAGTGCCGCCGTCAGTGCCACTTGCCTCGGTGTCGTCGCCTGTTTCAGAGCCGCCTGCTGTTGAACTTTCCGGAGCGTCCTCTACAATTACCTTTATAATAGGCGAGTTTGCATACTCTATTTTCAAAGTATCGTACGGTTTTTCATCGTCATAGGCCTGTGCTTTAACGTAATAATATGTAGTGCCCGCTTGGCTGGTGTCTACAACTCTGCTTAACGCACCGCTCTGCAAACTTTCAACCGATACTGTTTCAAGTTCACTTAGGTCATCATATCGGCTCACATCGCCTGAATACCATATAATTTCTTCACTGTCGAACTTCAAATCCTTTAATACATTTAGCATCACGCTAATAGTGGCGTTTTCTTCGCCAACATCAAATTGGTACTCAAGCACATCTGCTGTTACTGTAAAATTAGTGGATGTGTAAAATTCGGTGCCACAACCAACCAACGCCAACAGCATGGCCAATATCAGCAAGGTTATAAAGCCTATTTTAATTTTGCTTTTTGCAAAAGCTATCATAATAAAAACTCCTTTTGTTTGTTGGGTTATGCCTACAATTAAACCCAATAACCCTATAGTAATGTATAGTATAACATAGCTTTATAAAAAGCGCAATATCGTTATTGTGCTTTTTGGCGGGGTGAAAACATGCCCTGCTTAGCTTGCCGCAAAATTTGTAATATGAATGCCTTTATAAATTGCATTTTCTATGCTATAATAAATATGTTTAATTTTAAAAATAAATTGCACCCTGTGAGGATGGTATGTTTTTTAATTCGTTGCAGTTTTTGCTGTTTTTTCCGTTTGTAACACTTTTATATTTTATAATTCCGCATAAATTTCGTTATTTATGGCTGCTTTTGGCAAGCTATTATTTTTATATGTGCTGGAACCCAAAATATGCGCTTTTAATGGCATTATCAACAGCAATAACGTTTTTAAGCGGAATTTTGATTTATAAATCGAAAACCGCATTGGGCAAAAAATATTGTGTTGCGGCAAGTTTCATCTCTAACCTTGCAATTTTGTTTTTCTTTAAGTATTTTAATTTTGCTTCGGATATTCTTCAAGCTGTTGTAAACCGAATAGGTGTTGAATACGACATGCCAACGCTTTCGCTTTTGCTTCCTGTTGGCATATCGTTTTACACATTTCAAGCGCTTTCGTACACTTTAGATATTTACAGAGGTGATTTAAAGCCTGAAAAAAACATAGCAAAATATGCGCTTTTTGTATCTTTTTTTCCGCAGCTTGTCGCAGGCCCTATCGAGCGCTCTAAAAACCTTTTACCGCAGTTTGATGAGGTGCATAAATTTGAGTTTGAAAGGGTTAAAAGCGGCTTGCAACTTATGCTTTGGGGCTTGTTTCAAAAAATGGTTATTGCCGATAGGGCGGCATTATTTGTGAATGAGGTTTACAATAATATTCACAATTACAGCGGCATTATAATTGTTAGCGCAACCGTTTTCTTTGCTTTTCAAGTTTATTGCGATTTTGCAGGTTATTCCAATATAGCCATTGGTGTGGCAAGAGTTTTGGGCTTTAATTTAATGAACAACTTTAATAACCCTTATTTTGCCGTTTCTATACCCGAGTTTTGGAAACGCTGGCATATATCACTTACTTCATGGTTTAGAGATTATTTATACATACCGCTTGGCGGCAACAGAAAAGGCAAACTGAGAAAATATATTAATATAGCGATAGTGTTTGTTGTTAGCGGGCTTTGGCATGGTGCAAACCTTAATTTTGTTGCTTGGGGGCTTATTCACGCTGTTATGCAAATAACTTCGCTTATTACACAGAAAAAAAGAGATGCAATGCGCAAAAAAATTATACCTGAAAAAATTAAAAATGTTTATTCTGCGTTTAGGGTGCTAATTACTTTTGGGTTGGTGTGTTTTACGCTGATGTTTTTTAGGGCAAACGGTTTATCGCAAGCGTTTGAAGCCATTAAAAATATGTTTGTGCCTTCAGGTGTTTTAGGTGCTGTTTTAGGCGCAAACAGCCTTTCGCAATTGGTGCAAGTTTACCAAACAATGCCTTTTGCGTACGCTTTTACTTGGCAGGAAATGCTGCTTGTTATAATTTGTGTTGCCTTAATGCTTTTAATTGAATTTATAAGGCAAAAGCATGGTTTGCGAAAACGTTTTGATGCAATGCCGTTTGTTTTGCGCTGGGCAATTTTATATTCGCTTATTTTTGCTATAATTATTTTCGGCGTATACGGCGAGGCAACAGTTCAACAATTTATATATTTTCAGTTTTGAAAAAGGAGCATAGTTTGAAACATGTTTCAAACTATATCAATCTAAATTATATAATGCTCTTATCACTCCTTACACTTCGCACGATATGAGCAAATATTTCATAGAACTTTGTGCCGTGCGAAGCGGCGGAATGGAGCATTATAATGGCAAAGAATATTATTGGCACAATTGCGTTTTTTGTTGGGTTTGCTATTATATTTAATTATTTTAACAGTGCATCGCTTTGGGAAAACGGTGTTAAAACGGGTTTTGAATCTACAGAGGTAGCAAGCAGGCAGATATATGAATGGGAGTATAAAGATAAATATGATGTTGTTTTTATTGGAAGCAGCCATGCATATTGCACATTCTACCCCAAAATTCTTTGGCAACAGCACGGCATAGCAAGCCATGTGTTTGCTTCCTCCGGGCAGGAAATATATGTTTCGGAATTGTATGTGAAAGAAACCATTAAAAACCAAAAGCCAAAAGTTATTGTTTTAGAAGTTATAAGCGCTTCAATGGACAATGGCTTTGTTATGGGCGCAAACAATGAGTTTTCAATAGTGCACAGCTATTCTGCGCTTGCGCCAAGTATAGATAAATTAGAGACGCTGTTTTATGCTTTTGATGAGGCGAGTTTGGCAGATAAATTTTACCCACTTTTTCCAATTGTCACTTTTCATGAAAATTGGAAGTATAGCGATTATGATAATTTTAATGGAATTGACTTTGAGAAATATCAATATAATTACGGCGCAGTGCTACATGATATTGTGATTGATGGGCTGCAAGAACCGCAAAACCTTCCGGAAAATTCAATAGATTTCAGCGAAAAAGCAAAGCAGAGCTTAATGAATATAATTGATATTTGCGAGGAAAATGATATTGAGCTGATTTTCACAGTGGCGCCTTATACTATAAGCGAACAAAGCCAACAAGTTATGAATAAAGTTGAAGAAATTGCGCTTGAAAACGGTATTCCTTTTATAAATTATAATAATTTGTACGATGAAATTGACATAGACTTTAGTAAAGATTTTAAAGATGCAGGGCATTTAAACATTTACGGCATGGAAAAAATCTCCGCTCATTTTGGCAATTTTCTTAAAGATAATTTTGAAATTTCAGACAGGCGTGGCGATGAAAACTATAATGATTATGATTTAGCCGAGGAGAGGGAACTTATACTAACAGTATCTTAGCAAAACCGATGCAATTTGAACCTGCTTTATGGCAAATGCGTGTTTGTTTTTTAATAAAAAACAAACAAAAGAAGTGGAATAGAATTTTTTAATAGTGGAGAAATTAATGAAAGACGAGTTAAACCAAAACAAAATTTATATTGCAATTTCAATTATTTGCACAGCCGCAATAGTTTTAATTAATTATGCGCTTCTCGGAATATCTCCCTTCGGGGATAATTCTATGATTACATTTGATTTAAACGGGCAATATGTCAACTTTTACGCTTCGTTTTCAAATGCTGTTTTAAACGATGATGCCGGGCTTTTTTACTCGCTTGAAAAAGGCCTTGGCGCAAGCACAATAGGTTTAATAACATATTATTGCTCAAGCCTATTTAGTTTTATAGTTTTGCTTTTCCCAAAAGAGAATATTTCAAATGCAATAGATTTAATAATAGCGCTTAAATTAATTTCATGCAGTGGTACAATGTGCTTTTTTCTTTTAAAACGCCAACACAGCATTGAAAAAAGCAATAAAATATTCACTGTTATATTAGCTGCAAGTTATGCGTTTTGCGGCTATACTATGGCGTTTCATTTTCATATAATGTGGCTTGATGCACTGATATATTTGCCTATTGTATGCTATGGAATAGATATTCTTTTAAAACAGCGCAAGCCTTTTGTTTTTATTATCAGTTTGGCTTTGCTGATTTTTTCGAATTTTTATATAGCATATATGGTTTGTGTGTTTGTGAGTTTATATTTTTTATATTCATTGTTATTAAGCGAAAGCAGCATAAAAAACAAACTGATGAAATGTGCTTTGTTCGGGTTAAGTGCGCTTGTTGCGGCGGGGCTAACAGCATTTTTATTACTGCCCGGCTTAAGCGATATTCTTTTTAGCAACAGTTTTATGGATTATTCATTTAACTTTCAAAGCAATTTTAAACTTACTGAATTTTTTCATATGCTAATGCCTTTTTCTTTCACTTGGGATAATATTACATTTAATGAATTTGCAAATTTTGACGTGCTTCCGAATGTTTTTTCGGGTTGTTTTACATTGGTTTTAGCTATTGTGTATTTTTTTAACAATAAAGTGAAATTAAAGCAAAAAGTTTTTTCTTTAATATTTTTAACCATAATATTTTTAATGTTCTACAGCAGTGATTTGTTTTTTGCCATGCACGCATTTGAAGAGCCTTCATGGTTTTTTTATAGATACTCATTTTTATTCACATTTTTACTTTGCTTTTTTGCAGGTGAAAATTTAGCTTTTAAATATGAATTTAAATTTAAAAATATTCTGTTTGCGTTAATTTGCCTATTAAGCTTTTTAGCACTTTGCTTTTATGTTAGGCATGTTTGGTTTACACTTACGCTCTTTTTAATTGGTGCGTTTTTATGCGTTTTGCTATGGTTTCTTTTTGCCATTCAAACTCATGTGAAATTTAGCAAATACAAATTTTATATTGCCCTATTAATTTTAGCTGCTTCATTAATTGAAATCACAGCAAATTCCTATTTCGTTTTACACCAATATGAAAGATACAGCCACAGTGGTATTAGTGAATTTATAAGCGAGTTTAATACAGCACACGAAATAGCACAGCAAAATGAAAACGAGCAAAATAATAGCGCCAACCTATACAGAAGTGAAAATACTTTCAAGCGCAGTGAAAACGATGCAATGCTTTTAAATTATAACGGCACATTGCATTATAGCTCTGTTATGAATAGTACAAGCAAAGACATCCTTTATCAATTGGGAATAAGCGATTATAAATCAAGCATATTTGCGCAAAGTGTTTTGGCGCTTAAATATGTGTATGCAAGAACAGACGAAAGCACCTTGCCCTATGCGCAACAAAGCGAGCCGCACAATGATTATATCCCAAGTTTTTATGAATTTATCGCCGAAACCGATAATATTGAAATATATAAAAACCCTTATGCTTTGCCGCTTGCATTTTACACAAGTGAAAATGTATTAAACACCAATAATATAGATGTTTCTCAAAATTATTTTTTAAGCCAAAATGAAATTTTTAATGCGTTTACTAAAGAAAACAGCGAGCTTTTTGTGCCTGTTGAAAAACAGCATATTAATGTAACACAAGATGGTGTAATTGTTGAAGATACAATGGAAAACCAAAATATAACTTTCATGCAAAATGTTAGTTTTGAATTTGCAGCACACACACAGGGCTATTTATATGCATATATAAATATAAGCGAAAACCCTGTTGCGCTAACATATAATGATGTAAATGATGTGAATTTGCAAAATTTAATAGGGACAAATTATATTGCGATTGGCGAGTGTGAAAATGGCGAAAAAATAAATATTAATTTAAGCAGTGTTAATGGGCAAAGTGAAATTCTTGAGTATCAATTTTTTATAATGGATAAGCAGATGCTTTTGAACTTTAGCGAAAACGCAAATAAAAACAGCCCTGAGTTAATTGGGCATAACAATGCTTTTGAAATTAAAGCAAATAGTGAAAACGGCGATTATTTAGCGCTTTCAATACCTTATGATGACAATTTTAATATCAAAATTAACGGGATAAAAGCAAAGGCATATCCGATAATAAATTCTTCTTTTTTTGCAATTGAATTACAAGATGGCGAAAACAATATAACAATAGAATATGTGCCGAAAAATTTATATTTAGGCGTGTTAATAAGTTGTTTTTCGCTTTTGCTATTTATTTTAATTTGTTTGATATATCGTAAAATAAAAAAAGATAGTAATTTAATGCAACTTAAAAATTAGGCTTAAATTATAATTATTCAAAGCAAATAAAAGCTAAAAATTAAAGGAATGGATAGAATTTATTCTATCCATTCCTTTTTTATATTGTATTTGCCTTGTTAAAACAACGATAGTTGATTAATTATAACACTATCCCTTTTTCGCTCGGTTATAATAGCATTTGAATTTACCTCACCAATTAAAACAGGAGATAGCACATTGTGCTTTTTCATATTGGCAAGTGCGGCTTTTTCGTTTTGCAGTGCATAGCAATAGTTGCAACCGTTTGCACAGCAGTTATATGTTCCAATGTCAATGCTCTCGAGGCAAAGGCACTCGGGGCGCTGGTTTTTGTCTTTGTTGTCGGTGATAGAGCAGTCCAAAATTTTTTCGATAATGCTTTTATCAATGCAAGCACCGTGTTTTATTCCGTGCTTTTCAAGGTTAATTTTTTCGGCACAGGTGTAAATCTCAAATCTGTTTTCTTTTGCCAAGCCTCCAAAAATATCCGCAATTTTGTGTATGTTTTGCTCTGTCATAAGATAGGCAGGGTTTTTGCCCATTCTCGATGTAACATTTTTATAGCTATCCACAAAGCTGATAACACAGCGCTCGGTGCTGTTTTTTAGGCGGCTTGCCATATAGGAAAAACGCTCTGCGTGGTAGTTTATTGTGTAGGTTTCATCAATAATTATAGGGTCGTACCGCCACACCATGCGATGTTTTCCAAGCTTTTTCGCAAGGTTTACAAAGGTGTCAATGAGAATTTCCTTGTCAGGCAAATTTCGCTCGGTTTCTTTGCCGTAAGGTGTGAGAGTGAACTCGAAGTAATAGGTATAACCCATTTTATCAATCTCGGGCAAGTGTTTAAGAAACGGTGTGGGGTTTTTTGTCCAAAAGATAATTATATCAACATCACTCGGTGTGAGATAGGCTTTAGAATAGCGGTTATTGTTGTATGGATTTTGAATTAGCACATACCCCTCTTTAAGGCGGTTTATAAACCACTCACCGTAAAACGAGGGGATATCGGTGCGCCTTGTTGCACTGATTATCATAGCAAAAACTCGTTTGAGTCGCTTGGGGCGTTGTTTCTATCAGCGTTGCTATATTCACGCAGTGCCTTGCAAACAGTTATTTTATAGCTCTCGAAAAGTTTGTTTTTGCCCTCGGCTTGGCTCATTCTGTGCTGCAAATTATTGCGCCATTTTTCTATCGCCTCTTCGCTTTCCCACACATTCATAGAGAGCAGTTTGCCTTCCTCATTTAGGCTTTGAAAGCGCTCGGCGCTAACAAAACCCTGTGCACCGCTTAGCATTGGTTTTAGCATAGCCGCAAGCTCTAAATATTTTTTTATACCCTCTTTAGTGGGTTTCACTTCAAATAATACTATAATTTTGCTCATAATTTAATCCTTTTGCTCTCTCATAATTTTATCCATCGCCTTACCTTTTGTAAGCTCGTCAATCAGCTTATCAAGATAGCGAATTTCTTTCATCAAAGGCTCATCGGCTTAGAAAAGAGATAATATTGTTTTAGTTCAATAAACCGTTAAACTAATATTATGTAATCATTCTATCACATAAAGCGTAAGAAATCTATTATGTTGTTCAACAATTATTTGCGCTGAAAAAAATAAAGAATTATCACAGTATAAAATAACAATATACTGTTGTTTTTGGCGGCAGTGGCACAGCGCAAACGCTGTGTGCTTGACTTTTTTGAGTTTTCATATTAAAATTAGCACTAAGTTAGCTTTTGCTAACCTTTTGGTTTAATTTGTGTAGTAAGCAAACACATTTAGCAGAACATAACAATGTTTGAAAAAGGCAAATGCAATTTCAAATTATAGCTCGCATTTTGTTGAACTTTCGAGCGAATTAAAAGTAGGTTGATATATGATAAATAAAAGGCTAATTAAAGCTGTCCCCGATGCATCTTCGCATATTGCCAAAAATGTTATTTTACAAATACTCGGTTTAATAACAAATATAGTTTTAATGGTAACTATAAGCGTTTTTATTAGTGGGTTAATCTCTAAAATCGTGGCAGTATCTGATTTTTTTATGTATGCAATTGTAATTGTGCTTTGCATTACAGTTAAAGTAATTGCAACATATTTTGCAAGCATACAAAGTTATCTTGCCTCAAAATCTGTAAAAAACATATTGCGCGGTAAAATTTACGACAAAGTTGTAAAACTTGGCAGTGGGTACACAAAAAAGCTGTCGTCAGCGGAGCTTTTGCAGATGTCTGTTGAGGGTGTAGAGCAACTTGAAACATATTTTGGCAGTTTTTTGCCGCAGTTTTTCTACTCAATGATATCACCGCTCATTTTGTTTTTGGTGGTTTCACTCATCAATATAAAAGTAGCTGTAATTTTGTTTATATGCGTTCCTTTAATTCCCATTTCTATAGTTGTTGTGCAAAAATTTGCCAAAAAACTGCTTGCAAAATATTGGGGCGAATACTTAGGGCTTGGTGATAATTTTTTAGAAAATTTGCAAGGGCTTAACACCCTTAAAATTTATAGCTCCGATGAATATAAACACAAACAAATTAATAAACAGGCCGAGCGTTTTAGAGTGGTAACAATGAAAGTGCTTTCAATGCAGCTTAACTCTATAATTATAATGGACATTGTTGCATACGGCGGTGCGGCACTTGGCATAATTTTTGCCTTGTTTGAGTTCAGTGCAAATAACATCTCGCTTTTCGGTATGTTTGCCATAATATTATTGTCTGCAGATTTTTTCTTGCCGCTGCGAATTTTGGGCAGTTTTTTTCACATTGCAATGAACGGCATTGCCGCAAGCAAAAAGATATTTACCTTGCTTGACATAGAGGAAAGTGAGCCAAAATTACAGGATTTTAGCGAAGTTGATATTAAAATAAATGGTTTAAACTTTGCGTATGACGATAAGCAGATTTTGAGTAATATTAATATGAGCATACCAAAAAACAGCTTTGTTTCAATTGTTGGAAAAAGCGGATGCGGGAAATCTACAATAGCCGGCATTTTAACGCAAAGCAATGAAAATTACTGTGGAAGCATAACTGTTGGTGCAGTGGAACTCAGCGAGGTATCAAGAGAAAATTTATCGAAAAAAATCACCTTAGTATCCTCGAATTCGTATATATTTAAAGGCACTGTGCGTGAAAACCTTCTTATGGCAAAGCAAAATGCCACAGACAGCGAAATGTGGCAGGTGCTTAGCAAAGTTAATTTAGCGCATTTTTTACACAGTGAAAAAGAGCTTGAAACCGCACTGCTTGAAAAGGGCAGTAATTTTTCGGGTGGGCAATGCCAGCGCCTTGCGCTTGCAAGGGCTCTGCTGCACGATAGTGAAATATATATTTTTGACGAGGCCACAAGCAATATAGATGCCGACAGCGAAACTGAAATAATGAGTGTTATAAAAGAACTGGCGAATACAAAAACAGTTATTCTCATCTCTCATAGGCTTTTAAACGTGGTAGGCTCCGATGTGATTTATCTGCTAAAAGACGGCAAATTAGCCGAGAGTGGCATTCACGAAGAATTGCTGTTAAATAAAAATTATTACAGCGAGCTTTGGCACACACAGCAAAGCCTTGAAATAATGGAGGGTGACAAGCTATGAAAAAACGCTCTTCTTTTAATGTTATGGCACGGCTTATAGGGCTTGTAAAACCGCTTGCGCCCGTTATGATAATTGCAATTGCTATGGGAAGTTTTGGTTATTTTTGCGCAAGTTTTATCACCGTTTTCGGCGCCTATGCGGTAATTGATATAATAGAAAACAGCGGTGTAAACACAATGTTGTTTATAAAGGTAATTGCGGTAATTGCTGTTTTGCGTGGCGTATTGCATTATATAGAGCAATATTGCAACCATTTTATTGCATTTAAACTGCTCGCCTTAATTCGCGATAAAGTTTTTACAGCGCTTAGAAAACTTGCGCCCGCAAAGCTTGACGGCAAAGATAAGGGTAACCTTGTTTCTATTATCACTTCGGATATTGAACTTTTAGAGGTGTTTTACGCTCACACGGTGTCGCCAATTTGCATTGCTTTCATCACCTCGGCTGTTGTAATATGCTTCATAGGCAGTTTTAATGTTTTGCTCGGTGTTATCGCTTTGCTTGCGCACTTAAGCGTGGGTGTTATTATTCCCATCACTGTTTCTAAAAAAAGCAAACAGAGCGGCGAGAGCCATAGAGAGCGAGTTGGCGGGCTTAACACTTATTTTCTTGACAGTTTACGTGGCTTGAAAGAGATTTTGCAGTTTAATTATATAACTGAACGCAAAGAAAAAATTGCTGAATTATCAGAGCAAATTGAAAGCTCGAACAAAGAGATAAAAAAACATATTGGCAGAACATACTCGCTCACTAATTTTGTAATACTCACTTTTTCAGCAATTATGCTGTTTTCATCAGCGTATTTATACACGAGCAATATAATAAATTTAACTTCGGTTATCGTGCCTACAATAATGCTGTTTTCTTCTTTTGGCGCTGTAACTTCTGTTGCTAATTTAGGCGCGGGGCTTAGCGGAACAATAGCCAGCGGAAACAGGGTTTTAGATATTTTAGATGACACACCTATTGTAAGCGAAGTTGAAAACGGAAAAGACATTTGCTTTAATGGCGCAAACTTTAATAATGTGAATTTTGCCTATAAGGGCAATGGTGGAGAGAATATATTGGACAACTTCTCTTTAAATATAGAGAAAAACAAAATTTTAGCAATATGCGGAAAAAGCGGGTGCGGTAAATCAACCGCTTTAAAACTATTAATGAGGTTTTATGATGTGCAAAGCGGCGATGTGTTAATTTCGAGCGAAAACATTAAAAACATCAACACGCAAAGTTTGCGCGATAACGAAAGTTTTGTTACACAACAAACGCATATATTCCATGACACAATAGAAAACAATATAAAAATTGCAAACGTAAATGCAAGCCGCGAGGAGGTTATAACTGCCGCAAAAAGTGCCTCGCTTCATGAATTTATAATGAGCCTGCCAAATGGATACGACACCGAAGTGGGCGAACTTGGCGACACTATTTCCGGCGGAGAAAAACAGCGCATAGGCATAGCGAGGGCTTTTTTGCACGGTGCAAATTTGATTTTGCTCGACGAGCCCACAAGCAACCTTGACAGTTTAAATGAGGCTGTAATATTAAAATCGCTCAAAGAATGCAGTGATAAGACGGTGGTTTTAGTATCGCACAGAAAATCCACCTTAAAAATTGCGCATGCCGTTTTAAACATGGAAACAACGAGGCAAAGTTAATGGACAAAATTCAAAACGAAAAACGCATTGTTTGTACAAGAATAGAGAGGACAAAAAACAGTGAGTATTAAAAAAACAGTATACCTTTGCATCGGATTTATTGGGCTTTCGCTTGGTGCCGTGGGCGCGGTAGTGCCGCTTTTGCCGGCTTTCCCCTTTTTGCTGCTTGCCGCTTTCGGTTTTGGCAAAAGCAGTGAAAAACTTGATAGATGGTTTAAAAGCACAAAGTTGTATAAAAACAATTTAGAGAGCTATGTAAAAGGCCAAGGAATGACGGTTAAAACAAAAGTTAAAATTATGATAACCGTTACAATTTTGATGACGATAGGATTTATTATGATGAACGCAGTGCCCGTGGGGCAAACTATCCTATTTTTTGTTTGGGTATTCCATTTAGCATATTTTTCATTTATAGTAAAAACAATAAGAAATTAGAAAGCGGGAAAATATATGACAAAACATAATCATGAACACGGCTGTGGCTGTGGCAATCATTCGCATAATCATTCGCATAATCATGGGCACCATCATAATTGCGGTTGCCACACGCATGATAGCCATGAAAACTGCTGTGGCAAACACAAGCAAGTGAGCGCAAAAGATATAAGTGAAACAGAAATTCACTTTTTAAAGCATTTGCTCGAGTACAAATTCTTGCCTGTTGCAAAATTTGTTGTAAAAAGCAACAAAGAGCCTGATTTTGAAAACACTGCACTTTCATATATTTTTATAATTGATGTAAAAGACAGCATGGAGCAAGTGAAAAATGCAGGCAAAAAACTTCGTAACTTAGAGGGTTTAGGGCTAATTACAATAGACTACGATATACCTCTTAACGGATATGCTTATGAAGAGTATCACAATTCGGATATTTATGCTTATTTTAAAAAATCTGTGAACGATGCAAAAGGCAATGAGGGTTTTTTAGGCGATAGTGCAATTATTGAGTGCGGAAGTATTGCGCCAACTGAAAAATGCAAAGAGATGTTAGCAAACAATTCCTCAATATAAAATGATGGCTGTGGCAGTTTTAAAACTGCCACAGCCATTTAGTTTTTATTTATGCTTGCACCCTGTATAAATGCACATTATCATCGCAAAAACCGAAATTTTTGCGATATTTCGTCGGAGTTTCACCATATATAATTTTAAGCGCCTTTGCAAACTTGCTTGCGTTTATATACCCGATATTATATGCAATGCAGCTGATTGTTTTGTTTGATGTTCGCAGCATTGTTTTTGCTTTGCGCATTTTTACATGGTGAATGTGTTTTCTGTTTTAATAAAATTTTATGCCAAGTTTTCTCCGCACGCTTTGCAAGCTGCCTCAGCCTCTGCATCAGGTGCTTCGTTGCACATATATGTTGCCACTGTTTTAGCGGTGGTTTCTTCTTCCCAGTTTCTCATCCACTCGCCATCGCCCCAACCGTAAGAACCAAAAAGAAGCACATTTACGCCGCCGATGCTATCTTTTACACTATCCCACATAGGCTGGAATTCAGTTTCCTCTAAAACCTCAGCACCCATAGATGGGCAGCCGAAAGCTATAGATGTATAATTCGACACCATATCAGCAGTGAATTTGTCAGAAGTCATTGCATCAACCTGTGCCCCTTTGCTTTTTGCACCCTCAACTATATAATTTGCCATAGCCTCTGTGTTTCCTGTGCCGCTCCAATAAACTACTGCTACCTTGCTCATAATAAAATTCTCCTTTAAATTTAGTTTTGTTATTATATACTCAAGCTGCCGCTTGGTTTTTAACGGTAAGCATTAAAATATCTCGCCCATCTTGCCATAATTTTTTATATATAGCTTTGCACTTATCGTATTTTGCGAACTTAAGTAAGGCGTTGTCTTCGTTTCCGTATACTTTCCAATAGCGGCACAAGTTGCAATTTCTGCCCTTGTTGCATATAAAGTCCTCAACATCTTCGGGTGGATAACCCAAAAATAAGCCGATTTCATGCGGAAATTCTTCGTATATAGAAAGCCTTTTCGATAATTTTTCAATAGCCTTATCTATACTTAAATTTTTATAGCCGTACTGCGAAAGTATTTTGCTTGCTCTTAAATCATTCATATCGTTTAGGAGCATACCCTGCCTATACATATATACAAGTGCGGAATTTTCGCCTACTTTCAACAATTTCAAAATAGCACCGGTTTGGTTGAATTTTTCATTCCAAGATGATATATCTTTGTTCAAAGCAAATTTGTTATCAAACTTAACGGTAAATAAACTTGCTGTTTTTAAAGATGAAAGTGTAAGTGAACAATGCTCAATAAGCATTTTTTCTGTTATCATACTACATGGCCTCTAAAATGTTTTTTAGTGCCGAAAGCGAGCTTGAATGGCAGCGTTCAACCCTTTTCAGCTTGCATTTAACGAGCTAACAAAAGGCAAAACAGTGCTTTCGATACAAAATTAAAGTAAAATGCTAAATAGCCGCAAGTTAGAAGCAACTAACTCACGGCTATTTTATCATAAAACAAATGCAAAAACAATACTATTGTTTGCTGCTTTTAAAATAATAATTGCAAAACGGCTTATATGCGCTTAAATAACAATTTTGTTTAAGCTGTTTTTATAACGATATAACGAGAGTTTTAATTACACCTTATTCGTGCAGTGTTATTTTTAAAGCTTTTCATGCTTGGCGTTTTTTAATTTTTCGCCAATTATAAAAAGCGTAAAAATCGTTAATTAAAAAAACAAAAAAGCAAATCACCATAGTAAGGTAAGTTATGTTTTGCGCCGAGGCAAACGACCACAGCAGTATCAAAACTATATCGTTCATGCAATAACCTATTGCGTAAAATTCACTTCTGTAATATGTAAGTGCAACAGCTATAAAACTTGTTGTTACGGAAAAAGTGCTAAGGGCGAGAAATGCGGTGTTAAAGTGCTTGAGAACAACATAAAAAACAGCAGTGACTATAATGCTTGAAATAAGAATTTTGAGGATTGTTTTTTTGTTAATGCTTAAAATTTGCACTTCGGTTTTTTTGTTTTTGTAAGGGTGGCGCAGCCATGAAATTGTGGCTAAAACAGCCATTGGCGCTGTTAAGCAAAGGTAGGTGAACATCTCTCCAAAATAGTTTAAATCGTATGATATAATTCCGTAAAAAATGCTGAATACCACGGTTAATATTTGCCCTATAACATTTCCTTTTGCAAGAAAAATTAGCGCTGTAACGCCTATAAGCGATGCAATTAGCGATAAATAATGGCTTTTTCCCCCAATGAGAAAAGACAAGATTATTAAAAGCACAGATATGCCCCAAAGCGTTTTTTCAAATTTTGTAAAATAGCTTTTCACTGTATTTTTTCCTTTATAAATAGTTTTGCTTAAACATTTTTCCATTTAAATGTATATATATTAAGTAGGCTAATATATTTTCAGCTTGCTGAATTTTTCGCTCACATCAAAGGTGTATAAGAATTTTGTATAGTTCATTTTACCACAAAAACAGCAAAAAATCTATTGTGCTATTCAGCCCTTAAATAAAAAGCTAAGCAGTAACAGTTAAGGTGAAAAGCTTAAGGGCTGCTTTATAGCGCTGCAATACCAATAGCTTAGGCGATATTAAAAAAATAATATCTGAACTAATTTTTATAATTATCATGGCACGGGCAATTCTATTTGAATTGCAGCTTGTTTTTTGCAAACTTTGCATTTTAATTATTTTTCTTGTAATTTTGCCGGTTTTTCTATAAAATGTTTGTAGAGCGTATTTATTTAATGCCAACAAACTTTGCCTTGCTATTTATTATTTTAAAGGCTTTAATTCTTTGCACGGGCATTTATAATATAGCCAAATTTATTCAGGCAAGAAATAATTTTTATTTTTTTGCAATAAAACCGATACCCTGTGTATTAATTTAGTGAAAGAGGTGAACACATGCTTTTTCTTTGTTTGAGCTCAACAGAGGAAGGCACGCAAATGAAACCCGATGCAATTTATTTGGATAAATGCCTTGAGCAAATTGCAAAAGGCGATAAACATGCACTTGCAAGTTTATACAATTCCACAAGTTCGGGGGTATATGCGTTTGCGCTTTCTATTTTGAAAAACACACAAGACGCAGAAGATGTTTTGCAAGAGTGTTATATTAATGTTTATAATGCCGCGCATTTATATAAATCCAGCAAAAAGCCAATGGCGTGGATTTTAACAATAGCAAAAAATTTGTGCTTTGGCAAAATGCGCAAAGGCAAAAGAATGGCAGATAACACAATTGAAGATTGGCAAGGCGAGCTTAACGCAAACGACGCTTTGCAAGTTGAAGACAGAATGGTTTTAGCCGCACTTATGAAGCATTTAAGTGACGATGAGAGAAATATTTTAATTTTACACTCTGTAAATGGCTTTAAGCACCGTGAAATTGCTGAACTTTTGGATATGCGCCTTGCGACAGTTCTTTCAAAATATAATAGAAGTTTGAAAAAATTGAGAGAAATTATTGCGAAAGGGGAGAATGAAAATGAACGATAAGCAAATTGAACAAAGCATAAAAAGTGCTTTTGAAAAGGCAACGCCGAATGTTCTTGATAAAATTCTCGCCGATTGTGATAACAAGCGAGGTAATGTGATTATGATGACAAACAAAACAAATATGGCAAGCAAAAAACTTGTTTCTTTAGTGGCAAGTGCCGCAGTTATAGCAATTGTTGCTATATCCGGTTTTTATGTATACTCGGCAAATTATTCGGTGCAAACCACCGTGCTTTTAGATGTTAACCCAAGCGTTTCTTTGCAAGCTAACAGCAATAACAAAGTGCTAAGCACAAATGCAATTAATGCAGATGCACAAAATGTGATAGGCGACATGGATTTGCAAGGAACAGATTTAGAGATAGCGGTAAATGCAATTATGGGCGCTATGCTTAGAGAGGGCTATATAACAGCCGAAAAAAACAGCGTGCTTGTTAGCGTTAACAGCAAAGATGAAAACACACAGCAAGAAGTGCAAAGCAGCTTAACTGAAAATATCCAGCAAACACTGCAGCAAGGCGGCGTGAGCGCTTCTGTAATTAGCCAAAGCGTAAGCGATAGCCAAACGCTTAGCACACAGGCGCAGGAAAATGAAATATCTGCCGGAAAAGCACAGCTTATCCAGAGCATTATAGCAAGCGATGCAAGCAAAACATTTGAGGAATTGGCAAGTTTTAGCGTGAACGATTTAAACCTTATTTTGCAAAATATAAATGCAGATGTTAATGTGAACGGCAATGCGGCAAGCAGCGAATATATAGGAGGCGACGCCGCACTTAATGCGGCACTTGCACATGCTGCTTTGGAAAACGGTGTACAAACAGATGTGGATATTGAGCTGGATGTTGAAGACGGATTAATGGTTTACGAAGTTAGCTTTGATGCTAATGGCACAGAGTTTTCTTATGACATAAATGCGAAAACCGGCGAAGTTGTGAAGGTTGAAACCGACATAGACGATGACATAGACGACGACATAGACGACGACATGGACGATGACATGGACGATGACATGGACGATGACATGGACGACGATTACGATGACAATGATGATTATGACGACTACGACGATGACGACTACGACGATGACGACTACGATTATGACGACTACGATTATGACGATGACGACTATGATTATGACGATGATGACTATGACGACGACGATGACGACTAAAAAATGCCGTTAAAAACAAATAAGTGCAATACAAAAACGATTGTTACACATAGAATGTTTTTGTTGGTTCGGTGAATATTATAGGGGTAAGCTTTTACGCTTGCCCCTATAATATTGACATTGTGGCTTTTTAGAACTATAATGAAAAAGCTACTATAACATTTTTAAATGTGATTTAAACAATAATATTGAGGAGAAATATAATGAAAAAATTAGTTGTTATAACCGGTGCGAGTTCAGGCTTTGGAAAAGCATTGGCTTTAGAGTTTAATAAGGCGGGTTATCCCCTTTTGCTTCTTGCAAGAAGGCTTGAAAAATTAGAGGAGCTGGCGCTAAGCAACACAATTTGCGAAAAAGTAGATGTTACAGATAAAGCCGCATTTGAAAAAGCCGTAGAAAAAGCACAAGGTGTTTATGGAAAGGCAGATTTATTAATAAACAATGCCGGCATAATGCTTTTGGGTAATATTGAAAACCAAAATTCAAAAGAGTGGCAAGATATGCTTAATGTTAATGTTATGGGCGTTATGAACGGTATGCAAATTGTTATGAATGATATGAAGCAAAGGCAATGCGGAACAATTATAAATATATCTTCAATAGCAGGGGTTAAGCCTTTTGGCAACCATGCCGCATATTGCGCAAGCAAATATGGTGTGGTAGGGTTGTCGGAGGTTGCAAGGGGAGAGTTAGCACCTTATAATGTTAGGGTTATGAGAGTGTGCCCGGGCGCTGTTGACACAGAGCTTTTAAGCCATACCACAAACGATGATATAATAAAAGGGTATATCGGCTGGAAAGAATCTGTGGGTGTGGGCGCAATTACGGCGCAAGATATTGCAAAAACAATAAAATTTGCCTATGAATTACCGCAGGGCGTGAACCTTCGCGAAATTCAAATTGCCGATACAAAACAAGATGCATAAAAACTTTATAAATAAAACAAGCCCTCAAAAGTTAAGTTTAACTTTTGAGGGCTTTAAAGTGGAAAAAATAATTTGTTGAAAATAATAAAAAGCTAATAAAGCGCTAAGTTTTCACCTTGGGTTTTATTTCCTAAAGTTCTTACAAAAAATTTGAAAGCTCCGATTTATATTCGTTTTCTTCGTTTTCAAGCCTTTGTGCAAGCGCAACTGCGCCTGCATTTGTGTTGCCCAAGTTTGCGCTGTTAAGCGCATGCTCCATGTCGCGCACGCCCATATCGCTGCCCTTTATAAGCATTCTTGCCATATTATTTGGCGATTTATCGACGATAGTTTTCATTTTGATGCCCATGTCTGCGCTAAATTTTGCCATAGGGCTTTGCTCTTTTGGCAGTGCACCCATGCTGCCAAGCATAGCGTGCGAGCGGTTTGAAATGTCTTCGTATGTTTTTAGCTGGCGCTGTAAATGGCGGCGCATGTCTTCGTCTTTTGTAAGCTGTAAAAGGCGGCGCACCGTGTTTTTGCCCATTTCGGTGTTTTTGCTAACTTCGTTTAAAAGCTCAATTGTATTATCGTGCATAATAATCTCCATTCTGTGCACAGCACAAAAAGTTTCACATAACCTCCACAAAAAATGGAGATTAATGCATAAAGCAATTTATGCTATTATTATGCTCGTTTTTTTAATGGTTATTCTTAGCTGTTATAAAATTTTTTCGAATTAAAATGCAAATTGTTAAAATTAATAACCCTCATCAACAGCTTTTTGCGCGTCATCTTGCGGCATGTTTTTTAAAGGGAAACGTTTTTTAAGCCACAATATTAAAGCGATAGCGGCAGCGGCATTTAAGCCTACAAAAATTTCTATAATTAAAATATTTGCGCCAAGTGTTCCGATAAAAACGATAATTGCGTCAATAGCTGTGTGCCATGTTATAACGAGTACAGCGCACAAAGCCGTTTTTTTAACCATAAAGCCATAACAAATTAAAAGCGACATGGCAATGTGAAACGCAATTGCAAATAACCTTTCAAGCCCTGCAACTAAATAAACATAAGGTGCGGTTTGCTCGAATATTCCGGCTATATTAAGCGCAATTTCTTCACCGCCCAGCAGTGCCGAAAGCCCTTGCACGCCCTGCAAATTAAGAATAATGGCAATGATGATATTGTTTATATACGTTAGCCCAACAATGGAAATTGCCTCCATTGCGCCGTGGCCAAAACCAGCACCAAGGCCAAATTGAAAGCTGAGTTTTTTTCTCATGAAGTAAAAAACCAAAAGCCTGCCTACCGTTTCAAAAACAGCGGCACTTAAGCCCAAAATCAAAGAGTATAAAGCTGTATTCTCGCTTGCAAATTGCAAAAATTGCGGCGTTGTGCCAAGCAGTTGAAGAATAGGTATTCTTATAACCATCTGTGGAACATAAAAGCCCAAAGCGCCCACAATAATGGCAGACGCCATGCCTTTATGCTTTACCGATACAATAATTGCTATAATTATTGGCAAAACCAAAGTTAATAGCAAAGTTGCGCCCATTGCCGCAAAACTGCCTAAAGATACAGTACTGCTTAAAGCACTCATACAAATTTCACCGCTGTGCCGTATGCCATAACTTCAGCGGCACCCGCCATAACAGAAGCGGACGAATAACGCATTGCCAAAACGGCATCTGCGCCTAAAGCCTCGGCCTCTTCAACCATCCTTTTTGTTGCAAGCGCTCTTGCTTCGTTCATCATTTGTGTGTAGGAATTTAGCTCGCCGCCCACAAGTGTTTTAAAGCTGGAGCCTATATCTCTGCCGATGTTTTTGCTTTGAATTGTAGAGCCTTTAACAAGGCCCAAAACCTCTGCGTTTTTGCCGGGTATGCTCTCTAAAGTAACAATTAACATAATGCGCCTCCTAAATTTAAATTATAACTGCATTATAACAAAATATCGCTGTTTATTCAATAGCAATCTTGTGGGTTTAGGTTTGCAAAAGCCTTATTATATTTTGTGCAGTATAGACAGCCCTTGCGGCTGTTCGTGCTGTCCTTCACCGCCTGTCATTTCGACTGAAATGGATAAGCACCGCAGTGCAATGCAAGTGACTGGCCGACACGCAAGTGGCGGCACTTGGCGAACTGTAGAAATCCGCACTTTGCACCTTGAAAAAGCAGAGGGATACGGATTCCTCGGCTTCGCTCGGAATGACAATAGGGTAAGTGACTTCGCTCGGAATGACAATAGGTAAGTGACTTCGCTCGGAATGACAATAGGGTAAGTGACAAGAATTTATATAAACAGTGCACTAACAGGCTTATCTGTGTAAATTCTTGCGATGGCTTCGCTTAAAACGGGCGCTACACTGCGAACTGTGAATTTATCAATCATCTTTTCTTTTGGCAGTGCTATTGTGTCCAAAAGTACAACTTCTTCAATTGGGCTGTTTTGCAAGCGCTCTATTGCAGGGCCGCTTAAAACAGCGTGTGTTGCGCAAGCACAAACAGATTTTGCACCCTTTTCAAGTGCCGCTTTTGCCGCGTTAACCAGTGTGCCGGCAGTGTCTATCACATCGTCCACAATAACAACATCTTTGCCGTTTATGTCGCCAATTATATTCATAACTTCGCTAACATTAATTTTAGGGCGGCGTTTATCCACAATTGCAAGCGGCACATCAAGGCGCTCGGCAAAAATGCGGCTGCGTGTAACACTGCCTAAATCCGGCGACATTACAATTAAATTTTCTTTTTTGTTTGCATATTTTTGCTCTATATAAGATGTAAGTATAGGTGCGCCCTGCATGTGGTCGAACGGGATATTAAAAAAACCTTGAATTTGTGCGGCATGCAAATCCATCGTAACAATTCTGTCTGCGCCTGCCGCCACGATAATGTCGGAAACAACTTTTGCCGTAATAGGGTCGCGCGCTTTTGTTTTCCTGTCTTGCCTGGCGTAGCCGAAATAGGGGATAACCGCCGTTATTCTGCCTGCGCTTGCACGCCTTAAAGCGTCCATCATTATCAAAAGCTCCATCAAATTGTTGTTAACGGGGTTAGATGTGCTTTGAACAACAAAAACTTCACTGCCGCGCACACTTTCTTTTATGCTAACATGCGTTTCACCGTCGGAAAAACAGCCGACATCACATGCACCCACACTAATGCCCAATGCATCTGCCATGCTGTTTGCGAGCGCTTTGTTTGAATTGCCTGTAAAAAGTTGTATGTCTTTACCATGAAAATTCAAAATTATAACCACCTTTATTTTATTTATGTTTTAAATGTTCGAACTGTTTTTTTGTTGAAAAAGGCAACGCATTTTAATTTTGCTTGAATAGTAAACATGCCGTTTTTTTATTAATCGCTCTCTATCTCTTTTTTCTTTTTCTCGGTGAACGGCTTTAGCTTTTCTTTTGCCCAATTTTCTTTGTTTTCTTGCTTTGCACGCCCTATTGCAAGCGCATAATCGGGAACATCTTGCGTTATGGTGCTGCCTGCGGCCGTGTAGGCATTGTTTCCAACATTTACGGGCGGCACTAAATTTGTGTTGCAACCTATAAATGCATAATCGCCAACTGTTGTGCGGTGTTTTTGAACACCGTCGTAATTTGTGAAAACAACACCGCAACCCAAATTACAGCCCTTGCCCACATCGGCATCGCCAACATAAGTTAAATGGCTAACACTTGTGCCTTTGCCAATTGTGCAATTTTTAGTTTCAACAAAATCGCCAATATGCACTTTCTCGCCAATTTCACTGCCGGGGCGAATGTGCGAAAACGGCCCGATGCTTGCGCCGCTTTTTACAATGCTGTCGTAACATTGGCTTGCGTTTATAACAGCGTTTTCCATAACATGCATGTTTTGAAGCAATGTGTTTGGGCCTATTACACTTCCTTTTTGTATAATGGTTTTGCCCCGCAATATTGTGCCGGGCAAAATTGTGGCGCCCGGTTCAATTTGCACTTCATCGTCAATCAAAATGCCGTCAGACGATAAAAACACAACACCGGCCGCCAAATGTTTATCAAAACAAGCACGAAAAGCATCATTTATTTTTTTGTATTCTGAAATATAGTGGTTTTGTTGCATAATTGCCTCCAAGCATATTGTGGGAATTTTAATTTTATAATGTATAATATAATTGTAAAACTTAAAGCTAATAATTGCAAGTGCTTTTTATTGTTTTGTGCTATATTATAAAAAAGCATAAATTTATCCAAAATTTCATGCTGTTTTTTTGCTTTTACAACAAATTTTTATATAATTTAAAAAATTAATATAATTTACCAAGAAAATTTGCATAATTTACTGGTAATTGTGTTAAAGTTTTGATATAATATATATTGGTAAATTTACAAATATGAACAGCCGAGAGAAAGTTGTGGTTGCAGCTTGTAAGTGGCTGATAATATTACTATAATTTTGGAGGTAGAAAATTTTGGCAAACAAATACGTTTATCTTTTTTCCGAGGGCAACGGAACAATGAAAGAACTTTTAGGCGGCAAGGGCGCTAACCTTGCTGAGATGACAAGCCTTGGCTTGCCTGTTCCTCAAGGTTTCACAATTTCAACAGAGGCTTGCACACGTTATTACGACGACGGCAAAAAAATTGCAGATTCTATTCAAGAAGAAATTATGCAAAATATCACAAAAATGGAAGCAGTTGTTGGTAAAAAATTCGGTGACAAAGAAAACCCACTTTTAGTTAGTGTTCGCAGCGGTGCACGCGCAAGTATGCCCGGCATGATGGACACAATTTTGAACCTTGGTTTAAACGAAGAAGTTGTTGAAGTTTTAGCTGCAAAAAGCGGCAACCCTCGATGGGCTTACGACTGCTATCGTCGTTTTATTCAAATGTATTCCGACGTTGTTATGGAAGTTGGTAAAAAATACTTTGAAGAGTTAATTGACGAAATGAAAGAAGAAAAAGGCATTACAGAAGATACAGACCTTACAGCTGATGACCTTAAAGCTCTTGCAGTTCAATTTAAAGCTGAATATAAAAACAAAATCGGCAAAGATTTCCCAAGCGACCCTCGCGAGCAACTGATGGGCGCAGTTCAAGCTGTTTTCCGCTCATGGGATAACCCACGCGCTAACTTCTACCGTATGGAAAACGAAATTCCTTACGATTGGGGCACAGCTGTTAACGTTCAAGCAATGGCTTTCGGTAACTTGGGCGATACATCGGGCACAGGCGTTGCCTTCACACGTGACCCAAGCAACGGCAAAAAAGAATTGATGGGCGAATTCTTAATTAATGCACAAGGTGAAGACGTTGTTGCAGGCGTTCGCACACCAAGGCCTATTGCAGAGCTAAAAGAAGTTATGCCTGAAATTTACGAGCAATTTGTTGGCATTTGCGGCATACTTGAAAATCATTATAAAGATATGCAAGACATGGAGTTTACAATTGAAGACAAAAAACTTTACATGCTTCAAACACGTAACGGCAAACGCACAGCTGCTGCCGCTTTAAAAATTGCTTGCGATTTAATTGACGAGGGCATGAAAACAGAAGAAGAAGCTATTTTAATGATAGACCCAAAACAGCTTGACGCTTTACTTCACCCACAATTCGATGCAGCAGCACTTAAAGCTGCTAAAGTTATAGGCAAAGGCCTTGCAGCATCTCCCGGCGCTGCTTGCGGCGCTGCTGTTTTCACAGCTGAAGAAGCTGCAGAGTGGGGCAAAGCCGGCAAAGATGTTATTCTTGTTCGCCTTGAAACAAGCCCTGAAGACATTGAGGGTATGCACTATGCACAAGGCATTTTAACTGTTCGTGGCGGTATGACAAGCCATGCAGCTGTTGTTGCACGTGGCATGGGCACTTGCTGTGTATCAGGTTGCGGCGAAATTAAAATGAACGAAGAAGCTAAAACATTCGAGCTTGACGGCAAAACATACAAAGAGGGCGACTTCATTTCTATAGACGGTACAACAGGCAAAATTTACGGCGAAGCTGTTAAAACAGTTCCTGCTTCTATCGGTGGCGACTTCGACCGCATTATGACAATTAGCGATAAATTCCGCACAATGAAAGTTCGCACAAATGCAGACACACCTGCAGATGCAAGACAAGCTGTTAAATTCGGCGCAGAGGGCATTGGCCTTTGCCGCACAGAGCACATGTTCTTCGAGGCAGACCGCATTGCAGCTTTCCGCGAAATGATTTGCGCAGATACAGTAGCTGAAAGAGAAGCAGCTCTTGATAAAATTCTTCCTATTCAACAAAGCGACTTTGAAGGTTTATATGAGGCTCTTGAAGGCAGACGCGTTTGCATCCGCTTCTTAGACCCACCTCTACACGAGTTCTTGCCTACAGATGAAGCAGACATCAAAGCTCTTGCAGATTCACAAGGCAAAACAGTTCAAGATATCAAAGATATCATCACATCACTTCACGAGTTCAACCCAATGATGGGCCACCGTGGTTGCCGCTTAACAGTAACATACCCAGAAATTGCTAAAATGCAAGCAAGGGCAGTTATTCGTGCGGCTATCAATGTGAAAAAAGCACATCCGGATTGGGAAATGATTCCTGAAATCATGATTCCTCTAATCGGTGATGTTAAAGAGCTTAAATTTGTTAAAAACTTTGTTGTTGAAGTTGCTGAAGAAGAAATTGCAAAAGCAAATTCAGATTTGAAATACGAAGTTGGCACAATGATTGAAATTCCTCGTGCAGCTTTAACTTCTGATGAAATCGGCTTAGAGGCAGACTTCTTCTGCTTTGGCACAAACGATTTAACACAAATGACATTTGGCTTCAGCCGTGACGATGCAGGCAAATTCCTTGATTCATACTATGCAAACAAAATTTACGAGAACGACCCATTTGTGCGCATTGACCAAACAGGCGTTGGCAAATTAATGCAAACAAGCGTTAAACTTGGCAAAGCTTCAAACAGCAACTTGCACATCGGCATTTGCGGCGAGCACGGCGGAGACCCCTCCAGCGTTGAGTTCTGCCACAAACTTGGCCTTGACTATGTAAGCTGCTCACCTTTCCGTGTGCCAATTGCACGCCTTGCAGCAGCACAAGCAGCACTTAAATAATAGCAAATATAGTTAATGTAGGGGCAAGCTGTGCCCCTACATTTTTTAATTTGTTTAAATTCGCCGAGAATTATGTTGGTGTTTTTTTGGGAATGGTTAAGGAAAATGCAATATTGCAAACCGCATCCTCCTGCCATTTCGGGTGCAGCAAAGAAGTTACCCTTCTGTCATTTCGACCGCAGTGGAGAAATCCGTATTTTGTGCTTATATAAAGCAGAGAGTTACGTATTCCTCAACTTCGCTCGGAATGACAAGAGGTAAACAGCTTCCCTTGGAATGACAAATATAACTGTCTAAACTTATAAACAGTTATAAATTAAAAATGCATAAATAACCATTGACAATGAATAAATATTCGTTTATAATACTGTTATCAGATAATTATAGCGTAATATTTGAATTATTATTAATTAAAATATGGCTGTGAAAGGATATAGTTTATGAATAAAACATATAAAAAAGTAGTTTTGGCATATAGTGGTGGGCTTGATACATCTATTATAATTCCATGGCTTAAAGAAAATTACGACAACTGTGAAGTTATTGCCGCTTGCGCAGACGTTGGGCAAGGCTCGGAGCTTGAGGGCCTTGAAGAAAAAGCGATTAAAACAGGCGCCAGCAAACTTTATATTATGGATTTGGTAGACGAATTTGTGGATGAATATGTAATACCAACCATGCAGGCGAATGCGAAATATGAGAATGTTTATTTGCTTGGAACAAGTTTTGCACGCCCACCAATGGCAAAAAGGCTTGTTGAAATTGCCTTAAAAGAGGGAGCAGACGCAATTTGCCACGGTTGCACAGGCAAAGGAAACGACCAAGTGCGTTTCGAACTTTCCGTTAAAGCACTTGCGCCGCAAATTGATATTATTGCACCTTGGCGCATATGGGATATAAAAAGCCGTGAAGAGGAAATTGCTTATGCGGAGGCACGCAATATCCCCTTAAAAATTAACCGTGAAACAAATTACTCTAAAGATAAAAACTTGTGGCATTTATCGCATGAGGGGCTGGATTTGGAAGACCCTGCAAACGAGCCGCTTTACAATAAAGAGGGCTTTTTGGAGATGGGTGTTTCGCCCGAGCAAGCGCCCGATAAGCCAACTTATGTTACAATAAGCTTTGAAAAAGGCGTGCCTGTAAAGCTTAATGGGCAGGCGATGAAAGGCGCTAAAATTATAGCGCAGCTTAATGAAATTGGCGGCGCAAACGGCGTTGGCATAATAGACATTGTTGAAAACCGCCTTGTTGGCATGAAGTGCCGTGGCGTTTATGAAACACCGGGCGGCAGCATACTTTATTTTGCGCACGCTCAGCTTGAAATGCTGTGCCTTGATAAAGACACAATGCACTATAAGCACGAAATGTCGCACCGCTTTGCCGATATAGTGTACAACGGCCAATGGTATACACCTTTGCGTGAAGCAATGAGCGCTTTTGTGACACACACACAGCAAACCGTAACAGGCGAAGTTAAATTAAAGCTGTATAAAGGCAATATTATTCCTGCGGGAACAACATCGCCCTACAGCCTTTACAGCGAAGAAATTGCAACATTTGAGGAAGACGAGATATATGACCAAAAAGATGCACAAGGGTTTATTAACCTTTACACTTTGCCAAGCGTTATCAGGGCAAAAATGATGCAAGATAAAAACAAAGATAAATAGCATGCATAATTAAACACATAAAAAAACGAGATGAATTATCATCTCGTTTTTTATTGCTATACTACACCGTTAAAAACTAATTATGTTTGTATCCGCATTTGTGGCAAACACCGTGCTCGTCTAATGCAATGCCGCAAAGTGGGCAGCGTTCTATATGGTTTTCGGTTTTATACTCAGCGGATGCCGCATTTACACCGCTTGTAAATGTTATTTTTGCAATGTTGAGCTTGTTTTTAAGTAGATCATATACAATTTTAATGAAGCCCTCAACTGTCATGGTTTCTTTTGTAACAACTAAGCGGCAATCGGGGTAAGCTGTTGCAAGCTCGGTTTTATATGCCTCGCCTTTCATTTTGTTTTGCGGTGTTCCGTTTTTAATGCCCGTGTCTTCATACACTTGAAGAATTGCCGGAAGAAGAGGGTCGTCCTCGCGCAAGATTAAAGCGTGATCAAAATTTTTAATAACCTCCCACGCGGTTTTTTGTATTTCATTACATGGGAATACCATGTTTACGCCCTCGTTAACACTGTCTTCAACTTCTATTGTTAATATGCCGGTGTGCCCATGAAGATATTGAGCCTCGCCTTTAAAGCCAAAAAACCTGTGCGCATATTGAATGTCGAATGTTGTAATGCTTCTCATAATTAACTCTCCTTATAATTTACTTATTGATAATTGTTATCAATAAGTAAATTATACATAAGTTTTAACGAATTGTCAATAGATTTTGTAAAACATTTTAATTTATTTATATTTTTTGTTTTGATATAAAAAAGAGGCCGTGACAAAATGGAGCAAAATGTGTCACAACCTCTTAAATGTATTTAGTTTTTTTGGGGTGTTGGTTTTCACTGTCGCTAAAATTTCGACGGTAATATTTTTCGGCTTGCCTGTGCGTTCAATCGCAATTGCGCTTAAAATTGCAGCCTTATCAGCTTTAACTTAAACAACTAAAGTTGCTTTTTTTGCTGTATAGCACGCGGCAAAATATAGCTCTTCCAATGGTATCCATTTTTCCTTAAAAATTTTTGCAATTTCGCTGCCGTTTCTTTGTGCAATTCTCTGCATTTGGCTTTTTTCATCAATGGTGGAAAAAACGTTGATATTCCCATAGCCCGCAAAATAAGGGTGCTGGCTGTAAGTGCCTTCAATCAGCTTTATGGGGCTGTTGTTAAACTGCTTTGTGCCATTAAAGCCCATTTTGGTGCAATCGAACACTTTGTAGCTAAAAGCCTCATTACTGAAAAGTTGTTTCACTACTTCTTGTGAAAACCTCTCATAATCCACATTGCCGCCCGGCTCATTTAGCCGTTTTTCGGTTCTTTTCTCAGGCGGCAAAAAGAAATCGTCCATATGAATTACATCAATATTCAGCAGTGAAGAAAGCTGTGTCGCCATGGTAGATTTACCTGAACCGCATCTGCCATCTATGGTAATTATGCAGTTTTCTTCACCTGTTGCAATATGTGCTGATATTTTTTCAAGAATGGGGATAATTCGCAAAAATTTGCTGTCTACTATTCTGTAAGACGGCTTTTCGTTAATGCGATATTTTTCACTGTGGTGCACAGCGGTAATGCCGTGCTTGATATAGCCATCATAATAGGCATTAAACTCGTGCAAAGAGAAATTAAAAATACCGCCCTCTATCAGCTTTTTAACATCGTTAATATATGATAAAAACACGTTTTCGCCATGTAATTTGCCTGTGGCACTTTGGCAAAACATATTGAAAAGCCAATTTGGATTTAACTTTTTTTCTTTCCACTTTCTAAGGTTAATTCTGCTTATGTCCGAGGACAATTCCTCGTATAGTAAAGTATCATCGGCGGTGCACGAGTTGTTAATGGCGTTAAGTTCGCTATAAAAATATTGCTCAGCCGCCACAGTGTTTTGCATTAAATGCTCTGCGCCAAAAGCAGCTTGATAGCAAAGTTTAATTACATCTTGCGGCATTATGTATTTATGCATTTTTGCCTGCTTTGTAATATTGTTAATAAAACTCATACTGCCTAACTACTCCTGCTCTGTTTCTTTTTCGCAAAGCATAATCTTGTGGTTAAGCCTGTTTACAATTTGTTGTTGCTTTGCTATTTTTTCTAATAAAATTTCTCGCTGTTCCAGCAAAATTTCCTTTCGTTTTTGTGCGGTATGGCTGCCTTGTTTATACAAATTCATATAGAGGCTTAGCACATCAATAGGCAGCCCCGCATTGCGCATACAGCGAATAAACTGCACCCAATCACAGTCTTCTTTTGAATAAGCTCTAATTCCACCTGCCGTTCTGGTAACAGGTGGAATTAAACCAATTTTCTCATAGTACCGCAATGTGTCGGGCGAAAGGCCATATTTTTGTGATACTTGTGCAATTGTCATGCGCTTGCACCCTTTCTTCGGGATAAAATATTTTCGCTTGCTTTAACTATAACAGGCACTAAAATAAGTTGGGCTATAATGCCCGGTATTGCCGATAACAATGCACCGGATAAGAACATTTGGAATGTGAAACTGCCGCCCGTTGTGGAGAGTAGCACAAATTGCACTGCGCCCCAAACTATTCTGCCGGCAACCATAGCAGATATAAGGCTTATATACAGCCTAACAGTGCTTTTTTTGCCGCTAAAGTAAATTAGTGATGCAACTAACCCATAAGTTGCCATCTCGAAAGCCATTGCCGTTGCCACAGGGAACAAAGGTGGCATGCCAAATATTAATGAGCGCAGTAAAGGGGAAATAAACCCTATGGCGGCGCTGTATTTCCAATCTATTAAAAGTGCGCAAATTAGCACAGGAAAGTGCATGGGAGAAAGCATACTGCCAATTTGCGGAATTTGCCCGGTTAAAAATGGAAGCACCATACCAAGTGCCAGAAAAAATGCGGATATCGTTAGTTTTTGAGTTTTGCTGAAATTCATAATAAAGTTCGTCCTTTCATATTGTGAAGTAACTTTATTATACACTATGGAGTTAACTCCAAGTCAAGGTTATTGGTGAAAATATTTTCTCTTTATATATTACAGCTAAAATATTATAATTTTTAATATATTAAACGAGGTATAATATGAAAAATTTTGACGTAGTGGCATTGGGAGAATTGCTGATAGATTTTACCGAAAACGGCATTAGCAAGCAAGGAAATTTGCTGTTGGAGGCAAACCCCGTAGGTGCGCACTGAAATTTGTAATTATATTTAGCTATTTAAAACATTTATCTCTGTTGCAATTTGCTCGTTTTCGCCATGAATAAACATAACTATAACTTCGCTGTTCAACAACTCGGCATCAGGCATAATTGTGTTTTCGTCAATTATAAAATTAAGCGTGCTCCCATCACTTAGCAAAACATCTATGCTTTGCTGTGTAAGTTGTGTTACAACGCCATCAATTTGCCCTAAAGTGCCCAGTGCACTTTGTGGCTGTTCACTTTCGCCCTCTTGTGCAACATCGTCGCCGTTATTAAACAGTGCCGCTTCGGGCTCTGCCAAAAGCTCGGTTTCGGCTTGTGCATCTTGCGCTGTCGCCTCATATTGCTCGCCGTCTGCGTTGTCGCTGCCCATGTTTTGCCCTAAAACAGCGTTGAACACAAAGCCAAAGCCTATAAAAAACAGTGCCGCAGTTGAAACGCAAAGTGCAATTATGCGCCTTTGCTTTTTAATTTTAGCTGTGCTGTTTTTATATTGTGGCCCGTTTTTTCCCCTTGTGCCCGCACAAGCACTACCGCTTTTATAATTAGTTTCGTTTGAATAAGCGCTTTCATTAGATGTGTAAGCGTTTGATGGATTTTGTGTGCTTGCTTTATTGGGAGCATCGATGCGCTCTAATTTGTTATTGCCAATTTCGTCAAAGCCAAGTGCGCTTTCGTTTCTGCTGTGCGCCAGAACTGCCGCAAGCGCTCTTTGCTTTGCGCTTGCGCTAAGCAAAGAGGGAGCATGAACGGTTTTGCTCTCGTTGGATATATTGGGAGCACTTACACCTGTGCGTTTATCTGCGCTTGCATGTTCGGGAGCACGCTTGGCTGCGGGTGCAGCTGCTTGCACGCTTTTGGGAGCACGCTCTGCTTGCCTTTCGCTTGTGTTTTTGGGAGCACGGGTTTCTTGCCGCTCACCGGTTCTAATCGCAACGGGAGCACGCTCGCTATTGCTGCTGCTTGCAAATTCAGGAGCACGCTCTTTTTTGCGGATATCTGCTTGTTCTCTATCGGGAGCATGGTTTTGCCTTTCAATTTCCTGCTGTTTTAAATATTGCCTTGCATTTTCAATTTGGCGCTCTTTGGCGGCTTGGTTTAAAGCTGCAGTTTGCATTTTAGTAAGCGTTTGGGTCTTCCAAGAATCGGAGGCCTCTATTTTGCTCATTGCGCTTTTATATTCTTTGTTACTCAAAATTTACACCTCCGATATCATTACTGATAGTGTTTACAATTTCATGTTCGCCCAAAATTTCCCTAAGTGCGCTGCGTGCCCTCGCCATGCGAGACAGCACGGCATTTTGCGTTATTTCAAGCAATTTGGCAATTTCCTTTGTGCTGTAACCCTCTATGTAGTAAAGGTAAATAACATGCCTGTATTTTGGCGGCAAAGCATTGACGGCATCGGTTACACCTCGCTCGTCGCTTGTGAAATCTGCCGCCGGGAAATCATCGGCAATGCCCTCGGTGCGGGAATGCCACACCGTGCGAAAAAGGCTTTTGCACCTGTTTGCAACAGCCCTTAAAAGCCATGCCTTTTGGTGCGCCTCACTTTCAAATTTAGGCTGTTTTTCAACAAGAGTTATAAAAACTTCCTGTGCGGCATCTTCGGCATCTTGCCTGTTTTTTGTAAGGCTGTATGCCGCGCGAAAAACCATATCGCCATAAGCGTTTAAAATATCTTGTGGGTCGGTTAAATAATTAGGCTTTGCCATTTTTGCCTCTTTCTTTCGTTGAAATAAAATATGCTTTTCACTTGCATATTTTGCTTTCTTATTAAAATACGTTTTAAAACGGTGTTTTATTTCAACAGTTTAAAATTTTTTTACACTTCGTAAGGTTTTAAAATGTGCAAATCTTGCGTGCGAACATTGCCTTTTATTAAAACACCGTTTTCAAGGAATTCCTCGCTTGTTATTTTGCCGTAATTGCGCATACAATTTGCAAGATTTAGTTTATCGTAGGGCAAAAGAATTTCTAAAGCGCAAATTTTATGCATAAGTTCGTTTTGTATGCTCAGCAATAAATTTTCAATGCCGCTGTTTGTTTTTGCACTAACAAAAAGAGCGTTTTCGTTCAAATAGGCGTTGTTTTCAATTTTATCCGCCTTGTTGTAAACTGTAATTTGTCCAATATCGCCACAGCCAAGCTCTGTTAAAACTTCATCAGTAATTTCAAGTTGCAGCTCGGTTTCAGGGTTAGAGGCATCGCACACTTTCAAAATTAAATCGGCATATTTAGCCTCCTCGAGCGTGCTTTGAAATGCCTTTACCAAATTGTGCGGCAAACGGCTTACAAAACCTACGGTGTCCACAAAAATAACCTGCATACCATTGGGTAGCTTTGCGCTTCGTGCGGTTGGGTCCAGCGTTGCGAAGAGCATATCTTTTTCAAGAACGCTTGCGCCGCAAAGAGTGTTTAGCAAACTGCTTTTTCCAACATTTGTGTAGCCCACAAGCGCAACAACGGGCACCGCATTTTTTTGACGACTTTTACGTGTTATTTGCCTGCGCTCTTTAATGTTTTTTAACTTGTCGTTCAAAGTGTCTATGCGCTTTCTAATATAGCGCCTGTCGTATTCAAGGCGGCTTTCACCTGCACCGCGCCTTGCGCCACCGCCGCCACCGCCGCCACCGCCCTGGCGTGATAAGCTATCCCCAAGGCCCGCAAGCCGTGGAAGCCTATATTGCAGCATGGCAAGTTCGCTTTGAATTTTGCCCTCGTTTGTTATCGCTCTGCTTGCAAATATCTCTAAAATAAGCATGGTTCTGTCTATAACCGGCACATTAAGGATATTCTCAATGTTTTTTATTTGGCTGCCCGATAGCTCGCAATCAAAAATTGCGCACTTTGCATCTAAATTTTCGCAAAGCTCTCTGCCCTCTTCTAAGCGGCCAATGCCCAAAACTGTTGCGCCTTGCGCACTTTCACGTTTTTGCACAACAATTGCAAGGGTGTTAAGCCCTCTTGCCTTTGCAAGCAAACTCAATTCTTGCATAGAGGCATCGATGTCGTACAAAGAGCAATCAAGCCCGAACAAAACAGCGCCGCTTTCTTCATCGTCTGTTTCGCGCTGTGCGTTTTCGCTGTATTGCGCTATGGTGCTTTCATCATTGGCGCTGTCATCACTTTGCACAAAATCTTCGTTTAAAAGTTCGTGCTCTAAGCTAAGCAAGGGCAAATTTGCTTGCGGCACATCTTTTTGGTTTTCAATTAAAGGCTGTGTGCTTTTGTTGTTTTTGTCCATTTTCACCTCGTGTTTGTTTAGGTAGCTGATGTAATTCAAACCTATATTGGATAGTTAATTAATAATTGGGGCGAGGTGTTAACCTCGCCCCAAAGGCATGTTCTTTTCGATAAATATAATTTTCGGTTAACACCCTATGTGTGTTACACGCAATTAATGAAACAGTGCTGTTTGTGAACGTTTCGGAACGGGCAAGGCCGTTCCCTACACAAAGGTATATGCATTATTTATAGAATAGGCAGCAAACCTAATTGCCTGTCATTTCGACTGTAGTGGAGAAATCTGTACTTTGTGCTTTGAAAACGCAAGGGGTAACGGATTCCTCGGCTTCGCTCGGAATGACAAAAGGGAAGTGGCTTCGCTCGGAATGACAAAAGGGAACTGTGCATTGTTTATATAATGTGCAACAAGCGTAACAACCTGTCATTTCGACTGTAGTGGAGAAATCTGTACTTTGTGCTTTGAAAACGCAAGGGGTAACGGATTCCTCGGCTTCGCTCGGAATGACAAAAGGGAAGTGGCTTCGCTCGGAATGACAAAAGGGAAGTGTGCATTGCTTATATAATGTGCAACAAGCCTAACAACCTGTCATTTCGAGCGTAGTGGATAAGCACCGCAGTGCAATGCAAGTGACTGGCCGCCACGCAAGCGGCGGCACTTAGCGAACTGTAGAAATCCGTGCTTTGTTTCTTACCTGTAAACACCTGTTAGCGGTGCAATTGCGGGGTTAGGCGCTGCCACCACCGGTGCACTATATGATATTTGCACATATGCATTTTGGTGGTAGTTAGCAGGCAGGTTAGCATAAGCATAAGCCGTTGCCGTGGCGCTTGAAGTGCCAATAGAAAACATTAATTGCGTTGGCGTTGGAACCGATAATATTTCGTGCGAAAGCGCATGTGTAGTGCCGGAGCCGCCTGTTGCCGTTAAAACAACATTATCGCTGTTTATTGTTATGCCGCGGCCTGCTGACAAGCTGTTTACACCGTACCCGCTTGTGACTACATTTGCCGGATTTGCACCAACAGCTTGTTGTGCATTGCCGCCCGTTGCTATTAACTGCGAGGAGCCGTTTAGAATGGCTGCGCTTTGCACGCCGTGCCCACCTATGCTTTGGCCAATGCCCGTGCCTGAAACTATCGCAACGCCGCCAATTGCTGTTAACTTTGAGGTATCGTTTAATGTGGCCCATACGCTTCGCACACCATTTCCGCCGTTTGCCACCACAGCACCAACGAAATTATTGCCGGCAGCGCCACCAAATGCATTAACTATTGAACCACCCGAAAGCTCAATGCCATTTGTAACATTTATTCCACTGCCTGCGTTGTTTGTGGGCACTGCACTAACTTCACCGGCCGGAATGACACTATCACCACCGTAAGAAGATAAACCGGCGCCGTTTGTTAAAGTTAACTCAGCCGCTCTAACTCCATGCCCGGCATGAATTGCGTCATCGATAGTATTATTAGTAGTGCTAATCGCATTTCCGCCGCTTGCGCTTGCTGTGGTTGCTGCGCCATCTAAGCTAAACTCACCGATAACATAAATTCCATCGCCGGCGTATGCCGACAAATTGCCGCCCGCCGAGTCCGTACCCGGGTCAATACAGCTTCCGCCCTCTGCACTGCCTATGCTTGCGCCGCTTCGCATGGTAAAATTGCCGCTCACAAATATTGCGTGCGGTGCGGTACCTACTAATAGTGGCCTATTAAAATCTGATATATTAGTAGCAACCGCGCTTTCAATTGTGCTGTTGTTTTCCATTGTTAAATTTGTGCCAATAAATATAGCATTGCCGGCATCAATGCCGGCGCCGCCCCTAACGCTTTTTATTGAACTATTGTTCAAAACTGCTTCACCAGATAGATACATTCCACGCCCGGCTGATGATATGCCGCCACCGGCGGTATTAATTGAACGGCCACCGGTTATAGTGCCCGTTATTTCAGAGTTTATCATGGTAAATTTGCTGCCAGAAATAAATATTGCAGTACCGCCTGAGCCGGCGCTAACGTTAATATCGTTAGATATAGAATTCCCACCTGTAATATTGCCTGTTATTTTAGAATTTTCAAGTGTGAAATTGCCTAATAAATACATGCCATAGCCGCCTCTACCAGCAACCCCACCATTTGCGTTTATATTGCCGCCCGTGGCGCTAATAATTTCACAGCTTTTTAAAGTTAAGGAAATGGCTGCAGACGAAACATTTATACCGGCGCCACCATCGTAGTTGCTTTCGCCATCGCCACCGGTTACAGTTATTGTTGTATTCTCTATTACATTGTTGATGGGGTTGCTATCATGGGAAGAAATGCGTATTCCGTTCCCGCCGGAACTAGAAACTCCATCACCGCCGGTTGCGGTTATATTGTTAGTTGCGTTTCCCGCAGTTGAAAATGCCTTGATCGCAATATGAATTCCGTGCCCGCCGCTTCCGCCGATAGCATTGCCGGGCCCACCTTGTGCGTTAATAACTGCGCCATTTAATGTTAGTGTGCCACAGAAAATGCCATTTCTGCCCGCGGTAGCGTTGCTTGAACCGCCGGTTACATTAACAGTTGCGTTGTTAATAGTTAATGGCTTGTGCTCGTTAGAAAGAGTAAACTGATTGCCAATTAAAATTCCGTCTTGGTTATAATCGCCTGTTGCTGTTAAGCTATCGGCGGCGCTATTGCCCTGAATTATAGTAGTTCCATTAACATGAAGTGCACCTGCAGTGCCGACGGTTGGGGCAGTTGGGGCTATTTCGTTAGCGCTTATAAGCACTATGGTTATGTCGCCCTCTATTTTAATATCGGTTGTTAATTGTGCGTTATTAAGGGTTAGGGTGTTTGCGGCATTGTTCCAAAGCACGGTGCCGCTTGTAAGCCCTGTGAGTGTATTGGTGGTTGTATTATATTCTGTGCCGTCGGTAAGCGAAGTGGCACCAACATTCACACTTGTTGCCGCAAAAGCGGGCGGTGCCATTGCAAACATTGCAATGGCCACAAAGCAAAATGTAAACAAAATTGATATTATTTTTGTTATTTTAATTGTTTTTATTATTCCCGCCAAAATTATTACCTCATTTTCGAAAAGTTGTTAATAATTATACCATAAAAAAATGATGTTGTCTATTTGTTTTTGCGCTTTGAAAATGCAAGGGGTTACGGATTCCTCTCTGCGCTCGGAATGACA
>CAYJIT010000024.1:0-37918 GCA_964370365.1 uncultured Bacteroides sp. | reverse complement strand
GTAAATAATGTGTAGCTCCCCTATTGTCATTCCGAGCGTAGTCGATGACGCACCGCAGTGCTAATGCCAACGAGCAACCGCCACGCAAGTGGCGGCTCTTGGCGAGTGGTGGAATCCGTAACTCCTTTGCGTCCCCAAAGCACAAAGTGCGGATTTCTACAGTTCGCCAAGTGCCGCTGCTATGCAGCGGTTGCTCACTTGCATTGCACTGCGGTGCTTATCCGCTCCGGTCGAAAGACAGGCGGTTAAGTTTGCCTCATATAATATAAATAATGAGTAGTTAAACGCATTTCACAAACTAAAAAATAAAGCACAGCTAAAAACAAAAGTTATATAGGATAAATAAACCTAAAAGTTAGCATACTTTAGCAACATTAGAACAATGTAATTGCGAGCGTATGTCAATCTTATTGTTAGCGAGCGATTGTGATTGTTCTTTGTTGCGGATATTAGCAGTAATCGTTTGGGGTCTGGGGCCATCGAACGGCCCCAGCGGTTTTGCTTCTTTTTGCGCAAAAAAGAAGAATAAACAACAAAACTTAACAATTTAAGCAAACAAATTAATAAGGCACAAAACTTGACAAAACCAACAAAAAAAACACAAAGCAAGCCTAAATATTATAAGCCCAAAGAACGGATTTCTCCGCTTCGGTCGAAATGACAGGTGATTAGGTTTGCTCACCATTATATAACCAACCTTCGCTTGCCTCCGCTTATCCATATCCTATTTTTAATGTTAGCTTAAAAATTCTGCGCAAAGTTTCAATTTTTGCTCTCTTGTTAGCTTTTTTATTTGGTGCTCTCTTTTAA
This sequence comes from uncultured Bacteroides sp., assembly GCA_964370365.1. Classification (GTDB taxonomy): domain Bacteria; phylum Bacillota; class Clostridia; order Oscillospirales; family Ruminococcaceae; genus Ruthenibacterium. The sequence continues at coordinate 37,108 of CAYJIT010000024.1, read as the reverse complement.
GCGCCTCGCTTTTGCCGTGGCATTGCTCGCAATAAACAAGTTTTACAGGCAAGCGGGTTTTTGTGTATTTAGCGCCTTTAGCATTATTGTGCGCTTTAATTCGTTTTTCAACATCGGTTGTATAGCCGCAATATAGCGTGCCGTCGGCACATTGCACTAAATAAACAAATGTTGCTTTGTCACCGCTTTGCATTATTCTTCGCTTTGCAATTCTTTTGCTATCATACATGCACTTATGGCATCTTCTTTTGTTTGCGTGGTAATTAAAAAGCGCCCGGCATGGCAAAAGCGCAGTGTTTGCAAATTGCTTATCACTTTAAGCTCTTGCTCTTGCATTCCCGCCCACTCTTGCGGAAAGCTAATTTTCAAAGCATTAGAGCCAAAAGAAACAGGCACCGCCTGTGCGCAAAAACCGCCTCTCTGCGAGGGGTAAACCACAAACTCAGCTTTTTCATCTGGAATCAACTGCTGTTTCCACGGCGCATATTGCTCTAATATCACTATGCCGTTTTTCATGTTTTCAAGCGCTGCATTAACATAATTTTCCGCGCGGTTTATGGCTTGCAAGCCCTCTATTTTGTGGCGAAACAAGTCTGTTGCTATATTTAGCGCTTGCTCAAAGCAATCTTCAATATCCTCGTTGCTGTCCCATGCGGGGTTATATGCGCTTATAAGCTGCGCCAATTGGTTACCGCTGCCTGTATTGTCGTCTAAATCCAGCGGCTGAATAAAATGATAATCAAGCCTTTGCGCTTGTTCTTTGGGCAAAAGCTGTTCGCCGTATTTTTTCCACAAAAGGCCAAAAGCCGCATAGGGCACTTTGTTTTCCCTTACAGGGCTGTTTTTCGCATGGTGGTCAAACTCACCGTCGCCTATATCGAACACAATACCGCTGTAATTCAGCGGCACTTTAAAGCCACGTTCTATAACTATATTGGGGTTTAAAATTCTAAGCAATGCCGCACTGAACACGTCATCTGCGTGAAAGCGCCCGGCATGTGTAAAAGCTTTGTTTGATATTTCTTGCATAATAATCTCCATTCTGTGCACAGCACAAATAGTATTAAAAAATCTCCAAACAGAATGGAGATTAATTGGCATGTGACGTCTGTGACGGCACGCCATATTTAATAATGATAGCGTGATTTATCACGCTATCCTCTTTTATTAAATTATTATATCCGATTAATATAATACCATAATTTATTTGCAATTAATAGAATTATATTGAATTTATTAATTATTTTTACTGATATTTAATTACAAAAAAAGTTTAAAACAGCCAAAATTCAGCTTGTTTTAAACTTTTTTATTATTTGTGTTTAAGAACGGATTTCTACAGTTCGCTAATTGCCGCCGCTATGCGTCGGTTGCTCACTTGCATTGCACTGCGGTGCTTATCCACTTCACTCGAAATGACAGATGGTAAAGTCTGCTTATCCCCGCAAAGTGCAAACAAAGTTTATTTAATTTATAAGTTTGTGGCTTACGTTTGCGTTTAAGAACGGATTCCTCGACTTCGCTCGGAATGACAATGGGCAAGCGGTTATGCTTTAAATGGCAAGTGGTAAAGTTTGCTGTGTTTTATTAGTTGTTATAAAGGTATAAATCATGCTTTGCCATTTTGGCAAAGCATGATTTTATTTATTTTACAGTTTATTAATTAATATGGTCTAAAAGCAATTTGCTTATTTTTACACACGGTGCTTGCACATTTACAGCACCCATATCGTATGCCACTTTAGGCATGCCGTACACAACACAGCTGTCTTTATCTTGCCCTATTGTGTGCGCACCTTTGTTTTTCATCATAAGCAAGCCTTTTGCGCCATCTGCTCCCATGCCTGTTAAAATAACGCCTATCATTTTCTTTTTCACATTGTTTGCCATAGATGTAAATAGCGCATCCACCGACGGACGATGCCCTGAGATTTTTTCACCGCTTTCGCAAGATACAAAGTATTTCGTGCCCTTTGCAACAATGCGCATTTGATAATCGGCCGGTGCAAGTAAAATTTGGCCTCGCACAACCTCGTCACCATCTTGTGCCTCTTTAGCGCTCATTGCACAAATTTTGTCGAGCCTTTGTGCATACATCCCCGTGAAACCCACTGGCATGTGCTGAACAAGCAAAATTGGCGGGAAATCTTTAGGCAATTGCTTTAAAACCAAAAGCGCCGCCTCTGTGCCGCCTGTTGAAGCACCAATTGCCACTATGGTGTTATTCCATTTGCTTTCATTGCGAACGCCAACATTAATTGGCTCTTGCGCAAGCAGCATTAATTTTTGCGATTGCACTTTAGCATGTTTTGAAATTGCTATTTTCTTCTTTAACGCATTTATAAAATTTTCGTTGTTCTGGGTGCTGTCGGGTTTTCTAACAAAGTCTACCGCACCGGCAGAAAGCGCATCAAAAACCCGCAAGTTCAAACTTGAAACCAATATTATCGGCACAGGGTGCGTTTTTAAAAACTCTTTTGCAAAATCTATTCCGCTAAGGCCCGGCATCTCAACATCAAGCGTTACAACATCGGGTTTCAGCTCTAATATTTTTTGCCCTGCTTCATTGGCATTCGATGCTGTTGCTATAACTTCAATATCAGAATCTTTCGTTATTCCGTCACTTATAAACTTGCGCGCAAACAATGAATCGTCAACAATTAAAACTTTAATTTTACTTTTTGTCACGCTCATTTTATAGCCCCTTTTGATGATGAAGTTTGGAATATCTCAATAAAATTTATGCTAAATTTTTTATGTTAAACTTTTTTATAAATGCTATCGCCAACTTTATCAAAAAAGCCGGTTTGCCTTAAAGCTTCCGAATGGCTAACAATAAAATAGCCACCGGGGTTAAGCGCCTCGCTAAAGCGTTTCACAAGTGCTTCCCTTGTATCTTGGTTGAAATAAATCATAACATTCCTGCAAAAAATCACATCAAACTTAGTGCGGAATTTTATGGGCTGCATTAAATTGAACGTGCGATAAATAACATTATTTCTTAAAACAGGCTTAATTGTATATGTGTTTTGCTCTACATTGTAATCAAAATATTTTCGCAGCATTACATCACTTATATCCGCCGGCTTTGAGTAAACACCTTTATCCGCTTTTAAAAGCGCCTGTGCTGAAATATCTGTTGCTAAAATCCTTGTGTCCCACGGCTTTGCATATTTTGAAAAATACTCTAATAAACTAATGCTTAAAGTATAGGGCTCTTCGCCGCTTGAACAGCCTGCGCTCCATATACTTACAGATTGTTTAGCTCTGTTCTTTTTCTCTAATTCGGGCAAAATCACATTGTTTAAGTATGTAAAGTGCTCTTTTTCCCTCATAAAATATGTGTAATTTGTGGTTAGCTTGTTGACAATGAGTTCCAAAACTTTATCGTCACGAGTTTTGAAAAAATCATCTAAAAACAACGTAAAATCGCTATAACCATTTTGTGCTAAATAGGAATTTAACCTACTTACAATAAGTTGGCGCTTTTCCCAAAGTTCTATGCCGTAATTTTGCTTCATAAAAGTGCAAAGGCGCTCGAAATCGTTATCGGATATACTTACAATTTTAGACAACTGTTCTTACCCCCGTTATTGTGTTTGCAAAAGTTGCGCGCAATCAAACGCCAACATAGTGCTTTTATCGGGCAGTGCATACATACCGCTTACAAAATGCTGTGCGCTATCGCCCGGTGCGGGTAATATTCTGCTTGTATCCAAGTCTAACATTTTTTCAACTTTATCTACCAAAATACCTATTGTGGTATCCTCAACCGTTAAAATTATAACACAGCCGTCTTCCTCTGTTGAATGTTCCAAAAGCATTCTCACATCAACAATTGTTAAAATTTGGCCACGCAAATTTATAATGCCGCATATATAATCGGGCACAAGTGGAACTTTTGTGGCAGCATGTGAAGTTAAAATTTCAACAACATTGCTTGCCGGCACACCAAAAATGCGCTCTCCCGAAACGAACAGCAAATATTTTTCCGTATCTTGCGCAGTGTATTCTTGCACTAAAGCATCCGGCTGTTCAAACATATTATTTTCTTGCATAAGCTACTCCTTATATATAGTATATTCTTAAACACAGTATAAATTATTTCAGCAATTGAGCTATATCCAAAATTAAACTTATGCTGCCATCGCCCAAAATTGTGCAACCCACTATGCCTCTGCGTTTAATATTGAATATGGAAAGGTATGTTGGGATAGGTTTAACAACAACTTGTTGCTCGCCCAAAAGCTCGTCTACAAACAAGCAATAGCTAACATCACCGCTTTCAACCCACATCAAAATGCCCTCTTTAATTTGCGTATAACCCTCTTGAACGCAAAGCGCATCTCTCATTCTTACAACCGGGTAGAAATTGCCCATTATTTTGAACATTTCTCCGCCTTTTGCATCGCGGATGATATCCTCTTCGCCTATGCGGAAAGATTGACGAATGTTTTGAATTGGAATGGTGAAAACACTATTGCCAACCGAAACTTCCATAGCGTCCATTATGCTCATGGTTAAAGGAATTTTCAGCGTTGTTGTCATTCCCTTTCCCCAAACGCTTGAAATTGTAACCGTTCCGCCAACATTCTCAACATTTTGGCGCACAACGTCCATTCCAACGCCCCTGCCCGAAAACTCTGTAACTTGGGCATTTGTTGAAAAGCCCGGCGCCATTAAAAGTTGTAATATCTCTTTTTCGGTGTAGGTTTCATGCTCTGAAACAATGCCGTTTTTAATTGCTTTTTTAAGCACTGCGTCGCAATCCACACCTTTGCCATCGTCTTTTATTTCAATTATAACTTCACTGCCTGTGTTGTGCGCACTTAAAATAATTTGCGCTGTAGGGTCTTTTCCTGCAGCTTTCCTGTCCTCAGGTGTCTTTTCAATTCCGTGGTCCATAGAATTTCGAACAATGTGCATAATAGGATCGCCTATTGTGTCAACAATAGTTTTATCCACCTCTGTAAGCTCGCCCACAAGCACAAGTTTTGCTTGTTTGTTAAGCTTTTTGCACATGTCTCGCACAATTCTGTTCATTTTTTGGAATGTTGCGGATACCGGCACCATTCTTAGCGACATGCTAACATCTTGAAGCTCATCTGTAAGTTTGCGAAGCTGACGTGCAGATTTTGTAAAGGCGTCAAGCTGCATACCTTTCAGTTCCGGCGAAGCTGTAACCATGCTCTCTGTTATAACAATTTCGCCCACAACAGCCGCCAATTGATCTAATTTCGATAAATTTACGCTGATAAGGCTTTCTTTTTGCCCACCCTCTGCCCTTGCAGGAGGTGCAGGCGCAGGTTTTGCAGCCGTTTGTGTTGCCGGCTCGGTTTTTTTCTCTTGCACTTCTGCTTGCTCTTGTGGTGCTTGCTCAATTTCCTGCGCTTTTTCCTCTTGTGCCGGCTCTTGCTCTTGAGAAGCATCCATCAATTCATAAGTGTCTACCGAGGGAATTGATTGAACGGAAATTATAACATTTGCCCTATCCTCTTCGTTTTTAAATTTCACAAGCAAGCCGTTTGCTATAATTTCGGTGCAAACAGCCGCATCGGATAAATCTTTGGGCACAATTTCAAAGGATTCTTCCTCGCAAATATCTCCAACGGCGGTTAAAACCATGTTAGCCCTAACATGTTCCATGCCACAGCCCTCTTCAAAGAACACTCGAAGGCCGAAAACAAAGCCGGATTCGCTCTCTTTTTCAGCACTTTTGCCGCTTTGTGCACTCTGCGGTTTTTTGGCACCGGGGTTTTGAATGGATTCTATAAAGCTATTAACTTTTTGCAATAAACTGTCGATATCTTCTGTGAGGGGCTCGGAATTTTCAATGCGCTGTGTTTCTTCCCTGAAGAAGTCTATGCATTGGAAGAGCATGTCGAACAATTCCGGGCGCATATCCACCGGAACTATGTCTAAAGATTTTTCCCTTATTATAGCAAACATGTCTTCCGCCCTGTGTGCTATTTTCATCAGCGAGGTAAACTCCATCATAGCAGATGCACCTTTAACCGTGTGCATTATTCTGAATATGGAATTTATATCCTCCTGGGAAAAATCATCCGCTTGCTCTGCCGCAAGCACTATGCTGTCAAGTTGTTCAAGCAATGAATTTGTCTCGTAAAGAAAAGCATCTAAAATGCTATCGTTGGCTGTGCTCATTTTATATTTACCCTCCCGCAAAATTATTTAGGCTTGGTTTGCTTTCATATCATAATATACTATCGACAAAATTTCACAAAAATTAATACTAAATTATCACTTTTAAATTTACAAATGCAAAAAAATTATATATAATATAAGAAGCGATGTCAACCAATTTCAAAAAGCACTGTAAAACGCATATTTTTAATGCTTATTGAAAAATTGCAACATTGTGAGGAAAGGGAAAAAATATGGCAAATTTAATGGGAATAACAAACCCGGCACCGGTTTACGACAGTTCTTCGAACAATGCGTTGCTTGCAGGTGCAAATAAAGGCCAGCAAAATGCCCCTATACAGAATATTATTGACCCTTCTAAAATTACAAGGGCCGACGCAAGAACAGACAAAGACAGCGCTAATTCCTCACAAGTTCGCTTCGAATCGAATTTACAAGCTTTTATTGAGCAAATGCGCGGTGCGCCCGATTTGGCCGAGCAAATGACGAAAATTATACAACTTTTAAGGGCGACAGTGGCAACACCCGGCCTTGATGCCGGAGTTGCAACCGAAATTTCACAGTTTTTACAGTTGCTCAACATGGACGAAAGCCAATTCAGAGAATTTTTCCTATCACAAATGGGCAGCAAAAGCAGGTTTACAGGCCCTTTGTTTGCGCTTTTAAGGCAGGCTTACAACTCCACAAATGCGCAAGGCTCTAAAGAAGCTATATTAAATTTTGTTAAACGATTTAGCGATTTCTCGCAAACTTCCCACATAACCAACGGTTTAATGGCAAATTTAAAAGAAATTTCAAACCATTTACCCGAGAGTTGGCGCGCTCAACTTTCATCCCTTACAGACGAACTTCAAGAGGGCTTTTTAACAGGTACAAGGGCGCAGAACATCAATTTGTTGCAAAACAAAATTATCCCCTATTTAGGTTCCTATATAGAGCGCACCCACGATATGGGCAATGCACGCAATATTTTAAGCCTTATTATGCTATCCACCGCAAGGTATGAAAACGGCGCAGAAGATGCCCTTTTGGCATCTTTTAGGCAAATGAGCTCTTTCAGCGAAATTTTAGCCCAGCTTTCAGAAATTGACGGAAACGACGTTTTACGCCTTTTGCAAAGTGGCGAGTATATGAAATCGGTGCAGGAAGATGAATTTGCAAAGCGCTTTTCTTTGGCCGCAAACCAGGCGTTAGGCGGGCAATACGGCACAGATGCAAAAGATGTTTTTTCACAAATAATAAAGGCACTGCTTATAAACGAAAGCGTTTACATGCCTTTAAACCACACAATGTTGCCTGTTGATTTTAACGGCAATATGATGTACAGCGAGATGTGGGTTGACCCTGACGCAGAAAAAGAGGGGCGTGGCGAAGGCGAACACGGGCAAAACAAAATGCAATTTTTGTGCAAATTGGATTTGCAAAATTTAGGGTTTATGGAAATGGCATTTTCGGTGCGCCAAGACAATGTTGAAATGCAAATTTTTGCACCTGAAATTATAGCAAACAGCTCGGAAACGGTTGCAAAAGATATAAGAGATATTCTAAGCTCGCACGGCTTTAACTCTCGGGCAGTGGAAGTGGCAAAACTTGAAAAACCGCTTGCCATCACTCAGGTTTTCCCAAACTTATTGGAAGGTAGGCAAGGTGTAAATGTCAAAATATAAACTTTCAAAACGTGCCGTTGCACTGCACTACGACGAAAACAGCAGTGCCCCTGTAATAGTGGCTTCCGGCATGGGCAATTTGGCCGAAAAAATAGTGCAAGTGGCAAGCGATAACGGCGTGCCCGTATACGAGGATAATTCTTTGGCAACCGTTCTTTCACAGCTTGAGCTCGGGCGTGAAATTCCGCCCGAATTATACGAGGCCATTGTTGAAATTTATTTGTATTTTTTACAGTTTGATCCAAGCGACCCCGGCAAATTTGCACGACAGCGCCTTGAACAATTCACGGCAAAACCACCGGTACAACCTGTTGAAATTAATGACGACGAACAAACCCAAACAGTGGAAGGAGAGCAATAACATGGCATTTAAATACAAAATTTTAGACAGTGCAGATAGGTTTTTAGGCGTTGCCTTCTCCGATGACAGCTATCAAAAGCCGCTTTGGCGCTTAACGTTCAGCGAGGCAGATTGCGAAAATGTGCTGAAACACGAATTTGTAAAACTTGTTTCGCCCTCCACCGATATTCCGCCTATTGAGGGGCGCGTTTTGTATAACCACGGCAATGTTGTTACCGTGCGCGGTATGCGCATTAGAGAAAATTTGCGCATACCCGTTAAATTCGATACATTTATTCTTCCTATCGACGGCAAATGGGTTGCCAGAAAGAAGATAAAATCTCACGATATAAGCTGTGGCGGTTTTGCCTTTTACAGTGAACAAGAGCTTGATAAAGATGAAGTTTTTGAAACGGTTATTCCAATAACTCAGCAACCTCTTGTTCTTCAAGTTAAAGTGCTAAGAAAAGATAAAATTTCTTCAACATCCAACAAGTTCTTATACGCTGCGGAATTTTTAGATATGCTTCACGAAGAGGAAATTTTAGTACGTGAAGCGGTTTTTCATCTGCAAAAAAACTATATGATTAAAGAGTAGGACAGCTTATAGGCTAAATACAACATAGCAAACTTCACCACCTGTCATTTCAAACGAAGCCGTTCGCCTTTTTTGTCGTTTCGAGCGTAGTCGATGACGCACCGCAGTGCTAATGCCAACGAGCAACCGTCACGTAAGTGGCGGCACTTAGCGAGTGGTGAAACCCGTGCTTTGTGCTTCGCAAACGCAGAGGCGTTACGGATTCCTCTCTTTACCCGTCACTTTTATCACTACATGTGTTTTGCACATGGCTATACAACAAGCAAAAGGAGAACACAATGAAAAAGAAAATTAAACCTCAAGTTGGGTTTTTGCTTTTGCACGTTTTTATAATTGTTTTCCTTTTTGCACAGCTTTTTTATTCGCCTTTTTACATTCAACTTACCATTATTGTTTTTTCAGCGGCATATATTTTTTACGGTGCCTCGCTTTGTGTGGGCTATTTAATGTATGGCTATTCACATTTAAGCGATATGCGCCTTTTTTTTGGCTTGCTCTCCATTTCTTTCGGAACTTTGGGCATTGCATTTTCAGATGTTATTTACGATAACTTTTTAATTTTCACAATAACGTTGTTGCTGTTTAGTTCCATTTTTATTTTACAGCGTGCCGCCAATATGATGCGAAATTACAAAGCCGGTGGTAAAAGGGCCTTTATTTTGTCTTTTTGGGGCATTGGCACAACATTATTTTGCGTGTTTTTATTTCAATATTCGCCTGAATATTTTGAAAACAAAGAAACAATTTCAATAATTTTATTAATTTTTAATAGCATTTTGCTCTTTGTTTATGGTATAATTATTAACGGTTGGCAAAAAGCTATATCTTTCGCTACAAAAAATGCAAAAAATCCAACTGTAAATATCGAGGACACTTTGGAATTTGATTCTCTTAAAGTGAAAACCAAAACTAAATTAGGCAATGTTAATAGCGCAAATAGTGTGCCCGACAGCTCTTGGTTTATTTTGCGCCCGTCCCACGGGGAACTTTTTGCAAAGCGCACGGGCAGCACCGTGCAAAACGAAAACGACAATATTTATATATATGCACCGCTTGCACAAAAAAACGAGCAAGCTAAAACAACAAACGAAAACGGCGATATTCACAATCTAAACTAAAAACTTTAACACCACAAGTGAACATTTAGGCAAACAAAAGGGGAAATAATTTGAAAATAGGGCTTGACATAGGTAGCACAACAATTAAATGCATAGTTTTTGACGAAAACAACAAAATAATATACAAAACTTACGAGCGCCACTTTGCACATATAACGCAAAAAACAATTGAACTTTTACAGCGCATAAACGATGAATATACAAAAGGCTCACCCGTTAGCATAGCCATAAGCGGCAGTGCGGGCATGGGGCTTGCCACTTCGTGCAATGTGCCGTTTGTGCAAGAGGTTTATGCCACAAATATAGCTACAAAAACTTATGTTCCCAATGCCGATGTTGTTATTGAGCTTGGCGGTGAAGATGCAAAAATATTGTTTTTGACAAACGGCACTGAGGTGCGCATGAACGGAAGCTGTGCCGGCGGCACAGGCGCTTTTATAGACCAAATGGCTACCCTTTTAAAAATAGTGCCCGACGAAATGAACGCTTTAGCACAAAATGCGAGCAAAACCTACACAATAGCAAGCCGTTGCGGCGTTTTTGCCAAAAGCGATATTCAGCCTCTTATAAACCAAGGTGCGAGCATAGAGGATATATCGTCGAGCATTTTTCATGCCGTTGTTAACCAAACAATAGCAGGGCTTGCGCAAGGGCGTGAAATAAGCGGCAACATTGTTTATTTAGGAGGCCCCTTAACTTTTTTCCCTCAGCTTCGAAAAAGTTTCGATGCTTCACTTGGCACAAGCGGCATTTGCCCAAAAAACAGCCTTTATTTTGTTGCGGCAGGCTCTGCTTTTTGTGCCGATGAAAAAATGTTGCTTGACGATATTATACAAAACCTTAAAAATAACACCCACACACAAATTTCAAATGTGAGCACTGCGCTTTTTGATAGCCAAGAGGCTTACGATGAGTTTTGCAAAAGGCATAACAGCGCCACTGTTGCACGCAAAAACTACGGTGAGCACGTGGGCAATTTGCACCTTGGAATAGATGCAGGAAGCACCACATTAAAAGTGGCGGTTATTGATGATAATTCGAACTTAATTTACACGAAATATCGCACAAATAACGCAAGCCCTATAACCGCACTGCGTGAAATTTTAGGCGATGTTTACACAGATTGTCCCGGCATAGAATTTAAAAGCACATGCGCCACAGGCTATGGCGAAGACATGATGAAAAGCGCTTTTCAAATTGACGAGGGCGTTGTTGAAACTGTTGCGCATTTCACCGCTGCACGCTATTTTATGCCCGATGTTGATTTTGTTATAGACATTGGCGGGCAAGACATGAAGTGCTTTAAAATTGAAGATGGCGCAATAAGCGACATTTTTTTAAATGAGGCATGTTCGTCGGGGTGCGGCAGTTTTCTTCAAACATTTGCACACGCTTTAGGGCAAAGCACAAAAGATTTTGCTAAAATTGGGCTGTTTGCAAAAAACCCCGTGCAACTTGGCAACAGGTGCACAGTTTTTATGAACAGCAGTGTTAAACAAGCACAAAAAGACGGTGCAAGCATAGAGAGTATATCCGCAGGGCTTGCAATGAGCGTTGTTAAAAACGCCTTATATAAAGTTATAAGGGCAAGCAGCCCCGAGGATTTAGGCAGAAAAATTGTTGTGCAGGGCGGCACTTTTTACAACGACGCTGTTTTGCGCGCTTTTGAAACCGAAATGGGCGCACAGGTTATCCGCCCCGACATTAGCGGTGTTATGGGTGCTTTTGGTGCGGCAATACACGGAAAAAACAATTGCAAAAAACAAAAAAGCGATATTATAGGCGAAAAAGAGCTGCAAAATTTCACACACAGTGTAAAACACGCCGTGTGCGGGCTTTGCACAAATAACTGCCAACTGAATATAAGCAGTTTTTCCGGCGGCGGCAAATATATAAGCGGCAACAAATGTGAGCGCCCCACAACCAAAAAGGCAACAGATAACTCTCTTAATTTATTTGAGTATAAGCGTGAATTGCTAAGCGCCCTTGAAACACCAACGGGTAAAAGAGGCACCATTGGTATACCACTGGCTTTGAATATGTACGAGATGTTGCCATTTTGGCACGCTTTTTTCACAAAACTTGGCTTTGGCGTTGTTCACAGCGGCTTTTCCGACAGAGATTTATACATAAACGGGCAGGCCGGTATTCCAAGCGACACTGTATGTTTTCCGGCAAAACTTGTTCACGGGCATATAAACAAACTTTCTAACATGGCTTTAACCGCAATTTTCTACCCATGTATGACATATAATTTTAACGAGGACAAAGGCGATAACCACTACAATTGCCCTGTTGTTGCATACTACCCGGAAGTTATCGCCTCAAACAGCGCACATTCAAGTGCTATCAGCTTTTTTTACCCCTATTTAGGCGTGCACAGGCAAAAAGATTTCAACAAGAAAATACAAAAATTCTTAAAAGAAAACTTGTGTGATGTTTCGCTTAAAGAGGTTAACGAGGCAACTGTGGCAGCTTTTTGCGCCTATGAGGCATATTTGCTGAAAGTGCAAATGAGAAGTATGCAAATTATTTCAAAAGCAAGGGCACAAGGCAAAAAAATATTAGTGCTTGCAGGCCGCCCTTATCATGTAGACCCGGAGATTAACCACGGCATAGACAAGCTGATTTGCAATTACGGTGCGGCTGTTATCACAGAGGACAGCATTGCGCACTTGGCCGAAAAATTCAAAACGTCCTCGCTCAACCAGTGGACATATCACGCAAGGCTTTACTCTGCGGCAAAACATGTTACCACGCAAGAGGATATGGAGCTTGTTCAGCTTGTTAGTTTCGGCTGTGGGCTGGACGCTATAACAACAGATGAAGTTAAAGAAATTTTACAAGAGGGCGGCAAACTTTGCACGCAAATTAAAATAGACGAAATTACAAATTTAGGCACTGTTGCAATTAGGCTTAGGAGTTTATTTGCTGCAGCAAATGAAAAATCTGCCACAAAACAAGTTTAGAGGAGAACACTATGCAGCAAACTTACGCCCGTTTCACAAAGGAAATGAAGCAAACGCACACCATATTGATACCCAATATGGCAAAAATTCACTTCAAATTAATTGAGAGCACTTTTAAAGACGACGGCTACAATGTTAAAGTTTTAAGCAACAAAGGCGAAAGCGTTGCTGCCGAGGGGCTTAAATATGTGCACAACGACACTTGTTACCCTGCGCTTTTAGTTATAGGCCAATTTATAGACGCACTAAAAAGCGGCGAATACAACCCCGACAAAACCGCCTTGCTTTTAACGCAAACCGGCGGCGGTTGCAGGGCGTCGAACTACATACACCTTTTGCGAAGCGCACTTGTTAAAGCAGGCTTTGCACAGGTGCCCGTTGTTAGCATAAACTATTCGGGCCTTGAAAAAGACAATGGCTTTAAACTTAGTTTTTCACTTATAAAAAAAGTTATAGCAGGCATATTTTACGGTGATATGCTTATGGCTTTATCCAACCAAACACGGCCTTATGAAGATAATAAGGGCGACACCGAAAAGGTGCTTGCAAAATGGCTTTTGGAAATACCCACTATGTTCAGCAACAACAAAGGGCTTGCATTAAGCCAGATGAAAAAATGCTTTAAAGCCATTGCAACAGATTTTGAAAATATAAAAATTACGCACACGCCAAAAACGAAAGTTGGCATTGTGGGCGAAATTTATGTTAAATATTCCCCTTTGGGAAACAACGATTTGGAAAAATTTCTTCGGAGCCAAGATTGCGAAGTTAATGTGCCCGGTTTGATGGGCTTTTTGCAATATTGCATTGCAAACTACGAGGAAACCGTTAAAATTTACGGTGGAAGCCTTGCGGTTAAAACCATTGCACAGTTTTTGCTGCTATATATAGAACAAAGAGAAAAACTGATGTGTAAAGCGATAGAGCGTTACAGCAATTTACATGCGCCCACACCTTTTTCCAAACTGCGCACAATGGCAGACGGTATTATTGGGCGTGGCGTTAAAATGGGCGAAGGCTGGCTTTTAACTGCCGAGATGATGGAGCTTCAAAGCATAGGCTTTGAAAACATAATTTGCACACAGCCTTTCGGCTGTTTGCCAAACCACATTTGCGGCAAAGGCATGATAAATAAAATTCGCTCTGTTTACCCACATGCAAATATTACGCCAATAGATTACGACCCGGGTGCAACAAGGGTTAACCAAGAAAACCGCATAAAACTTATGCTTTCCATGGCAAAAGAGCGCTTAAATTCACAAAATGGCAATGGCGGCACAATGAACCATAAACAAAAGCAAGAGCAAAGCTATAAAAACAAGCAAAAGAAAAGGCAAGTTGTTAAACAAAGCTAAAATTTTTATTCACTTGTGAGGTATACATAATGAGCGAAAAACCCGTTAATTTTCTAACCGAAGTTATAGATGAAGATTTGGCACAAGGTAAAGTAAACACCGTGCACACAAGGTTTCCCCCGGAGCCAAACGGCTATTTGCATATAGGCAGTGTTAAGGCAATTTACATTAACCACAGCATTGCCATGGCTTACGACGGCAAATTTAATTTGCGCTATGACGACACAAACCCCGAGCGTGAAGAAGACGAATATGTTAAGAGCATTTACGAAGATTTGCAGTGGCTTGGCGCAAACCCGAACGGTGGCGTTTTTTACGGCAGCGATTATTTTGAAGAATGTTATAATTACGCTGAAAACCTTATAAAAGACGGCAAGGCTTATGTTTGTGATTTAACGAAAGAGCAAATGCAGCGTTATCGTGGCAGTGATGCCGGACAGCCTGGCAGGTTAAGCCCTTATCGGGATAGAAGCCCCGAAGAAAACCTTGATTTATTTCGCCGCATGAAAAACGGTGAATTTAAAGAGGGCGAGCGCACCCTGCGCGCTAAAATAGATATGTCCAGCCCTAATATGAATATGCGCGACCCTGCTTTATACCGCATAAAATACGCTCATCACCACAGGCAAGGCGATAAATGGTGCATTTACCCTATGTATGATTATGCGCACCCATTGCAAGATGCTTTAGAGGGCATTACACATTCTATGTGTAGCTTGGAATTTGAAAACCACCGCCCTTTATACGATTGGGTTGTTCAAAATTTAGGTTTTGGCGAATTTCCAAAACAACGTGAATTTGCACGCCTTAATATAACAAACACCGTTATGAGCAAACGCTATTTGCGTGAACTTGTTGAAACAAAAACCGTTGACGGTTGGGACGACCCTCGTATGCCAACATTAAGCGGTTTGCGCCGCCGTGGCTATTCACCAACAAGTTTGTTAAAATTTGTAGAGCTTGCGGGCGTTGCCAAAAGCAACAGCCTTTTAGATGCAAGAATGCTTGAATATTGTATCCGAACAGAGCTTGATGCGAGCGCAACAAGAAGAGTTGCTGTTTTAGAGCCGATTAAGCTGATTATTGATAACTACCCCGAGGATAAAGAGGAAGTTTTCTCGCTTCAAAACAACCCAAAAGACGAAAATGCAGGCAGGCGTGATGTTGCGTTTAGCAAAGAGCTTTATATTGAAAAAACAGATTATGCCGAAGTGCCACCGCCTAAATTCCAAAGGCTAACACCCGGAAAAGAAGTGCGCTTAATGGGCTCGTATATTGTGAAATGCACCCATGCAGACACCGATGAAAACGGCGAAGTTGTTGCGGTTCATTGCACGGCAGATATTGAAACAAGCAATAAAATGCCGCTTGACGGGCGCAAAGTTAAAGGCACAATTCACTGGGTTAGCGCAAAACACGCTGTTAAAGCGGATGTTAATTTATATAACAGCTTGTTCACACAGGAAAACATGAACGATATCCCCGAGGGCGCTGATTTTAAAGACTTTTTAAACCCCGAAAGCGTAATTGAACTAAAAAACTGTATGCTTGAAACCGCTTTAAGCGAGGCGAGTGAAGGCGAAGTGTTCCAATTTGTGCGCAACGGATATTTTAAAAAAGACAGTAAAAACTCAGGCACATTCCTTCGGGTTGTAACTTTAAAAGATGGTTTTAAATTTACACAAAATTAAAAGAACATTATTGCAACAGAAAAGAGATATATTTTATGACATACGAAACAAAAGGCGTTTGTTCACGCAGTATTGATATTGAAACAGACGGCACAAAAATTAAAAGTGTTGCTTTTACAGGCGGTTGCCCCGGCAACGCTTTGGGAATAAGCCAGCTTATAACCGGCATGGAAATAAAGGACGTTATAAGCCGCTTTAAAGGTGTAAAATGTGGCGAAAAGCCAACGTCTTGCCCCGACCAATTAGCAATAGCACTTAGCAAAATTGAAAATTAGATATTAAAAATTAGAACAGTGCAGAGGCGGCCGATGACCGCCTTTGCACTTTTTTGTGCATTTGTATTTAATAAACTACCACTTTTTATCCCTTAATTTACAAACTATTCACAATTCCTTAACTATATTTAATATTTTATATGCAATAATATTTAAGCAACCTAAAATATTTGAAAGCAATTTTAATTGCTAAACGGAGGAATATTTTGCAAAATACACATAACAATAATTTAAGCGAACATCTATGGCTTAGCTGCCACAATTTTTTTAAAACAATTAAGCAATTGGCACAAGATGTTGGGCTAAAAGGCAGCGAAATGCAAACTTTAATGGCGCTTGCATATTTTTACGAAAATGAAACAAGTGAAGGCTTAGCGCTTAACAGACGCCCTGTTGCCGTGGGCGAGCTTGTTTCAAAGTTAGAGCTTAGCCACTCTGCCACCAGCCAAAAGATAAGCGCTTTAGAGGAACACGGCTTTATAGAACGAACATTTGACAAAACCGATAAAAGGGTAATTTGCGTGGCTTTAACCGAAAAAGGTGTAAAAAAAATTGAGAGCACCAAACAAAAAATAAATGAAATATTGCAAAAATCGCTCGGTGAATTCGGAAGTGAAAACACACACCAATTCATAAATTTACTCGGTGAATTTAGCACTGTAATAAACAAGAATAGACACAAGGAGGAAAACTGATATGTGGAAAACAAGAAAATATTTAAAGCCATATATTTTATTTTTAATTTTGGGTGTAGCTATGCTTTTTGGGCAAGTTATGCTCGAACTTCGCCTTCCGGCAATTATGAGCGAAATTGTAGACACGGGTATTCAGCAATCCGGTGTGACAGATATTGCTCCACGTGCCATAAGCGCTGAAAACTTAATGCTTATGCAATTGTTCATGAGCGAAGAGGAAATAAGCATTGTGAACGAGCACTATTCCCACAGCGCTGCTGCAAACGATGAATTCCCAAATGCAAACGAAGATACCTTATACTTGAGCGAAATTGATGAAGCAACAAAAGCACAATTAGATAGCGCCTTCACAAACGCTTCTTACGCACTTATAACAGCAGTTCAAAGCATGAGTGCACAAATGCCAGAGGATGCGCAAAGTGCAAACACAAGTGATGAAAACGCAAGCACCGAAGAGCAAACAGCTGAAATTGATTTAGCACTTTTGCGTGAAACACTTTTGCCTGTTTTTGCTATAAGTTCCTCGCAAAACCCTATGCGCGCTGCCATTGATGATGCAATAACCATTGCGCAAAACACAGATGAGCTTATAAAGGGGCCAACCGCTTCAATTTTCACAATTGCTATTTATGAAGAGCTTGGCGCTGATTTAGCGGCAATGCAAAATTCTTATATATTCACACAGGGCACTACAATGCTTGTTGTGTGCTTGTTTGTTTTAGTTTTTGCATTCGGTGCCGGTTATTGTCTATCAAAACTTGGCGCAGGCGTTGCAAGAGATATGCGCCTTGCCATATTTAAACGTGTTTCCACTTTCACAAATAAAGAGATGGATAAGTTCAGCACCGCCAGCTTAATTACACGCACCACTAACGACATCACCCAAGTTCAAACATTCTACACAATGGGGCTTAGAATTTTGTGTTATGCACCTTTAATGGGCATTGGTGGCCTTATTATGGCGCTTAACCAAACTGTTGCGATGACATGGATAATTGCACTCGCAATAGGCATATTAATTGCCATAATTGCGGCATTGTTTTTAATTGCAATTCCTCGCTTTAAAATTATGCAAACCTTAATAGATAAATTAAACCTTGTAAGCCGTGAGAATTTGAGCGGCATGATGGTTATTAGGGCTTTTGCAACGCAAGATTTTGAAGAAAAGCGCTTTGATAAAGCCAATAAAGATTTAACTGCAAACACATTATTTGTAAGCCGTGTTATGGTTGTTTTAATGCCGGCTATGATGCTTTTAATGAACATAACCATGCTTTTGGTTGTGTGGGCAGGCGCAGATTTAATATCCATGAGCCAAATGCAAGTTGGCGAAATGATGGCATTTATGCAATATGCACTGCAAGTTATTATGGCGTTCTTCTTTGTGAGCATGATATTTATAATGCTACCTCGTGCCACTGTTTCTGCCGAGCGCATAGATGAAGTTGTTACAACGCCCACAAGCGTTTTAGACCCTGAAAACCCCAAGACATTAGATGAAAGCACAAGGGGAGAAATAACATTTGACAATGTAAGTTTTAAATATCACGGTGCAAAAGAAAATGTGCTTGAAAACATAAATTTCACAGCAAAGCCCGGGCAAACAACCGCATTTATAGGCTCTACCGGAAGTGGCAAAAGCACGCTTGTGAATTTAATTCCGCGCTTTTATGATGCAACAAACGGCAATGTAACAATTGACGGTGTAAACATAAAAGACATTACACAAAAGAACTTGCGCGATTTAGTAGGCTATGTGCCGCAAAAAGGTATGCTGTTCAGCGGCACTGTGAAAAGCAATGTGCTTTTCAGCAATGAAAATGCAGGCGACGATGTGATGCTAAAAGCCGCTGAAATTGCGCAGGCAACAGAGTTCATAGAAAAACTTGACGATAAATACGAAACTGCAATAAGCCAAGGCGGCACAAATGTTTCAGGCGGCCAGCGCCAGCGCTTATCCATAGCAAGAGCGCTTGCAAAAAAAGCACCTATTTATATTTTTGACGATACCTTCAGTGCGCTGGATTTTAAAACTGACGCAAAACTTCGTAAAGCACTTAAAGGCTATACCGAAAATGCAACCGTATTAATTGTTGCACAGCGTGTTTCAACAATTATGGGCGCAGAGCAAATTGTTGTGCTAAACGACGGAAAAATAGCCGGCATAGGCACACATAAAGAATTACTTGCTACTTGCGAAACTTACAAAGAAATAGCAGAAAGTCAGCTATCGAAGGAGGAATTAGCATAATGGCAGAACATAACAACAATAAACAAAACTCCCAAAGGCGAGGCCCCGGCGGCCCGGGTGGCGGCCACGGTGGCCCTGGAGGTGTTGCCGGAATGATAGTTGGCGAAAAAGCCAAGGATTTTAAAGGCACCATCAGAAAATTACTAAAATATTTAAGCCGCTATATGCCACAAATTGTTATTGCGCTTATATGCGCTGTTGCCTCCACTATTTTTGCAATTGTTGGCCCCAGCATTTTGGGCAACGCCACAACTTTGCTTTTTGAGGGCGTTATGCTTATGATTTCAGGCACGGGCTCAATAGATTTTGTCGCAATAGCAGATATATTATTATTCTTGCTTGCCATTTATTTAATAAGTGCCGCACTCTCATATATTCAAGGCTGGGTTATGGCGAATGCCGCTACAAAAATAAGCTATGTTATGCGCAAGGATATAAGCCAAAAAATAAATAAAATGCCGCTTTCCTATTTTGATAAAACCCCACAGGGCGATGTTTTAAGCCGCATTACAAACGATGTGGACACTGTTACAAACACATTAAACCAAAGTTTATCACAAAGTATAACCGCAGTTACAACGCTTATTGGTATTTTAATAATGATGCTAACAATAAGCCCACTTATGACAGTTGTTGCACTTTTGGTGTTGCCTGCTTCGGCTATAAGCGTTATGATGATAGTTAAGCGCAGCCAACCTTTATTCCAAAAACAGCAAGATTCCATTGCGCTTGTAAACAGCCATGTTGAAGAGATGTATGGCGGACACATAGTTGTTAGGGCTTTTAATGGCGAAAATAAAAGCATTGATACTTTTAACAAAATAAACGATGAATTATATGACAGCGCATGGAAAAGCCAATTTTTAAGCGGCCTCATGATGCCCGTTATGAATTTTATAAGCAAATTGGGCTATGTTGGCGTTTGCGTTTTAGGCGGCTTTTTAGCACTTAACGGCTCAATAACCGTTGGTAATATTCAAAGTTTTATTCAATATATAAATCGTTTTACACAGCCCTTGCAACAAATAGCTTCAATAAGCAATGTTTCACAGCAAACAGCCGCAGCCGCAGAGCGTGTTTTTGAATTTTTAGAGGAAGCCGAAGAAGTTGCAGAAGAGCAAAATCCCATCAGCACAGGCAAAATTGACGGCAATGTTTCCTTTAAAAATGTTAATTTTGGCTATGTGCCGGAAAAAACAATTATAAACAATTTTTCAATTGACATTGAAAGCGGCAAAAAAATTGCAATAGTTGGCCCCACAGGCGCAGGCAAAACCACCATTGTTAAGCTATTAATGCGCTTTTATGATGTTAACAGCGGTTCAATAATGCTGAGCGGAAATGATATACGCAAATTTAGCCGCAACGAGCTTCGCGACAGCTTTGGCATGGTGCTACAAGACACATGGCTATACAGCGGAAGCATTATGGAGAACATACGCTACGGGCGCTTAACTGCAAGCGATGAAGATGTTTTAAGTGCTGCAAAAGCCGCACAGGTAGACCATTTTGTTCACACCCTTCCCGACGGCTATGACACATTGCTAAATGAAGAGGCAAGCAATGTAAGCCAGGGGCAAAAACAGCTTTTAACTATTGCAAGAACTATTATATCAAACCCTAAAATCCTTATATTCGACGAGGCCACTTCCAGCGTTGACACAAGAACCGAGCTTGCCATTCAAAAGGCTATGGACACTTTAATGCAAGGGCGCACAAGTTTTATAATTGCGCACAGGCTTTCAACCATAAAAAATGCCGACATCATTCTTGTTATGAAAGATGGCGACATTGTTGAAACAGGCAACCACGAAGAACTTATGGAAAAAGCCGGTTTCTACGCAGATTTATACAATAGCCAATTTGCAAACAAAAACGATGAGGCTGTTTAACAAGGCTAAATGTAAAAAGCTAAGCTGTCACAAAAGTGACAGCTTAGCTTTTTGTTTGTTTATAAGTTTTAAAGTTATAAGTTTAGTACAACACATCATATTTAACCACTTGTCATTTCGACCGCAGTGGAGAAATCCGTTCTTTGTACTTGTAGCATTTATGTTTGATTGTTTATTGCACTAAACCTATAGGTTTAGTGCACATATAACTCACTCGGTTTTAAACCCAAAATTATTAAGCAGAAAATCATTGTCGCGCCAATCGTCTTTAATTTTAACCCAGCACTGCAAATTCACTTTACAGTCGAGCATTTTTTCGCAATCTTCTCGTGTTTCGCTTGCAATTCTTTTAAGCATAGCGCCATTTTTGCCAATTATCATTCCCTTATGCGTCTTTTTCTCGCAATAAATATTCACATCAATATCTATAATTTCACCGCTTGCATTTTTGCGCTCTTTAAACCTTTCCACCGTAACAGCTGTGCCGTGCGGCAATTCATCGCGCAAGTTCAAAAGTATTTTTTCACGCATAATTTCACTGACAATCACTTTTTCGGGCATGTCTGTGTAGGCATCGCTCGGAAAATAGTGGACACTTTCAACTGCGTAGCCGTTTATTTTTTCCAAAAGCGCTTCACAGCCCTCGTTGTTCTTTGCGCTTATAGCAAAAACCTCATCGAACACCGAAAGCTCTTTTATATAATTTATGCGCTCGTGCAGCTGTGTTAATTTGCTCATTTTATCCGTTTTATTAACAGCCGCTATCGAAGGCACTTTTTTCGCTTTAATGCCCTGTATCAGCTCTTGCTCTGCCTCGTTCACTTCGCCAAACGGCTCGAAAAGCATTAGCACAACATCAACTTCTTCAATGCTTGTTAGCGATGTTTTTTGCATACGCTTGCCAAGTTTTGTTCTGGGTTTATGTATGCCGGGTGTATCCAGAAAAACATACTGTATTTCATCTTTTGTTAAAACGCCGGTTATTTTTGTGCGTGTTGTTTGCGGTTTATCTGTTACAATTGCAAGTTTTTCACCTAAAAAGCTGTTAGTTAGCGAAGATTTCCCCACATTAGGCCTGCCCACTATTGCAACAAAAACCGATTTTGTATTTTCACTTTGCATTTTATCTCACTTTCTGAAAACAAACACAGCCGAAACTAATATTGTTAGCGCTAAAGCAATTGCCGCCAGCAAATTTGTTGCAAACTCGTTTATTATAATTTTTATCACTTCTATATCCCAAAACAAAAAAACACCGCAAAACACTGCCCCGATGCTTGCAATCAGAACAGCGCTTGCGCTTATATCTTTTATATCTTTGGCAATATCGCTTTTTTGAGGCAATATTTTATTAACCACTCTCTCTATTGCGGAATTTACAAGTTCAAGCGAAATAACAAGGCAAATTATAACAGTTAAAAGTGCATATTGTGCATTTGAAAAATTATAAAATATTATTGCAAATGCAAAAACATACATTGCCGCAACTATATGAAAACGTAAATTTCGCTCTTGCCCAATTGCCTTAAAAAAACCGCTAATTGCAAATTTAAAACCATTTATAAAGCGTTTAAACGCCATATCAAACCTCGTCTGCTGTGTAAGAAGATGTTCTGGCAAGCCCTAATTTAATTAAAGTAGCCTCTTCTTTTTCACGCATTTTAACGGCTTGTATGCCGCCATTTTCATGGTCGTAACCCAAAAGGTGATACATTGAGTGCACGGTTAAAAATGCCACTTCACGCTGCAAATTGTGCCCATACATATCCGCTTGTTCCACAGCCCTTTGCATGGATATAACTATATCGCCCATCATTTTAGCGCCTGTGTCTTGGTTTGTATCATATTTGCCATCGTAGCCCAAGGGAAAGCTCAGCACATCTGTTGGCTCGCTTTTATTTCTGTATTGCTCATTCAATTGCGCAATTTGAATATCATCTACAAACATAACGCTAACTTCCGCCTCGTAGTCAATGCCCTCTGCATTTAAAACGGCATTGCATGCCCGACGAATTAAAATTCTTAGCCCCGAAGGTATTTTAACTTCCTTTTGATTATTTGTTATATAAACTTTATGAGCCATTATTTCACTTCCCGTTCTTATCTTCTAACATTATTCGTTCTTTGCTTTCCTGCTTTTTCATACGCCTTAATAATATCTTGAACCAAGCGGTGCCTCACAACATCTTTTTCGCTGAAATTTACCCGTGCTATGCCATCAATTTTATTCAAAACTTTTAAAGCGTCCACAAGGCCGCTTTTTGCGGTTATAGGCAAATCTATCTGTGTTATATCGCCTGTTACAACCACTTTGCTATCTGCGCCCATGCGTGTTAAAAACATTTTCATTTGCTCGGGGCTTGTGTTTTGCGCTTCGTCTAAAATTATAAACGCATTGTCCAAAGTTCTGCCGCGCATATAGGCAAGCGGCGCAACCTCTATTATCTGCTTTTCGTGCAGTTTTTGGTATGTTTCCGTCCCGAACATATCAAAAAGCGCATCGTATAAAGGGCGCAGATAAGGATCTACCTTATTTTGTAAATCTCCCGGTAAAAAGCCCAATTTTTCGCCGGCTTCCACCGCAGGCCTTGTAAGAATTATGCGCTCCACTTCATGTGCTTTAAAACTTTTAACCGCCATTGCAACCGCCAAGTAAGTTTTGCCCGTGCCCGCAGGCCCAACACCAAATGTTATTGCATTTTTGCGAATGGCCTTTAAATAATCTTTTTGGCCTAAGGTTTTAGGGCGTATTGGCTTGCCTTTTGCCGTTACCAAAACCGTGTCGCCCAAAAGCTCTGCTACTTTTTCGTCGTTGCCGCTAACGGCAAGTGAAATGCAATACCTAACAGCTTGCTCCGTTAAATCTGCACCATCTTTATGCATTGCAAGCACTGCGTTTATGGCTTTTGAGGCATCGTTAACATTCGCTTCATCGCCTGTAATTTTAATTTGTGTGTCCCTGCAAATTATATTTACATTAAAATTTTTTTCTATAAGCTTTGCATATTCATCGCCATTGCCAAACACCGCAAGAAGCGCATCTATATCCTCAGCCGCTATAAAAACATCTGCCATTTTTCACCTCTTTTTATCTATGTTAATATTATAACATATTGTAAGGTTGTAAAAAAGCTAAAACGCTATTTTTGTGTTTAGATTTTAACTAATTATTTCACATTGGTTTTTGTGTAAAACTTACAAAAAAAAGGGTCAAATTTAAAAAAAGTGGTAACATTGCTGATTTTTCTTTATTTGTTCCACCCTTCCTCTATTTTAGCAATATTGGCTATGGCCTCAAATTCTATTCGCATTGTAATGCTGTTTTTGTTAATTTGCACATTCTCGTTTGCGCTAACAATTTCGCACTCAGGCAAATCGGCTGAAAGTTGTGTTAAAATTTTATCTCGTGCAATATCTTGCGCTTGCTGCTGTGTGTATGTTATATTTTCACTTTCAATTTGCCTGTAAGTTTGGGTTTTTATTGTTGCCGGCAGTGGCAAACCAAAAATTGTTAGCGGATTATAGGAGGTTGTTACAACGGTGTTTTCACTATAATCCGTTATAGAGGGCAGTTGAAGCTGTGCGCCAAATATTAAAAGCGATGTTTTTTCCTCTGTTTTCATTTGTGGCAATTGTGTTTGGGTTGTCAATGGCTGTGTTATTTCATATATTCTTTGAACACTTGCATAAACGTTTGCAATTGCGCGCTCAGTATGCAATTTATCATATTTACCTGTTTTTAATGCGCTCACAATCACATCGCCTGCGCTCACGCTTTGCCCCTCGCTTTTTTCTATAAACCCACCTTCCACTTCAAGCCTAAGTATGATGCCGTCATATAGCGCAACAATTGCCGCAGGTTCCTCGGTCTGTGTTTGCGGTGGCAATACTGCATCAACTTTTTCAACAATTAACTTGCCTTTTACAAAATTCAGCTTTATCCAACTGTAGGCATCATTTTCCAAAAACAAATCATATTGCACTGTTTTTAGTTTTTGTGTGTTCACAAATGCGCCTTCTTGTATATTTGCATCATATAGTAAACCTCTTAAAAACAGCTGTTCTTCGCTTGTGAAATCGTAAAACTGCACTGTCCAAACCATTTGCGGAAAAAGCACAAGCGACAAAAACAGCAAGCTTGCACCCACGGCAATGCCCCATCTATGCCTGTAAGGCCACAGCCAAAAATACAGCCCGTGCTTTTTTTGCACTTTTAAAACACAGCGGTTGCGCCTCGCTATTCTGTGCAGTTTTTTATAATATCTAAGCGGCACACTGGCGCTTAAACCCAAAGTGTTTGCCTTTAATTTATGTATGGGTATTTCACTTTTTATGCAATCGTTCAAAAACTTAGGAAGTAGCCCTCCCACCGCTTTAAACTCCACATATCCGAATATATTTTTAAATATTTTCACTTAATTCACCACCGTCATTGTATAAAAACACCACGGAAAAAATTTTGCCTTTTATTCTTATTTTTTGCTTTGTAAGTGTTTGCAACAACAAATCGTCGCCGTTAATTTGTGCATTAATGCGCCCCATATTTAATATAATGCTTGTAGGGGTATACTCTTTTATGTCTTTACAACGCTCTGCCTCCACAAAACCCTCCGAGCTAACGTGAAGCATTGGCACAGCTTGCAGTGCTAAATTCACACGCTTAAAATCCAGTGCAAACATTTCTTTTGCCGATATCGCCCTGCGTTTTTCCTTGTTTTTTTTAGAGTTCATATTTATGACCATTCCTTTCTGCTAAAAGCACAAAACAACCATAAAAAACAGTTGTAAATGTGCCGGTTTTTTGGTTGTTTGCTTTAGCAAACGAAAAAACGGCTTTTAAATAAAGGAAGTTTTTAAATTTGTTTTTAAACTCTCTCCTTTATAAAGTAGGCTTATTCATATATAACGCAAAAGAGGTGTTAATTATGTATAAATTTTGCACAAAACATTTTCAAAAATCCGTATATGAACTTTTAATTTTATGCATTGTAATTTTTTGCCTTGTAAGTTTTTTCATGCGCACGCAAGCGGCATACAGCGCTGTGAAAGATGGTTTACTGCTCTGCTATCACTCTGTTATTCCGGCTTTATTCCCCTTTTTCATCATAAGTAAAATTTTGCTTAATTCTCGCTTTGCTTTTATTTTGGGGCTGCCTTTTTTGCCATACACTAAATTGGTTTTAAAAATAAATAGTAACAAAGCGTGCACAGCTTTGCTTTTGGGCTTAACCGGTGGCTTTGGAACAGGCGCCGTTTGCCTTAACAGTTTATATAGCAGCGGGCAAATTTCCAAAAAACAAGCTGAAATTTTGCTTTGTGCAATAATAAATGCAGGGCCCGCCTTTGTTATTGCATGTGTGGGAAGCACAATGTTAAACAGCACGCTTAGCGGTGTTTTAATATATATATCGCTTTGTTGTGCAAGCCTTGTTTGCGGCCTTATTGCAAAGGTTTTTATGAAAAGTGATAGCGATAAACAAAGCGACGTGCCAAACGGCAAGGCAAATTGCACAAAAAACGCTGACAACGCAAATGCAAATGTTTTAGCCACAGCTAACAACATTGAACAAAAAGGCACAAAAAATAACAGCTTTGTAAACATAGTTAACGAAGCTGTTATTTCAACATTATATCTGTGCGGTTTTGTTGTGTTTTTCTCGTTTGTAAAAGGAGTTTTTTTGCCACCCAACACAAATATGCCAATTAAAATAGCGTTTACTGTTTTAACAGAGGTTATAAGCGCAAGCGAGCTGTCGGCACATTCTGGCTATGTTTATGCTGTTTATTTATGCTGTGGAGCTTTAAGTTTTATGGGTTTTAGCATTTTTGCACAGGTGCGCAGTTTGTTAAACCGCAAGATAAAATTAACGCCTTTATTGCTCTCACGCATTATTCATTTGCCTGTAAGTTTGTTATCCCTTTATTTGTGCTTTAAATTTTTAGCGCCCCATATTCCTGTTTACAGTAATTTTCAAGCGGCGAGAATGAGCATGCCCTTAGATGCTGCTTTTGCAGTTTTATTTATGTGTTGTTCATTTTTTTGTGTTTTGCATAACCATTAGGGAGTAATCTGTGTTCGTATTATTCCCTAATAGCTAAAGAGCGGCTGCAATGAATTACTCATCGCAGCCGCTTTTATTTTCCACATAAATTTTTGCAAGGCCGCCCTCGCTTGTCTCTTTATATTTGCTAAACAAATCCAGCCCTGTTTCATACATGGTTTTAACAACCACATCAAAGGAAATTTTCCTTGTGTGCGTTAAAAAATTTGCAAGGTTAACTGCATTTATCGCGCGCATTGCCGCAACGGCATTTCGCTCTATGCAAGGAATTTGCACAAGGCCCTTTATAGGGTCACACGTAAGGCCGAGGTGGTGCTCCATCGCAACTTCGGCGGCATACTCTATTTGGTCTAAATCCATAGCAAAAAGCTCTGCCAGTGCCGCCGCCGCCATAGAGCAAGCGCTGCCAATTTCCGCTTGACAACCGCACTCTGCACCGCTTATAGATGCGTTGTGCTTGATGATATTTCCAATTAAACCGCCTACACTGAGTGCTTTTGCCATTTCAAAATCTGTAAAACCGCGTTTTTCTTGCATATAAATAAGCACTGCCGGCAAAACGCCGCACGCACCGCATGTGGGTGCCGTTACAACTGTTCCTGCGCTTGCATTTTCTTCGCTTGTTGCAAATGCATAGGCACAAACAATTCTGTTTTCATGCGTTTGCGGCAATTCATCCATGTGGCGCTGGTTGTAAAGGTATTTAGCCTTCCTTTGCACATTTAAGCCGCCCGAAAGCTCGCCTTCTTTGCTGAGCCCTTGCTTAACACACGCTTTCATTGCGCTGTAAATACTATCTAAAAAAGCAAAAATTTCCTCGCCCTCATAAAGTTTAACATATTCCCACAGCCTTAAATTATTTTGGAGGCAATAATGCTTAATCTCTTCAAAATTATTGTGCGGATACACTTGCTCCTCACTTTTTTGCTGTTCGTTTTCAATTTGAATTTTCCCGCCGCCTACACTAAAAACTTTGCGCTGAGCAATGATATTTTTTTGTTCATCAAGTATTTCAAAGCGCATTGTGTTAGGGTGTAAAAGTTTTACATCGCTTTCATCGAACACTATTTCATTGCATTTTTTTCCAAGTGTTGCTTTAATAACTTTATCTGTTAAATGCCCTTTGCCTGTTTTTGAAAGCGAGCCATAGAGAAAAACATTAAAAAAACTTGCCTCTTTAAAGTTCTCAAGCATATATTTACACGCAAAAACAGGCCCCATAGTGTGTGAACTTGAAGGGCCTTTGCCTATTTTATAAAGTTGCTTAATACTTTCCATTTTTCATCCTTTGCACAAATTATATGTTTGCAAAGCCTTTAAACACTCTCTTTACTTAATTTATCCAAAAAACTTGCAAAATATAACGGCAATTCGCTTTCAAAAAGCATTTCTTCTTTTGTTTTAGGGTGCAAAAAACCCAGTGTTCGCGCGTGTAGGCACTGCCCGTTCAAATGCTTTATAACTTTTTTGGGGCCATAAAGGGCATCGCCTGCAAGCGGATGGTTTATGCTTGCCATGTGCACCCTTATTTGGTGTGTTCGCCCTGTTTTAAGCACAGCGCCTATATGGCTGAAGTTTTTATAATTATTTAAAACTCTATAATCCGTATATGAATATTTTCCGCCGCTTTTGCACATAGCCATGCTTTTTCTGTTCGATGTGCTCCTTGCAATATTGCCCTCAACAAAACCGCTATCTTGCTTAAAATTGCCGTATACCACAGCCTCGTAATGCCTTTTTATTGTGTGTTGTGCAAATTGCTGTGCTAAAAAATTGTGCGCATCATTATTTTTAGCGCACACAATTAAGCCGCTTGTGTCCTTATCTATTCTGTGCACAATTCCGGGGCGCAAAACACCGTTTATTGCGGAAAGCTCGCCCTTGCACCAATGCAAAAGCGCATTCACAAGTGTGCCCTCGTAATTTCCGTGCGCCGGGTGCACCACCATGCCCTTAGGCTTGTTAATCACAATTAAGTCTCTGTCTTCATAAACAATATCAAGCTCTATATCCTGCGCTGCAATATCAAGTTCCACAGGCTTTGGAATTTCAATGCAAAGCACATCATTACTTTTCAGCTTGTGGCTTTTATTTACTTTTTTGCCGTTGCAAAGCACATTTCCCTGCGCTATAAGTTGTGCGGCAAATGCCCTTGTAACACCCTGTATATTATTAGCTATAAAAGCGTCTAATCGAACATTTTCTTCATTTACAATAATTTCCTTAAAGTTCATCGATGCACCTATTTCGCAATTTCTTCAAGGTTTAACTCGCTTTTTTCGCTTTGCTCTTCGTTTAAAAGCTGTGCACTTTCACTATCTTTTTCACTTGCATTCTCTTTTTCAATTTCGCTATGTTTTTGCTTTTTTGCGGTTTTCATCTCTTCAAATATTGTTGCAAATATAAGCAAAAATGCTCCAATTACAACAAAGCAATCTGCAACGTTAAATATTGCAAAATTTATAAATGTTGCGGCAAAAAAATCCACAACAAAGCCGTATAAAGCTCTGTCTATCAAATTGCCTATGCCGCCTGCTAAAATTAAAGTAAGTGCTATTCTCTCTGTTTTGCTCTGCGGCTTTTTCACTATAAAATATATAGCCACAGCAACAAGCGCAATGCTTGTAAAGCCTATTAAAAACCACCTGTTGCCGGCAAACAAGCTGAAAGCCGCACCGTCGTTAACTATATAACGCAGTTCCATTATTCCGGGAATAAACGGCATACTGCCCACCGGCTGTAAATATGTTGTTGCAAGGTGTTTTGTTATTTGGTCTACAAAAATTAGAACTGCAATTGCTATGATTGTTATCAAAAAAATAATCCTCTCTGTGTATAAAATTAAGTGCATTTTACTTTTAGCATCAAATACAACAATGAATTTACACTTATAACTCTTCATTTGTTAATGCAAGCGAATTTTGCACTCGCCAATATTTTACAGCACAAAAGCATTGTTCATCAATCATCAAACTCCGCACTTAAATAGTCTTCAAAACTCTCGGGGTTTTCAGTGGCGTTTTGTTCATTTTCGACTATTTCATCTGGCGCTTCATCATCGCTTTGCTCTTGCTTTGCCCTAATATCACCGTTTACGTCCTCGTTTTCATCTTGTGTGCTTTTCGCATTTGCTTTCTTTTTACCGCCTGTTTTTTTAACCGCCTGCGCCTGTTCATCTTCTTTTTCAATATGCATTTGCTCTTGCTCTGCAGCCGGCAGTGCATTTAGCTGTTCTATATGATGCTTGTATAAATAAAGCACTTCCGCTTTAAATTTGCTTACCTCTGTGCGCAAATTAGCAAGGCGTTTTTCCTCGTTTGCATAGTCTTCTTTTAAATCTTGCAGTGCTTGCGCCGCTTTAACTTTCGCCTCTGTTATAATTGCTTGCGCATTTTCTTTGGCCTTATTAGCCATGCTTTCGCTAAGGCGCTGCGCATTTAAAAGCGCCGCACTTAAATTATCTTCATCAGCACGATACTGTTCAATTTTTTCGGCTAAAGTGTAAAGTTTTTTATCTGAAACTTCTTTTTGCTTTTCTATATCGCTTAAAAGTTCCTCGTTTTGCTTTAAGGCCTCGCTTAAATCGCTGTTTAACTGCGCTATTGTATCGGCCACTTTGTTTAAAAACTCGTCAACATCCTGTGCTCGATATCCCCTAACCGCCTTTTCAAACTCGGCTCTGTTTATATCATCAACCGTCAGCATTGCGCAATCCTCCTATTAATACTCTGTAAAATTTATAAAAATTCTATTCTTTTTACTTTTATTTCCCACGCTGTTAAGCCTAAATTTCCCTTTGCCCTTAATTGAAAACACATCGCCCTCTTGAACTTCAAACGAGCAGTTTTGCGTTTTTATATGGTTTATCATAACATATTTTGCCCGAATTAAATCTGCGGCATTTTTTCTGCTTGTTTTCAGCATTGCGGCTAAAATGGCATCAAGCCTTAGCGAAGCAATTGTAAGTGTTTTCTCGCTTTGCTTGCTAACGGCGTTTATCAAATTCTCTTCGTTTTGCGTTGCCACTCGAGCGTTTACATTTACATTTTTAACCGCTGTAAGCTCCTCGCAAATTAACGCTGCAAATTTTTGCGCGCTGAAAACAAGCGCCATATTATCTAATACAATAATATCCCCTATGTAATCCCTTGTTATTCCAAGCGACATTAACGCACCCAAATAATCTCTGTGGGTTAAACTAATTTTACTGAAGTTTGGCGTAATTGCTAAAAGCTGTATATCAAAATGCTCTTTGCTCGGCATATCATCGCCTATTGCAAGCATTTTGCGCAATGTGCTCTCATGGCCGCCCCAGAAAAAATATTCTTTGCATTTAACTTTATTTAATGCACTAACGCAAAGTTCTTGCTCTCGCTCGTTCATAAACGGCATTGTTCGCACAGCACCGCTTTTCATTGCACTTTGCGCCGCATTTTGCGCTTTTTTGCAAAGAATTAACTCGCTTTCTTCGCTTGGGGGTATAAAACCTCTCAATCTTTAACCACTACTCCGTTGCGAAAAAAGCCTTCCGGTGCATCGTCGTCAATTTCCACATTCTCGGGAACAATTATAAATGCATCAACATCAACACGCATTATTTTGCTTCTTGTTGCGTATGCTGTGCCGGAAATAAAATCTATCATACGCCTTGCGGTGTCTTTATCTGTGTTGCGCAAATTTAGGCCCACAATACGCCTGCCTTTAATATGGTCGGCAATTTCAGAGCTTTCGTCAAAGGCTTTGGGAACTTTAATAACCATTTGCATTTTATTCCAGTTCGACATTTTTTCACCACCTGTTTGATTTTCTTTTACAGTGCCCGAACTTTTTTCGTATTCTGCGTCTTCATATTCATAATCGCTTTCATAATCACCGTAATTCTCATCATAGTTAATTGCGCCTGTGTTTTCCATCTCGTCATCTTCATCACGGTTCATTCCCATTATGTCAGATATATTATCTTTCATTTTATCAAAAATGCCCATTTTGCTCCTCGCTTTCTGTTATTTATATGAATTTTATAATAATATTTTACGCACAGTATAATTACCTAATATATATTATGCTGTTTTTTTATTCAAATGTCAATAAAAGTGTTGATATTTTACAAAAAAACACAAAATCTGCACATATTTGTGCTTTTAATTACATTATATTGATGTTTTGGTAACAACATTTAAACTTTTTACAACACTATATTAAAGCAATTTTCCATCATAAAGGTCTGTTCCCGAGGTGATAGCTTCATCATATAAGCGCACCTCGTTTTCACCTGTTTCGTAAATTGGTGAAACTATATAATAATTATCTTGCTCGTAAAGTATATCAATCTCGCAAAATTCTATTATATTGCCGCGCAAAACATAAACGCCGTCAATGGCATCTTTCACCCTAAGCGCATCTTTGCTTATTCTTAGCCCTTCAATTTGCCTAAATTCTATATGCACCGATGTGTGCTCTTTGCTCAGCACCTGGGGATTCATCAAATTGCTTTGTAAAACTATTTTTGCAAGGCCTGCCGCCTCGTCTTCTTCAACGCTTATAATATCAGCCGCATACCCTGCCTCATTTTCGCCGTCAAAATATATATTCACACTTTGCCCTACTCTAAATTTATTAGCCTCATTTATTGGCACGCTTGTGTAAAAACTCCATATATGCGTTTGTGCCAATTTGCCCACTACATTATCGGCGTGTTCCGGTGTTGGCACTGCGGCGGCTTCTTGCAATTGCAATGCACTCATTTCGTCTAACTGCTCTATGGTGTAAACACTTTGGCTGCTCTCGCTTTGCGGCACAAAATACCCCGCAGACGGTGCAGTTATATTTGTGCCCAAGGCAGAATTCCTTGCACTGTCCATCAAATTTTGAGTTTCGGCTATACTTTGTGAAAAATCCAAACTTTGCCCCATGGCTATGTTAAGTTTATTTAAGGCCAGTTGGAGGTTGTTTTTATCTTCGTAATAAGTTTGAAAATCGCCTGAATAGATAGTGTTTAAAAACTCGGTTGCATTCGATTGTACCTGCATTTGTAGCATTGCTGTATCCACACCGTCAGTGCTTGTTTCACTGCTTAACAGCACTTGCAATTGCAAAGAAAGCATATCTGCATAAGCGCTTTGCTGTGCGCTTTGCTGTGTGGCAAACGATGTTGCAACCACAGCATTTTGCGAAACACGGTCCGCTGTATCAACCATAAACCCCAACACACCGGCATCATAAGTTATTATAGTTTGCGGCCTTGCTATAATGCCGGTTGCCATTATATTGTCGGAAACAGTAGTGTTAACAATAGTATCGGTTTCGTAAACGCTGCTTGTTTCAAAGTTTAATATTTGAACTGCTATATAAATTATAGGTATAAGCAAAAAAAACAAAATTGTCATTGTTGCGCCTGTTTTTTTCATTTTGCCCTCCTTGTTTGTTTTTGTAGAATTTAAAGCAGCCGTCGTGCAGTTGCGGCACTGTAAGCGCAACTAAATTAACAAGTAAATCTAAACTGATAAATGCTGAAATAGTTAGCGCTATCAACAATGCCGCTCTTATCGCTTTCATCTTTAGTAAACCTCTTCATCTATCTGTTTTTTAAGCTCGTGCAAAAAGTTAAGCGCTTCTATTGGTGTTAAAATTTCCACATCTAAATCTTCAATTTTCTTTGCCCAAACAGGCGCTTTCTTTTCTTCTTGAACATCATCGCAATCGAATTGCAATTGCTTAATATCACCGTTTTCAAGGCTGTTTTGCTCTAAAACCTTCAAAATATTTTTCGCCCTATTTATAACTTTTTCGGGCACACCGGCTAATTTTGCCACTTCTATACCATAGCTATCGTCTGCGGGGCCCCTTACAATGCGGCGCAAAAAGGTTATGTCGTCGCCCCGTTTTTTTGCCGCTATATTGTAGTTTTTAACACCGTCAAGCGTGTGCTCTAAATCTGTAAGTTCGTGGTAGTGTGTGGCAAAAAGTGTTTTGCAACCTATGCCGCAATCTTTGCTGTTAATATGTTCAACCACAGCCCTTGCAATGCTCATTCCGTCGAATGTGGAAGTGCCCCTGCCTATCTCGTCTAAAATAGCAAGGCTTTTAGTTGTGGCATATTCTATAATTTCGGCAACTTCAGTCATCTCTACCATAAAGGTGCTTTGCCCTGCAGATAAATCATCGCTTGCGCCCACCCTTGTGAAGATAGCGTCAACCACGCCCATGCGGCACGAACTTGCCGGCACAAAGCTGCCTATTTGCGCCATTAAGGCAATTAAAGCCGTTTGACGCATATAGGTGGATTTACCCGCCATATTCGGCCCTGTAATAATGGCAGTGCGGTTTTCAGCGCAATCTAAAGTGGTGTTGTTTGGCACAAAAAGCGAACCCGAAAGCAGCAGTTCCACCACAGGATGCCTACCGTCTTTAATAATCATCTCCGTGCCCGAATGAACTTCAGGGCGGGTGTAATTGTTTTGCACCGCAACATTTGCAAGCGCACAAAAAACGTCTAAATTGGCAATATTAGCCGCTGTTGTTTGTATTCGTGAAATGTGCGAAGAAATAAACTCTAAAAGCTGTGAAAACAGTTTTTGTTCAAGCGCCAAAAGCCTTTCGCCTGCACCTAAAATTTTGTTTTCCAGCTGTTTTAACTCATCTGTTATATAGCGCTCGGAATTTGCAATGGTTTGTTTGCGCACAAAATGTTCGGGCACCATTTGAGTGAAACTTTTGCTCACTTCTATATAATAACCAAAAACTCTATTAAAGCCAATTTTAAGCGTTCTGATGCCTGTTTCCTCTTTGAGCTTTGCCTCCATTTCGGTTAAAATGCCCTTGCCGCCGTTCATAATTTGCCTAAGCTCGTCCACTTCCTCATTTGCACCGTCGGCAATAATATTTCCGTCTTTCAAAAGTGCGGGTGCTTGCTCGTTTATAAGCACTTTTATTTTTGCGCATATATCTGTAAGAGGGTCGGTGCCGCTATTAAATTCCTGCATAGCCGCGCTTTTAAAGTTCTGTGTAAGCCTTAAAATTTCGGGCAATTGCTCGCAAGTTACAGCAAGCGCATACACTTCACGCGGTGATGCCGAGCCGTAAACAGCCCTTGTCATTAAGCGCTCTATATCGTAAATTTTAGATAGCGCCTGTATTAGCTCTGCCCTTTCGATGCCGCTGTTAAAAAGCTCTTGCACGGCATCAAGGCGCATGTTAATAAGGCCAACGTCCAAAAGCGGTTGTTCTATATTATTGCGCATTAAACGCTTGCCCATTGCGGTTTGTGTTTTGTCTAAAACCCAAAGCAATGTGCCTTTTTTCTGGCGTGCGCGCATTGTTTGCACAAGCTCTAAATTTGCCCTTGTTACAGGCGAAAGGTGCATAAATTGCCCCTCGCTGAAAATATGCACATTTTTAAGGCGCTCAACGCCTTTTTTTTGCGTTTGTTTTAAGTAATCTATAAGCACTGCAAGCGTATAAAAATTTTCGCTACCGCTTTTAAGATTTGTTTGTTCTTCGTAATTTTCACCGAAATGAGAGCGCATATATTCTTCACAAAGCGCAGTGTTATAAGCCTCTTTTTCTATTAGCTCAACACCACAACCAAGTTTTGTTTTTATGTAGTCTACAACCAAATTGCAAGAGAGAACTTTTTCATTTATAAGTACTTCTCTCGGTGAAAAGCGGCAAAGCTGGCTTATAATTGCCGCTTGTAAATTATCGCCGCTTAATATTGCCGTGTGCGCAGTGCCTGTTGATATATCTGCAAAGCATACACCCGCCTTGCCCTCGCCTAAAAAAATGCTTGCTATATAGTTGTTTTTATCATCTTCAAGCATACTGCTCTCTATAAGCGTTCCCGGGGTGATAATGCGCACTATATCGCGCTTTACAATGCCTTTTGTTTTGCTTGGGTCCTCCATTTGTTCGCAAATTGCAACTTTATAGCCCTTTTCTATAAGGCGCGCTATATATGTTTCACTTGCGTGGTAAGGCACACCGCACATTGGCGCACGCTCTTTTTGCCCACATTCTCTGCCTGTTAATGTAAGCTCTAATTCTTTAGATGCTAAAACGGCATCTTCAAAAAACATCTCATAAAAATCGCCCAGGCGGAAAAAAATAATTTTATCGGGATGATGTTTTTTTATGTTCAAATATTGTTGCATCATAGGTGAAAGAGCCATGTTTTACCTCGCAATTTTAAATATATTTTTAGTTTTGTGGCTAAAGTTTAATAGCCAATTTTTCTGCTTTTAAATTTATTATTTGCTATAAGCCAATTAATTCTTAAAAAACTGGGCAAGCTTTTTATGCGCACCACGGAGATATTTACTGTATTCAAAAGCATATTTCACTGCTTTAACTCTCGAACATTTCTTTCACATATACAACTGTTCCTTTAATATCCCGGGCATTTTCCCCAAAAAATAAAACCATGAAATTATCATCGGGAACATCAAAAGGCGCTTTAATGCCAAAAACACTTGCCTTTTTATAACCTACTTTAGGATAGTATTTTTCACTGCCCACAACAACAGAAAACTCAAAGCCCATCTCTATTGCTATTTCATGTGCTCTTTTCATTAATGCCGTTCCAACACCTTTTTTCTGCGCCTTAGGCACTACAGACAACGGCGCAAGTGCAAGCCCCGGTTTTTCACAAACTTTAACTTTTGTAAACATAATATGCCCTATAATTTCATTGTTTTCTTCAGCTACAAGAGCAAGCTGTTTAATAAAGCCGCCACTACTTCTTAAACGCTCAACTAAAACAAATTCATTTCCATCTGTATGCTCTGCTTTCTCAAATGCCTCTTTTATCACTTGTGCAATTTCACCATAATCTTTTTGTTCCTCTTGCCTAATAATCATAGCGGCATTCTCCTAAAAGTAATATAAATAACACGCAGTGTTATTTATTGGCATATTTGGCGGTTGCCGCTTAGGCGGCGAGCCAAATGCCATAGAATAAAATATTTATGTTAGCGAAGCTAATATAAATAATGTGTACTAATACCTTAATTCACAAACTTATAAATTAAACAAA
>CAYJIT010000023.1:0-38963 GCA_964370365.1 uncultured Bacteroides sp. | reverse complement strand
TACAGAATGGAGATTTTTTGGCATGTGCCGTCTGTGACGGCACGCCTTCGGATAACTGATTAGCACTATTTATAACGCTATCACCTATTTATAATTCTATTGCAAAAATTATTTCCGCACTGGCGGCAATTTTTCCGTTAACCCTTGCAACACCTTTACCATAGCCAACAGGTCCTCTTCTCTGTGTCATTTCGCACTCTAACTCTAAAACATCACCGGGTACAACTTGCTGTTTAAACCTTGCGCGTTTAACACCGCCAAAAAGCACTATCTTGCCTTTAAATTCCTCTTCGTTTAAAATAATTATTGCTCCTGTTTGTGCTAATGCTTCAATAATTAAAACACCCGGCATAATTGCTTTTTGTGGGAAATGCCCTTTAAAAAACTCTTCATTTGCACTTACACATTTTATTCCTTTTGCACTAACACCCGGCACAAGCTCTGTAATTTTATCCACTAGCAAAAACGGGTATCTGTGTGGCAATATCGCTTTAATTTCTTCGTGTGATAACTGCATATAATCCTCCCTGAATATACATATAATCAAAAAATATATTAATAGTATTCAACTGTGTCTTTATTTACTCTTGCGTAAATCAATTTGCTTTTGGGCGGGTTTTCATCGCCAATTTCAACAGCACTTAAATATTTTATAGCAGCTTGTTCAAACTTCAATTCATCATTTGAATAAAGCGTGGCTAAAATATCGTTTTCATTAACAAAATCACCGTATTTTTTATAAATGCGCATTCCTGCGCCCTTGTCAATTTCATCTTCTTTTTTTATGCGCCCTGCGCCCAAAACAACGCCCACACTTCCAATTTGCTGTGCATCTGTTCTACAAATATAACCCGTTTTAGGCGCTAAAATGTTTTTTGAAAAGCGAGCCGGCAAGAAATTTTGCTCTTCAAATTTACTTAAATCACCGTTTTGGGCTTTTATCATCTCACATAGCAATTCATAAGCTTTATTATTGTTAATTAACTCTTTAACTTTATTCTCACACTCTTTAAAATCTGCATAATTTGCAAGATAAAGCATATTAGCAGCCAGTGCAGTGCAAACCTCAATCAAATCTTCGTGGCCGTCGCCTTTAAGTGTTTGCACAACTTCTTCAATTTCTAAGCTGTTGCCTATGTTACAACCCAAAGGCGTATCCATATTTGTTATAAGTGCAGCTGTTCTTTTGCCGTTTTGTTCACCTATATCCACCATGGCTTTCGCAAGCAAAACGGCTTCTTGTGTAGTTTTCATAAAAGCACCGCTGCCTGTTTTAACATCAAGCAAAATGCAATCTGCACCACTTGCAAGTTTTTTGCTCATAATGCTTGATGCAATTAACGGTATATTGGATACCGTTGCTGTAACATCTCTTAGCGCGTATAATTTTTTATCCGCCGGTGCAATATCCGCCGTTTGCCCAATAACACACAGCCCCAAATTATTAACTTGCTTTATAAATTCATCTTGTGATAAATCAATTCTCGCCCCAGGTATAGCTTCTATTTTATCTAATGTGCCGCCGGTGTGCCCAAGGCCCCTGCCGCTTAATTTCGCTACTTTTACACCACATGCAGCAACAATTGGTGCAATTATCAAAGTTGTTTTATCCCCTACTCCGCCTGTGGAGTGCTTGTCTACTTTAACACCATCAATTGAAGATAAATCTATCATATCGCCGCTTTTTGCCATTGCCGCTGTTAGCATAGCTGTTTCGTTTTTGTTCATTCCATTTATATAAATTGCCATGCATAAAGCAGACGCTTGATAATCAGGAATTTTTCCTTTTGTAAAGCCGCTTATAAAAAACTCAATCTCTTGCTTATTCAGTTCATTATTATCTCTTTTTTTTGCTATGATGTCATACATTAACATAATAAATTCACCTCTGCAAAAAATTCAATACTATTTATTTTAAATATAGTTTGCGAAAATGTTTAAACGCCATGAAACTAAAATATATAATAAAACTAAATATCCATATATGTATATACATCAATTATATTATATTTTTCTAATAAATTCAAGCATTGCAACAATAATATAAAAATGCGCACAAAAAACAACCGGCAGCATAACGCCACCGATTGAATATGTCTTGTTTTGGCTAAAGCCCAAACTATTGATAAAACACAGTTAAAATTAACCGATTTTATGCTTATTGAATAATCAGACAAAACAAACTTATTTAAGTTCGATTTTAGCGCCTGCTTCTTCAACTTTCTTTTTAATTTCTTCAGCATCAGCTTTAGCAGCTTGCTCTTTAAGGGTTTTAGGTGCATTGTCAACAAGCTCTTTTGCCTCTTTTAGGCCAAGGCCTGTTGCCTCTTTAACAGCTTTGATAACTGCCATTTTGTTTGCGCCAACTTCAGCAAGAACAACATCAAATTCTGTTTTCTCTTCTGCTGCAGGTGCGCCGCCTGCTGCTGCGCCTGCCATCATAACAGGTGCTGCTGCACTAACGCCAAATTCTTCCTCAACTGCTTTAACAAGTTCGTTAATTTCAAGCAGTGTCATGCCTTTAATTTCTTCTATCATAGCTTTAATATCAGCCATAGTTGTAATCCTCCAATATATTTGTTAATTTATTTTTTTAATTAAGCAGCATCTTCTGCTGCTTTTTTATCGGCCACAGCTTGCAAGCCAACAGCCAAATTACGCACATTTCCTGTAAGCGCTGAAAGTAGCATAGAAAGCAAACCTTCGCGGCTTGGCAAATTTGCAATTGCAGCAACTTCGGCGGCATTCATAACGCTTTTGTCCATAAAACCGGCTTTAATTGTGAAAGCACCTTTGCTTTTTTCCGCATATTTATTCAAAATTCTTGCGGCTGCAACTTGATCTTCTTTAGAAAGCGCAATAGCAGTGGAACCCACCATGTGCTCTGTCATTCCTTCAAGGTTTGTGCCTTTAACCGCTAAACGCAGCATTGTGTTTTTAACAACAGAATACTCAACGCCTGCTTCACGAAGATCTGCACGCAATTTTGTATCGTTTGCAACACTAATACCTTTGTAATCAACAATAACGCCCGCAACCGAGCTTTCAAGTTTCTCACGAATAGAGGCAACATAAGCTTGTTTCTCGCTTAAAATTTTCTCACTTGGCAATATTTTCACCTCGTTTCATTATTTTTTAATACAAAAAGCCTCTTTCTCACAGCGAGAAAGAGGCGAAGTTTTTAAATAAACGCAAAAACTAATCGCATATTTCTCGGCAGGAAGGGTTGGCCCTTTACGCATTTGCTCCTGCTGTCTTTAAAACAGCTTTTTAACTATAGCACCAAAACGTGCATTTGTCAAACTTAAGTTACACTGCAAAAATTTTCAGTGTTAAATTAAACACCAAATTTTGCGCTGTTTAACTTGATGCCGGGGCCCATTGTAGAAGCAACGGCAACGCTTTTAATGTATTGACCTTTTGCAGCAGAAGGTTTTGCTTTCACAATAGCCTCCATAACAACATTAACATTTTCGTCAAGTTTGTTTGCGCCAAAAGATGCTTTTCCAACAGGCACATGAATAATATTAGCTTTATCTAAACGATATTCAATTTTACCTGCTTTAGCCTCGGAAACAGCACGGCCAACATCAGGGGTAACTGTACCCGCTTTTGGGTTTGGCATTAAGCCCCTGGGGCCTAAAACTTTACCTAAGCGTCCAACAAGCCCCATCATATCGGGTGTTGTAACCAAAACATCGAAATCTGTAAAGCCTTCGTTTTGGATTTTGGCAACTAAATCTGCGTCGCCAACAAGCATTGCGCCTGCTTCTTCGGCTGCTTTTGCTGCATCGCCTTTTGCAATTGCAACAACGCGAACATCTTTACCTGTGCCGTGTGGCAAAACAACTGCACCGCGAACCTGTTGGTCTGCGTGGCGGCTATCAACGCCCAAACGAACGTGCAATTCAACTGTTTCGTCAAATTTTGCCTTAGATGTTTGACAGCAGAGCTCTAACGCTTCTGCACTGTCGTATAATTTTGTTTTGTCAATCAGCTTTTTGCTGTCAACATATTTCTTACCCTGTTTCATAATAACCTCCTGTGGTAAAATCGGAAATTTCCTCCCACTAATGTCGGGTGTATTTGTTTGCAAGCAATGCTATTAAAAAGCATATTAACTTGCAAAAATCTCATGCTTAATTAACCTTCAACCGTAACGCCCATGCTACGGCATGTGCCCGCTATCATGCTGACAGCAGTGTCTAAATTAGCAGCGTTCAAATCGGGCATTTTTGTTTTGGCGATTTCCTCAAGCTGAGCACGGGTAATCGACGCAACCTTTGTTTTGTTCGGAACGCCTGAACCGCTCTCGATGTTAAGCGCTTTTTTAATAAGCACTGCAGCGGGAGGGGTTTTTGTGATAAAGCTGAATGAACGGTCGGCATAAACGGTTATAACAACCGGAATTAAATAGCCTATGTCCTTTTGTGTGCGCTCGTTGAATTCTTTTGTAAAAGAAACAATGTTTACACCATGTTGACCAAGCGCCGGGCCTACAGGTGGTGCCGGTGTTGCTTTGCCGGCAGGAATTTGGAGCTTAATATACCCCGTTACCTTTTGAGCCATGAATTGTGCACCTCCAAAAAATTGTGGTTAATTGCGAAACAAGCCGTGTGCCTGCTTCTCCCACGAGTGTTTAAACACTCTATCAACCCGCATTGCGGTTTTGATTTAAATTATAATTGCATCACAGCGGTTTAACATCTGTAAAACCGAGTTCTGCCGGTGTTTCGCGCCCAAACATAGACACCAGTACACCAACTGTTTTTTCCTCTTTGTTTATAGATTGAACTATACCGATAAACCCTGCCATTGGACCCTGTGTAATTTGAACATTAACGCCAACCTCATAATCGAGTTGAACCTCATGTTTTTCAACCCCTAATGCCTCAACTTCTTTATCGCTTAGCGGTATGGGTTTTGAAGAAGCGCCCACAAAACCTGTAACGCCCCTTGTATTGCGCACTATATACCAGCTTTCGTCTGTCATAACCATTTTAACAAGCACATAGCCGGGAAATAATTTGCGCTCTACTTCACGTTCTTTGCCATCTTTAATTTCCGGCACCATTTCGGTGGGAACTTTAACATCGCAAATTAAATCTGTTAAGCGGCGGCTTTCCACCATCTTCTCTAAATCCTGCGACACTTTTTTCTCGTAGCCGGAATAAGTGTGCACAACATACCACTTTGCTGTTGCGCCATTGTCTTCAGCCATGCATTGCCCTCGCTTTCTAAATTAGCTTTTAAGCTGTTTGCAACACTAATCGCAGTATAAACCCAAATAAGGTATCCAGCCCAAAAATAAACACTGCAGCAATTAAAACCACCGCTAAAACAATTAAAGTGTTGTTTATTATTTGTTTTCTGCTGGGCCATGCAACTTTTTTCATTTCGCTTACAACGTCACGAAAAAACTTGCCGATTTTTTTGAATACATTACCCACTTTAGACAAAGGACCAGCTTTCTTTTTGCTTTGTTCAGCCATAAATACTCACGCCTTTCTCACTTAGTTTCACGATGAGATGTGTGCTTTTTGCATTTTGGGCAATATTTGTTCATCTCAAGGCGGTCGGGATTATTCTTTTTGTTTTTCATTGTGTTATAATTGCGCATTTTGCAATCTTTACACGCCAACGTAATTTTAACTCTCATTTCGGCACCTCCATATATGTGGTTAAAAACTTGCAATATAGTTTATATTGCTTGTACCATAATAGCCTCC
Source organism: uncultured Bacteroides sp. (assembly GCA_964370365.1). Lineage (GTDB taxonomy): Bacteria > Bacillota > Clostridia > Oscillospirales > Ruminococcaceae > Ruthenibacterium. Next base: position 33,234 of record CAYJIT010000023.1, on the reverse strand, counting down.
CTCACAGAGCAGGCAGTGCAAAAAGCGCACAAAAAAATAGACCTGCAAAAGAGGTAACATAATAATAGCATATATTGTGAAGATAGTCAAGTACTTTTTGCATATAAAGTATTTTATTGTTTATATATAATTTTTTACATAATGAAACTTTCATTTCCAAAGGCGCTACTTGTAAAAACCGCTTACAAATAGCATAAAACAATTTGCAAGCGGTTTTTTCTTTTAACCTATTTAATTACTTTCTTTATTAAGATGTTTAATAAAGCAAAGCATTAATAATCGTTTCTACGTTTTTTTCTTATGCGCAGTGTTACTACAAGTGCAATAATAAGAACCATGCCAACAATTAGCACAATTACAACCCAGCCGCTTCCACCTTCTTCATAGCTGCGAACATCGCTCCATGCAGCATCCATTGCGCTGTTTATCTCATCGGGCAAAACACTAAATGTTTCGCTGTTGTTTATAACTTCTTGCGGCGGATACATAAGCTCGCTGTTTTTTGTTTCTTCATCTAAAAGCTCATAAACAGCTGTATGCGGTGTAGAGTACCAAACATACTCTGTATTTGCAAGCGCAACCTCGGTTTCGCACATGTAGTTAATAAACATTTCAGCAGCTTCTTTTTTTGTGCTTGTTGCAGGAATACACATTGCATCCACATACATATTAGAACCTTGGTGCGGCACAAACATAGCAAGCGCTTCGTTGTTTTCCATCATTGTTACGCCGTCACCTGCATAGTAAGCTGCAATTGCCGCCTCGTTGCCCTGCATTTTATCAAACACTTCATCCATTACATAGCTTTGGTTAAGCGGTTTTTGTTCTTTAAGTGCATCAGTCGCCGCGTCAATTTCCTCTTGAGATGTTGGGTTAAGCGAATTGCCTATGTATTTTGAAGCTATGGCGAATGCATCTCTTGAGTTGTTGAACATAAGCATTTGCCCTGCATAATCTTCGTCCCAGAAAAGCCCCCAGCCTTGCGCTAAATCTTCTTCTGCTACCATTTCTGTATTGTAAATTAAACCCACAACGCCCCACATATAAGGCACAGAGTATTTATCATCAGGGTCGTAACTTGCATTTTGGTATATTTCATCTATGTATTTATAATTCGGAATGTTATCAAAATTAAGCTCTGCAAGCATATTTTCATTTACCATGCGGCCAATCATATAATCACTTGGAATGATAACGTCATAGTCGCCGCCGCCACCACTTAGTTTGGCATAAAGGCTCTCGTTTGTGTCATAAGTTGTATAGTTCACATCTATGCCCGTTAAATCTTCAAAAGCTGCAATAACATCAAGCGAGTCATCTTCACCGTCTGAAATATACTCACCCCAGTTATATACGTTTAATGTCAGGCCCTCATCTGCAAAACGTGTATAATCGTAACCCTCTTCAACTTCGGGTGTTTGCGCCATAACTGTTGTGCCAACAAGCATTGTAAATAGCGAAACCGCTATTATAAAACATACTATTTTTTTCATTTTATCTCCCATCTGCCGATATTCGGCGTTAAAAATTATTATTAAAACTAAACTTTCATCATGCATTACTGCGTATTGCCTCAAACAAGGCTTTATCATTTGCTTTTTCTTTTTTGCTATCCACTGCGTTGGATATGAGGATAATTGAAAGTATTACAACAAACATTATTGTTGAAAGCGCATTTATTTCGGGGCTCACTTGCCTTCTTGTCATACTGTAAATTGCAATTGGCAAAGTTTGCACTGTGCCGCTTGTGAAGTAAGACACCACAAAATCGTCTATTGAATATGTTAAACTAATTAAAAACCCCGAGAATATTGCCGGCATAATTTCAGGCAGTATAACTTTGAAAAACGCCTGCCTATGGTTGCAACCTAAATCTAATGCAGCTTCATAAAGGCGAATGTCCATTTGCCTTAATTTAGGCAAAACTGTAAAAATAACATAAGGCACATTAAAAGTTATATGCGCTATTAAAAGCGTTGCCATTCCAAAACCGTTAAAATTTGTTTCAATATTTAAAATTGCCGTTAAAATTTCTGATATTTTTTCGTTAAACACCACAAATAAAAGCATAAGAGAAACACCTGTTACAATTTCGGGGTTAACAATAGGCACATAGCTTATTGATATTATAGCAGACTGCGAGCGCTTTTTCATGCTGTTTATTCCAAGCGAGGCCATTGTTCCAAGCAATGTGGCAATTGTTGCCGATAAAATCATTATTGTAATTGAAACCAAGAAACTTTGAATAATCATTTCGTTTCTGAATAGTTCTTCATACCATTTAAAAGAAAATTCTGTAAATACTCCCCTGCTTTTATTCTCGTTAAAGCTGAAAGCTATCATAACGGCAATTGGCACATATAAGAACGAAAAAAGCAAAACCAAATAAACTTTACTGTACCATTTTATCTTTCTCATATCATGCCCTCCATATTTTCCGTATCTAAATTGGTAAAGCTCATACAGAAAAGCACAATTAACATAAGCAAAAGGCTCATAGCACTGCCCAAGTTGTAATTGTAACTATTGCCTAAGAATTGAAGCTCTATTAAATCGCCTATAAGCATATTGCTTCCGCCGCCGAGCATTCTGCTTATGATAAATGTTGAAATGCTGGGCACAAAAACCATTGTTATTCCCGAGGTTATGCCATTGACGGAAAGCGGCACAAGCACGCTGAAAAGCACTTTTAAAGGGTTTGCGCCCAAATCTTGCGCGGCTTCTATAACACTGTCATCAATTTTAAGCATAATTGTGTAAAGCGGCAAAATCATAAACGGCAAGTAATTGTAAACCATGCCCAAAACAACAGCACCGGATGTATTTATCATTTGGAATGGGCCTATGCCAAAAACACCTAAAACGCTGTTTATAATGCCGTTGTTTTCAAGCAAGCTCATCCAAGCATAAGTGCGGAGCAAAAAGTTCATCCACATGGGGAGCATAACAAGCATTAGCATTGTTCTTTGCCTTGAAGCACGCATGCGTGAAAGCATAAAGCTAACGGGAAAACTTAAAAACAAACAAATAACAGTTGCCGCAATTGCAAGCAAAATACTGCGCACAAAAACTGAAGTGTATTGCCCAAGCTCCATTATATTGTTTAATGTGAACGCTCCGCTTTTATCTGTGAACGCAAAATAAATAACAATGCACAATGGTGCGGCAATAAATGTTACCATCCATATTAAATAAGGCCCTGCCAAGGAACGTTTTTTCAGCATAGCCTTACGCCCCCTGCGCTTTGCGCATTATGTGAATTTCATCGGGGCCAACACACATTCCAACAAGTTCGCCTATATTTGAGGCTTGTGTTGAATGTATAAGCCATAATTTTTCACCGCTGCGCACATGCATTTCATAATGCACACCTTTGAATATAACATTTTCAACCATGCCGGTTATCTGCCCTTGTATCATAGGCACAATTTGCACATCTTCCGGGCGCACAACAACTTGCACAATCTCATTTTTCGCAAAGCCTTTATCTACACATGTGAACTCTTGCCCTTGGAATTCCACTTTGAAGTCTTTAATCATAATGCCTTCAATGATATTGCTCTCGCCTATGAAATCGGCAACAAATGCATTTTCCGGCTCGTTGTAAATATCTTGCGCACTGCCGATTTGCTGAATTTCGCCTTTATCCATTACCACAACAGTGTCGGACATTGTAAGCGCTTCCTCTTGGTCGTGCGTTACGTATATAAACGTGATATCGAGGCTTTGTTGTATGCGCTTTAGCTCAATTTGCATCTCTTTGCGAAGTTTTAAATCAAGCGCTCCGAGCGGCTCATCTAAAAGCAAAACTTTTGGGCTGTTTACAAGTGCCCTTGCAATTGCAACACGCTGTTGTTGGCCGCCTGAAAGTGTTGCAGTGCTTCTTCGCTCATAGCCTTTAAGGCCAACAAGTTCAAGCATTTCAAGAACACTGCGTTTAATTTGTTTTTCATCAACTTTTTTCAGGCGAAGCCCAAATGCAACATTTTCGTAAACATTTAAGTGCGGAAAAAGCGCATATTTTTGAAAAACCGTGTTTACTTGCCTTTTGTACGGCGGCAAGGTCGTGATGTTTTTTCCACTAAAAAAGACATTGCCCGATTGTGGTTGTACAAAACCACCGATAACCCTCAAAGTAGTTGTTTTGCCACAGCCCGAAGGCCCAAGCAATGTAACAAATTCTTTGTCGTGGATATCAAGACTCAAGGATTTCAAAACCCTCTGAGAGTCATAATCGACTACAATGTCATTTAATGAAATTATTGCTGAATTTTGCATAAACTGCATCCCCCTTTGCGGAAATTTTCTTTACAACATCGCTGTTATAAAGCAGATGCCAATTACGCCACCCCGCAAAAGGTTTGTTACACCAAGGCACAGCCTCGGCTACAGTGGTGCATACGGTCATCTTTTAATAGATGTAGCATGTAATAAACATGCAAATGATACTATACTTGTTATTTTGTATAATGTCAATAGTTTTTTCAAAAATTATTTTTTTAATTTTTCCCAGCTTTTTTTTGCATTGTTTATATTGTTTTCGCAAATTCCAAAAATTGCACTTGCTCCTATAATTATACATGGCATTATATTTGTAAAATATCTACCTGTTACCTCCCAAGCTGTAAAGAACAACATGCCACCGAAAGCGCATAAATAAACCGACATTTTAACTGCATCCTTGTCTTTTTTCAGGAAAAGCGCCAAACATGCAAGCACGCAAAGTATTTGCAAAGCCAAATATACTCCGTCGTTATAAGATTTATAAAGCGAGTAATATTCACTGTGATATATAACATATTTGTGCATAAAATTACTGTTAACAGGGCCGTTATTTAAAAAATCAGACATTCCGAATGTGCCGTCTGTCATAAAAACATTTGTTTTTTCAAGCCACAATCTCCCAAGGCCTAAAGGCCCTAAATTGTAAATTCTATCAAATATTTCCTCGTTAATGCTTTGGTTTCTAAGCTCTACATCTGTAAAAGAGCGTGTGAATATATAATCTTCACCGTTATACCTGCCAATTCCTTTAAGCCCCATCATCACCCAGTGAGTGTAGGGAGTGTTTAATTGATAAGAAATTTCTTCGTTTAAAAACTCATCGCTTGCATTTGCAAGTAGTGCATTTGCAATTATTATTGAAGCTATACAGCTTATTGCAATTGCCAAAACAATTTTATATTTTTTCAACAGTAAACTAACAATTAAAATTGCTATGGGCATTATTACAGTTGTAAACTTCACTAAAGAGCCAAGTGCTACAATTGCCGCAAGCAAAACAACCAATAAACTTTTAATTATTACGCCTTTTAAACCTTCACTTTTGCTAATTTTGGCGCTTGAATTTTCAGTGCTGTTATCATAATTGATTATTCTAAGAAACATGTATAAACTTGAAAACGGGAAAATTATTGATAGAAAATCTGTGTAAAACACTGCACCGCTATGCAATAATGAAGGCATTAATAGAATTGCAAACAAAAACACAAATGATGCTTTTGCGCCAAAAATTCTTTTTGTTATAAGCGCACATAAATAAAATGTAAGCACTATAAGCAGTGAATTTGATATTACAGCGGCCACAAAAAAATCGCTGAAACCTAAAATATTAGCAATGCTAAAAAAGAAGCTTAAAAAATAAACGCCGCCTATATTATTGGGGAAATAGTAAAAATAATCTTTAGAAGCCGTGTTATAATCCTGTGTTGCAAAAGTGCCTTTTGTTGCCAATTCAATTGCGTTATTATAAACGGCTGATAAGTCAAACATAGGATCATATCTTAAATTAATTCCTATTACTACAAGAACAATAAAGTATAAAAAACAAAAAGTAAGTAGAATTTTGTAATAGTGTCTACAGAAAAATTTGATTTTTTTGGAAATTAACCAAAACGCTAAGCACATTGCAATTAATGCAAAAGCGCAAGAAATTGCCGTTAGCAAAAAAGATGCATCAAATTTCCTCAATTGCCAAAAAAAGAAGAAAAACGATATAATTCCAAATGCTGCTATATACAAGATATAAAATGATTTTATTGCAAAGTCGGTTATTCTGTTCATATATAATCCTTCACTTTTTAATTTTAGAATTATACTATACGGCAAAATTGCTATTTCAAAAATGAAATAGCAATTTTGATATAATATTTTATTGTTTTGCCAAAACAAACGTTTCTTTTGTAACAAACGCTGTTTTATTTTTTATTACTCTTGAACAGCTTCCTCTTCTGCTTGCACAGGCACTTCTTGCTCTATAACTTGCTCATCAACTGTAACAGGTTCATCAATTTCATCAGCTTGTTCTTCTTGCGCAGGCGCTTCAAGCAAAGCTTTTATAGATAAGCTAATGCGTTTTTTGTCAAAATCAACCTCGGTTAATTTCACTGTAACTTCTTGCCCAACTTTTAAGGCATCTGAAACTTTTTCCACTCTCTCGTAAGAAATTTCACTAACATGCACAAGGCCATCTATGCCCGGCAATATGCGAATGAACGCACCAAATTTTGTAAGTGACACAACAGGTGCAGTGAATACACTTCCAACAGGAAATTCGTTTCTAAGTTTTTCCCAAGGATTGTCTTCTATTTTCTTATATCCAAGCGACACTTTTCTGTTTTCAGTGTCAAGCTCTTTAACATAAACTTCAATTGTATCTCCAACAGCCAAAACAGCCGATGGATGTTTAATGCGTTCCCATGAAAGCTCGCTTATATGCACAAGCCCATCTACGCCGCCAATGTCGATAAACGCACCGTAATTGGTGAGGCTTTTAACCACACCTGTATACTTTTTATCAACAGCAACGCTTTGCCAAAAGCTATCGCGCAATGCGTCTGCTTCAACTGCAAGAACTTGCTTAATAGAGCCCACAACATGGCGTGGCTCGCATTGAATAATTTTTAAACGCACATTTTGTTTTACAAGTTTTGTGTAATCATCACTGTGGCGTAGTGTTGCTTGTGAACGCGGCACGAAAACACGCACGTTGTTAACTAAAACAACTAAACCGCCCGTGTTGTATTCAGCCACATAACCATCTAAAACTTCTCCGCTTTCAACTGCTTGTTGAACAGCTACCCTGCCTTTATTTTCATCGAGTTTACGTTTAGAAAGATAAACTATACCATCTTGATCTTTGACACTGATCACCATGAGATCGAGTTCTTCGCCTTTCTTAACTATATCCTCGGCTTTGGCAGAAGGGTCATTCGAGAGCTCTTCAAGTTTAATAAACCCGGTATGCTTCATGCCAATATCCACTTGCACTTCGCTGGGTGAAACACCTGTTACAATTCCTTTCACCACTTGTCCGGAAAAAACTTGTTTCATCGAGGCATCAATCATTTCCTCAAAGCTCATTTCCTCTTCCCTAATTAAATCGCTCATATTGCTCAGTACCTCCTCAATTATAGACGCAGGCGTCGACGCTCCTGCTGTAACACCTATGATTTGTGCATTTAAAAAAAACTCCGGTTTTAATTCTTCACTCGTTTCAATGCTGTAAACCTTTGTGTGTTTAGCAGCAACAGCAGCAAGTTTTTGAGTGTTTGAAGAATGCTTGCCTCCAATTACTATAACGCAATCGGATATTTTGCTCAATTCTTCGGTCTCATTTTGCCGCGTCCACGTTGCATTACATATTGTATCAAAAATTTTTACGTTTGTACATACTTTTTTTATAAACTCGCAACATTGTAACCATTTTGTTGTTTCAAACGTAGTTTGAGCCACAACAACAACGTCATTTTCACCAGTATGTTCAGTAAAATACTCTTCTAAATTAGCTAAATTGCTAAACGCAAAAATTCTACCTTTTGTGTGCCCTATTATACCTTGCACTTCAGGATGGTTTTCATCGCCTGCAATAAACAAAGTTTTACCATCTTTGCCTGCTTGCTTTGCAATTTTATGTATTTTTGCAACAAATGGGCAAGTTGCATCATAAATTTTCGTATTATTTTTTGCAAGTTCATCGTAAACATCAAGCGCAACGCCGTGGCTTCTTATAATAACGCCGTAATGTTCCGGCACATCTTTTGGCTCTTTCAAAGTTATTGCGCCAAGCTGCTCTAATTTCTCAACACATTGCCTATTGTGAATTAAAGGGCCGAGTGTTGCAATTTTATTGCCATTTTCAAGCAAATCATACGCCATGCTAATTGCCCTGTTTACTCCGAAACAAAAGCCTGCGCTTTTTATGCAAATAATTTTTGCCATATTGCCCTAACTTTCCATAGCATGTAAAAACAACGCTATATCAATTATTGTACACCATGATATTATTTTTGTAAAGCAAATATTTACATTTTTATTTAAAATTCTATTTATTTTATAAAAACTGCTTATTATCTTCTAAAAGTTCTTCCAAGCGCCCTCTTAACATCGCTTTACATTCACGCAGTGCGCTTGCCGAATAATTTTCGTTCAAATTCAACTCTTCAAATTTGATTGGTTTACCAAAAATAACTGTTGTGCGCCTAAAAAATTTAGGTTTATTGCATTTATAAACAACCCTGCAAGGCACAATATCCGCTTTTGCCTGTGCCGCTATAACAAATGCACCACTCTTAAATTTAAGCAATTCTCCGTTTGTTGAACGTGTGCCTTCAGGGAAAACAAGTGCACCTCTTCCGTTTTTAAGCTCTGTAATTGCTTTATTTAAAACATCAACATCGCCTTTACCTCTTTTAACGGCAACGGCACCCATACTGTTAAAAAACCATGTCAAAAAAGCATTTGCAAAAAGTTCGTCTTTCGCAAGAACTATAAGTTTTTTACCAAAATACCTCGCTGTTGCAACCATAAGCACATCCATTGCGCTAACGTGGTTTGGCGTAATAATAAAACTGCCCGATTTTGGCAAGTTTTCTCTGCCAATAACTCGCATACCAAAAAACACTCTTGTAACCACAAGTATTATAGTAAGCACAATTGCATATAACATTTAACTGCCCTCTTTTATTTTATTTTCAATTATCTCTTGCAATAACAAAAGCGATTTTTCAAAAGTATTTCCCGTGGTGTTCACAAGAATTGCATCATCTGCAGCTTTTAAAGGTGCCGCCGCTCTTGTTTCATCGTTTTTATCACGGGTGATAACATCGCTTAAAACGTCCTCATATTTTACATCTTGCCCTTTTTGCAAAAGTTCTTCAAAGCGCCTTTGGGCTCTGTCTTCAGAGGTTGCTGTTAAAAATATTTTTATATTTGCATTTGGCAAAACCACCGTGCCAATATCTCTTCCATCCATAATTGCGTTGTTATTGCTCGCAAGTTCTCTTTGTGTATCAAGCAAAAATGCTCTTACAGGCACATGAGCGCTAACGTCTGATGCTGCCATTGAAACTTGCGGTGTTCTTATGTTATCGGATACATCCTCGCCGTTTAAAAACATACGTTGTTCACTGTTCACATATTTTAGCTCAAGTTTAATATTAGGTAATATATCACTAACCGCATTTAAATCCTTCGGGTTAATATTTGCATTAAGAACCGCAAGCCCTATGGTTCTGTACAGTGCGCCTGTGTCTACATAAATAAAACCCAATTTTTTTGCAATTTGTTTGGATAAAGTGCTTTTACCTGCTCCCGACGGGCCGTCTATAGCTATTGAAACCATATACATTCTCCTTTATTTATACTATTAATCGTGTGTAAAACACATGTAGTGAAGAACTAATAATGAAGAGTGAAGAGTGAAGAACTAAGGTGTCGCAAAGCGACGAGTTAAATTGTTTAAAACACCACACTTATTCACTATTATTTATTACCTATTACTTGCAAATTCATTTTGCACTTGCCTATATTGATAAACTGTTTGCCACTGTGTAAGCGCTTGAAAACGCAATGCCTAAATTGTAACCACCTGTGTATGCATCTAAATCTAAAACTTCACCGGCAAAATAAAGCCCCTCGCACAATTTGCTCTGCATGGTTTTTGGGTTCACTTCTTTAACATTCACTCCGCCACTTGTTACAACGGCATGTTCTAAATCGCCTTTTTGTTTAATACTAATTTCAAAGTTTTTTATTAAATGTGTTAGCTTTAGGCGTTCTTGCTTTGTTATCTGGTTCGTTTTTTTAGCTCTATCAACTCCCCACATTTCCAAAACAACATCTTGCATCGATGAGGCAAGCAGTTTGACAAGGCAGTTTGAAACATCTTTATTGCCGAGCAATTCAAAATCTTTTAATATACGTTTGTTTAAAACTTCTTCGTTTAAAGCGGGTTTTAAATCTATGCTTACAGTATAGTTGTATTTCTTCATATCTTTAATATGCGCGCTTGCGCTTAAAACAAGCGGCCCTGAAACGCCAAAATGTGTAAAAAGCATTTCGCCCATCTCTTTAAAAACAACTTTTTTGTTTTCAAGCAGTGAGAGCTCTACATTTTTAAGTGTTAGCCCCATAAGTTTTTTGCAAGTATTGCCTTTTTCCACAAGCGAAACCAAACTGGGCTCCGGTTTAATTATAGTGTGCCCTGCCTGCTGTGCAAGTTTGTAGCCATCACCGGTGCTGCCTGTGATTGGATAAGATATCCCGCCTGTAGCTATTAAAACATTTTTAGCGGCAATTTGCTGTTTATCGCTCAATTCAACACCTTGAATTTTTCCGTTTGTCATTAGCAATTTTACCGCTTTTGCGTTATATGTAATTTGTGCGCCTTTTGAATATAAAAGCAGTGCATTTAAAACGTCTTTTGCGCTGTCGCTTTTAGGGAAAACTCTTCTGCCCCTCTCGGTTTTAAGCGGCAAATCAAGCCTATTTTCGAAAACATCCATAATAAATTCAGGTGGGCATAAATTCAGCGCCGAATGTAAAAACCGTGCATTTGTTTTAACATTTTGCATAAATTCTTCAATTGTGCAGTTATTTATTAAATTACAGCGCCCTTTTCCCGTTATAAGCAATTTATTGCCTGCGCTTTGCTTGTGTTCAAGCACAAGAACGTTTTTGCCGCTTGCACATGCGGCGCCTGCCGCAAAAAGCCCTGCCGCGCCTGCGCCTATAATACATAAATCTAACAAAATTTCTCCTTTTCATGCCGTTTACAAAAATAATATATCTGTTTAATGGTTTATCGCTACTTTTCTTTGTAATAGCACAATCAATAATTGAAAAAGTTTATACTTTATAACTTTTCAACACTTTCAACCAAATATTTCTGCTGTTTAAAAATTAAATTTACAAGCAATGAAAGGTATTTTAGTACCATGGTTAATATTATAAACACACCGCAAAAACCCACTGTTGAAACAAACATAGTTGTTGTCCAACCTTCTATGGGCGAGTTATTGCCAAAATAAACCACTAATGTATAAATTAGTTCTGCTATTGCAAGCAACAACATTAAACTTGAAATAGCAAAGCTTATTTTATAAGCTGCGCTGGTGTAAAGCATCAGCGAATTCAACGCTAAACCGGAACCGCTTAAACTTTTACTGTCGTATGTTTGCACGCTTTCGTGTTGTATTGTTTGCATTTTTAGCCCACTTGCAGCATAAGCCGCTTTTCGGTAAGCCGGCACTGCGGATATTGAGCGCACCCTGTTTATTGCGCGCCTGCTCAAAAGCCTAAACGCATCTGTTTGCAATTTATGCTTTGCGTTAAAATTAGCGTTGAACACACAATAAAATAAATTGCTAAATATATTTCTATTCTTTTTAGGGGAAACCGCAACTATATCAAAGCCTGTAAGCGCCTTACTGTATGCCGTATTTAACAGCTCAAAATCAAACTTTGTTTCACAGGTATCAAATTCGAACACAAAATCGCCAATGCAAACATCTACACCTGCATTCATGCACATTTCACAGCCTTGACGTGTGCTCATATTAACAAGTGTTAGCGGCACATTGTTATTTTTTGCAAAATCTTTAACAATTTGTACACTTGCATCTTTTGAGGCATCATTCACAACCACTATTTCATACGAGCTGAATTTTTCGCTCATCACTGCATTTACATTTTGTAAGAAAAACTCAATTTTTAAAGCATTATCGCATAAATAAATTACAGCAGAGGCAAAATTACTCTCTTTTTTTATTTCGTTTTTCAAAATAACACCTCATCTAAATCATATAACGTGTTTATCTTGCCCGATAAAACACTCACAAATGTTGGGTTTTGTTCAAACACTCTTACAACAGTTGGGCGAGAATCGTCTATCTCGCTGGATTTCAATATCGGTTTCATGCTAAATAAACTGCTGTGATATTCAAAATTATACTCGCTTTTAAGAAATTTGCGTGCAAGTTGGCTCATTTGCGGCCAAGCGCTCTTAGGTTTCGCTTCGCACTCGTTACAATTAAAAAGGCTGTTTTGCGCACATTTTCCATTGCAATTGTTTTGGCAAGCGAAGGTTGGCTGTGCATTAAAACTTGTTTTGTGCGGTGTGTGGCACACTGCCGTTAAACTGTGCAAACCTGTTTTCCCAAAGGGCATAATTGAAAAAAACGGGCCATCCATAACCGTTATGCCAATATTTTTAAGTTTTTCACCTGTAGTGCACAATATAATTTCACAAAGTTCATATTTTATTTCAAACGGTGCATACCCCATTAATTCATGCACATTATTCACGCCGGCATAAGTTGCATTTAAAATATACGGTGTGTGCAGTATTTCGCCTTTGCTTGTTTTAATTTGCCATGTTTGCCCTTGCTTAATTATCTCAACAGGCTTTTCATTGCAGTTAATTTTCACCTTATTAATATTTGCTATTTCCTTTAGCAAAAACTCTTTTAAAATTTGAGCATCATAAGTATATTCTTTTGTTAAAAAAGCTCCGTCACACATGTTTTCATTAAAATATTTAGTTGCCGGCACTTCATCGCACACAATATCAGCTGCTTTGCAAAAACGTTTGAACTCGTGTGCATTTGTCCAGCTAAACTGTGCACCGGTAGCGTAAATTTGCTCAAAATCACTTTGAACACAAAAACCGTAATCCTCAGTAAACCTTGTAAAATAATTTGCACTTTTTACAGCAGTTGAATAACTGCGCGGATAATGATACCCCATGTGCACGCGCGCTTGGTTAATGTAAGTTGCGCGCATGAATGGCGAGCTATCTCTTTCAAGCACCAACACGTTTTCTCCGTTTTTTGCGCATTTTAAGGCGGCATAAAGCCCATATAACCCTGCACCTAATATTATTTTGTCATATGTCATTAGCTCACCTCTTTTTACGGCAAATACTTGCCAAACAAATTTGCAAACAATATTTTAAGCAAATTTGCATTTCCGTGCACGCCTTTAATTTTTGTGGGTGTCGGCTCATTTTTCGGGTAAATTCTTGCAACAGGCACTTCACATGCTTTGTATTTCAGCTGTGTTGCCCTTGTTGACAAATAAGCTAAAAGCTCATAGCCTTCAAAAATATCCCTAAGCGGCTTTACGCGCTCATCTTCTAAATATTCGCTCGAATAAGCCCTGTAAGCATTTGTTGTGTCGGTAAAAATATGTTTTGCCGTTAGGCTTATAACAGGAGCGTGAATTAGCCTAACCGCCATATACCTCATAAACGGCGTGTTTTTTGCAACGCCACCTTTTACAAAGCGGCTGCCTTGCACAAATGCATAGCCCTGTTTTAATTTATCTATAAAAAGTGTAATATCTTCAATGCTGTCTTTATTGTTGCCGTCAATTGTTATTATGCCTTTATAGCCCCTTTGATGCGCAAAAAAAATGCCCATGCGCAGCTGTGCACCTTGTTTTCCCTCGCCTGTTTTCACAAGCAAAGTGTTAACGCAAAGCTCGCTTAACCTTTGGTGTTCCATGCTGCCATCAGTGCTGTTTGCATCGCACAAAATAATATCTGCAATTGTGTGCACATTTGCACTTTTTGCTCTGCTTAGCTCTTTTATAATGCGCTCACCTTCATTTATAATAGGAATAAGCACACAGTAATCGCTTTTTTTTTCACAAAATTGCGTTATCTCAAAATTTGGCACTCCGCATATATTATTTTGCTTTGTAGTTTTAAATTCCATTTAAGAAAAATCCTCTGCAATTTGATATAAAATTTTCTCTACTTGCTCTATTTCACATTTTTTCATCTCAATAGACACAAATTTATTGTAATTGTTTTGCTTTAAAAGCATTGCAAGCTCTCTGTGCATTTTTCTTCTTTCGGCTGTGCTTGAAATTGCTACAAGTTCTACTTCGCTTATGTGCACATGGTTAACTTTTAAAATATTATCGCTTAAAATTTGCAAGTTTTCATCATTATATAAAAATGTTGAAAAATCGTAATTCATTTTTAAATATTGCACTTTTTCTATAAAATTAAACGCTTGAAAACTTGTGTTACAAAAATTAGTGCCGTAAATTACGGGGTTTGCCTCCAGCGCAATTGCAGTTTTATTTTCACGTGCAAATTTCGCCACTGTTTCAAAAAAACTTATGGCGTCATTTTCGCTTTTATCACTTGGCATAACCCTGTTTTTCGGGCAACCGAACACTAAGTTTTTACATGAGATATCCTTTGCAAATATTATTGCTTTTTTTGTATAATCAACTAATTTTTGCACATCGTCTACATTAAAAATATTGCCGTTTTGCATAAACCATATACTTTGCATGGAGGCAATTTCTAAGCTATAATCGTCTTTAAGTTGTTTTGCTTTTTGTTTTGCAATTTCATTTTTATCATAAGGGTTTTCACCCACAAAAATGCTCGGGGCAATTTCAAGCCCGGCATAGTTGTATTTATATAAAAGTTCATATACTTTTTGTGTATCTTTTGCATCAAAACCTATATTAGATATAGAAAGTTTCATCATTCACCTCAAAAATTTGCATTTTCCACAAAGTTTGCAATTTGCAAAAGCATATCGTCACCGCTGTATAAATAGCCGTTTTTGCCACCAAAAGTTTTACTGTGAATGCTTTTAAAATTATAATGTGCGGGGTTTAGGGCAATTTCATTTTCAAAACACTTACCATTCGTAAGTTTTTCGTAAATTGTGCCAACACTTAAAGGCTGTGTTGCCAAATTTAGCAATGTAATATTATTATTTAGCGCTTTATTTATATCCGAATATAAATTTTTCAAGTTATAAAATTGGTAAATTGCCCTGCTGTCGGTAAAGGAAAGCGCATTAAAATTATTGTGTTCAAAAAAAAGCCTTAAACTCTGTTTATTTGTTGTTTTTGCATCGTTATTCAAGCAAAAAAATCCGTTATCCGCCAAATTGTAAGAGCGCTTTACAACATCGCTTTTTTTAGATAATTCTTCATATAATTCAGCCTTTAGCATAGAGGGTGTAAGCGTTATAAAATCGTACAAAAAGTTCTTTTTAAGCCCTTTGCCAAAAAGCGCAGGCAAGCGAATTATAAGCGCATTTTCGTCATATTCATGCACTAATTTTTCCAAAACAGCACGGTTTGCGCCATAGGCCTCATCGCTGTTTTCACTCACCACATCGTTTTCATTAACATTATAAGGGTGTTTGTAAACGTCCACAGTGCTAATTAACACTGTGGTTTTTGCATTTATTTTTGCAATATTCTCAGCGGCATTTTTGCAAATTTCAAGGTCGCTTTCCGGGCTTTTATTCGCCAAAAATTTAGCTGCCGGCACACCTGAATAAATTAACAAATCCGGCTTTGTGCCAAATGCTTGCTCTATATTCTTGCTATTGTAAAGCGCACTGAAATTAAAACTTTGCGCTAAGTTAGTTCCCACAAAACCGGTATATCCAACAAGTGCCGTTTTCATATTAATCTCCATTCTGTGCAAAGTACAAATTGGTTCGATAAATCTCCGCAAATAATGGAGATTATAAAGCAGTTTTAATTTAAAGCAAAGCAAAAACCGACAAACATAATATGTCACAACATATTATACTATTAATCATTTTAATTTGCAAATTATTAATTATTTATGTTTAAAACTTAATTGTTTTATGCTATACTGAAAATATATTGTTCGGAGGTGATAAATTGGAAATAAGAGGACAATTGAGAGCCTTGCACTATTTCAGAAAATTAGTATCCGGAGATACACAAAATATTTTACCGTTTAATGCAGTGCCGCTAAAACCATTCATGGCAACAAAAAAAAGTGTGCCTTTGCAAAAATGCACGCCTGAAAAAGCAGGTGTAAACAGTGCGGATATTTCAAACTATTTAAAAAAGTTGAATAACCGAAAAGGCGCAAATGTTCACAGTGTGCTAATTGTGAAAGACCAAAAAAAAATATGTGATGCCTCTTTTGCGCCATACAGCACCGATGATTTTCATATAACCCACAGCCTTTGCAAAACTATAACAAGTTTTGCCATAGGAATGTTGATAGATGACGGCTTGCTTAGTTACGATGACAAAATTTGTGATATTTTCCCCGAAAATTGCAATTTTCTAACCTCAAGGCGAATGCGAAATGTAAGTGTGCAGCATTTGTTAAGCATGACAAGCGGCGCAAATTTCAAGGAAGTTTCCTGTGTTGTTGAAAAAGACTGGGTAAGTTCTTTTATATCGTATGACGTTAGCAGTGAACCCGGCGCTAAATTTGAATACAACAGCATGAACAGCTATATGCTTAGTGCCATTGTAACTAAACTAACAGGTGAAAAACTGCAAAATTATTTAGCCCCTCGCTTGTTTGAGCCTTTGGGTTTTGGCAGTATTCATTGGGAATCGTGCCCTATGGGAAACGATAAAGGCGGCTGGGGAATGTATATTTTGCCTGAAGATGCTGCAAAGATTGGTTTGCTAATTTTACAAAAGGGCAAATTTATGCAAAACGGTGATCCTGTGCAAATTTTAAGTGAAGATTATTTAAACAAAGCGGTGAAACCTTACGGAAGTTTTGCACAAAACCAAGATTACGGCTTTCAAATTTGGGTTATGGACAAAGGGCAATTTTACGTTATGAACGGCCTTTTTGGGCAAAATGTGTTTATATACCCTAAACTTTCAATGGTTATTGTTATAAATGCAGGGGGTCCAAGTTTATCGGTAGCCGGCCCAATATATAATATAACTAAAATGTTTTTGAATACCGTGCAAAATTCAAATTTTACATTTAAAACGAATTTTACGCCACAAAATTTTTTAAAAGGTTTGGAAATAAAAAACTTAAAATATAACACAATTTTAGATAAAAAATTAACTAACTCCCCTTCGTTTCTGCCTTTAACACTGAAAAAAAGGTTAAAAGCAAACAATGATGTAGCAGAAAATTGTAGGGCTTTGCACAATACTGTTTATGAATTTACAAAGTGTAGGTTTGGGCTTTTTCCTATTATTCTTTCTTGTATGAATGATTTTTACACAACGGGTTTGAGCAGTATCAGCTTTTTTTTCAACGAGCAAACTTATATGTTTTATTTAAACTGGATGGAGGGCGCATCAACACTAAGGATACCGATTGGTTTTGATAAGCCTGAAATGTGCACTTTAAATTTCGGCGGCAATATTTTCAAAACCGCTGTTTGTGGCCGTTTTACAACCGACGAAGACGATAACCCTGTTTTAAAAGTTAGCATGCATTTCACCGAGAGCTCTGGAGTTCAAAACATAAAGTTCTATTTTAACGATAACAAAATTAAAATAGTTCTACGTGAATCGCCCGATTTTATAAACATAATAGAAAATTTACGTGTTTCCTACCCTTTTACTATGGGAAAAGACCTTATAAGTTTTTACCAAAATGAATATGCACAAAAAATACTGCAAAGGCTGTGTGATATTACAATATACGGCACAAAACAAGAATTTGAGTACCCTATTAACAACGAGCTGTTAAATTACGAAACAATTGATTAGTTTGTGCACTAAGCATATCTTTTAAAATGTAAATATACTTGAAACGATAACAGCATAGAACAAACAATTCTATATTTTTGCACTAATTTTTATAAAAACATAGCAAAAAACGCTTTGAATGCAAACAATCCATTCAAAGCGTTTTTGATTACTAACTTTTAACGCACAAGTTATTCAACAACTTATTTATAGTTTAAGCCATTTTATCGTGCACTATTACAAATTTACCGTTTAACCTTACAACAAAAGGCAAGCTCTCTAAAATATCAATAAACACTTCTTCGCTTTTCATATTGCGAATAACATCTTTGTTCAAAACCTCAAACATTGCGCAATATTTATCGGCGAGCATTACAACATAAGATTCCAAATACTTAGGCGGTGTTATTGTCATAGGCCACATGTGGCGCGCAATTATATTTTGTTCTTTTTTATTGATGTCGAAATACATTTTAGCCGTTTTAAGCGCTTGGCGCGGGTGCTCAATGGGATGCGCTTTACAGTGCTGAGGCAACTGCACCGTGCGCCAATCGTACAAAAAGAAATCGTGCAATAAACCACCTCTCGCTGCGCTTGTGGCATCTAAATTCAATTTTTTGCAAACTTTATAGCTTATGTATGAAACATTTATGCTGTGAATTAACCTGCTAACATGTTTATGATGTGTGAAATTTGCAAGTTTTTGCACTTCAGGGTGAAAAAGTATATCTTTCGTAATTTCTAAATAATCGCTGTCGTGAGATATGGGCTTTAAAAAATCTAAAGCCCTTGCGTGATAGTGCATTGGCAAAATCCTCTCTGAGTAAACGTTCAACTAAATTCAAAATGTAACTGTGCTGTAACCACAGCTAAATCAAGTATAGTATAACAGCATTTTTTTGAAAATGCAACAATTTTACAAATATAATTTTGTTAATTTTTTACAGATTTCACAAAATGTTGAATATACATTATTTTTTACTTGATTTTTTAATGAAATAATTTTTTTGTTATTTTATGCTATTAAAAATAATTTTTTATATTTTTTCAAATTACAACAGCAATTTTACAAATATAATATAATTCTATAGGTTTAGTGCATTTGTATTTGTCTTTCCGAGCAAAGCCGAGGAATCCGTAACCTCTATGCGCAATCAGCGCACAAAGCACGGATTTCTCCGCTAAGGTCGAAATGACAGGTGGTAAAGCTTGCTATATTGTATTAAACCTATACATATAATATTAAAAAAAAAATTTTGAATTTGGCTTGCTGATTTTATGTTGAAAAATGCAGTAATTTAAATTCATTTAACAAAAATTGTTAAAAGGTATTGACATATTTAGATTAATGCAGTAAAATATAATTCGTCGCCAATAAGCGCACAACAAAATGCGGCTTTAGCTCATCTGGTAGAGCGCCACCTTGCCAAGGTGGAGGTAGCGAGTTCGAGCCTCGTAAGCCGCTCCATAAATTTTACTTTTGTAAAATTTAAAAAAACGCTTGACTTAGCTCTTTATACCATGTATAATTATGCAATGTCAACGCAAATTGTGGAAGTTTAGCTCAGCTGGGAGAGCATCTGCCTTACAAGCAGAGGGTCAGCGGTTCGAGCCCGTTAACTTCCACCATTTGGCCCGGTAGTTCAGTTGGTTAGAACGCTAGCCTGTCACGCTAGAGGTCGTGGGTTCGAGCCCCATCCGGGTCGCCATTTTTTTGCCTCTGTAGCTCAGTCGGTAGAGCAGAGGACTGAAAATCCTCGTGTCGTTGGTTCGATTCCGACCGGAGGCACCAGTCGTCGCGAACTTTATTCAGTTCACGACGATTTTTTCAATTTATTTAAATTATCTTTCACTCCATTTCCTTGCTATCACCTTTTTTCGGTTTTGTGCCAAAGAGTTGTGAATATTTATTTTAAACACATTTTAACACTATGAAGAGCTGTTCACTTTCGAACGGCTCTTCTTTTTTATCAAAAATAATATTGTATTTAAATGTGCACATTTTTATTTCTAATTTAATATTATAAAATAGTAATATATATTTTGGAGGTAAATTATGGCTTATGAAAGCGGAAAATATTATTGGTTTATTTCTCATGCCGGAAACGGGCAAGCGCTTAGCGTATATGGAAACAGCCAAGTTTCTCAAAACCGCAATGTTATTATTTGGGAAAAAGAAGTTATAAACGACCAAAGCTGGCTTATAGATGTTGATTTTAATGAAGGATTTGCAAGAATTAAAACTGCGCTTAATCTTTCCTATGCTTTAAATATATGGTTTGGCACATATAATAAGTATAATTGCGATATTTACACATGGGCTAATAACCTTATAGATAGCAAAATAGAAATTTTTACAATTAATGCTCAAAACAATTTATATAGAATAAGACAAAAAGATTATGATTTTTATCTAACCGCTTTGGGCAAGGAAAAAGGCGCTGATGTTCGCTGGCAAGAGCGCATGGAAGATGATAGCCAAGTTTTCAAATTAGTTGAATTTGAAAACGACTCGGGCGCAGTATCACCTTATGGCGCAATATGGCCTTTATATAGCCAAGAACAATACCCTATCACCAGCGGATACCGCACAACTGCGCGCCCAAACCACGATGGTGTTGACATGGCAGCGCCATTAAACACACCTATCTACGCAATTTACGACGGCATAGTGTCTGCCACAACAACTGAGGCATCTAACCCTCTTGAGGGCGTTTCGGTTCGCCTTAATCACGATTTTGGCACAGGCAAACAATATAGATATATACGCTCTTATTACTTACACATGAGCAGAGTTGAATTTTTGAATGTGCGTGTAGGCGGTTTTGTGAAAAGAGGTACAATAATAGGCTATGTGAATAACACAGGCGATTCTTTCGGAAACCACTTGCATCTCGGCACAAGGTATAACACTGTTCCGTTCGTTGTTGGCGGTGGTTTTTACGAGGGTGTAAGCTTTATAAACCCCGAAATAATTTTGCCTTGATATGCTAAATTAATTATTTATAAGCAAAAAACGGCTTTTTCCACTGAACTCATAATTACAGGCACGATATTTCGCCATAAGTTTTTTTGAGTAAAGCAGAAAAAGCCGTTTTTTAATTAAGCAATTTAGCCATTAGGAACGAATTAAAGCGCATAACTAAATTGTGTGCCCGGATAATAGTGCATTAAAATCTCCTCGTGGGTTTTGCCCTCCAAAGCCATTGCATTTGCACCGTATTGGCTCATTCCAACGCCGTGCCCATAGCCTTTTGTGGTAAAAACAAATTTATTGGCATCCGATAATGTAATTTCAAATGCACTGCTTCTTAAACCAAACAAATCGCGCAAAGTTTGCCCGTCAATGGTTTTTTCGCCCACATTAACCAAAACGGTATACCCCTCAGGGCTAATGTCACTGCCCGAGAACCATTCTGACGGTGCACCCATAGGCTCTATGCCCAAAGAGCGCAAAGCAGCTATCATCTCTTCGGTGGTAAACGAAATTTCTGTGCTGTATTCCTCGTGTGCCACATCATGCACAGAGGGCACGCTGACAAGGTAATCTACCGGTGTTCCCCATGCTGCTTGCGCACTTTGCGTATATCCTGTATTTATAGCGTGGTAACATGTTAATGCCGGCAAATTATCATAACTTAAAATTTTATACTCTAAACTATCAACAATATTTTCAATTCTTGCAATATTTTCCTCATAAGCATCGCCCCAAAAACTTTGCATGGCTTCATATGTCATATACCCCATTCGCATTGACGGATTAGCCGAAAAATATGCACCATTCAAATTGGGGTTGCCTCCATTTGAGTTTACTTTCAACGCCAGTGCATAGCTTAAACTTGCCACTGCCTGTGATTTCAAGGCTTCATCACTATACGTCATAGGCATTTCAGCTGCAACGGCACCTATTGTGTAATCTCTTAAAGTAACTATATCCACAATTTCTGTGGCCTCATTATATATTTTAAGCACATCGCTGTTTGTGCTTAAAGTTTCATTTTGAGCACCGCTCTCACTTTGTTCCTCGCTGTTTGGCAGTTGCAAGCTCATATTATTTTGAACTTCATGCACTTCGTTTTGTGGTGTTTGCTCATTGTTAACACTATCTTCAACAAAAACACTTTTAAAAACAACAGGGACAACCGGCAAAAGATAAATGAGAAGTGCAAACATGATAATTGAAGGTAAAATTTTACGCATAAAATGCTCCATTCCGCCATTTTAAAGGCATATTTTTTTTAAATATACACAATGTTGTGTTTCATGGGAATATTGTGTATAATATAATAAGATAAAGTGCAGTGCAGTTAAAAATTCGTATGCACAGCTGTAAGGATTGCGCCTTATGGTTTATTATAGAGAGATTACTTGTACATTAATTAAACGAGAGGAAAGCAGAAACGTATGAAACAAAATTTAGCAAAACCCGTTACTATTAAATACTTATGCGATGAGTATTGGAATAATAACAAAATTGACCCTGAGATAAGCGAAAAATTACAAGTTAAAAGAGGGCTTAGAAACGCAGACGGAACAGGTGTGCTTGCAGGCCTTACAAACATTTGCGATGTTGTTGGCTATGAAATGCAAGATGGAAAGCGTGTTGCTGTGCCGGGCAAATTAATTTACCGCGGAATTGATGTGAGCAATTTAGTTAATGCTGCTTATGAAGAAGATAGATTTGTTTTTGAAGAAGTAATTTTCCTTTTGATATTTGGCAAATTACCATCGAAAACCGAACTTGAACAGTTTAAACTTTTAATTGAAGAGTGCCGCGAATTACCCGAAAATTTTGCCGAAGATATGATCATGAAAGCACCGTCACCTGATATTATGAATAAACTTTCACGCAGTGTTTTGGCGCTTTACTCATACGATGATAACCCCGAAGGGCAAGAATTCTCAAACATTTTAAAGCAATGTATGCATTTAACGGCAAGTTTACCAACAATAATGGTAAATGCATATCAAATAAGGCAGCGCGTTTATGCTAAAAAAAGCATGTACCTGCACTTACCAACGCCCGGGTTAAGCACAGCCGAGCATATTTTATCCACATACAGATCAGACCAAAAATACACAAAAGAAGAAGCTAAACTGCTTGACTTATGCCTTATTTTACATGCCGACCATGGCGGCGGTAACAATTCCACTTTCACATGCCGAGTGCTTTCTTCTTCCGGCACAGATACATACTCGGCAATAAGTGCGGCAATAGGCAGTTTAAAAGGGCCAAAACACGGCGGTGCAAACCACAAAGTTATGGAAATGCTTGCTCATATTAACGAAAACGTGAAAGATGAAAATGACGACGACGAAATTCTTGCATTTTTAGAGAAACTTTTATTAAAGCAAGCCGGAGATAAAAGCGGCTTAATTTATGGCTTAGGACATGCCGTTTACACAAAGAGTGACCCACGTGCGATAATTTTGCGCACAAGGGCAAAAGAGCTTGCCATTAAAAAGAATTTTGAAAGAGAATATAAACTTCTTTGCGCTGTTGAGCGTCTTGGCAGTAAAGCCATGCACAATGTAAAAGGCCCAATAGACGTTTGCGCAAATGTAGACTTGTTCAGCGGCTTAATTTACACTATGCTCGGAATACAACAAGAGCTTCACACGCCGCTTTTTGCCATTAGCCGCATACCGGGTTGGTGCGCACATCGTTTAGAGGAAGTTGCTTTTTCAAACCGCATAATAAGGCCGGCATACAAATATATAGGCGATGATAAAAAATATGCTACTCTGGAGGATAGGACATGAGCGAAAAAACCTGCAAAAACATGCTTTTGCTATGCATATTTGTGGGAGCTTTGTATTTAGCAGACGTGCTAACAATGATATTTATTGGCGGGATGTCGAACTTTGTTGTTTATTCAAGTGCGTGGGTACGTTATTTTATACTGTTTTTGGTAATTATTAGTATTTTTGTTTTAGCGCGCCAAAAAAAACAAAACATTCAGTTGAATAGGTTTGTTTTCCCGTCTGCTAAATTGCTTGTAATAAGCGCTTTGCTTTGTTTTATCACATCAGCCTTTTCCTTTTACCATGCTTATTCGCAGTTTTTAACTCCAACAACAAATTTTGGCCACTTAAGGGGAACATCCCAAGCGAGAGTATTTGCTTTATCTATAAGGCTTATTTTTGCAATGTGCATTTTATTTTTTGGGGTGTTCCTAATTTTACTTGTTAAAAATAGAAAAAGAATGGTAGTTCAAAAAAGTTTGCACCGCAATTTCGCCCTTATAGGTGTGTTTGCTCTTTGTGTTATGCCTATAATCTTTTACAGCGAATACCCTTTTAGCGTTCACCGCATTATTTATGTTTTAAGAGTTTGCAGTGCTTTATGTGCACTTATATTTTGCATAAAATTTGTTGGGCTAATGTTTAGCGAGCGCACCCCTGCGTTTATTTGCACATTAAAAAGCAGTGGTTTATGCGCTTTCTTAATGTGCACTTGCATAAATATCCCAAACACTATTATCATTGTTGCCTCAGGTAATTTTTCAGTTTTTGATTATGCAACTAATATTTTGCTTATTTTTATCGGTTTGCTCGGTGCTGTTTGTTCTCTCACAATTTGCAAATTGCAAGCTATCTCATCAAATCAACTGTAAAATTATTTATTTTTTTTAATAATTTTTCTTTTTTTTTATTGAATTTGTTTAAAACACTTTTGGTTTTTTAACTATTTTAACCAAAAGTGAAATTGTTTTGTGAATAAATTTCGGCACATGATGTCTTTAATCGCTTATATTCGACTTGTAATTCATTATTCTATTTGATATAATAAATTTGTAAGTTTGTTAAAAAAAAGATAAAGGGGACCTTAATATGCAAAAAAAGCCTAAAATGGCTATGTTGCAAGGGCTTGCTTATCTAACACAAGTAGGGCTTTCGTTTGCAACCCCTATAATTTTGTTTCTTTTGGGGGCGCATTGGCTTGTTCAAAGCAGGAATGCGCCTTTGTGGTTTTATGTTTTGGCATTGCTTATTGGCTTGTGCACAGGGTTTATGGCTATGCTTGGCTTTGCAAATGAATTTAAGCGAAATGCAAAGAAACATGCTAAAACCTCACAGCAAACAATACCTGATGAGTTGAAAGGGAAAATTAAATGAAGTTACAAAAAGCAGTTGTTAAGGAAACATTACGTATTTCTGCCGGTTCCTTAATTTTAGCTGCATTAATGAACATAATTTTTTTACTATTGTCCTCATGGGATATATCTGTTCTTTTAGGCTCTTTGCTTGGAACTTTTTTGTCGGTTGCTAATTTTTTCTTGTTGGCATTAACCGTTCAACAAATTACAAACTCGCCGCACGACGAAAAAAGAGGCAGACTTAAATTACAATTTTCATACAGTATGCGCATGTTGCTTTTAATAGTAATTATAATAATTGCTATACAGATAGATTTATTTAACTGGCTTGCAACTGCAATTCCACTTTTGTTTCCGCGGATAACTATAATGTTAATGCAATTAACCGGTATGTATAAACCTGAAAAAAACTCTGAACAAGGGGGCAACAACACAGATGGAAATAACGATTAATGGCGCACAAATTCTATACACAATTCCAATATTCGGCGGTATACCCATAACTGAAACTATGGTAAATATTGCACTGGTAACAGCTGTTTTATTACTTGTTTCTTATTTTCTTGGGCGCAATTTAGAAGTTCATGCTAAAACTAAGCGCCAATTGGTGGCAGAAATGCTTGTGCAAACAGGCAAAAATTTTGTGCAATCGAATATGGGCGAAAAATTTGCACATTACACACCTTTTGTGGCCGCACTTTTTGCAACTTCTGCTTTAAGCAGCTTGCTTAGCTTAACAGGGTTATACCCCCCAACAAGCGATTTATCCACAACTATGGCATGGGCTATTTTAGTTTTTGTGCTTATAACAGCCACAAAAATACGCGCAAACGGTGTAGGCGGCTATGCGCTTAGCTTTACAAAACCAATTGCTGTGTTAACACCGTTCAATTTACTTTCAGAGCTTTCAACACCAATCTCAATGGCTTTTCGTCATTACGGTAATATCGTATCCGGCAGTGTTATCACAACACTAATATATGCCGCATTAGCAGTTGCAACAAGCGCTTTATTCGGTTTGTTGCCCGGTGCTTTAGGCGAAATTATATCCAGTATTCCCCTATTGCAAGTTGGTGTTCCGGCTGTTTTATCCGTGTATTTTGATGTTTTCGCAAGTTTTATGCAGGCGTTCATTTTCTGCATGTTAACCACACTTTATATAGCAAATGCAGCCGCTACAGACTAAATAAGCGCAGAGTAATGCACCTCTTGCTACGTCAAATTCGAAATACCGCTTCGGTTTCATACATAAAGTATGCGTCCACACGTTATTTCTTTTTTCCTTGCAATAGGCACATTTTCATGGCTTATTAAAAAACGCACAATAACAAACACTTTAATTCGTTTCCCTATCGGACGTTCCGATTTTCAAATAAAAAAATTATTTTTTACAGGAGGCATTATTATGTTAGAAAGAGCAATTGTTCTTGCAGGTTGCGCTGTTGGCGCAGGTTTGGCACTTATGGCAGGTATCGGCCCCGGTATCGGTGAAGGTTACGCAGTTGGTAAGGCTTGCGAAGCTATTGGCCGTCAACCTGAAGCACGCAGTGAAGTTACCTCAACAATGTTACTTGGTTGTGCTATCGCAGAAACAACCGGTATTTACGGCTTTGTTACAGGTTTGCTATTAATATTCATGGCACCCGGCATGTTCTTGGGCATGTTATAATAATACCCGAATAAGGGGGAGATAAAATGGAGCAATTTCAATCAATTGTTGCACTTATGCCCTGGACATCAATTTTTGTTCTGCTTAATTTGCTTATTTTAACTTTAGGTTTAAAGAAATTTTTATTTAAACCGGTTACTCAAATTTTTGAGAAAAGGCAAGCACAGTTAGATGCTCACTATGAGGCTGCTAAACTTGCTGAGGACAGCGCAAATGAAATGCGCAGTTCTTACGAAAAACAATTACAGCAGGCAAAACAAGAAGCTACGGACATAGTTAAATCGGCAACAGCACGCGCCACACAGCGAAGTGAAGAAATGTTAAATACCGCTAAAAACGAAGTTGCGGCACTTAAAACAAAGGCAACTGCGGATATTGAGAGCGAACAGCGCAAAGCTGCAAAAGCGTTAAGGCGCGATATAGCAGGCATTGCGGTGGATTTAGCAGGAAAAGTTGTGGAAAAAGAAGTAGACGCATCAACGCACAAGAAACTGATAGATGACTTTATCGGTGATGTAGGTGACGCATCATGACGGCGGGCGCAAAAGAATACGGCACAGCTTTATACGAATTGGCAAAAGAGGAAAACATAGAGCAAGAAGTGCTTGATGGCTTGCAAGTTGTTTGCGATGTTTTTAATGCAAACCCCATGTATGCAAAAATTTTGCAAAACCCTGCGGTTGATAAAAGCGAGAGATTAAACATGCTTGAAGAAGCTTTAAAAGGCAATGTAAACACTTATGTTATGAATTTTTGCAAAATTCTTTGCGAAAAAAAAGCTGTGTTTATTGTTCATGAATGTTTGGATATTTTTCGCGATTTGCTTTACAATGCAAAAGGCATTATGCCTGTAACAGCTGTAACAGCAGTTGAAATGACAAAACCGCAACAGGACAAGCTAATTGAAAAGCTGCAAAAAACAACAGGAAAAACAATTTTGCTTGAAACTCAAATAGATGCCAAAGTTATAGGCGGCGTTAAGCTTATCTACTCGGGCAAAGAAATAAACGGCACAACATCTTCGCGCCTTGAATCGTTGCGAAATGCATTAACGCTGTAATTTTCGCAAAACAATAAAAAACAAACGCACTGAAAGTTGGTGAGACAATGCAGTTAAAACCGGAAGATATAAGCAAAATCATCAAATCACAAATACAAAATTACGAAAAGAAGATTGAAACTTCCGAAACCGGCACCGTTATTATGGTTGGTGACGGTATAGCCAGAGCATACGGTTTAGACAAATGTATGGCTAACGAGCTTGTTGAGTTCTCTAACGGAGAATTCGGCATGGCACAAAACTTAGAGGAAAACAGCGTTGCCTTAGTTATTCTCGGCGATGATTCGGGAATTAAAGAGGGCGATGTTGTTAAACGCACAGGCAAAGTTGTTTCTGTGCCCGTTGGCGATGCTATGATTGGGCGTGTTGTTAACGCTCTTGGCCAGCCCATAGACGGAAAAGCAGAAATTGAAACAGAAGAAATTAGGCCAATTGAATACCCTGCTGCCGGAATTATTGAGCGCAAAAGTGTTAGTGTTCCTTTACAAACAGGTATTAAAGCTATTGATAGTATGATACCTATCGGACGTGGACAACGTGAGCTTATAATTGGCGACAGACAAACAGGTAAAACAACAATTGCAACCGATACAATAATTAACCAAAAAGGCCAAGATGTTATTTGTATTTATGTTGCCATAGGCCAAAAACAATCAACTGTTGCATCTTTGGTGGAAATGCTTTCGCTTAGCGGTGCTATGGATTATACAATTGTTGTAAGTGCCTCTGCTTCAGAGCTTGCACCTTTACAATATATTGCGCCTTATGCAGGTTGTGCAATGGGCGAATATTTCATGGAAAAAGGCAAGGATGTTTTGATAATTTATGACGATTTATCAAAACATGCTGTGGCTTACCGTGCGCTTTCCCTACTAATTCGCCGCCCACCGGGCCGTGAGGCTTACCCCGGCGACGTTTTCTACTTGCACAGCCGTTTGCTCGAGCGTGCAGCTCGCATTGCACCTGAGTTCGGCGGCGGTAGCTTAACAGCACTTCCTATTATTGAAACACAGGCCGGCGACGTTTCAGCATATATTCCAACAAATGTTATCTCTATAACAGATGGACAAATATTCCTTGAAACAGAGCTTTTTTATAGCGGTATTCGCCCTGCGGTTAACCCCGGTATATCTGTTTCCCGTGTTGGCGGTAATGCGCAAATTAAAGCTATGAAAAAAGTTTCTGGCACATTGAAACTTCTTTATTCACAATACAGAGAACTTCAAAGCTTTGCGCAGTTCGGCTCTGACTTAGATGCCGATACAAAGCGCCGCTTAGCTCAAGGTAGCCGTGTTGTGGAAGTTCTAAAGCAAGATAAAAATGCACCTGTACCTGTTGAAAAACAAGTTTGCATTTTATATGCCGTAACAAACGATTATTTAATGGATGTTCCGGTTGAGCTTATTAAAGAATATGAAGCACAGCTTTATGAAGCACTTGATAATTTACACAAAGAAGATGTGTTGCAACCTATTAAAACCACAGGGCAATTAAGCGACGAAACAACTGCTAAACTGCAAGACGTTTTGAAAGATTTCACTGCGCGCTTTTTGCAAAGTAATCAATAAGGGGGTAGCTTATAATGGCAGCCTCATCAATGAAAGACATTAAACTGCGTATAAAAAGTGTTGAGAGCACCATGCAAATAACGAAAGCTATGGAGCTTGTTGCCTCTTCAAAATTGCGCAAAGCAAAAGAAAAAGCAGAGCGCTCACGCCCATATTTTACAGCATTGCACAAAACGCTCACCGATATTTCCACAAGCAATACAGATTTTTCTTCGCCTTATGTAACACACAGAGAAGTAGTAAAATCGTGCTATATAATTATAGCCGGCGACAGAGGCCTTGCAGGCGGTTATAACTCTAATATGTTTAAAGCCGTGGCAGCGCACGTTGGCGATGATAATTTTTGTGCATTACCCATTGGTAAAAGAGCGGTGGATTATTGCGTTAGAAACAATATTGAAATTGTAAGCCACGATTATGCTGTGGCAGAAAACGTGAGTATTGGAGATTGCTTTGATATTGGCAAATTGCTGTGCAGTATGTATTTAAAAGGCGAGATAGATGCTTTGCACATTGGCTATACGAATTTTGTATCCATGCTTGTTCAACAAGCCACGGTAATTGGGGCATTGCCTTTAACTTACAAGCGTGAGGAAGCAAAAAACACAGCCGAAGCATTAATTATTTATGAGCCGTCTTGCGAATCAGTTTACAATGCTATTGTGCCACAATATATCGGCGGTTTGATTTACGGTTCGCTTGCCGAAAGCTCTGCAAGTGAATTTGGAGCAAGGCGCACAGCTATGGACGCCGCAAGCAAAAACGCAGGCGAAATGATAGATAAACTTTCGCTACTATATAACCGCGCAAGGCAAAGCAGTATAACACAAGAAATTACAGAAATTGTGGCAGGTGCGGAAGCTTAATGCACACATTATTTGTGAAAAGGAGAATGTAAGCTATGAACCAGCAAAACACCGGAATAGTAACACAAATTATAGGCCCGGTACTGGACGTTCAATTCGACAATGGCCAATTGCCGCAATTAAACCATGCGCTCACAGTGCAAAAAGGCGATGAGAAAATTACATTGGAAGTTGCACAGCACATTGGCGACAATGTGGTTAGGTGCATTGCGATGAGCGGAACAGACGGCCTTGTAAGAGGGGCAACCGCAGTAGATACAGGCGGCCCCATAACAGTACCCGTTGGCAACGATTGCCTTGGGCGTATATTTAACCTCTTGGGAGATCCTATCGATAACCAGCCGGCTCCCGAAAAAGCAGAGCGTTGGCCAATTCACAGGCCGTCGCCCAATTACGACGAACAATCCTCGGCTACTGAAATACTTGAAACAGGCATAAAAGTTGTGGATTTGATTGCACCTTACACAAAGGGCGGTAAAATAGGCCTTTTCGGTGGTGCGGGCGTTGGCAAAACAGTTCTTATACAAGAGCTTATTAACAATGTTGCAAAACAACACGGAGGCCTTTCGGTTTTCACAGGCGTTGGCGAGCGCACCCGTGAAGGTAACGACCTTTATAACGAAATGACAGAAAGCGGTGTTATAAACAAAACCGCACTTGTTTTCGGCCAAATGAATGAACCACCCGGTGCACGTATGCGTGTTGCTCTTTCAGGCCTTACAATGGCAGAGTATTTCCGTGACACAGAGCATCAAGACGTGCTATTGTTCATTGATAATATCTTTAGGTTCACACAGGCAGGTTCCGAGGTTTCAGCACTTTTAGGGCGTATGCCTTCAGCTGTTGGATATCAGCCCACACTTGCAACGGAAATGGGCGCTCTTCAAGAGCGTATCACATCAACACATAACGGCTCTATCACCTCTGTGCAAGCTGTTTATGTGCCCGCTGATGACTTGACAGACCCTGCTCCGGCAACCACATTTGCCCATCTTGATGCAAGAACGGTTTTATCTCGTGAAATTGCATCTCTTGGTATTTACCCTGCGGTAGATCCTCTTGATTCCAGCTCACGTATTCTAACACCCGATATAGTTGGCAACGACCATTACGAAGTTGCACGCCGTGTGCAACAAGTGTTGCAACGCTATAAAGAGCTTCAAGATATTATTGCTATCATGGGTATGGACGAGCTTAGCGAAGAAGATAAATTAACTGTTGCAAGGGCGCGTAAAATTCAGCGTTTCTTGTCACAACCATTCAGTGTTGCCGAGCAGTTCACAGGTATGCAAGGCAAATATGTGCCTTTAAAAGAAACCATAAGAGGTTTTAAAGAGATACTTGATGGCGTACACGATAATATACCTGAATCTGCATTCTTGTATGCAGGCACAATAGAAGACGTTATTGAAAAAGCAAAAAACATGTAAAAAGGCGGTGCTTTAATTGAATACATTTAAACTTCAAATAGCAACGCCGGATGGCGAGTTTTTCAATGGCAATGCCGAAAGAATTATTGCACGTGCTATTGACGGTGATGTTTGTATTTTGGCAAACCACACTAAATATGTAACAGCAATTTCAGCAGGCGTTGTGCGTGTGCGCATGGAAGACGAAAGCGTGCGCAGGGCAGCGTGCAGTGGCGGAATGCTCTCTTGCATGGAAGATGTTGTTCGTTTAGTTGCAACAACATTTGAGTGGGAAGAAGATATTGATCCCTCACGTGCACAACGTGCAAAACACGAAGCAGAACAGGCAATTGAAAACGCACGCACTCCGCAAGAAATTGAGCATGCAAAACAGCGCCTAAGCAGGGCTGTTGTTCGCTTATATCTTGGCAGTGACGACACAAAATCATAATTTCGTTTTTTGTTTATTACAAACAACTACAATTAAAAGTGGTGGCATGTTGCCGCCACTTTTTTGCAATTTAGAGCTAAAAAACATTGTCAAATTTAATTTTTTATTGTATAATATACATTGTATTGGCATAATCAAAAGTAATATCTGTTTATTACTCCCCTATTATTATCAACTGTTTATATTTTGCCACATAAAATAATATTGTTACAAGAAAGGTTTGAGCGTTTTGAAAAATTTACTTAATTTGGCAGACGATTTTATGAAAACATGCAATTGGAAAATGATGGGCTTAATTAAATTTTGCTTGATTTCATTGGGGGCAATGATTGGCATGTGCTTACCCGATAAAGTGAAAAAACCATTTTTTATTGTTTGCTTAGTAGTGTTTATTTCAACTTATATTCCTTTAATGTTACAGTTGTTTAATGTAATTAGGAAAAAATATAAATAATGCTTTTAAAATAGGTTACCATGTTCATACAAAACGAGATGTTAATAATAAGAAATATGCGCTGTGATGACATTTCTATGTTGTATCAATTGCTATCCGAGGAAACGGTTATGCAATATGTGGAAGATGTTTTCACATATAAACAGGCCACAGAATTTGCTTATAAATACGGCTTAAATGATATGCCTTGTATTTTTAGCGTTGAGTTAAAATTGCACGGTTTCATCGGTTATGTTTTATTTAAAAAATTTGATAATACCAATGCATTTGAAATTGGTTGGTTTTTATTTCCAGAGCATTGGAATAAAGGTTATGCTACAACATTGACAAAAATGCTTATAAATCACTCGCTAAACATAGGCATAAAAACCCTCTTTATTGAGTTTGATAAAAACCAAAAATGTTCAAAATCCATCGCAACAAAATTTCAATTTAAATTTATAAAATATGAAGACAATTTAGCTATTTATTCGCTATTGTTATAGATTAAATAATAAATGCTTTTACAATCATACATAAACGGAGGAAAAATATTGGATAACGAAAACAAGGAAATAATCCGAAATTCAAGCCAAAACCAAAGTAATGATGGTGATTGGCAAAAACAAGGCCAAGTTCAACCTACTATAACTGAAAATCAAGCGCAAGGGCAACCACGCCCTGCAACTGCAATGCCTATGCAAGGCGGTGCGCCAAGGCAAGCACAGCAACCTATGCAACGCTCGGCAGGTGCGCCACAGCAAGGTGCGCCAATGCAAGGGCAACCTCGCCCTGCAAGTGCAATGCCTATGCAAGGCGGTGCGCCAAGGCAAGCGCAAGGGCAAGCACAGCAACCTATGCAACGCTCGGCAGGTGCGCCACAGCAAGGTGCGCCAATGCAAGGGCAACCTCGCCCTGCAA
>CAYJIT010000022.1:0-41917 GCA_964370365.1 uncultured Bacteroides sp. | reverse complement strand
ATAATATAAATAATACGAAGTTAAAACATAGTTCACACACCGGTGAGTAAAGCAAACATACAAGCGTCCAAACATACAAAAACACAAACACACAAAAATCAAACAACTATAAATTTCTGCGTGAACGCATTTTTGCACGGCATGGGCTTTTCAAGGCAAAGTGCATTTAAATCTTCCGCTTGCGAGTGTGCATTTGCAATTAAAAGCGCTTCTTCGCTTGTTTTTGCAAGTTTTGCAAGCGAAGTTGAAAACGGCAACTGTGCGTTTTCGCCAATTAAGCGCATTAAATAATCGCCGCCCTCGCCAATGCCCAGCGCATGGATGTATGGCGGTTTTTTCGGCAAGTTTTCGTTGTAGCTTAAAGCGGCGTTAAGAACAAAACGCCTTATTCGCGAATGTGTGTACCGCTTCGATTTCATAGCCGCATGAATTTCGTTTAAACTTGTGCTTTTAAAAACTGCTTTTTGCAGTGCATTGTGGAGCCCCTCGCTGTTCGCACGCACATGCTGTGCACTGTGCTCGTCTAAAAGGCGAAGCCTTGAAAGCATTGCTGTTTCATATTTCTTTGCATTTAAATAAAACCCGTTTTTCACTGCTTTTTTATAAATTTTATAACAGGCTTTTGGCACAAAAGGTTTTATGCTTTTTATGTTAAAACCCTCTTTTTGCCCGTGCAGTAGTTTGCGCACTGCGCTTGCGCTAACAATATTTGTACCCTTAACAAGCGCTTCGTCGTGGTTTGCGCCCTTGCGTTTTAGCGCAAGAGGCTTTGGTTTGTTGCCATTCTCCTTTAAAAGTGCGGCGCAATATTCCACACCCAAAATATTATTGGGCGCATTTAAAATATGCGCACATTGCTCGTCAATTTCAAAAAGCGCTTTTTGCCTTGCCATTGCATAGGAGTTTTTTTCTAAAAGGCTTTGTTTAAACTTTTGTGCATATAGCGGTGAATTGATAATTTGCGCTGTTTTTATAATTAATTCGGTGTTTGGCACTTCTGCTCCAAAAGCTATGCAGTTGCACACATTTAACGCGCACAAAATTTCCACCGCTGCTTTTGCAAAGCCCTCTGCCGAGAGCACGGCAAAAGGCGCAGGCAAACTTAAAACCAAACTTGCGCCGGCTTTAAGTGCCGCTTTTGTGCGTATGTGCGTTGGAAAACAGGCGCATTCGCCCCTTTGAACAACTCCCGGGCTACAAAGCACAATAATATGGGTAAACCCTTGCTTTTTTAACATTTTTATCTGGTGCTCGTGCCCGCTATGAAATGGATTGTACTCAGCTATTATGGCGGCTATTTTTGTTTCTAACATATTTCACCTTTTATAAAGCGCGCTTTTTTCACGCGCAAATTTTATAAGTGCTGCTTTACTGTGCCGCTGTGCTTTAATCGTCATTGCGGAGCGAAGCTTTTGGCACCAAACAGCCCTTATGCACCCTCTTTATTATAACATTTTCCCAAAAAATCAATTTTTTCTTGTAAAAGTGTTAATCTTATTATATAATATATTGTGCGATAATAAAAGTGCTTTTGCACTAAAGGAGATAAGTTTGAAAATAAATTTCAAACTATCTTTATTAAAAAGCCGTTTTTCTCGTCTGCTAAAGCAGACAACCAAAAAACATGGCACATTTATGACTATTTTTATGGTTGTTTTGTGCTTTTTGCAGAAAGGAATAGTCATAAATATGAAAATTTTAGTAATTAATTGCGGTTCAAGCTCCCTTAAATATCAGCTTTTGGACATGCAAACAGAAGAAGTGCTTTGCAAGGGCAATTGCGAGAGGGTTGGCCTGGACGATAGCTTTGTAACCCATAAAGCCCACGGAAAAGAGTGGCGCGTTGATTGCGATTTCCCCACGCACACAGAGGCTTTTATGAAAGTTGTTCTTCTTATGACAGATGAAGAATGTGCCGTTATAAAAGATAAGAGCGAAATTGACGCCATTGGGCACCGTGTTGTGCAAGGTGCAGAACTTTTTACAAAAAGCGAAATTGTTACAGATGAGATTATAAAGCAAATTGACGATGTATCGCACCTTGCGCCTGTGCATAACCCTGCACATGTTA
Source organism: uncultured Bacteroides sp. (assembly GCA_964370365.1). GTDB lineage: Bacteria > Bacillota > Clostridia > Oscillospirales > Ruminococcaceae > Ruthenibacterium. The sequence goes on along the minus strand of CAYJIT010000022.1, from coordinate 39,846 downwards.
AAGGGCTTAACAGCGCAAAAGCTGTTTTTGGCGAAAATGTGCCAAATGTTGCCGTGTTCGACACAACATTCCACCAAACAATGCCGCCTAAAGCATATATGTATGCCATACCTTACGAGCTTTACGAAAAATATTCCATTAGGCGCTACGGCTTCCACGGCACAAGCCACAGGTATGTTAGCCTTAAAGCCGCTGAATTTTTGGGCAAAAGCCGTGACGAGCTAAAAATTATAACATGCCACCTTGGCAACGGCAGCAGCATTGCCGCTATAGATAATGGCAAATGTGTTGACACCAGCATGGGCTTAACGCCTCTTGCAGGCCTTATTATGGGCACACGTTGCGGAGATTTAGACCCAAGCGCTGTTACATTTATTGAGGAAAAAACAGGCCTAAGCGGGCAAGAAATGGCAAACTACTTAAACAAAAAATGTGGTTTGCTTGGCGTTTCAGGCGTTTCAAGCGATAAACGCGATGTTGAAAAAGCCGCAAACGAGGGCAACGAGCGCGCACAGCTTGCAAGGGAAATGTTACAGTATCAAATTAAAAAATATGTTGGTTCTTATGCGGCGGCAATGGGCGGTGTGGACTGCATTGTTTTCACAGGCGGCATAGGCGAAAACGCACCAAACACACGCAACGGTGTTTGCGAGAACATGGAGTTTTTAGGTGTTAATTTGAATGTAGAAGAAAACGAAAAAGGCTTGCAAGGCAGAGAGATGTTTGATATTTCAACACCTGAAAGCAAAGTTAGAGTGCTTGTTATTTGCACAAACGAAGAGCTGATGATTGCACGTGACACACAAAAATTAGTGCTTGAAATGCAAAACAAATAATTACTATAATTTTTTTAAAAAGTGCTTTTGCAATTTATTGCGAAATGCACTTTTTAACTTTAAATTAAACTTTTTGTGCCGGGAACAAACGGCACATGCCAAATTTTCATTCTTTTTAAAAATTCACAAAATTTATTCGTGCTATGCACAAAATGGAGATAACTATGAAATATTTAATAGCGTCAGATTTACACGGTTCTTTATACTATGCGCAAAAATTGTGCGATATATTTGCCGCTGAAAAAGCCGACAAAATTGTTTTTTTAGGCGATTGTTTATACCACGGGCCACGCAACCCATTACCAAAAGATTACAACCCTCTTGAAGTTAGCGAACTTTTAAACAAGCACAAGCAAAACATTATAGCTGTGCGAGGAAATTGCGACAGCGAAGTTGACCAAATGGTTTTGCAGTTTTCTATGATGGCAGACTACGCCATTTTAAACATCGGCATTCGCTCGGTGTTTGTAACGCACGGGCATATTTATAACGAGCAAAATTTACCGCTGCTTTCAAAGGGCGATGTGCTTGTTCATGGGCACACCCATGTACGTGAGCTTTGCGATAAAGGCGATTACATTTTTTTAAACCCCGGCAGTTTATCCATACCCAAGGGTGATGGTATAAACGGGTATGCCGTTTTAGAAAACAACGTTATAACAACAAAAAACTTGGAAATGCAAGTGCTTTGTGAGCTTAGTATTTAAAAATGAGTGATAATACAATTTTCAAAATTGAAAACAGCATACAAAAAAAGTATAAAAAAGCAATTTGGCACCGCTTTATAGGTGCATGCAAAGATTACAATTTAATTGAGAGCGGCGATAAAATAGCGGTGTGCATTAGCGGCGGCAAAGATAGCTTTTTGCTTGCAAAATGCATGCAGGCATTGCAAAAGCACAGCGAAAAGCCTTTTGAGCTTGTTTTTTTGTGTATGGACCCCGGCTATAAACCCAACAACAGGGCACTTATTGAAAAAAACGCACAGCTTTTGGGGCTTAATTTGCACATATTTAACACCGATATTTTTGCAAGCGTTGAGAATGTGCAAAAAAGCCCATGCTATTTATGCGCACGCATGCGGCGTGGGCATTTATACAAAAATGCGCAGGGCCTTGGTTGCAATAAAATAGCACTGGGCCACCACTTTAACGACATTATTGAAACAGCCGTTATGAGTATGCTTTACAGTGCGCAAATTAAAACTATGTTGCCCAAACTTAAAAGTGAAAATTACGAGAATATGCAATTGATACGCCCGCTTTACATGGTGCACGAACAAGATATTAAAGCGTGGGTGCGATATAATTCGCTGCAATTTTTGCAGTGCGCTTGCCGTTTTACCGAAAAGGACGAAAGCCACGAGCAAAAGGGTGCAAGGGCAATCACAAAAAAACTTATATCTATAATGCAAAGCGAAAACAAAGATGCACCTATGAATATTTTTCGCTCTTTGCACAACGCAAACGTAAACTTATTACCCTCTTATATTAAAGATGGGGTGCTTCACAGCTTTTTAGATGATTTTTGAAAATGCAAATAAGCTAACTGTAGAAATCCGTGCTTTGTGCTTTGAAAACGCAAGTGAATTACGGATTCCACCACTCGCCAAGAGCCGCCACTTGCGTGTCGGTTGCTCGTTGGCATTAGCACTGCGGTGCGTCATCGGCTTCGCTCGGAATGACAAAGTGGACGGCTTCGCTCGGAATGACAAAGTGGGCGGTTTCGCTCGGAATGACAAAGTGGGCGGCTTCGCTCAAAACACACAAGGCATACCCTGCTATTTTCAATCACAAGTTTTTTATACTTGCGTAAATTTTGCCTTTTACCACTTCCAAAATGCCGTAGCTAACGCTTTTTCCTTGGCTTGCACCGCTTAGCGTGCCGGGGTTAAAAAGGTGAATTCCGTCAATTTCAACATTTATCGCATCGTGAGTGTGCCCGAAAAGCACAATGTTTGCTTTTTCCTCTTTTGCCTCTTTTATAATATGCTCTGTGCCGCTTTTAACATATTGTAAATGCCCATGTGTTATAAGCGCACGCTTTTTTCCAATTGGCATTATAATTCTTTGCGGTGCATCGTTTGCAAAATCGCAATTGCCGCAAACTTTAAATATTTTAGCGTTTGGCAACATGGTTTGTAACATATACATATCTTGCAAGCCATCGCCTAAAAAAATTACGGCATCGCAACTGTTTTCCCTGTGCGCAACATCGCAAACAGCATTTATATGCCCGTGCGTGTCCGATAAAATTAAATACTTCATTCGCCTTCCCCATTATTTTTTGCGTATTCAGTGCAAATTTTATATATCTCGTTTTTGGCAAAGCCGCTTTTTTCAGCGGCTTTTTTTGCCGCCATGCTAACGCTTAAACCATCTTGCATAAACCCGTTTGCCATTATTGCCGCCTCTTGCAGTGTTATTTTCTGCTGTTCTTGCGGCTTTGCGCCCTGCATAACAAGCACAAATTCTCCTTTTGGCGCAATATTATCATAATGCTCTTTTGCGCCGCTTATGCTTGTTACAAATATTTCCTCGTGCAATTTTGTAAGCTCTCGGCAAACGGTTAAAGAGCGCTCTGCCTCAAACATCTCGCTTAAATCTTGCAAAGTTGTTTTTAATTTATGTGGTGCTTCGTAAAATATTATTGTGCGCTCTTCTTGTTTTAGCGCGTTTAGCCTTTGCTTTTTTTGCCTTTTATTTGTGGGCAAAAAACCCTCAAACACAAAGCGCGATGTTATTTGCCCGCTTGCGCAAAGTGCCGCTATTGCCGCACAAGCGCCGGGTATGGGCTCAACTTTCACACCGTTTTCAAGCGCTTTTGCCACAAGCATTTCACCCGGATCGCTAATGGCGGGCGTTCCTGCATCACTGCACAAAGCACAGGTTTCACCGCTTAAAATTCGGTTTATAATATAATCTGTGCGCTGTGCTAAATTGTGTTCGTAATAACTAACCATAGGTTTCTTTATTCCAAGATAATTCAGCAATTTAGCGCTAACCCTCGTGTCCTCGGCGGCTATAAAATCTGCGCTTTCAAATGCGCTTGCCGCCCGTTTAGTAATGTCGGACAAATTACCTATTGGCGTTGCAACTATATATAAAATGCCTTTTGGCACTTTGTTTTTTTCGTTATTGTTTTGCATTGTTTGCACCTCGAAAGTGATTTGCCTTTATCTTCGCCGCCTGGCAGTAATAAGTTTGATAAATTGCCTTTTTGCGTTTTTTCGCAACATTCACATTTCATAAATAAGTTTAACCTCAGCACTCGGGTGTGTGCCGTCCTCGTTTTGCGTTATGAGTAAAGGCAATGTTTTTATGCCCGGCGCTCGGTTTTTTTGCCCTTCTATCAAAATTAAATAAGGCGCTTTGCCCTTATGCGCACTAACATATTGCAAACGCTTGGGCTCTATGTTTACACTGCGCATGGCGCAAATAATATCTGCAAGGCGCTCGGGGCGCTGGCAAATGCACAACTTTGCACCGTCTTTCAGCAGCGGTGCCGCCGCTTTGCAAACATGTTCTATATTCAGCGAAATTTCGTGCCTTGCAGCGGCTTTACCCTCGCTTTTGCTAACAAAACCGCCGCTAAAATATGGCGGGTTACAAGTAATTATATCAAAATGTGTGTTTTGCAAAATGTCGGAGCGTTTTTTGTCGGGTTCAACCGCTTCACCTGTTTGTAAGTGCCGCTTTGGTATTAGTGTGCGCAAATCCATACACAGCGGCTTTATATTATATGCGTTATTGCTAATAATGCTCTTTTGCAAAAGGTTAATTGCGTCTTCATTTATATCAACACCAACGCAAAGCCCTTTGTGCCCTCTATCAAATAGGCGAAGCGGAATAATGCCGCAACCTGTGCCAAAATCGCACACATTTTGTGCACGTTTTGCACCGCAAAAATGCGCTAAAAAAATTGCGTCGGCACCGAATTTGTGAATATTATCCACATAAACCGTTGTGCCCTTAATTAACTTTTCAGCTTTTATATTTTGCGGCATAACAAACTCCCCAACAGCCTGTTTGTAAAGCATCTATTGCGGTGTTAAATGAAAATTTCACTTTAACCGCATATAAAATTTGCGCTCTAACGTAATTATTCGCCTACAATTTTAAACGCTTTACCTATTTGTATAAAATAAACAAAAGAAAATAAGGGGGGCACAAAGCCCCCCAGTTCTTTTTAAATTAGCCTGCACTTATTGCAGAAACAGGGCAAGTACCCTCACATGTGCCGCAGTCAATACATTCGCCTGCGTCTATAACAAATTTACCCTCGCCCTCACTAATACATGATACAGGACATGCCTCTGCACATGCTCCGCAAGAAATACATTCGTCACTAATTAGATATGCCATAATATTACCCTCCTTAATTTTGTTAACCGCCAATAATTTAATATTGGCAGATAAAGCGTTACTATTCGCTTTAAATACATTTTAACACAAAATCAAGAATTTTCAAGTAATTTTTAAAATTCGTCATCTTTTTCGTGCGGTGCAAATTTCCCGCCACGCAAATAGGTGCAATCTTTCGTTTTATAAATGCGTGGGTTATAGGGCATATCCTCAAGCTTAACTTTCAATGTTCCGCCTGCCAAATTAACCTCTGTAACACACCCATTGCCTTCGGGCGTTTTCACAATGCTTCCCACACCCGGTGTTGTGCGGCTTAAATACTCATAGGCAGGCTGCTCGTAGGCAAGGCAGCACATAAGCCTGCCGCAACTTCCGCTTATTTTAGCCGGGTTCAGCGAAAGCCCTTGCAGTTTCGCCATTTTAATAGAAACGGGCTGAAAATCTTTTAAAAACCTGCTGCAACAAAACGGCTGGCCGCAAATTCCAAGCCCACCTATCATTTTGCTCTCGTCACGCACACCAATTTGCCTAAGCTCAATTCTTGTGTGGAATATAGAGGCAAGTTCTTTAACAAGCTCTCTGAAATCCACACGGCCATCGGCAGTGAAATAAAAAAGAATTTTGCTTCTGTCCAATGTAAATTCCGCATTAATAAGTTTCATGTCCAGCTTATGCTTTAAAACAATTTCTTCGCACTTTGCAAAAGCTTTTCGCTCGTCTGCACGGTTTTGCTTCATTTTTTGCACGTCTTCTTCGCTTGCTAAGCGCACAATAGGCTTTAGCTGGCCGGGGATATTCGCCTGCGCAACATCGTGCACGCCCCTTGTAACAAGCCCACATTCAAGGCCGCGCACAGTTTGCACAACAACATATTGCCCTTTTGTAATTTTTAATTCACCGGGCGAGAAAAAATATGCTTTTCCGCCCTTTTGAAATGTTATATTAATAACTTTTTCCATATATTTCAGCCCGCTTTTAGCGGTTCTCCTTTAATGCGCTTTAACTGTTTTAACAACCATGGCGCTTAATATAAGTTTTATATTTGCGTTTTTATGCGCATTTTCCATTGTTTTGTGCGCATTTTCAATAATGCTCACCGCCGCTTTTGCCTTTTCGCCTTTTTGCTCGTTTCTCAGTGTATAAGCGCAAAAATCCGATAAAAACTCCAAAAATTCTAAAGCGGAAATTTTATCTTTTTCATAATTGCTCAAAACAGCGCTAAGCTCATAAGCGTTTTTTTGCACTGCAGCATCTAAAAACGCTTGCAAATGCAACAATATTTTCTCTGCGTTTTTATGTGCAAGCATTTTTGCGCACACGCCTATTTTTCCGCCAAAATATTTTGAGTAAACAGGCGCTTTTTCTTTTATGCCTTTATAATTTTTAAAGTTTAGAAGCAAATATTGCGTGCACTGCTCAGGGCTTATTGTGCCCATATTGTAAACACTGCACCTGCTGCGAATTGTTTGCATAAGCGCCGCTTCACTGTGCGCGTTTAAAATAAACAGCACATTTTCGGGCGGCTCTTCAAGCACTTTTAAAAGCGCATTTGCACTGGATGAATTTAGCTTTTGTGCATTTTTAATGTGCACCACCCTGAAATTAGAGCTAAGTGCGGTTGAGTGCAAATTTTTGCGCACATTTCGCACATTATCTATTTTTATTTCCGCTGTGGCATTTTCACCTTTAAGCACTATATATTCGCCGCTTTGCTCGCTCATAACGGCTTTTGCGCCGTTTTTAGCGGCATCACTTTTTTGTGCGCCCTCGCTTGGATATAAATAATCTGCCGCTAAGCATTTTGCCAAATAGCCGGCACCTGTGCCCTTTGCGCCGCAAATTAAAACTGCGTGCATAAGCCGTTTTTCACTAAGCGCCTGCTTTAGCTCACCCACAATTTTTTCGTTGCCGCACACGGTGCTAAGCATCATATTAATCCCCATTAAACTTTTTCAAAGCGCTCTACATTTGTAACAAAAATAGTTGCGCCGCCAACGCTAACTTCAAGCGGATAAGCAGTTGTTACGCCTATGCCGTAATTAGAAGTGCTTGGCACAACCTCTTTGCGCTGTTTGGATTGCGAAGATATAACCTCAATGCAAGCGTCAACTTTTTCATCTTCCGTGCCTATTAAAAGCGTGATATTGCCGGACATTAAAAAGCCGCCTGTTGTGGCAAGTTTTGTAACGCTAAAGCCGCTTTTTGTTAAAGCAGTGCTCACAGCATTGGCGTCTTCCTTGTTCACAATTGCCGTTACTAATTTCATATCTCATACCTCCAAACGCTTTTAGCGTGAATTAAAAGCAAGCGCATACATATATAAAATATGCATTTTATATAAAATTTCATTGCAAACGCTTGAATTAACTTACATTATACCACACAAATTTCAATTTGCCAATTGTAAAAGCTCAATTTTTGTAATTATTGTTTTGCCGCCATTTGCGCCTTGCTTTTTGATATTTCAAATCCTTTGTAATATCCTTGATAAAGCGGTTCCCAAAGAATATTAAGAAATTGACAAGCGCTGCTAAAATTGCAATTCTTGTGCCCCAATAGCCTGTGAATAAATTGTAAAGCGTTAAAAAAGCATAGAATATGCCCAAATGCTTTGCCTTAAGCGGCAAAATAAACATAAAGCGCAGTTGTGTTTCGGGGTATATCATGGCGAAAACCAAGAACAACGAATAAAAAAACTGCTCTGCTGTTATAAAATTCGTCATTGCCAAAGCCGCACCCATAGGTAGCAGCATCATCACATAATGTGCAATTATGCCAAAAAGTGCCGTTAGCGTTATGCCGCTAAGGATAAAAATATTAAACCTGAACGCACCCATACTGCGCTCTAAAACACTGCCGATGTAGTAATCGAAGAAAAGGGCAATAGCCATAAACATGGGCGATTGCGGCGTTGCAACAAACACAAATGTAAAAAGCCGCCAAATTTGCCCTTGCAAAATAGAGGGCCAATGGAAGATAAGCATAGAGTATAAATTTGCGCCGGGCGCAACCATCATTGCCAAATATACCATTAAGTTGCCAAGCACAATATAAAGCATTATATTGTGCAACGCATATTTTTTATACTTATATTCTAATTTATAAAGCCATTTCATTATTTTCTCCATTCTTAAAGCACGTTTTTCAAACTGCATTTTCTTAAAATGTCAACAGGAAATTTGTTGCTATTTTAATATTTTTTTACAATTACATCTCATCATAATAATATTTTATCAAAAACTATAATAATATTCAACCGCTTTGTTTTTTATGCATTAAAAAACAAAGGTTATGTTGAAAACCTAAGACGAGAAAGCAAGAGTTTTCAACACTTTCAACAGAGTTTTCAACATTGGCCATGCAAAAAACAAAATTTTATGCATTTTATTTGCCAATTTTGCCATTATTTATTTATTTTACTGTATGTTATATTAACAAATTTTGCATTAACAATTCAGTATACAAAAAGTTAATTTTATGTAAATTTATTGCAAATTTCAAAAAACATAAAACCTCCAAACCTTAAAAGTTTAGAGGTTTTATTTTTTTGTTTTCCAAAAGTTAAATTCTGTTATAAGCTATTTTGAAAATTGCTTTTTTAACGATATCACATTCACTTTTAACACCTGTCTTATGCGCCTGCTCCACCATAAAAAGCGCAAAACGCTCGGGTGTGAGCAAAAATGCACAGCTTGGCTCACCGTTATAAAGCGCCATATCTTTCTCTTCATCGTAGCTTTCAAACTCTTCAAGTTCACCGTGTGCCACTTCGCAAATTTCCATGCCGTCAATGTCTAATTGCAAATCCATATAAACGCTGTGCGTTTCAAAATGCAAATCTTGCGTTTGCTTTGGGTTAATTTCCACAATTTTCACAAAAACATTGTCGCCGTCAATATCGGTGCGCCCGAGCGGCAGTGCAGATAAATCATTATTCGCTATATAATTTATGGCAATGTCTAAATTTTCAAACATGCCGGTGTACTGCTCTATATTGTCTATTATATCATAAATCATATTTACCTCTTTTGCTTTTTTGCTGTAGTGGATAAATTAATTAAACCTTACTTATTTGCATACATATTATCGTAATATTTTTTATATTCGCCGCTTGTAACATTGTTAAGCCACGCTTCGTTTTCCAAATACCACTTAATTGTCTTTTCAATGCCCACTTCAAATGTTGTTTCGGGGTACCAGCCAAGCTCGTTTTTAATTTTTGTTGGGTCAATTCCATAGCGTTTGTCGTGGCCTAAGCGGTCCTGCACATATTTAATCAAGTTTTCATCTATGCTGTCATCCAAAACATCGTGTAAAATTTCAATAATTTTCTTAACAATAAATATATTCGGGCGCTCGTTATGCCCGCCAACATTGTAAACTTCGCCTAATCTGCCGTTTTCAAGCACCATGTCGATAGCTTTGCAATGGTCCTCAACATAAAGCCAATCTCGAATATTCATGCCGTCGCCGTAAACAGGCAGTGCTTTTTTGTGTTTGGCGTTATTTATCATGAGGGGAATTAGCTTTTCGGGGAATTGGTAAGGCCCGTAATTGTTAGAGCAACGTGTGGTGATAACAGGCATATTATATGTATCGCCGAAAGCCTGCACAAATAAATCGGCACTTGTTTTGCTTGCCGAGTATGGGCTGTGCGGGCAAAGGGGTGTTTCTTCCGTGAAAAAGCCCGTTTCGCCTAAACTGCCGTAAACCTCATCTGTTCCCACTTGCAAAAACCTTTTGCCGTCTTGCCAATTGCCATCTTTATACCAAGCGTTTTTTGCGCATTGAAGCATATTAACTGTGCCCTCAACATTTGTTTTAACAAATATTTCGGGGTTTGTAATGCTTCTGTCCACATGGCTTTCCGCCGCAAAGTTCACAACATAATCCACATTGTGCTTGTTGAACACATCGGAAATGGCATCTCTATCGCAAATATCTGCATTTACAAAAATGTGGCGCGCATCGTTTTGCACCTCTTTTAAATTTTCCAAATTGCCGGCATAGGTTAAAATATCCACGTTAATAATTTTAATATCGCTGTATTTTTTTAGCATATATAAAATAAAGTTAGAGCCTATAAACCCTGCGCCGCCTGTTACAAGATATGTTTTCATTTTAATCTCCATTCTGTGCACAGCACAAATAGTATTTAAAATCTCCATACAAAGTGGAGATTAATTGGCATGTGCCGTTTCTAACGGCACGCCATTTAAATAATTGATAGCGTGATTTTTCACGCTATTCTCCGTTCCGCCGCTTTAGCTGTTAAAAACGTGCTTTAAACCGTTTTATAACACCTGCGGCAAAAAATTTAATTTTTACTCGCCGTTCCAATTTTTAAAATAGCACTCGAGCGCCTGTTTCCAGTTTCGCATTTCGTTGCCCACACTCAAAGTGAGCATCCTGTTTTCAAGTGCTGAATATGCGGGCCTATCTGCCGCATTAGGGTTCATTTTTTTATATTGCTCGCTTGTAACGGGCTCAAGCTTTGCATTGCCACCCGAAAGGCGCACAATTTCGCTTGCAAAATCAAACCAAGAGCAAATTCCCTCGCCTGTGCAGTGGTAAACGCCATACTCCTCGCTACAAGCAAGTTTTAAAATATGGTGCGCTAAATCTTGTGCGTTTGTGGGGTTGCCTATTTGGTCGTTAACAACGCTTAGCTCCTCTTTTGTTTTTGCCAAATTGGCAATGGTTTTAACAAAATTTTTGCCGCTGTAACCGTAAAGCCACGCTGTGCGCACAATAAAAGTTTTTTTGCAAAACTCTCTTGCATACTCTTCACCCAAAAGCTTTGTTTTGCCGTAAACCGAAACAGGGCCTGTTAAATCATATTCGCTCAAGGGCGCTTTTTGGGCTTTGCCGCTAAACACATAATCTGTTGAAACATGAATTAGTTTAGCGTTGATTTTTTTTGCGGCAATTGCCAAGTTGCGCGCGCCCAATGCATTTAAAAGCATGGCGTCGCTCTCGTTTTTTTCACAGCCGTCAACATTTGTGTAAGCGGCGCAATTTATAATAACATCAGGGCTGTTTATACCAACATAAGTTACAGCGCTGCTTAAATTTGTAATGTCAAAATCGTCTATATCCGTAAGTTTTACTTGTGCGTTTAACAAAGCCTCGGGCAATGCGCCAATTTCACTTTTACCTTGCTGTAAACAACTTGCAAGCGCATTTCCCAGCTGGCCTTTTGCGCCTGTAATCAGAATATTCATGCGTTTCTCCGTTCTAAACAATATTACTTAGAAGCTAAAATTTTGCCGTCGGCAACTTGCTGTAAGTGGTAGCCATAAGGGCTTTTGCCGTAGCGAGCTGCGCTTTCAAGCAGTTTTTCTTTGCTTATCCAGCCGTTTTTATAGCCAATTTCCTCGGGCGCACTAATTTTTATGCCCTGCCTTTTTTCAACCATCTGCACAAAATCTGCCGCCTCAACAAGGCTGTCCATCGTGCCGGTGTCAAGCCATGCATAGCCCCTGCCCATAAGCTGAACATCAAGTTTGTCCTCGTGTAAGTACATTTCGTTTAGCGTTGTAATTTCAAGCTCGCCCCTTGCGCTGGGCTTAACATTCTTTGCAACGCTCGCAACGCCTTTGCCGTAGAAATAAAGGCCGGTAACCGCATAATTGCTTTTTGGGTTTTGCGGCTTTTCCTCTATGGAAATAGCCTTGCCGTTTTCGTCAAACTCAACAACGCCAAAACGCTCTGGGTCTGTAACATAGTAGCCGAAAACTGTTGCCCTGCCGTTTTCTGCGTTTTGCACAGCGTTTTTAAGCAGCGCCGAAAAGCCGCTGCCGTAAAAAATATTATCGCCCAAAACCATGGCGCATGCATCATCGCCTATGAACTCTTCACCAATTATAAAAGCCTGCGCAAGGCCGTCGGGGCTTGGCTGAATAGCATAAGATAAATTAACACCAAACTGATTGCCGCTACCCAAAAGAGCCTCGAAGCGAGGCGTGTCCTCAGGGGTTGATATTATTAAAATATCTTTAATTCCCGCCAGCATTAATGTTGAAAGAGGGTAATAAATCATCGGTTTATCGTAAACCGGTAGCAATTGTTTGCTTGTAACCATTGTTAGCGGGTAAAGCCTTGTGCCGGCGCCGCCTGCTAAAATTATACCTTTCATATTAGCTCCTTTATATTTAGTGTTTATATAAGTGAAATCCCCATTTTTTCCAGTATCTGAACATAGATTTAATTTGCATAAAAAAGTGCTTTAACTTTTTATTGGGCGTTCTGTGCCATTTGTGCATAACCGTTGCACATGGCACAAACATTACTTTGCCGTGCTCTTTGGCTTTGCGCGTAATGTCGGCATCTTCCACATACATAAAATAGCCCTCGTCAAAACCGCCTATTTTTTTGAAAACATCTGTGCGCATAACAAAAAAGCAGCCCGTGCAAAAATCTATCTCTTGCACTTTGGTTAAATCTTTATCGCGCATTTGGTAATAAAGCTCGAATTTCTTTAAAAAAGGCAGTGGCAATTGGCGGCTTAAAAGCGCCATAAATGTTGGCGCGCGCTTAGATGTATATTGCTCTTGCCCGTTTTCAAAAACAAGGCGTGGCGTAACCATAACTACATCTTCGTTTTTTTCCAAATAATCGCAAAGTGTGCTAATGGCATCTTCGCTCAAAACAATGTCGGGGTTTATAACGGCGTGGTATTTGCTGTTTATAAGCGGCAAAACCACATTGTGCCCACTGCCAAAACCCAGGTTTTGCTCTTGCACCAAAACCTGCCAGCTTTGCCCTGTGCTACTACTTAAAAGTTTTTCTCCTGTGCCGTCGGGCGATGCGTTATCCACCACAAACAAACTTAAATTAACATTTTTTGTGTGCGTAGTAACACTGTTTATTGCATTTAAAACTTCGCTGTAATTCCCGTAAGACACCACACAAGCACTTGCATTTATTCGGCACATAATATCTCCGCATTTTAATTAAAAATTTTATCCTAAATATTTTACCATTTTAAACGCAAAATGGCAAGAAAATTCACAAATTAATAAAAGCACTGTTGTTAACACATAACAATTATTGTATAATTTAACAAAAACACAGGCAAAAATTCATATTTTTTAAAAATTAAAAACAAGTTTGCAATACTTCCTAACGGCTAAGTTAAAAATAATTGCAGATAATTGCAAAATTTTAAAAAAATCTTACATTTATCTATTAATTTTTTTGCGTTTTTGACGATTATATTACATAGGATTAATTATGGCTTTAGCAAACTATATTTTAATCCAGTCAAAGCGTTTTTTTCGAATGGAGTTTTATTTATGAGTTTAAAAATCACAAATAATTTGGGTCTTGCTTCGGTTAAGGCTTCAAAAGGTGCAAAAAACACAGATGCCCAAGGCGAAATTGCCGCTAAGGCACAAAGTTTCGACAGCGCTGTTTTTGCCGCAAAACCCACCGGAGAAGATGCATTTGTGCGCGAGGCTGTTTCGGATATAGTTCAAAAGGCGCATGTTCGCCCCACTAAAGGCGAGCTCAATTCGCTTCGCTTTGAAATAGAAAAAGGCAATTATCAAATAGATGCCCAAAAGCTTGCTTCAAACATTTTGCTTTTGGCTCAAGAGGAATAGCTATGAATTACACCTATGAAGATTATTTGAAGTTTTTAGATAATTTATCCACCGCTTTAAGCGATTTAAGCGCATTGCAAAACGAAAAGGCAAACGCGGTTAAATTGCACAGGCTTGAAGAATTAAACGAAGCAATAAAGAAAGAGCAGGCAATTTCGCTTTTGCTAAGAGGCCTTGAAAAGCGCAGAGGCGAAATTTTAAAAGCGCTTGGCATAAAGGCAACTTTGCGCGAAATGCCACAGGTTTGCGAAGAGAAGTACAAAGCGCAAACAATAAAGGCGGTTAATGATATATTAAATAAAAACGATATATTACAGCTTGCCCGCAAAAGTGCCGCAGATATTATTGAAAAGAACAGCAAGCTCATTCAAAAGGCGCTAAAACAGCGTGGCGTTGAAGATTTACCCGATATTGTGCCACGCACTCAAGGCATAATTTCAAAAAGCACAGATTTTTCCGGTTAGCGTAAAACGCACTTTTCACTTGCAAATGGGTATTACCATATTAGGAGGATATAATGGGAACATTCGGTTCTTTTACAACGGTTAGGCTCGGCATTTATGCCGCCCAAAAAGGCCTTGATGTCACAGGAAACAATATCACAAACATCAGCACTGTGGGCTATTCGCGCCAGCGTGTAGAACAATACAGCCTATCTTCAAGTACCTCGGATAAATACTACTCTATGTACACCGCAAATGTGGGGCAAGGCGCAGTTGTAACCGACATTGCTCAGCTTAGAGACCCGGGGCTTGATATAACATACAGAAATTCCCTGTCGGATTTAGGCGCTTCAGACGCCAAAACTGCCGGCTATGAGGATTTAGCCGCTATTTTAGACGAAGTTGGCAAGGGCGGCGACGGCGAAAACGGCCAAGACGACGGCGTTATACTTAAACAAATGAACAATTTGAGAGATTTGATAAGCACCGCTAACACAAACGGCATGAACGATTTCGAGGCGCTTATTCGCTCTTCGGCATCATCTTTAACATCGCTTTTCAACTCCTATGCAGATAAACTTGCAGAGCTTGAGCGCACATACACCGAGGCATATAACCAAGATGTAGACACCGTAAACCAAATTTTAAAAAGCATACAAGAGCTTAACACATCTATAAGAGATGCCGAAATTAGGGGCGATTCTGCTTTGGAACTGCGTGATGAGCGCAATTTGATGATAGACAGTTTAAGCCAATTTGTAAAAATTGATGTGAGCTATTCCACAGAGATGCTTGCACCGAATTTTGAAGTTGAAAAACTTACAATAACTTTAACAGACGAGGACAGAGTGCCTTTAAATGGTGGCGTTATTGTGGACGGCGTGCATGTTTCGCAGTTCACCACGGGCGATGAGAGCGACAACTACTCTTTAACCGTTAGCCCGCTAACAGATGTTGACGGCCAGCAACTTAACTATACCGATACCTCTACCGTTTTGGGCGACACCGAACTTTACGGCTCGCTTCAAAGTATGCGTGAAATGCTAACAGAAAACGGCGAGTATTCCACGAATGCAGATGTGCTTGAAGATGTTAACTCCACTTCCAAAAGGGGCATACCTTATTATCAACAAGCGCTGGACTCTTTGGCATACACATTTGCCGAGGTTATGAACACCATAAACAACACACAAGCAGACGGCACACCCACAACAACCGCCGGTGCGGGAGATTTATTCTCGTCTAATTTATCCGACGGCATGGGCGGCACCGTGCCCATAACCGCCGCAAATATAGCCGTTTCGCAAGATTGGGCAGACGGCAACGTGCACATGCTTTCCTCCGGCGAAGAGAATGCGCCAAGCGGCGACAGAACAAACCTTGCACGCTTTTTAGATGCCTTTGGAGCAGAGCACACATTTAACCCAACCGATAT
Organism: uncultured Bacteroides sp.; assembly: GCA_964370365.1. Taxonomy (GTDB): domain Bacteria; phylum Bacillota; class Clostridia; order Oscillospirales; family Ruminococcaceae; genus Ruthenibacterium. Next base: position 24,162 of record CAYJIT010000022.1, on the reverse strand, counting down.
AGCACCGGGTGCAGTGGGCGTTAGCGATACATTATCGTTTGAAGAGATGCTGTTTTCCATTCAATCCACTTTAGCGGAAGACCAAATGGCGGCAACCGCCACGCTAACCAGTAATATGGAAGTTAACGACAATGCTTATGTTGCAAGAGAGAGCGTTATGGGTGTTAACCTAAACGACGAAGCGACAAATTTGATAACTTACCAAACTGCTTACGGCGCCGCCGCAAGGCTTATGACAACTTTGGACGAAGTTTTAGAAATTCTTTTAAATATGTAATAAATTTAAAACGATGCCATTATAGCATGTGTGTAATTAATTTTACACATAGTTTATCTGTCATTTTGAGCGAAGCGGTGGAATTCGTTCCTTTTTAAAGCTTAAATATTTATGTTACGCTTTTAAAGTAATTGATATAAAAACCATTATTTTCTAATGATAAAAGGAGATACCAAATGCGTGTAACAACAAACGGCAGCATGTATATGTACCGCTCTGGCCTTGCAAGTGCAACATATCAGCGCGACGCCACTATGCAAAAAGTTATGAGCCAGCGCAATTTCGATAGCTATGCGCAAGATCCTGCCGCCGCCACAAGGGCCTTTCGTGTGCACAGCTCGCTAAATGCCACAAACACACAGCACGAAAACACATCTACCATTATAGGCAAAAACCAAGTTGCGTGGAGCAATATGGAAACCGTTATAGACGATTTAACCAATACCCTTGGCAAAGTGCCCGCTATGAGCGGCCTTAACGACACAAACCTCGACACCTTAAACATACAAGGGCAAGTTATGTTTCAAGGCGCAGAGGCTATTGTTAGCGGTATGAACTCGAAATATAACGACCAATATGTTTTCAACGGCGCAGATACCTACGAAGCGCCTTTCTCCATAGAGCAAGATGGCAATTCCAAATATGTTGCGTTTAGGGGCGTTTCCCTCTCGCACAATTTAGATGATGAATATATCGACCCTAACACGGGAGTGGGCATATTAAACCCAAATGCGGCGCCGCCTGCAAACTACACCAACCAAGAGATGCTTGACGTTTGGAATGCAGAAACACTATATGTTGATATAGGCAGAGGCTTCGAGCTTGATGCAAACGGGCAGGTAATTCCGGCAACGGCTTATGATGCCGCCCTTTCGGGTGTGGGCATTTTGGGCTACGGCCTTGACGCAGACGGTAACCCACAAAACATTGCGGATATCATGATAGATATTTCAGAGATGTTTAGCAGTTATGATATAGAAACCAACTCTTACGGTGTTGGCAGCCGCGAAGAAGTGGAAGAACTTTTTGATGCGTTCGGAATAGCGCACGATTCTCTAATAGAGCAACATTCCAAGCTCAGCGCCGATACGCAATCTCTCGAGCAAAATTTATCGCAACTTGAAAACACATTCGACGCTTTGAATGCCGAGCGAGGGAGCATAGAAGATGTGGATTTAGTTGCGGCAATTCAGGCCTATATGTGGGCTGAAAACTCGTATAATGCCGCTTTACAAGTTGGCGTTAACGCAATACCGGATTCTTTAATGGATTACATGAAATAACTGTGCACCATTAATTAATATAGTTTTGACGGATCAAAACTGAAAACAGCGGCTTTTGTGCATGCCGCTTAGCAAAGGAAGGAGTAACCCCGATGACACCACTTATAGAAATACAAACAATACCTATTGAAATTCAACTTAAGCGCCAAGACGCAAAACTTGAATATGCACGCGGCACAGCCGAGATGGAAATTACTCGCGACCAAAAAGGTTTAACAATAAAATCTAACCCTTTAAAGGTTAATATTGATACCTTTGAAGCGAGGAACTCTGTAATTCCCAGCCACGCAACAAACGTTAAAAATGAGGCAACCAAAGGCTTGCAACAGGCATATTCCGCCACTGCACAAATGGCGCAAGAAGGCCGCTTGCTTATGGAGGCTAAAGTTGACGGTGAAACAATACCGCAATTCGCAAGAAACACGGTTATTGCGCCACCGGGCCAAAGCACTATTGAATTTATGCCCGATGCACCCGTGGAATTTTCTTTCGAGGGCGGCGAAATGAGTATTCAGTATGAGATGGATAAATTGAATTTCAACTGGCGCTTAAGCCAAATGGATTTCACATTTGTGCCCGGAGATATAGAACTAACCGTAACACAACAGCCCGATATTATAATTAAATATGTGGGCGAGCCTCTTTATGTGCCGCCATCATCAAACCCAAACCATGTGCCGGTAGACGTTCAAGCGTAGTGTTATAACATTAGCCCATATTTTACACGGGGCTAAAAATAAAACAAAGCAAGGAGGCTTTGCCTTGGTTGCGCAAACAAAATATTTCGGTGCTGTTGAGTATGACAGCGATGATATTCTTCATTTTCAAGCGGGAATTTTTGGCTTTGAGGACGAGGGCGAGTTTTTGCTTTTGCCTTTTGAAAACAGCGATGGAAACATGCTTTGCTTGCAGAGCATAAAAACTTCCTCGCTTGCTTTTGTTGCAATGAACCCTTTTGCGCTAAAGCCCGATTATTCACCTGAGCTTCAAAATGCCGAGCTTGAAAAAATGCAAGCTGCAAACAGCGATGAACTTTGCTACTACACGCTTTGCGTTGTGCGCGAGCCTGTTGGAACAAGCACTGTAAATTTGCGTTGCCCAATTGTTATTAACGATAAAACCAAAAACGCAATGCAAGTTATATTGGAAACAGATGTTTACAATATGCGCCACACTTTAAGCGAGTTTGAGAGCCGCGAAGGTAGCGCACCTCTTTCAAACAGCGAGGAGGCGTAATATGCTTATTTTACGCCGCAAAGTTGGCGATAGCCTTATGATAGGCGAAAATATAACGATTACGGTTTTATCCATAGACGCATCGGGGAATATAAACTTGGGCATAGATGCGCCAAAGGATATTATAATTTTGCGCAAAGAATTAGAGCAGGCAAAAGCCACCAACGCAGAGAGCGTTGCAAACGCAAATGTGCCCACGGTTCAAGCCTTAAACCAAGCACTTGCAGGTTTTGTGCAAAACCCAAACGCAATAAGCACAACAAGGCCTGTTGCCCCAAGCGCAAAACCGAAAAAATAGCAAAGCAAAGGAGAACTCACATGATGAACGACATAGCAGCAAGCTCGATGAATTTATCTGCTGCAAGCTTTATGTTTAATTACAGCATTGCCGTTACCAAAACAGCTATGAACTCGCAAGAGGAAATAGCGCAAAATGCCATAGAAATGTTAAAGCAAGCAGCACCACCGCCACCTGCAAAAGGCCAATATATTGATGTTTACGCTTAGTTATAGGTAAACACATTGGAACTGTTTAAAAATTAGCTTCACATAAAGCAATAAAGAAACTTTGTTTGTAAACAGCTTTATTAAAATGGCACTATTTGAAATAAAAGTAAAAAATGCAGTGGTAAGGCAAGCCTTACCACTGCATTTTTTGCGCGCTAAACCTATAGGCTAATGCACGATTATAAATCTTACAATTTGGCATTATAAACGAAGAGAAAAATTGCAAAAAGCAAACAGATGTGTTCTAAACAGAAAGTAAGAACATTGGCTGTATGGAATAAAACCTAAACCCAAAAATTATTTTAAAAAATTAGCGTGTTATTTTGTGGAAATCAGCAAAAAAGGCGCTTCGTTTTTATAATGTGTGTGAAGCTTTTTGGTATTCATAAGCCATTTCTATTGTGCTTAACAAATCCGAATAAAATTTCATGCCGCTACACTCTCTTCTAAGTGCCGCCGCACCTTTAAGCCCATTAAAATATCTGCCTGCAAGGCCCCTTGCCTGTTGCATTGCAACAAATTCACCCTTGTGTTCGCACATATTATATATATGCTCTTTCAGCACTTCAAAGCGGCGGTTCAGGCTTGGCAAAGGCGGCATTTCCTCACCGTTAAACAGCGCATTTATCTGCTCGAATATCCACGGATTTCCAAGTGCACCCCTTGCAATTGCAACACCGTCGCAATTTGTGTGTTTAATTAGGCTTTGTGCGCCCTGTGCACTTGTTACATCGCCATTTGCCAAAACAGGTATGTTAACAGCGGCTTTAATTTTTGCAATTTCGTCTTCATGTATGCCCGGCGAATACATTTCCTGCCTTGTGCGCCCGTGCACCGTTAAAAGCAAAACGCCTGCCGCCTCGCACCTTTTTGCAACTTCAACGCCCGTGTAGCTTTGCGCATCGTTTGTGTAGCCTATGCGCATTTTAACGCTAACGGGTATATTATATTCCTTAGCGCTTTTCACAACTTGCTGTGCTATATCGCCGGCAAGCTGTGGGGTTCTTAAAAGGGCACTGCCCGCACCGCTTTGCGTTATCTTCGGTGCAGGGCAGCCCATATTTATATCTAAAAAGTTGAACGGTGCTTTATAAGCGCCACTGCAAATAAGTTTTGCCGCTTCGCCCATAACATCGGCACTTGCGCCGAAAATTTGTATGCCGTAAGGTGCTTTTAAGCCGCTTGATGCCATTAAATGCGGGCTTTTTTTATCGCCCATGGTAAGCGCTTTTGCACTTACCATTTCGCTAACGGTGAATATGGCGCCGAAATTTTCACATAAAATGCGCATGCTTTTATCTGTTGCGCCCGCCATAGGCGCAAGCGCGGCACCTTTTTTTAGTTTTAAATTGCCAAAGTTTATTTCTTGCATTTATTTTTAGCTCCGCCTTTAATCAAGGAAATCTCTTAGTTTTTTACTGCGGCTTGGGTGGCGCAACTTGCGCAGGGCTTTCGCCTCAATTTGCCTTATGCGCTCACGTGTAACATTAAACTCTTTGCCCACTTCCTCTAAGGTGCGAGGCCTGCCGTCACGAAGGCCAAAGCGAAGGCGCAAAACTTTTTCCTCGCGCGGTGTAAGCGTTTGTAAAACGCCACCAAGTTGCTCTTTAAGCAAAATGTGGCTTGCCGCTTCTGCGGGCACCGGTGCGTCTTCATCGGGGATAAAATCGCCCAAATGGCTGTCTTCCTCTTCGCCTATCGGTGTTTCAAGGCTAACGGGCTCTTGCGCCACACGCATAATTTCACGCACCCTGTCTATTGGCATGTCAAGCTCTTGCGATATTTCCTCCACGGTTGGTTCGTGCCCGTTGCGGTGTAAAAGAAGGCTTGAAACCTTTTTAACTTTGTTAATTGTTTCCACCATGTGCACGGGTATGCGAATTGTTCGAGCTTGGTCTGCAATTGCCCTTGTTATCGCTTGCCTAATCCACCAAGTGGCATAAGTTGAAAATTTAAAGCCCTTTGTGTGGTCGAATTTTTCAACCGCTTTTATAAGCCCCAAATTGCCCTCTTGAATTAAATCTAAAAACTGCATACCACGCCCTACATAACGCTTTGCAATAGAAACAACAAGCCTTAAGTTCGCCTCGGATAAGCGCTGTTTTGCTTTGTCGCCGTCCTCGCCACCCTCTTTTATTGTTTGCGCTAAATGCACTTCTTCCTCGGGCGATAATAGCGGCACACGCCCTATTTCTTTTAAGTACACCTTAACAGGGTCGTCAATATTAACGCCCTCTGCGCTAAGTGCTGTTTGCAAAACGTCAACGGTTTCCTCCGTGAGCGTAAACTCCTCCTCGGTTGAATCGCTCTCGTCCACAACGTCTACCATATTAACTTCAAGCATCTCATAAAGGCGGTCTACCAGTTCAACTTCAAGCCCCACTTCCTCCATTGCATCGTTAATTTCCTTTGTGGTTAGCTTTCCGTTGCGCTTTCCTGTTTCAACAAGGCTTAAAATAATATTTTTTTTGCTGTCCGGCATGGTTATAACTCCTAATCTGTTTGTTTATTTTTTTTCGCTTTTCAATTTCTCAAAATAGTCACTAATTTCATCGGTGGTTTTTTGCGCCGCACTTGTGCTTAAAGGCACGCTTTGCACAATGCGCTTAATATATTGGTTAACATCGTCCTCGCTAAGTGCCGTTTCGTAGTTTTGCGCTATAATTCGGCTTAAAAGCTGTATTATTTCGGGCGAGAGGTCTTGCTCGAAAGAAGATATATCGAAAAAGTTTGCATCGCTATTTAACATAAGCCTGTAAACTTTTGCCATCTCTTCGCTTATAAATTGCTCGGGCGATAAATGCTGCTTCACAAGCTGTAAATATTCGGGAATACGCATAATAGCGGCTATAAGCTGTTGTTCGGCATAGGCAACACCAAGCGCCTTTTGCCCACCTTTGGAGTAGGGCACATTTATGCTGTAACCCACGCCCTGCTTGTATAAATTGCTTTCCCTTTGCTTTTTTGCAAGTTTTGCACTTCTGTTTTGTGCAGTTTCAATTTGCGCTAAAATGGCAGCTTTGCTAACATTTGTTTGCTCTGCAAGGCGTGCGGCATACACATCTCGCTCTACAAGTGTAATTTTATTTGCAAGTATGTTTGCCGCTTCTTTAAGGTAAGCCACTCTGCCGTCGTCCAGCGCTAAATCGTGTTTTTGCCTGCACTGCAAAAGCGCATATTCAATTGAATTATTTGCGCCCTCTAAAAGTGCGTTAAAATTATCAGCGCCGAATTTTTGCAGATACTCGTCAGGGTCTTTCGCATTTTGCAACTGCAAAACCGTAACTTTAACGGGCGAATTTTCAAAAAGCCGCAATGCTTTTTGCGTTGCCTTTTGCCCGGCTTCGTCCATATCATAACAAAGAACAACTTCGTTTGCATAGTCTTCCAAAATTTTAACTTGCTCTGCAGTTAAGGCGGTGCCGCAAGCGGCTATTGCCGCTGAAAAACCCGCTTGGTGTAAAGAAATTGCATCCAAATTGCCCTCGCACAGTATATAGCGGCGCGACGCTTGTTGTTTTGCTAAATTCAGTGCAAAAAGCGTTTTGCTTTTTTTGTAAACAATGGTTTCGGGGCTGTTAATATATTTTCCACCGCTTTGCTCTTTATGTATGTTTCTTGCGCTAAATGCAATAACATTGCCACGCAAATCGAAAATAGGTATCATGGCACGGCCCCTAAAAAAATCAAATGTAGAGCCTTTGTTTGATGTTCTGATAATACCGGCGCTCAGCATCTCATCTTCGCTGTAGCCTAAGGATTTCAAATAATCTTTTGTCGCATAAAAGCTATCAGGTGAAAAACCAAGGCCAAAACGGCGAATTGTGTCGTCGCTTAGGCCGCGGCTTCGCCAATAAAGCCGTGCTTGTTTGCCGCTTTCATCGTTCATGCAGTTAAAATAAAAGCGTGCCGCCGCTTTGTTTAATGAGAGTATGCGTGAACGAATTTTAAGCGCATCATTGTCATCGTCGAAAAGCGGCATTCCAACCCTTTCCGCCAAAAGTTTTATAGCCTCAACATAGCTGATATTTTCAATTTTTTGTATGAAATTTATTGCGCTTCCGCCACTTTGGCAACCAAAGCAATAAAAGGAATTGCTTTCGGGGTAAACCACAAAAGAGGGCGTTTTTTCGCTGTGAAAAGGGCAAAGCCCCGAATGAATTCTGCCTTTATGCCGAAGCTGCACATAATTTTGCACCACGCTAACAATATCACAGCGCTGTGTAAGCTCTTGTATGTATTCTTGCGGTATCACCCGCACAGCACCTCCTTTTTGTTGTTAGTAGGCTCAAAGGCATGTGTGCTTGCCCTCAAGGGTTTGCACGCTTCTGTTAGCCGTTAGGGTGTAATGAATAAACACCCAAGAGCACATGCCATTTTTGCGGTTAATTAATAAATATCCGAGAGCACATGCCACTTTTGCGGCACAAACACCCTTTCGAAAATTTTCACTGCCATTTCATCGCTCATGCTCGATATATAATCCGTAACTGCCCTTTGCTTGCCCTCTTTTTCATATATATAAACAAAAAGTTTAGGCATTTGCTCGGGGTTTTTCATAAAATGCTCGTATAAAACCGTAATTAAGCCGTCCACCTTTTTTTCCTCGCGCTTTGCAATTTCATCCACATAAACAGTGCTGTACATAAAGGCGTGCAAAGCCATATAAGCCGCATGCACTTGTGCAGACATTTTAATGTTTGCACCATCACTGCTGTTTACAATATCGCCTATCAAAGTTGTTATGCGCCGGCTTTTTGTGTTGCCCAAAACGCTAAGAACTTGCTTTGGCAAATGTTCGTGCTTTAAAACACCTGCGGTAATAGCGTCTTCAATATCGTGGTTCATATAGGCAATTCTGTCGCTATAACGCACTAAAACACCCTCGCCCGTCGTGGGCCAATCGCCTTTGGTGTGGTTTAATATTCCGTTTAGCACTTCGTGGGTTAAGTTAAGGCCTGTGCCGTCTTTTTCAATAACCTCAACCACCCTAACGCTTTGCTCGTAGTGGCGAAACCCCTCAGTGTTAAGCTTGTTCAAAACCCTTTCGCCTGCGTGCCCAAAAGGTGTGTGCCCTAAATCGTGGCCAAGGGCTATTGCCTCGGTTAAATCTTCATTTAGCATAAGTGCCCTTGCAAGTGTTCTTGCAATTTGGCTAACTTCAAATGTGTGTGTAAGGCGTGTGCGGTAGTGGTCGTCCTCGGGCGATAAAAACACTTGGGTTTTTTGCTTTAGACGCCTAAATGCCATGCTGTGAATTATTCTGTCCCTATCTCGCTGATAACAAGTGCGGTAATCGCAAGGCTTTTCCTCTCTGCTTCGCCCTTTGCTGTTATCGCTGAAAGCGGCACTTTCGCACAGAATACTATGCTCTAATTTCTCTGCCCTTTGCCTTATAAGCCCTGCCTGCATAAATTCACCCGCCTTGCTAAAATATTTTTCTATTATATATATACGTTAAAAAGCACAATTATCCTTTTTTTATTTTTTACTTTTTTACATTTTTCGCCATTGCAAAATAGGAATGGAAGTTTTTTGGCATGTGCCAGCCAGAAATGGCACGACGCATTTGATATTGGTAGCGTGGGTTATAAGGCTATCTCCTTTTTGCACACAGCACAAACATCATTGAAAAACCGCCTTTGCAAAACTGCAAAAGCGGCTTGCTTAAAATTCTATGGGCATTTGCTTTAAAGCTATTTGCAAAACATTTGGCATTTTTAAAACGCATATGAAAATATATACTTTGCATTATCAATCGTAATTTTTCAATATATTCTCGCAATATTCTTTATAGCCACTGCGCACCTCTTTAGGCGCAACAATGCTAACATCTGCGCCAAAGCCCGCCAAAAAGCCATAAAATTGCGGGCTTATAACCGCCTTAACGTGCACGCTGAATGTATCGTCGCTGTTTGGGATAATGCTTATATCTTTGCCGAAACGGTCTATAACAGCGCCGGCAAAATAATTTTTAAAAAGCAGTGTTATATTTTGTGCTTTGCCGCCAAACATGCCGAATGTTGCCTGTGCGTAAACGCCTATATCTGTGTTTTCAAATTGCTGTGTTAAAATGCGCTTATTTTGTGTTATGTTAATGCTTTGCATTTTGTCTACCCTGTAGTGGCGAACAGATTTAGATGCCTCGTCAAATGCCACAACATAGTACATTTCGTTGTCCCAAATAAGTGCATAGGGCGAAACTTTGTAAGTTTTGCCGCCGTATTTAAGTTGTTTTTGTTTGTTAACACCCCAGTTGAAGTATTTAAACTCAATTTGCTTATCGCTCGCAATTGCACTGTGCAAAGAATCTATATTATAATAAACGCTCTCGTTCATGCTTTTTACTCTGTTTGTAACATAAACTTGGCGGTGCAATAAAACGGCATTGTGCCTGCTTGTTAAATTCTCAAGTTTTGAAATTAGCTCTCTGCTTTTTTTAAGCGATAAAAACCTGCTACTTTGCACAGCGTCCACAAGCAATTTAAGTTCGGGCAATTCAAATTCACGGCTTGCCAAAGAATAGCGTGTTTTTTTATCTTTCGTGCGAATAATGTCCAGCCCAAAATTTTCAAGCGCAAGTAAATCGCTATAAATGCTTTTGCGCTCTGCGCTGATATCGTGCGCTTTTAGCCTTTGTATTATATCGCTAACGGTTATGCCGTGTTCTTCGTCTGTTTCACGTTTTAGCATCTCGTATATATACAAAAGTTTAAGTTTTTGCCCTTCGTTTTTTGCCATTGTAATGCTCCTTCGGCTAATTTTGCAAAATATTAATATAGTTTAAAACGGTGTAAATGCCCAAAAACGCAAATGCGGCATATTTGAATTTGTTTTGCACTTTTAAATTGTTAAAAAGCATGGCGCACAAATAAATTAAGCCAAGGCAAAAAACAAATGTTGTTCTTTTGGCAGAGCCCCAAACCGTTGGCGAAAAGCCAATTGCGGCAAGTGTGCTGTAACAGGTGCAAAAAACAAAAACGGCAATGGCGGCTTTCTTGCTGTGCCCAAAAGCTAAGTAAAGCGATATAATTACAGTGCTTAAAAGTGCGCACAGAATTAGAAATGGAATATGCGACAAAAAATTTGTGCTGTTTTGCACGGTGATAATACCCTGCTGTGTTACACTTTGCGGAATAAAGTTTAAAATGGGCAATAAGCTTGAAATTTGTTCGCCGTAAAAACCAAATGTAAATGTGATAACAGCTGGCGCAAGGCAAATTAGCCTATAAAAAATGTTTTTGTTGTTTTGAAACACAATTATTGCGAGCATAAGCGTAAAAAAAGCAAAGAGCAAGTGCGGCATGAATACAAATTGCCTGCACGAAGAGGAAATGGCAAGCTCTATATTTTGCAATGTGCTTCGCATTTCCCAATCGCCAAAATTCGTGACAATATCGTTTTCATACCTTGCGGCAATGCCGGGCGAGAGCATTATGTACAAAACGCTTGCAAGAAAAGCCGCAATATGCACGAAAATAAACTTATATATTTTTTGCTTGTTTATTATGTTGTAAATTAAATAGCCAGCAATAAAAAAGCCGTGAAACAGCAAATTTTGCTCCATATTCACGCTGTAAACAAGCGCAAAAGTTGCCGCTATCAGCTGCAAAACTTTAGGCTTTTTGCCATTTGCAAAGTGCATAAAGGGCACCAGGGCATAAAGCCCAAGCGCCGCTGTCCACACATAGTTTGCGCTTGTGGCTATCCAGCCGGCATTTGAAAAATCTAAATAATTAAGCGCCAAAAACAATGTGCAAATAAAATAGGGCATATATTTTTTTTGCGAATTAACAAGCACATTTGTGCTATACGCCGCCAATGTGCACAAAAGTGCATTCATAACGCTAAAGCAAATTGTTGGAAGAACTGCAAAAAGCCCAAGCACCAACTCTATAAGCGTGCGAGATGTCCACGTATTATAATGTATAATAGAAAACTGTATAAAGCCATATTGTCGAACTTTGTCGGCATAAAGGAACTCGTCGCCCCAAACGCCAAGTGCCGCCGGCGAAACAAACAGGGCAAAAAGCGCCAAAAACAAAAGCGCATAGGGCAATTTTGCTGTGGCAATGTTTTTCATTTGCTCATTTTTAAATAAGTTTTGAATTGTGGGCACCCCTTTAGTATAAGTATTCGCCTGTGTGAACAAGCAATTTATTATCGTTGTTTTGGTATAAAAAGCAAATTTCATAATTTGAAAAATCGCCTGTTAAATCGCTTTTTAAGGCGAATGCATAAAGCCCGCCGCGCGAATACATTGCGCCGCCCTCTATCTCGTTTTCTATGTCATAATCCAAGCTCATGGCGGTGGGCGCTTTGTAATATTCACTTGTGCTTTTGTTGTAAAGTGCCAAAAAATTGTTTGCGGTGTAAATTCGCTCGTTGTTTTTATAAACAGTGCCGCTAAGCACAAACCTATCTTCTTCGTTTGAAAGAATGTAGTCGAAAACAAAATTTTGCGCATTTGCAATGGTAAACTCGCTGACATCCACCGTTTTAACCTTTGAAATGCTGCCGCTTATTAAAAGGGTTAGTGCCAAACTGAAAACAAATGCAAAAGCGCAAAGCAAATAAACGGCAATTGGCTTTGCCTCTTTAAATTCGCTTTTGGGCATTGAACTCTTACTGTTTTCGGCATGTTCAATGCCTTTTTTGTTTTGCGTGTTTGGCATATTAGCTCCTGTTTATGTGGGTTTGCCCTCATTGTGCTCACCCTGCTCAAAATAAACTTGCGAGGCGCAAAGAATGTAAAGCATTGCCTGCATTGGCTGTTCGCTCTGCAAAATTTGCGCCGAGATATACGGTTTTGCCGAGGCATTCACCAAAATTCTCCGCTCACCTTTTCCTATACCCCTTAAAATGCTTTTTGCTATTTGCTCGTTTAAGCTGTCTGAATAAAAAAGCAGTAAATCACCCTTTTGTGTAATTTCATACATGCCAAGTTTTGCGCCAAGCACACGTGCAAGGCTAATTTCAATTAAGTTCAATGTGCTTTTGGGCGGCTTTCCAAAGCGGTCGCACAGTTCTTTTTGCACTTCCTCGGCATCACTTTCACTTTGCACCGCCGCTATAAGTTTATAAATTTCAATGCGTGCATTTGTGTCCTCTATATAATTATCGGGTATAAACGCACTTACGCTAATATCAATTAAGCAATCGCTTTTATCTTTTTTCTGCACTTCGCCTTTTTCGGCGGCAATGGCGCTGTTTAAAAGTTTAACATACATGTCGAAGCCAACGCTCTCCATATGCCCGTGCTGTTTTTGCCCAAGCAAACTGCCTGCGCCTCTAATTTGCAAATCCCTCATGGCTATTCTAAAGCCACTGCCAAAACTTGTGAACTCTCTAATTGCGCTAAGGCGCTTTGCTGCAACTTCGCTTAAAACTTTATCGCGGCGAAAGGTGAAATAAGCATAGGCTTTGCGGCCGCTTCTGCCCACACGCCCACGCAGTTGATAAAGTTGCGCAAGCCCCATTGTGTCTGCGTTTTCTATTATAAGCGTGTTGCAATTGCGCACATCCACACCTGTTTCTATAAGCGTTGTGCACACAAGAATGTCCACCTCGCCGCTTATAAGGCTTTGCCAAACTTTTGTTAAAGCGCTCTCGTCCATTTTGCCGTGCGCTATGCCTATGCGTGCATCTTTAACAAGTGCGCCAACCCTTGCGGCGCAAGCGTCTATGGTTTCAACCCTATTATGCAAATAGTAAACTTGCCCACCCCTGCCAAGCTCTTTCTTTAATGCAGAGGCTATAATAAGCTCGTCGTATTCCGTAACATAAGTTTCCACGGGCTGGCGCTCAATTGGCATTTCATCTATGGTGCTCATATCCCTTAAACCGCTAAGCGCCATGTTCAGCGTGCGTGGTATGGGCGTTGCCGAGAGCGTTAGCATATCTACACCAACAAAGTTTTCTTTCAATTGCTCTTTGTGCTTAACGCCAAAGCGCTGTTCTTCGTCTATTATAACAAGCCCTAAATCGTTAAATTTAACATCTTTTTGAATTAAACGGTGCGTGCCCACCACAATATCCACAGTGCCGTTTGCAAGCCCTTTTATGGTTTCACGCTGTTTTGTTGCACTTGCAAACCGAGAGAGCAAGCCCACTTTTATGGGAAAACTTTGCATTCTGCTTAAAATGGAATTGTAATGTTGCCATGCCAAAATGGTTGTGGGCACTAAAATTGCACACTGCTTGCCGCCCATAATGCATTTAAAAGCCGCACGCAGGGCAACTTCTGTTTTGCCAACGCCAACGTCGCCACACAAAAGCCGCTCCATTGGCAAAGCGCGTTCCATATCTTTTTTTATCTCGCTTGTGCATGTCAATTGGTCTTGCGTTTCGTCGTAGGCAAAGCGTGCCTCGAAATCTTTTTGCCATTCACTGTCTTTTGCAAAGGCATGGCCCTGTGCTTTTTTGCGCTTGGCATATAAAATTATAAGCTCTTTTGCCATTTCTTTTGTTGCGGCTTTAACACGGCTTTTTGTTTTAGCCCAGGCATCACCGCCAAGTTTTGCAAGTTTAATTTTGTCGCTGTCGCCCGGGGCTGTGTATTTGCTAACTATGTCTAATTGTGTAACGGGCACATAAAGGGTGTCGCCCTTGTTGTAGGTAATTTTTAAATAGTCTTTCGTTGCGCCGTGCACTTCCATGCGCTGTATACCCACATAAAGGCCTATGCCGTGGTTTTGGTGCACAACATAATCGCCAGGAGATATATCCGCAAGCGAGGAAAGCCCACTGCGCTTTGCTTTTTTGGCTTTTTTTTCCTGCTTTTGGCCGTGCGCACGCCCCGTGTAAACAGCGTATTTTGCAAAAGGGTATTGTGTGCCTGCGCTTAAACTTCCCTCAATAAGCGCAATGGTGCCGTTTGCAATTAAGGCGGGCTCTTTATGGCGCTCAAAGGCTGTGGCGCTTAGGCCTGCGTTTTGCAAATCGGTGCAAAGTGCGCTTGCACTGCGCTTTGTGCCGGCAAAAACAGCAACGGCATAATTTTGCGCTATAAGCGGCTTTATTTCGTCTAAAATATTTGCAAGCTCGCCCGTAAAAGCCGGCAAAGCGTGCGAGTTCATATTTATGCTGTGCGTGAATTTTATATCGCTTACACTGCGCGCAAAATTTTCGCACACAATGCCGCCATTTTTTGATAGCAATGTGTGCAAATAGGAAAAACTTTCGTAAAAATGCCCAAGAGATGCGCATAAATCTCCGTTTTCGTAATAGCCTTCAAACTCTTGCGAAAAGCGAAATGAAAACGCACAAAAAGCGTCTTTAACAGCGCTTATTTCACTTACAATTATAATGGGGTTTTTTAAATAATCAATTATATTGCCTGCCTTTTTATAGCGCAAGTGCAGGTATTTATCGGTGCACGAAGGAATAATGTCGCTTGAAAGCAGTTCTAAATCGGCCTGAATAATTTTTTGCAAAGCGTTTTTATCCTTGGCTGTGTTTATGCTTTGGGTAAGAAGTTCGTGCGCACTTTGCGCATCGCCGAAAAGCACTTCCCTTGAGGGCGAAAGATGAATTTTTTTAACTTCGCTATCTCTTCTTTGGCTTATTAAATCGAATGTGAACATGCTCTCTATTTCATCGCCCCAAAAACTTAGGCGGCACGGGCTTTGCATATCGGGCGCAAAAATGTCCACAATGTCGCCCCGCACGCTGAACTGCGCTGTGCCGTCAACTTGTGCACGCTTATAGTAGCCTGCTTGCAAAAGGCGCTGTGAAAGCGTTTTAACAGATATTTTGCCGCCCTTTTTAAGCGTTAATGTGTTGTTGCAAAATTCCTCTTTTGGCAAAGTGCACTGCAAAAATGCCTCTATTGGTGTGCAAATTATATTTGTGCGCCCACCAACAATATTGCCCATAACGCTAAGGCGGCGCATTTCATATTCGCGGTTTTGCGCCTGTGCACTGCGAAAGAAAAAATCTCGCGCCGGGTAAACTTCGCTTTTGCCGCCAAATGCATTTGCGTTTGTGCTAAAGCGTGTTGCCTGCGCCTCACCCTCGCATATTATAATAGCGTCACGGTTTGTGTCGGCGCAAAGGGCGCTTGCAATTTGCGCTGTGGCAAGTGGTGGCAAGCCAAAAAGCGCCACCGATGCTTTATTAGCTTTAGTGGCGTCAAGTAGGTTTTTATATTCACTTGTTTGCTTTATATTTTCTGTTATCATAAGCTTAAATTAATTAAACCTCGCCTGTGCATTTTGCAATTCGCCTTTAATTATAAGCTCACATGCGGCGCAAACATCGTCGTATTTTGCGCTTATGGATGCTTTTTCTGCTTTTGTAAGCGTGCTTAATACCCAATCGGATAGTTCATAGTGCTCGTTTGGTTTTTCGCCCACGCCTATTTTCACCCGTGGGAAATCTTGCCCTAAAAAGCCTATTATGCTTTTAATGCCGTTGTGCCCACCGGCACTGCCGTTTGCCCTTATGCGCAGTTTGCCAACATCAAGGGCTATATCGTCGTAAATTACAATAATATTCTCTGCGCTAATCTTATAGTAAGCGGCGGCACTTTTAACGCTTTGTCCCGATAAGTTCATGAATGTTTGCGGCTTTAAAAGCAACACTTTACTGCCTGCTATATTCACCTGTGCGCAAAGCGCAGAAAATTTGCTTTTGTTTATGTTCGCATTATGGCTTTTCGCCAAAAAATCGAGCGCACAAAACCCAACATTATGCCTTGTGCTCTCGTATTTTTTGCCGGGGTTGCCAAGCCCCACAATAATATAATTTATATTTGGTTTTTTAAAAAACATGTTTTCCTCGTTAATTTGTAGGGAAGGGCTTTTGGCTAAATAAAAAACGTGTTCGTATTATTCCCTAACGGCTAATCGCATCTTGTATGGAAGAATTCCATATCCCTCGCGTAAAAACTTCCAAAACCCTAAATTATTTTTTTCGTGCTCTAACAAAAATTAACACGCCGCCGCCAATGCACACAATTGCCAAAGCGGCAATTAACATTATCATCGCAATGCCTGTTTGTTCTTCTTGGGCCTGCACAACATCGGTTGTTTCAGCGCTTGATGGGGCATCTTCCTCGGGCTGTGATGTAATTTGTGCTTCAGAATTTGCCGCTTGCTCATCATCGGTGTTTGCACTGTTTGTTTCTTCGAAATTTGCCGCTTGCTCATCTTCGGTGCCTTGTGTTTCTTCTTGTGAAGCAGCCTCGGAATTAGCGCTTGAAGTGCTTACAGTTCCCTGTGTAAGCGCCAAAGCTGCCGCATCTTTAGTGAAATTTACTATGCCAAAGCCGCCGTTAAAAACAAAATGCAGAAGATACTCTTCATTTAAATTTAGCGTTTTTGCATACAAATTTGTAAAGGTTATAGCCACAGTGCCGTTTGTGCTTTGCACCGCTGTATAGTTTGTTGAGGGTATTGCACTGCCGTTTACCCAAACGCCTGTAAAACTGCTATAAGGCCCGCTTGAAGTAAATGTGTAAACCCCATTTGCAGTGCTTGTTCTTTCTGCTGTGTATATAACATCGGCTACCGGTGGGGTTTGCGGTGTTGGTGTGGGTGTTGGTGTGGGTGTTGGTTGCGAAAGGGTGCCTGTGTAAGCTTGCCCATGGCTTAGCCCCCCTGTGCCGCCGGTTATTATTATGTTTGTGCCTGCGCCTATTGTTCCTGTGGGCGTTATTACGTTTCCTTGTACACCGTGGCCGCCGCTTCCAGTTGGGTTAGGGTCGCTATCTATGCTATCGCCGCCGGTTATGCTTATGGGTGTTGTGGTGGTGGATATTGTAACATTTCCGTCTACACCGTTGCCTCCATCGTCCTGCTGCCCGTTTCCGCCTTCTATGGTTACGCTTGTTCCGCCGGATATTGTAACACTGCTAAAATTTACCCCATTGCCGCCATACGAGTTACCGTTACAGTCTCCTCCTTTTATATACACATCTCCGCCAATTATGTTAACCGAGCCGCCAAAAATCCCATTGCCTCCACTTGCGCCGCTGCCGGTTCCGCTACCGCCTAAAATATCTAAATCTCCACCGTTTATGGTGGCAATGCCGGAGCCGGAAAGCCTAAGCCCATCACCGGCACTTCCGGCAGCGATGTTCGTATCTCCGCCGTTTATTTTTACCACCCCGCTGTTTACGGTGATGCCGCCGGCAATAACGCCGCCAGATCCTCCAGGACCGCTGTCGGACATGCGGCTGCCACCGTTTGCGGTTATAGTCGCTTCGTTAAAAAATATTGTCTTTGTGCAATTAATTGCAACTGATGAAGATTCCCAATTGCTGTTGCTATCATAACCATTTACGGTTAAGCTGCCTGTGCTTGTAAATGTAAGAAGGCCCGTTACGTTTAATGCTTGGCCGTCGGGATCATGGTCGGTTACTGTGTTTATTCCGTTAACTTCTATTGTTATATTGCCTGTTATTTCAACTGCGCTTAAAATGGTGGCATCGTTAAGTGTTAGGACAGAGCCGCTTGCATCAAGCGAAACAGAGTATGGAGAGGTAGGGTCATAAGTCCGCTCTTGTGTGTGCTGTTCTGCACCGGTGTAGTAGGTATATGTTTTGCCTGCGGTAAGCGTTTTGCTGCCTATTTGCACGGCAGCTGCCGCAAAAGCAGGCGGCGCTATGGCAGCCATAATTAGCATTACAGCGCAAAACATAAGCGCAGAATATATAATTTTTAGGTTAATTGTTTTCATAAACCCCTCTATGTGGCAATAAAATAATTAGATTACTGTTTTTAATACATATAAATATATAATAACAGAATAAATAGAGTTTTACAATAGAAAATTTAGCTCTTACGCATTATGGTTTTGCCGTGCGCTGAAGTGAAAACATCTAATTGTGTAGTTTTGCGATAATGTGTGGTATAATATATATGCAAAAAAACAGAAAGTGAGGCTTTGCGTGCATGAAAACTGTTGCGATTAATGGCGAAAAAAGCTATATTGAAGCCTTTTTAAAATTGCCCCAAATGCTGTATAAAAAAAGCGAGCGCACAAACAGCAAAAGCGAAGAATTGCAATTGATTAACGGCACGCATATACTCTCGCACTATTTTAGCGTTAAGGCTTTTTTGGTGCTTGATGAATACGAAAAGCCCATTGCGCGCTGTATTGTAACGCTTTACCCCAACGATAGCTGTGGCTATTTAGGCTTGTTCGAGGCAAAAAATGATGAAACAGCGTGCGAAAAATTGTTTGATGCCGCGCATTTACACTGCGTGCAAAACAAAATTTATAAGGTGCTTGGCCCTGTTGACGCAAGCATTTGGATAAAATACCGCTTAAAATACAGCGGCTTTGCACAGCCGTTCACAGGAGAGCCGCACAATAAGCCTTATTACAAAACGCTGTTTGAAAAATTTGGCTACACAGTTCACAAGAAATATATTAGCAATGTGTATGCGGAAATTGAGAATTACACCAATAAAAAGGGCAAAAAAAGGCTTTTGAGCAAATTGGCGCAGGGCTACGAAATTATAAGCCCGAGTAAACGCAATTTTCAAAAGCATCTGCGTGAAGTTTACTGCTTGCTGCTTAATTTATACAGCGATTTCCCTGCATTTAAGCCAATAGGCGAAGATGAATTTGTTGCGCTTTTTTATAATCTTCGGCACATTGCGGATTACTCTATGATAAAATTAGCTTATTTAAACGGTGAGCTAACAGGGTTTTTTATAGCATTTCCAAATTACGGCAAAGTGCTTTGCGGCAATTTAACGCCCTTAAAATTTTTGCAATTGCAATGGCTAAAAAAGCACGCAAAACAATATATTGCACCTTATTTAGGTGTGAAAAAAGGGCACGAGGGGCTTGGCGTTGCAATAACCGAATTAGTGTTAGAGCATAAATCTAAGCGCAAAATACGCCTGATAGGCGCGCTTATCCAAGAGGGCAAAGCAACAAACGCATATTTTGGCGATAAGCTGCAGCGCAAAATTGAATATGCGTTGATGTATAAAAATTTAAAAGCAGAAAAATAAAATTTTGTTCTGCTTTTAATGTTAGTTGTGGTTAAAGTATAGGTTTAGGGCAAATATATAATAAAGAAATAAAACTTAAAATGCAATTCACAAAAGTTCAAAACCAAACAAAGTTAAAAAAGCACTTTAATGGGACAAGCAAACATATAAATTACAACAATTTAGCACCATTAGTGCGTGTAAGGTGAAAAAGTTGTCATTAAGAATTGTTCTTTTTTGCCTGTACATGCACTTGTGGTGCGGATGTTAGGGCACAGCGTTTTGGGGTTTGGGGCCATACGCAAGGCCCCAACGCTTTTGCTTCTTTTCACGCTGAAAAGAAGAGAGAACTATAAAACTTGATAATTTAAGCTAACGAATTAATAAGGCAAAAGCTTTAAAAAAATTAAACAAGCTAAATTGTTATAAGCAAAAAGTACGGATTTCTCTCTTCGCTCGAAATGACATATGGAGAAGTTTAACATGTTTGCACTTAACCCATGGGTTTAGTGCAAATAAAGAGGGCACAAATGTGCCCTCTTTATTTAGCGCCATATTAAAATTGTTTTAGCTTTAATTATAAATTTATATATATCTCGTAAATGCTGTCCCATGTCTCTCTGTCAACAAAGCCGGTAACGGGCAGTGCCAAATTTACTTGGAACTCTTTAACTGCATTTACAGTTTGAACATCGAAAATGCCGTCAACAGGGGTGAAACTTGCCACGCAGTAGCGCACCGCTATTGCATCCATATAAGTTTGCAGGCGGTAAACTTGCAGGCCGGCACTACCAAGTGCCAAAACATTGTTTGCATATTCACCGTCGGGCACACTGTTTTTTGCAAGCGCTTCACTCACGCTTGTAAGGAAGATTATCGCCATGGTGTTCCACGTGTTTTCGTCCACAATGCCGCTATCGTTTAAACTAAACTCTACTTGAAAGCTCATAACGGCATTTTTTAATATTGCATCGAAATTTCCATCTATTTCGCCAACAGGAGTTATGCTTTGGAAGAAATAGCCTATGTATTTAAGCATATATTGCACAAATTCAACATAGTCGCCCTGCGAGCCCTCCATAAGTTCAAAGCCCGGATATTCAAACACTTGCAAGCCTAAAACAGGGCCGTTTAGCGTGCGAAGTTTTGAGAACTGGCTGTATATACTGTTCCAAGTTAATGTGCCCACAACACCGTCAACGCTTAAGCCCTCAAGCTCTTGCCAAATTTCAACCGCATTTTGCGTTGCTGTGCCAAACACACCGTCATAGCTTATAACAGGCAGTGGTGCATAATATGCACTTAGCAAATACAAATAATATTGCATCTCTTTAACGTGAATGCCTGTGCTTCCTATTCTCAAAGGTGTTCCCGGATACGTTCCCGGGCGCGCGGTGGGCTCTAACAATTCGTTTATCAAATCTGTGTAAACTTCATAAATTTTGTCCCAAGTTAAAACACCAACAATGCCGTCGGCACTAAGGCCGTAATAGTTTTGGAAAGCTATTACGCTTTGCTGTGTGCCACTGCCAAATATGCCGTCGGCAGTTAAATCCGGCACATTAGGGTTGTTTCTTGCAACTATTCGCAAATAGAATTGCATACGTTTAACGTCGTCGCCACTGCTTCCCACCCTAAGCGCTGTGCCCGGGTATTCGCCCGGCGATGTTATGCCCGGTGATGTATCTAAAACGCCGTTTGTGTATTCGCTGTAAATTTTATTCCATGTTTGTTCGCCCACAATGCCGTCTACCGAGAGGTTGTATACGCTTTGGAACGCTTCAACCGCTGCTTTTGTGGCATTGCCGAATATTCCGTCTACTTCAATACTGGGCAAAACATTTGAAAACTGCGCTATCTCGTCAAGCCAAAATTGAACTTGCAAAACGTCGTCGCCACTGCTTCCAACTTGCAGTGCTGTGCCCGGATATTCACCGTCCACAAGGCTGCCCGAGGGTTTTTCGCCCTCTGTTGTAAGCTCTGCCAAATCTTTAACAGACACATAAATATAAGAAATTTTATACCATGTGCTGCGCCCAACAACGCCGTCGGAAGTTAAGCTGAAATGGCTTTGGAAATTCCTAACCACTTGCGCAGTTGCCGCACCGTAAACTCCATCTACCGAAACTGTGCCAAAGCCCGGATAGTCTTCTGTTATTCTGCTTAATTGCCTTTGTATAATTTTAACATTTGTGCCTGTGCTTCCAATTGTTAGCGGTGCGCCGGGGTAGCTATCGGTAATATCGGCTATATTTGTTGTGCGCACAACTTCTAAATCGTTTCCGTAATAGCTGCGCAAAATCTCTATGGCATTTAAGCCCTGCTCTGCCAATGTAACCGTTCCCCACTGTTTCATGCCGGGGCAATCCACTGTTTTTCCGTCGCAATATTCCGCAAAATACGGCTCTTCAAAACCCGGCCTTCTTAAATATGTGTTAAATATCTCATCGGCAATAACGCTTACACTCTCAAAAATAGTGCGCCCGTGTACATAATATTGGTCGTATGCGGTGGAATTTGTTATGTCGAAATCATACCCTTTGCTTTTATACCATTCTGTGTAAAGCCTGTTTAAAATTATGTTAATTTGCGCATGTATGTTCGCCCTGAGCGATTGCTCGGGCCATGTTGGGTATATCTCGCTCGAGGCAACATTTTTAACATAATCTATAAAACTAACGGTAACATCTTGCGCATAAGCTGAAGGCTTGCCCAAATGCACAGTTACGGTTTTGGGTATTACAACATTCTCTAAAATTGCCAAAGACGGGCAGTTGCCTATGGGGCCCATTGCGCTTCCGCCGCCGCCCACAAAAAGTGCGTGGGGCGGTGTTTCAACAACATCGGGCAGTGCTTTGGCCTCTCGCACATAGGGTGATAAATTTGCCGGGTGCAACAGCATATTAGCAAGCGATTTTTCACCGTCGAACACTTGGAAGTTATATATTACGGCGTCGTTATAGCCCTCTTTGCTCGCATAAATGTCGTAAACTCCATAAGGTTGCACATTGCTGAATTGATCAAGCGATAAAAACTTGGGCGGACAAGAGAGCGACATATTATCTAAAACGCCCTCACTGTCTGTGTGTAAATCGAATAAAATATCATTTGTGCCTGCATTTGCAACTTTGATGTGCACATCGGCAACGGGAACAGCGCTAAAGGCGGCAGCAGTTAGCACTTTTAAAGTGCCTGTGCCACCGGTTGTGAATTGTGCCATTAATAATTCTCCTTTCGTTTTATTTTATTTTATTCAGCCCACAGCCTTTTTGCCACAATTATTTGCGCTTTTTTAATCGGCACTTTAAATTTCTTTTGGTTTGTATTATAATAAGGTTATAGGTTTAATATGGTAATTTAAATAAACCACACCGCTTGTTATTTTGGGCGAAGCAGTTTGCTTTTTGTTATTCCGAGCGTAGAGAGGAATCTGCATGCTCCATGCGTTTTCAAAGCACAAAGCACGAATTTCTACAATTCGCTAAGTGCCACTGCATAGCGGCATCACCAAAATCAAGGGCGGCAAAAGCGCGGTGTTATTCTAAAAAAGCAAAGTTCAATCAATTCTTATAATTAGTAATATTTGCACCAATTACAACATAGGGTATATTTTATTAGCTTAAATTATACAATTGGTTGAAATCAATAAATATATTACATAAGGAGAGCGAGAGGAAAATGGACATTAATACCCTAATTAAAATTTGCAATTTTAAAGTATTAAGCGAGGGCGAGAACAGACAAATTGATGGTGTTTTTTGTGGAGATTTGCTTTCTTGGGCAATTGGCAGAGCGAAAGAGGGCGATGCTTGGTGCACTGTTATGGGCAATGTGAACACTGTGGCGGTTGCCACTTTGGCAGATTGCGCATGTGTTATTTTGTGCCATGATAGCATTGCCGACGAAGCCATGGTGCAAAGGGCAAGGCAGCAGAATTTATATTTGCTTGCAACAAATTTACCCGAATACGAAACTTGTGTTTTATTGAATAGCACTTTAAAGAAATAATAACATTTGCCAAAAAGTTCAAAAACATAAGTTTAAATAAGGCACAAACTTAACGTGAAAGGCGCAATATGTTATACGATTTACACATACATTCGTGTTTGTCGCCCTGCGCGAGCGACGATATGACACCTGCGACAATTGCCGGCATTGCAAAATTAGAAGGTGCCGATATTATTGCGATAACAGACCATAATTCGGCGCTAAATTTGCCGGCGGCAAGGGCGGCTTGCAATGAATACAACTTAAAACTTTTGCCGGGGATAGAGGTTACCACGCAGGAAGAGATACATGTTTTGTGTTATTTTAACTCGGTTGAAACGGCGCTAAGCTTTGGCAAAATGTTATATAGTGCGCTGATTATTTTACCTTATGATGAGAATATATGGGGCAAACAGCTGATAATGGACGAGCACGACAATGTTATCGGCAAAGAAAAAACCTTGCTTTCAGGGCCTGTAAACCTTAATATTTACGAGGTGAAAAAGCAATGTGAACAATATGGAGGCATTGCCGTGCCTGCGCATGTGGATAAACAGAGCACGTCTATAACTTCTGTTTTGGGTTTTATGCCGGACGATTTGGATTTTGCCGCTATGGAATACATGCAAAAAGAGGCAGTGGAGCAATTTATTGAAAAAGGGTTTTTGCCAAACAAAAAAGAGTTGCTGATATCGTCAGATGCACATTTTATAGGTGCAATTGCAAGCAATTTGCAAATTTTAAACGAAAACAGCGCACTTTTAAAATTGATAGAGCAACTTTGATTTACTTTTGCTATGAATATTTAAGTTTGATTAATTTATAGGTTTGTGAATTGCGTTTTAACTTCATATTATTTATATTATATGAGGAACGAATATAATATAAATTGGCATGTGGGCACTCCGCTGCCCACGCCATT
>CAYJIT010000021.1:0-44978 GCA_964370365.1 uncultured Bacteroides sp. | reverse complement strand
GCGAGCCGAAAGCCATTGGATAAAATATTTATATTAGCGGAGCTAATATAAATAATCTCCGCTTTGCTCCGATTATTCATATCTTATTTGATGGCGTGGGCAACGAAATGCCCACATGCCAATTTTATATTATATTCGCTCCTAATATAATATAAAAAGGAGTTATAATATGCTTTTAAACATAGCAATTTGCGACGACGAAATAACACAAATTAATAATTTAAAAACGCTTTTAAACAAATGGGCAAAGGAGCGTAATTTTGCTTTACAAATAAAAGAATATGCAAGTGCGGAAAGCTATTTGTTTAACAACGAAAATGGCAGCAATTTTGATATTATTTTGCTCGATATAGAAATGGGCGAAATTAACGGCGTTGAGCTTGCGAAAAAAATTAGAAAATTAAGTGATAGCGTACAAATTATTTTTATAACAGGCTATTCCGATTATATAGCAGACGGCTATGAAGTTTGTGCACTGCACTATTTAATGAAGCCTTTAAATGAAGATAAATTTATTGAAACGCTAAACAGAGCTGTTTTGCATATAAAACGAAACGAGAAAAAACTTATCTTAGAAAGCGCACAAGAGCTTATAGCAATTCCTATTTATCAAATTATTTATATACAAGTTGTTAAGAATTATATAACTATTTACGCAAAAGAGAATTACAGTGCGAAAATGACGTTGACAAGCGTTTATGATAAATTAGACAATCATTTTTTTAAAATAGGTAGATCTTATATTGTTAATTTAACATATATTAATAAAATCACAAAAACCCAGGTGTTTTTTACAAACGGTAGCGATATTCCGTTGCCGAGGGGCATGTATGATAAATTAAACAGGGCGATTATAGATATGTAAAACGCAAATGAATTTTGGATTAAAATATTGTACTATGTCTATTGAGGTGGTGTTATTATATTCGGGCAAAAAAAAGCAGAAAAAAGAATGGCGCTTTACCAGGCAGAGCTTTTAAAAACGCATTATGCCGAAGTTGAAAATATGTATAAGCAAATTAGGGGCTGGCGGCACGATTATGCAAACCATATTCAAGTTATGAAAGCACACACTCAAAACGGTGATGTAAGCGCTTTAAAAAGCTATCTTGAATTGTTGGAGAGCGATTTAAAAACGGTTGATATGACAATAAAAACAGGCAATGCAATGGTGGACGCTATAATGAACAGCAAACTTTCGCTTGCAAAAGCTAAAAAAATTAAAGTTACCGCCGATGCAAATGTTCCAATTAAGTTAAATATCCCGGATATAGATTTGTGCGTTATAATAGGCAACTTGTTTGATAACGCAATTGAAGCGAGCCTTTTGCTTAGCGAAGAGCAAAGGCACATTAGAATTTATATGGATATAAAAAACACACAGCTATATATAAGTTTTACCAATTTCACTGCCGATAATAAGAAGTTGAAAATGGGCAATATTTTTAAATCCACCAAAGGTGGCGAGCACGGTTTTGGGCTTTCAAGAATAGATAATGTTGTTCAAAAATTAAACGGTTATTTAAGCAGAAATAGCGAAAATGGAGCATTTACAACAGAAATTTTATTGCCTATCATTTAGTTCCTAACGGCTAAACGGTTTTTAGTAAAAAGAATAATTTTTTTGATAATATGTAATTTATCAATACATTTTTAGCAATTCGCCCCCAAAAACACGCAAGTCGTCCCCAAGTTTACACAAGGGGACGTTTTTGTTGTAGTATATGGTTAGTGCACACAACAAAGGAGGAATAAATATGCCTGAAAATGAGATGAAAAACAAAAAATACGGTATATGGCAAGCAACAAAATTTATGCTTGCGGTAGCTTTTAAAAACAGGAAAAGCCTATTGGCTTACAATGTAATTTTAATTACAATTGCGGTTTTGTTAAGCCTAACAGAACTTTTTGTTACGCCCACAATTTTAGGCGAAATACAAAACAGCGCAAGTATGAGCAGTTTAATATATACAATTTTGTTTTTCACAGCCATGCTAATTGCACTAAACGCTTTAAAAGAATATTTTGAAACTGCAATATTTGCCGGAAAAATTGAAGTTAGGCTTCATGTTATGGGCATGCTTAGCAATAAAAAAGCCACAATGTCTTACCCATTAACAGAGGACGAGGGCGTTATTAAACAACATGAGAAAGCTGAAAACACAACGGGAGCGAACAGCAGTGCAACCGAGGCAATTTGGGAAACATTAAGAAATATTTCAGTTGCTTTTGTTTTGCTTGTAATTTATATTATTATGCTAACAAATTTAAATTTGTTTATGATAAGCGTTGTTAGCGTAACATGTATTTTAAGCTATTTTATCTGCAAAAAAATAAACGATTGGGGCTATAGGCACACAGAGGAACTTGAAGAATATCAAAACAAAGTTAATTATTCACAGAAAAAAAGCGAAGATGTTGAATTTGCGAAAGATTTAAGAATTTTCGGCATGAAACAGTGGATGGATGATATGTATTATGCCGCTGTAAGTTTGCTTCGTGGCTTTAGGGTTAAAGCTGAAAAGAAATATATTAAAGCAGATTTTATAGATTTGGCTTTGGCGTTTGCAAGAAACGGCATTGCGTATTTTTATCTTATAAATTTAAGCTTAAGCGGTGATATTACAGCGGCACAATTTCTGCTTTATTTCAGTGCAGTTAGCGCATTTTCCGCAATGCTGTTGCAATTTTTAACGCAGATGACAGAGCTTCAAAAAAAGAGCATAGAGCTTTCCTCGGTTTTGCAATTTTTAAACACAAAAGAGCTATTTAAATTTGAAGAGGGAATAAGCATAGAGCCTGCTCGCGAAAAACAATATGAAATTAAATTAAACAATGTGAGTTTTAAATACCCCGGAGCTGAAAACTATACATTAAAGAATATAAATTTAACATTGAAACCCGGCGAAAAACTTGCGGTTGTAGGCTTAAACGGTGCAGGAAAAACCACATTGGTGAAACTTATTTGTGGCTTTTATAACCCAAGCGAGGGCGAAGTGCTTTTAAACGGTGAGAATATAATTCAATATAACAGAAGAGACTATTATAAATTTTTTACAGCTGTTTTCCAAGATTTTTCCGTGTTGGCAAGTAGTTTTGAGGAAAATATTGCGCAAAGAAGTAGTGGTGTTGATAGCGAGCTTGTAAAAGATTGCATTGAAAAAGCAGGGTTAACACGAAAAGTTAACTCTTTAGAAAATGGTGTTAAAACAAATTTATTAAGGGATGTTTACGAGGACGGCGTAGAGCTTTCAGGCGGTGAAACACAGCGCTTAATGCTTGCACGTGCGCTGTACAAAAATGCGCCCGTTATTGTGCTTGATGAGCCAACAGCAGCGCTTGACCCTATTGCAGAGAGCGATATTTATAACAAATATAACGAGCTAACACGGGGTAAATCTTCTGTTTTTATTTCGCACCGCCTTGCGTCAACCCGTTTTTGCGACAGAATTATTTTAATTGAACAGGCAGTTATAAAAGAAGAGGGAACACACGAAGAACTTATGGCTTTGAATGGCATTTACGCTAATTTATTTGAAGTGCAAAGCCAATATTATAAAGAGGGGGAGAAAGCTGATGAATGAAGAAAAAATGAGAATGATTACTGCTATAAAAATGAATTTCAGGGGCTTAAAAATTTATTGCAAATATTCCCCTAAAACTTTAATTTCGCTTGCATTGCATGATATTTTAACAACACTGAACCCTTTTGTGGCAATATTTATATCAGCAAGGCTTATAAATGCGCTTGCAAGCGGCGAAAGTGCCGGCTATGTTTGGACATGGGTTATAATTTCGCTTGTTAGTGCGGCTGTTTTAGGCCTATTAACAGCAGTTGTAACGCGGTGGAAAAATGTTCATAACTCTGAAGATTTATGGTTTTGCTTAAATGATATTTACAGAACTAAAAGGCTCAGCATGGATTTTTGTGTTAGCGACAGCCAAAAAGTTAGGGATTTACGCTCGAAAATTCAACAAGATATAAATTGGGGTGGATGGGGAATTTTGTATGTGAAATTTATTTTTTCGCCGTTAATAAAAGCGGTTACATCATTGATAATTTCCGGGGTTTTGTGTGTAAACTTGTTTATTTCAAGCACTGTAAATGATAGCTTTTTGTTTTTAAACAGCCCCATAGCGTTACTCGTTTTAATTGTTGTTATAATAATTGTAACAATTATTTCACCCATATTATCTGTAACGGCAAACAACCAATATATTAGCCTTTCGGAAGAAATAAAATTTGCCAACCGCTTTTTTTCATTTTTTAACGGTAAAGCGCAAGATAAAAAAAGAGCGCTTGATATGAGAATATATAACCAGCAAATTATTTGCTGTGAATATGTTAAAGTTAATAATATGTTTGCAAAGGGCAAGAGTTTTGACAGAAAAAACAAAGGCACGATTGGAATTTTGAAAGCTATTGCAGCAGCAATTTCCACAGCGCTTACAGGTGTTATATATTTGTTTGTTTGCCTAAAAGCGTTGGGCGGCGCATTTGCCATTGGTTTTGTGGCCCAATATATTGCAAGCGTAACAAAATTTGTTTCTTCACTTGGTGTTTTGCTTCAAGCATTTGCGCTTATGAAACCCAATGCCGAGTTTTTGAAAACAGCTTTTGAATATTTAGACACGCCGAATGTTATGTATCGCGGTTCGCTAACAACAGAAAAACGCAGCGATAAAAAATATGAGGTTGAATTTAAAAATGTAAGTTTTAAATACCCTGATACAGAAAATTTTGTGCTTAAAAATGTATCGCTAAAATTCAAAGTGGGCGAAAAACTTGCAATTGTTGGAGAAAACGGTTCCGGCAAAACAACATTTATTAAACTTTTGTGCAGATTATACGAGCCAACCGAGGGTAGGATATTGCTGAACGGAATAGATATAAGCAAATACAATTATGATGATTATTTAACGATATTTTCTGTGGTTTTTCAAGATTTCAAACTGCTGGCACACACTGTTGCACAAAATGTTGCCGCAAGCAAAAAATATGATGAAAACATGGTGGAAGAGTGCCTGATTAAAGCCGGTTTCGGTGAGCGTTTAAAAACATTGCCAAAGGGCATACAAACAAATATTTATAAAGATTTGGAAAAGGATGGCGTTGAAGTTTCTGGCGGTGAAGCGCAAAAAATTGCACTTGCAAGGGCAATTTACAAACAGGCACCCTTTGTAATTTTAGATGAGCCAACAGCAGCGCTTGACCCTATTGCAGAGGCGGAAATTTATTCTAAGTTCAACGAGATTGTAGGCGAGCGAACAGCGGTTTATATAAGCCATAGGCTTTCAAGCTGTAAGTTTTGCGATGAGATAGCTGTGTTTGAAAATGGCGAGATTGCCGAGTGTGGTAAACACGATGAATTGCTTTTAAAGAATGGAAAATACAGTAAACTTTGGAATGCACAAGCACAATATTATGCACAGGAAAACGCAGAAAGTGCATAATAGGAACATTTTAAAGCGAAAAATTAATGCAGGGCATGTAAGCCCACTCCTACAAATAAATTTAGTGCACTGTAATATAAAAGGGCACGGCTTGTTATAAGCCATGCCCTTAATATGTAATAAAATTCGCTTAAAGCGTTATATGTGTGCCGGTTTTTCCCTCTATGCCTTCCTTTGCCTTTTCAAGCAAAGTAATCATAGCTGTGCGCCCTTTTTTAGATTGCGCAAAATCAATGGCCGCAAGCACTTTAGGAAGCATAGAACCGGGTGCAAATTGGTTATCGGCAATGTGTTTTTGTGCAGTTTCAGGCGTTAGCTCGCTAAGCCATTCTTGGTTGGGTTTGCCATAGTTGATTGCAACTTTTTCTACCGCTGTTAAAATAATTAAGCAATCGGCATCTATTTGTTTTGCCAATGCACAAGCGGCAGAATCTTTATCAATAACCGCTTCTACACCTTGTAAGCCGTTTGCTCCGTCACTTACAACGGGAATACCGCCGCCGCCACAAGCAATAACAATTAGCCCTGCATCAACCATATCTCTTATAGATTCTATTTCAACAATTTTTAAAGGCTGAGGTGAGGGCACAACACGCCGATAACCTCTGCCGGAATCTTCGGCAACAGTGAAGCCGCGCGCTTTAGCTAAAGCATCAGCTTCTTCTTTGCTCATAAAAGAACCTATGGGTTTTGTGGGATTTTTAAATGCTTCGTCGTTTGCGTCCACTTGCACTTGTGTTAGAACAGTGGAAACGCTTTTTTTGATATTGCGGTTTAAAAGCTCTTCACGCAATGAGTTTTGCAAATCAAAGCCGATATACCCCTGGCTCATTGCAACGCAAACGGAAAGAGGGCAGTAGTCATATTTTTGAGGGTCAACTATTGGAAGCTGTGCCATGGCTTTTTGTATCATGCCAACTTGCGGCCCGTTTCCATGAACAATGCAAATTTGATGCCCTTCTTCTATTAAATCTACTATGGCTTTTGCAGTGTGCTTAACTGCAATTCTTTGTTCATCTAAATTGTTTCCTAAGGCATTGCCACCAAGGGCAATTATAATACGTTTACCCATAAAAATCTCCTAAAATAATAATTTATTGTCTATGAATTTTACTTTACAGCGATACAATCAATTTCAATAAGTGCATCTTTCGGCAAGCGTGCAACTTCAACCGCAGCCCTTGCAGGGCAGTTAGCGGTGAAAAATGTTGCATACACTTCATTCATTGATGCAAAATCGTTCATATCTTTTAAAAAAACGCCTACACGTACAACATTATCAAGCGTTAAGCCGGCTGCTTGCACAATGGCTTTTAAATTTTCTAAAGATTGTTTGGTTTGTGTTTTAATATCATCGCCGGCAAATGTGCCAGTTTTTGGGTTTAAAGGCAATTGCCCCGAAACAAAAAGCGTGCCGTTTGCCATAGTTGCTTGTGAATAAGGGCCTATTGCACCGGGTGCGTTATCTGTTTTTATAATTTCTTTCATAAGCTACTCCTTAAATAATGTACAGTTAACCTATTGTCATTCCGAGCATAGTCGAGGAATCCGTAGTCATTGAGAGCTTTAAAAGCACAAAGTGCGGATTTCTACAGTTCGCTAAGTGCCGCCACTTACGTGTCGGTTGCTCACTTGCATTGCACTGCGGTGCTTATCCACTTCGGTCGAAATGACAAATGGAAATACCTGCTACATATAATATACATTTGCTTTATTTAATAGTAGAGCTTATTATGCAAAATGTCAAGAAAATTTTACGATTTTATGATATTTTTTGTAAAAATTTATTTAGGTTTAACATTGCGAGTTGAAAATAAAAATCACTTTAGCCTTTCAAGCAAAGTTTGCCCAATTGTATTTTTTGGCATTTCAACATTAAAAGCATCTGCAATTGTAGCGCCAATACATGCAAAAGTGCTTTGTTCATCCAATTCTCCAAAACCTTTAAAAGATGGTGAATATGCAAAGAACGGAACTTTTTCCCTTGTGTGATCGGTGCCTTTGAATGTAGGGTCGTTTCCATGGTCAGCTGTAATAATCAACATGTCGTCATTGTGTAAAATTGGCAACAGTTCGCCCAATTTAGAATCAAATTGTTCAAGTTCCTTTGCATAGCCAACAGGGTTTCGCCTGTGCCCCCAAAGTGCGTCAAAATCTACTAAATTGGTAAAGCAAATGCCGTTAAAATCTGTTTTTGCAATTTCAATTGTTTGCTCCATTCCGTGTACAGAGCTTTTGGATTTGTTGGATTGAGTTAAACCCTCGCTATCGAAAATATCAAAAATTTTGCCAACGGAAATGCAATCATAATTTGCTGCTTTAAGTGCGTCTAACACAGTTTCACTAAAAGGTTTTAATGCATAATCGTGCCTGTTTGCAGTTCGCTTAAACTCACCTTTTTTAAGCCCTTTGTAAGGCCTTGCTATAACACGGCCAACTTTCCATTCATCTTTCATGCAAAGTTCTCTTGCAATTTCACAATACCTGTAAAGTTCTTCAACGGGCATAATATCTTCGTTGCCGCAAATTTGCATCACAGAATCTGCCGATGTGTATACAATTAGCTTGCCTTCGTTAATTTCTTGTTCTGCTAATTCTTCTAAAATTGCAGTGCCGCTTGCACTTTTGTTGCCAATAATTTCACGGCCGGTTCTTTTTGAAAGCTCGTCTATAAGCTCTTTTGGGAAACCGGTATCTGTAAAAGTTTTAAACGGCTTTGTAACATGAAGCCCCATCATTTCCCAGTGGCCTGTCATTGTATCTTTTCCAACACTTTTTTCATTAAGCTTGCAGTAATAGCCCAAAGGCCTTTCAATTGGTGCAACATGTTTGATGCCGTGCAAATTGGCAAGCCCCAATTTTTGCAAATTAGGTATATTAAAACCCTCTACACTTTTTGCTATATTTCCGAGGGTGTCAGCACCTACGTCATCATATAAATGGGCATCTTCCATATTGCCCACACCTAATGAGTCTATTACTAATAAAAAAACACGTTTAAACTTATTCATATAATTCATCCTTTTGTTATTTGAAAAATAAATCAGCACTTTTGCCGTAACTTTAAATTTGTAAAGTTTGTTGAAGTGCTGATTTGTTTATTATAAAATTGATTAAACCCAATTAAATATAATCTTAATATAAATAAATTTAATTAGGTAAAGTATTTTCAAAATAAATACTTTGAGTTGGATATGCAAAACTTGCATTATTTTTTTGCATTATTTCAATAATTTTGTAGTTTATTTCACTCATTACGCTACGGTATTCTTTAATTTTAACAGCTGAAATATACATTGTTATCAGAACATCTATACTGCTTTCGTTAAAACTATCAAGGCAAATTTCAATGCTGTCATCTTCAACGCCCTCAAAATTTATAAGCATCTGCTTTAAGTCTTTGCTAACTTGTTGCAGGGTTAAAGTGCTTGTGTTATAAGTTAAACCTATTTTAAAGCGTGATAAGCGGTGCTGTAATTTTGTCCAATTAGTGAGGGCACTTGCAGTTAATTTGCTGTTGGGCACAATTGTGAGCGAACCTTCTAATGTGCGAATTTTTGTACTGCGGAATGTTATATCTTCAACTTCACCCTCAATTATATCTGCCTGTATCCAATCTCCAACTTCAAATGGGCGCTCTATAATAATAATTACGCCGCCAAAAAAATTACTTGCGGCATCTTGCGCGGCAAGTGCTATGGTTAAACTACCAAGCCCAAGGCCTGTTAAAATGCCGGTAACATCAAAATGCAATTCACTCAATATCATTAAAAACGCAAAAATTGCTATAATGGCAATATAAATTCTTGTTAGAAAAATGATTATGGTTTCATTTCGTGCGCTGCTTTCATCTTTAGAGAGCAAAATTCTAACTATTTCTTTGCTTCTTATTAAACCCCAAGCGAGTGTGAAAACTATAGACGCCCTGTAAACAGCCATTAGATAAAGTGATGTAAAATTAGCAGTGTAGGAAATAGAGCTAAAGAAAAACATTAAACCGCTGATAATCAGTAATATGTTTATAGGCTTTCTTGTGCCTTTAATTAGCGCTAAAAACCAATTGGCATTTGTGCGCTTAGCAATTTTTTTGAAAATGGGAATAAATAAGATGTTTACAATAATGAGCAAAGCAAAAAATATTAAAAAATTAATTATGCCCGGCATTATGAGGTTGATAATATTTAGAATATATTGTGTCATAAAAATCTCCATTCTATGCACAGCACAAATAGTGTTGAAAAACCCCCAAACAGAATGGAGGTTTTTGTCGTGCGACATTTGTGACGGCACGCCGCATTTTATAATGAATAGCGTGATTAATTACGCTGCTATCCTTTTAATTAATTGCTGTTTTGTTTTAAGTTTTCACTGCGCTTTTTAACGGTTAATTTAAAGTTTTCAACTTGTCTTGTGTATTCACTGTCCATAAATTCGCTTGTTATCATAAAATCAGCCGAGGAACGGTTTGTGGCAATGGGGATATCGTAAACAAGTGCAATTCTTAAAAGGGCTTTAACATCAGGGTCGTGCGGTTGTGCACACAATGGGTCTGAAAAAAACACAATAAAGTCTATTGCGCCCTCAACAATTTTAGCGCCAATTTGCTGGTCGCCTCCAAGAGGGCCGCTGTTATATGCCCGAACAGGCAAACCTGTGCGATCGGCTATCATAGTTGCCGTGGTGCCCGTTCCGCATAAAAAGTGCCTTTGCAATATTTTTTTGTTCTTTTCGCACCATTCGAGCATTTCGTCTTTTTTTCCGTCGTGCGCTATAAGTGCAATGTTTTTCTGCTTTTCAAGTGTTAAAGTTACATAATTTTCGCTCATGTAATTCTCCTAACCTACTATATAATTTTTTAGTGCATTTCCTGTTTCTTCACTATAATTGTGTATGCGCAATTTTAAGGGTTTTGATAAATCTAAACTGTAAATACCCATAAGCGAACGTGCATCCAATATATAATTATCCTCAATTAATTCAAATTCACCCGTTAAAGGGCAAATTAGCTTTACAAAAGTTTGCACACTGTTTTCATTTGTGAATTTTATCATAACATCATGCATTTTTAATACTCCTATATTGGTGAAATTTTTTTAATTATAGCATTTTATCTTAAATTAGTAAAGTAAATATACTTATAACTTTTAAAAAATGCTTTTCAAAACCCATTATATTTGATAGAATAACGTTAACGGTTAGCGGTTAGCATTTTTTTAACTGCCAAAAACAATAATTTACTATAAAGGGTTTTGAATGCAAATTATAAATGTTAAAGAAGAAATGCGCCTTGATGCGCTTTTGCTAAGAGAATTTCCTGTTTTAAAGGCAGGCGAGCTTTTCAAATATATGCGAGAGAATAAAATTAAGGTGAACAAAAAGAAAGTATCACTGAGTAGTAAAGTTGAAATTGGCGATGTAGTGCAATTATATATCAAGAAATTGGATGAGCTCAATTCAGATGTGCCTATCTTTATGCTCTCTCGGAAAAGCCTTGACATTGTGTTTGAAGATAGCAATGTAATTTTGGTGAATAAACCGTCAGGGCTTATTGTGCAAGACGAAAGCGGTAAAAACCCCGACACCTTAATTAACAGGGTTTTGCATTATTTGCACAGTAAGGGCGATGCGTTTGATGAAAAAAACATAAAGCTGTGCCATAGATTAGACACAGGCACGAGCGGTTTAACAATTTTGGTAAAAAACAGTGATGCGCTTTTAAGCATAACCGATGCAATTAAGCAAAGGCAAACACAGAAAAAATATTTGTGTGTAGTGTGTAAAGCGCTTGGAAAAAACCAAAATTTGCGCGCGTACCTTTTAAAAAATGCTAAAGAGGGCACAGTGCGAATATTTGATAACAGAGTGAAAAACAGCAAAGAGATTATTACAGAGTTTAAGGTGCTTGAAAATATTGGAGATTTAAGCCTGTTAGAGGTAAAACTGATCACAGGGCGCACACATCAAATTAGAGCGCATTTAGCACATATAAGCGCACCTATTTTAGGCGACAGTAAATACGGTATACTTCAACAAAATAGGCACTATAAAACAAAATATCAATTGCTGTGCGCTTACAGCATTGAATTTAATAATGTTAAGGGCGCCTGCGAATATTTAAACGGCAAACAATTTAAAGTGCAAAAGCCGTGGTTTGTTCAAAAATTTTTAAATGGCGAGCTTGTTTAGCTGCTATTAACAATCCGAACAAGTAATTAACAACTTTAACTTAATTGCCAAAGTAAACCCTTGACAAAATAGAGAAATTGCATTAAAATTTTAATGTAAAATAAAATTTATAAATTGCATTGATGAACGGAGATTTAATTATGCTTAGAATTAAAACAATTCAAACAAGAGATTTGCAAAAGAGCATTGAAAATGGCGGTTGCAAAGAGTGCCAAACTTCTTGCCAATCTGCATGCAAAACTTCTTGCGGTGTTGCAAACCAACCATGCGAGAACAACAGCGAAAAAGTTAACGTGCACACAGCGGAATAATTTTATTAGAACAAGCTAAATGCGGCAGTTTACTGCCGTTTTTTTATTATGTGGAGGAAAAATGATACATCAATTTAAGTTTGATGAATACAATATAGTTTTAGACGTTTACAGCGGCAGTGTTCATGTTGTTGACGAAGTGGTTTATGATATTATCTCTTTATTTGAAACGCAAAACCAAGAGCAGATTAAAAAAACAATATTAAAAAAATATAAAAACAAGCAAGATGTTAATGAACATGAAATAAACACATGCTTTGAAGATTTAGAACAATTGAAAAAAGCCGGTAAATTGTTTTCAAATGCAAATTATGCAAACCTTGCACAAAACTATACAAGCGGTGAAAATGTAATAAAAGCAATGTGCTTACACATTGCACACACATGTAATTTAACTTGCAGCTATTGTTTTGCGGGCCAAGGTAAATATAAGGGCGAGCAAGCATTGATGAGCTTTGAAACAGGTAAAGCGGCATTTGATTTTTTAATTAAAAATTCAGGTTTTCGCAAAAATTTAGAGGTGGATTTTTTTGGCGGAGAACCGCTTATGAACTTTGATGTTGTGAAAAAACTTGTTAGTTATGCACGAAGTGTTGAGAAAAAGCACAACAAAAATTTCCGCTTTACGCTTACTACAAACGGCGTTTTGTTAAACGATGAGATTATAGACTATTTGAATAAAGAAATGTATAATGTTGTTCTTTCACTCGATGGCAGAAAGCATGTGCACGATAAATATCGAATAGATAGATTAGGACATGGCTCTTATGAGAATATTGTACCCAAATTTAAAAGGCTTGTTCAAAAAAGGCAGGGCAAAAATTACTATATGCGCGGAACTTTCACAAGTGAAAATTTAGATTTTACAAATGATGTTTTACACATGGCAGATTTGGGCTTCAATATGCTTAGCATGGAGCCTATGGTTGGCAATGAAAATGATGACAACGCATTAAAAAGTGAGCATTTGCAGCAAATTTTTGAGCAATATGAATTGCTTGCAAAGCAAATGTTAAAAAGAAAAAAAGAGAGCAGACCGTTTGAGTTTTACCACTATATATTGGATTTAGCCGGTGGCCCGTGCATTTACAAAAGAATAACAGGTTGCGGAAGCGCAAGTGAGTATATGGCGGTTACACCTGCCGGGAAATTATACCCTTGCCATCAATTTGTGGGCGATGAAGATTATTGCATGGGTAATGTTTTTGACGCTGAGATAAAAAAAGAAATTCAACATAAATTTGCAAACTGCAATATTTACACTCAAAATGAATGTGAAAACTGTTGGGCTAAACTTTACTGTGCCGGCGGTTGCGCCGCTAATAATTACCACGCTAATAATGATATTACAAAAGTTTATAAATTTGGCTGTGAACTGTTTAAAAAGAGAATAGAATGTGCAATTTATTTGCAAATTGCGCAATGTGAAGAGGCACTTTAGTGATGGATATACCTATTTGTGATTTCGTGAGAGAATACACAAAAAAAGAATATGTTCGCTTACACATGCCGGGGCATAAAGGTAAAGGCTTTTTAGGTGTTGAAAACTTTGATATAACCGAGATAAACGGTGCGGATACTCTTTATGAAGCAAAAGGCGTTATAGCAAAAAGCGAGGAAAACGCAAGCAGAATTTTTGATACACGCAAAACGTTTTATTGCACAGGCGGTTCCTCACAGGCTTTAAAAGCCATGTTGTATTTGGCAAAAGTGAAAAGTGAAAACAAAAGTGATGTAATTGTAACAACAAGGGCGGCGCACCAAAGTTTTTACAGTGCTTGCACCCTTTTAAATTTAATGCCGTGTTTTATTGAGCAAAATGAACACAATGTGCTTTATAATGAGGTTATAAGCGCAAAAAAACTTGATGAAACGTTGAATTCACTAAAAAAACCGCCGCTGGCAGTTTTTGTAACATCGCTTGATTATTTAGGCACTGTGCAAAATATACCACAGCTTTCAAAGGTGTGTAAAAAGCACAACACTGTTCTTTTAGCAGATAATGCCCATGGCGCTTACTTGCGTTTTACAAATGAGCACCCTATAAATTTGGGAGCGGATTTATGCTGTGATTCGGCACATAAAACATTGCCTGCTTTAACGGGCGCAGCTTATTTGCATGTTGGTAAAAATGCTAAGTTTGAATATGAAAATATTGCAAAA
Organism: uncultured Bacteroides sp.; assembly: GCA_964370365.1. Taxonomy (GTDB): domain Bacteria; phylum Bacillota; class Clostridia; order Oscillospirales; family Ruminococcaceae; genus Ruthenibacterium. Next base: position 30,864 of record CAYJIT010000021.1, on the reverse strand, counting down.
AAAGCGCTACTCCTTTTTGGCTCCACAAGCCCTTCTTATTTAATATTACAATCTTTAGATTATTTAAACAAAATACTGGCAGATAATTATGAAGAAAAATTGCTCGTGTGTATTGAAAAAATTAAGGCACTTAAAGCGAATTTAAAGAGCATAGGTTTTGATGTTTTAAAAACCGACGAGCTTAAACTTGTTATAAATGCAAATAAAATTGGCTATACAGGTGAAGAACTTGCGCAACTTTTGCGAAACTGCAATATTGAAAGTGAATTTTGCGATAATACGTTTACAGTTTTTATGTTCACAACACAAAACGATAGCAGTGAATTTAAAAAACTGCTTTTAGCATTTAAAAGCATAGAGCAAAAAAAGCAAATAGGGCAAAACTTAGTTTTTGAAAGAGAGAAAAGCCATTTTGCAATGAGCCCGAGAGAAGCGTTGTTAAGCCGCTGTAAAAGGGTTGAAGTTGAGAACGCAATTGGCAAAATATGCGCAGACGTGTGCTTTTCATGCCCGCCTGCATTGCCAATAGTTGTTAGCGGTGAAGTTATAAGTGAAAATATTGTAAAAAAGTTGAAATATTATAATGTAACACATATTGATATAATTGAAGAATAATTAGTTTAATTTAATGCAATAAGCGGATAATTAAATACGCCAACAAATAACACAGGATGTTATTTGTTGGCGTATTTTGGTTGGGTAGTATATAAATATCATATATCTAATCATGTGTCATTCCGAGCGCTTAACAATTGTCATGCCGAACAAAGCCGATTAGCCTTTGTCATTCCGAGCGAAGCCGATGACGCACCGCAGTGCTAATGCCGGCGAGCAACCGCCGCATAGCGGCGGCACTTAGCGAGTGGCTGAATCCGTAATCCTTCTGCATCCTCAAAGAATAGAGCTCGGATTTCTCCGCTCCAGTCGAAATGACAGGTGTGCAAAGTTTGATACGCAAAATATCATAACACTCACTTCACTTAGATTTTTCATATATTAATTAATGGCGTGGCAACGCAATGTTATTTGTAAATCATATTTTTATAATATTCTGCATATATTTACTTATAAACAAGCTAAAATTATACCATATCTTGGTTTGTTTTAACATTGTTAACAGCAAGGAGTATGAATATGCACAACAATTATAGATATAAAACAAGGTTTTTAAAAAACAGGGTTATTAGAAGGCGTGGTTTAAGCGGTGTTCATATTCTAAAGCTGCCGGCGTTTTTTTTGGTAATGGGCGTATTATCAGGTTCGGCAATTTTTCAAATAAGCACAAATTACAATAATGAATTTGTGAATTATTTTGTCAATGAAATAATAAACATTTATAGGCTGCCATTTATTGGGGTTATGTCTTATATATATTTAACTTTAATTTTTACACATGTTTTTATTTTTTTAAACGGCTTTTCTTGCTTGGGCGCTCCGTTTGTTTTAGTGGCAGTATTTTCTAATGGGTTAGTATATGGCCTAATAAGCGGTTTTTTATATACAAGCATGGGGGCTTACGGCTTAGTTGCAAATTTGTTTGTGTTTTTATTGCCACAAATTGCAAATAGTGTTTTGCTGTTAATTTTCAGCTCAAAATCAATTAAGCAATCAATAAATTTGCTTAAATTAATGTTGCTAAGTAAAAACGATGTGCCTTTAAAATTAAATGCATTTTTAAAAACGTTCTTGTATTTTTGCCTTGCAATTTTTTTATCAAGCGTAATAAGCGCATCTTTAGCTATTGTATTTGTTCCGGTGTTTTTTTAAATATTAGCAATTTTTTAATAGATTACCGCTTTTTGTTTGCCATATTTCGTGCTCTTAGTATTAGCCACAAAAATAAAAGGGCTCGCATTTGTGCTTAAAAGCTTTTAACGTTTGAAAGATAAACTCTCAAATAATTTATCGGTGCTGCAGTTTTGCAGCACCATTTTTTTGCCTTTTAAATAGTTTAGAACACTGTCATTCGGCAAATTTTCGCTAAATTCAATGCTGTAAGCACAAAGGGCTTGAGTTGTAGTTTGGTGCTTTTTGTTTTGTTCTTTGTTTCCGTATTTTGCATCTCCTAACACAGGTGCGCCTAAAAAAGCCAAGTGCGCCCTTATTTGGTGTGTGCGCCCTGTAATAAGCTCTATATCGCAAAGGCTAAGTTCATTTTTGGTGTTAAGCACTGTAACACCTGTAATTATTTCTTTAAAGCCTTGCTGCTCTTGTGTTTTAATTCTAACTTTGTTTTGCATTTCGTTTTTTTTCAAAAATGCTTTAAATATGCCGTTTTTTGGCTTGTTAAACGTAATGCATTTATAGTTTTTTTTCAGTAAATTGTTTTTTATAATAAAATTTAAATCTCTTAATGCGGCATAATTTTTTGCGGCAAGCACAATGCCCTCGGTGTTTGTATCAAGCCTATTACAAATGGCGGGCGCAAATGTGTGCTCTTGCTTTTCGTTATATTCATTTTTTTGTTTTAAATAATTTTGAATTATATCTATAAGGCTTATTTTGCCGGATTTATCAGAGTGGCAAAGTAGATTAACAGGCTTCACAACAGCCATAATATTATCGTCTTCATATAAAATGTTGATTGGTGGATATTGTATGTTTTCGTCCTGCTTTTTAGGTGTTTTTCCATTTAAGCCAAAAAATTCATCGTTGATATAAAGCTCTATAATATCACCTTGGTTTAAGCGCATATCAGGCAAGCCTTTTTTGCCGTTAACTTTAATGCGCTTGTTGCGGAAATGTTTGTGAAGAAGAGAATTGGGCAAATTTTGCGTTACGCTTAAAACAAAACGAGATAACCTAACATCTTGTTCATTTTTTCCTGCAGTAAATTGCTTCATAATATATATATGCTCTTTTCTTTAATATAGTTTTGGTGTATAATAACAATGTATAACTAAAACTTGATAAGTTATATTATACTATGTGCTTTAATAATTATCAATTGCTAAAAGGAGCGGTGGTTTTGAGTAATAATTTGCATGATAACCACAGAAAACGTGTGTATAAACGCTTTATAAATGAGGGGCTTATGGGCTTTGAAGAACATAATGCGCTTGAATTCTTGCTGTTTTTGTCAAAAGCAAGGGGCGATACCAACGCGCTTGCACATAGTTTAATTAACGAATTCGGTAGCCTTTCTGCGGTGCTTGAAGCCGATGTTGAAGAACTTCTAAAGGTTAAAGGCGTTGGTGAAGTGACGGCAACCACATTGAAATTCATTCCCGAAATGTGCGCTTACTATATTGAAAATAAGCGCAACAAGAATAAAAAGCTGGACACAACCGAAGCGGTTAGTGAATTTTTCATGCCTAAATTTTTTGGCAAAACAAACGAACTTTTTTATGCAGTGGCACTTGATGACAAAAGAAACTTGCTTAGAAGTATGCTTGTTAGCGAGGGCACGGGAAATGCAACATCGGTGTCAATTGCCAAAATTGTTGCAATGGCAACAAGGTGCAATGCAACTGCAGTTATTTTAGCGCATAACCACCCAAGAAGTGCAACTTTACCTTCAAGCAGCGATATAATATGCACGCAAAATATTTATGCCGCACTGCACACTGTAAATATAACATTGCTCGACCATTTGATTTTTTACAACGATGAATATATCTCTTTTGCACAGACAAGCTATATGAATACAATAAAAGAGCGCTTTAGGGGTAGATAATTTGCTTCTAACTGCGAAACTTAGCACAAAACAGGAGGATTAATTGAATAAATTTGAAATTGTTAGCGAATATAAGCCGATGGGCGACCAACCAAGGGCTATAGAAATGCTTGCATACGGAGTGGAAAAAGGTTATAAAGGGCAAACCATGCTTGGCGTAACGGGAAGCGGTAAAACGTTCACAATGGCTAATATAATTGCGCAGTTAAACAGGCCAACTTTAGTTTTAGCGCATAATAAAACCCTTGCGGCACAGCTTTGCACAGAATTTAAAAGTTTTTTTCCAAACAATGCCGTTGAATATTTTGTTAGCTACTACGATTATTATCAGCCCGAGGCCTATATACCCTCTACAGATACCTATATTGAAAAAGACAGCGCTATAAATGAAGAGATAGACCGCTTGCGCCACTCTGCCACAGCCGCTTTAAGCGAGCGTAGAGACGTTATAATTGTTGCGAGCGTTTCGTGCATTTACTCTTTGGGCGACCCTATTGATTACCGAAACATGGTTATAAGTCTTCGCACCGGTATGAAAATAAAGCGTGAAGAACTTATGGCAAAACTTGTTTTTTTGCAGTACGAGCGAAACGACGTTAACTTTGTGCGCAATAAATTTAGGGTAAGAGGCGATGTTGTAGAAATAAACTTAGCCTATGTTTCAGATTTGGCAATTAGGGTTGAATTTTTTGGTGATGAAATAGATAAAATAAGCGAAGTTGTGCCACTTACCGGTGAGAAGAAACGTGTTTTAAGGCATATTGCAATTTTCCCGGCAAGCCACTATATTGTGGATAATGAAAAAATGAAAATTGGCTTAAATAACATTAAATTGGAATGTGATAAGCAAGTTGAATTGTTTACACAGCAAGGCAAATTAATTGAAGCGCAACGAATTGCACAGCGCACAAATTACGATATGGAAATGCTTGGCGAAGTTGGCATGTGCAAGGGAATAGAAAACTACTCTGCTGTGCTCTCGGGGCGAGAGGCAGGCTCTACACCCACAACATTGCTGGATTATTTCCCAGATGACTTTTTGCTATTTGTAGACGAAAGCCATGTTATGCTACCACAGCTCAGAGCTATGTATGGAGGCGATAGGGCAAGAAAAGAAAGCCTTGTAAACTTTGGTTTTAGGCTTCCCAGTGCTTTTGATAACCGCCCATTGCGTTTTGATGAAGTTAACTCTAAACTTAACCAAGTTATATTTGTTTCCGCAACACCGGCAGAGTATGAAAAGCAAAACAGCGAGCAAATTGTGGAGCAGGTTATTCGCCCAACCGGCCTTGTGGACCCAACGGTTATAGTTAAACCGGTTGAGGGGCAAATTGAAGATTTACTAAGTGAAATAAATTTGCGTGCGCAGCGAAACGAGAGGGTATTAGTTACTACATTAACAAAAAAAATGGCAGAAGATTTAACAACATTTTTAATAGAGCACAGCGTAAAAGTTAAATATCTGCACCATGAGATTGACACATTTGAGCGCATTGAAATTATGCGTGATTTGCGCAAAGGCGATATTGACGTTGTTGTTGGCATCAATTTGCTGCGTGAAGGGCTTGATTTGCCCGAAGTTTCGCTTGTTGCCATTTTAGATGCAGATAAAGAGGGCTTTTTGAGAAGTGAAACAAGCTTAATTCAAACAATTGGCCGTGCCGCAAGAAATATTGACGGCATTGTTATTATGTATGCAGACAGTGTTACACCGTCGATGGAGCGAGCCATTTTTGAAACAGATAGGCGCAGAGAAATTCAAATGCAATATAACAGCGAAAACGGCATTACACCGAAAACAATAATTAAAGCTATAAGGGATGAAAGTGTGCTTGAAATAAGCCGCAAAGAAGACGGCGACGACAGTGCGCCAAAACGTATGAGCAAAGCTGAAATAGAGCGCAAATTGGCTGAACTTACACGCCAGATGAAAGATGCCGCAAAAATACTTGAATTCGAGCATGCGGCTTATCTGCGTGATAGAATTGAAAAACTTAGAAAACAACTTGAAAGGAAAACAAAACTTTGAGCCAAAACAAAATAGTTATAAAAGGTGCGAGAGAAAACAATTTAAAGAACATAGATTTAACGCTTCCGCGCGATAAAATGATAGTTATGACGGGGCTTTCAGGAAGCGGTAAATCCAGCCTGGCTTTCGATACAATTTATGCCGATGGCCAGCGCCGCTATATGGAGAGCTTATCCAGCTATGCGCGCCAATTTTTAGGGCAGATGGAAAAACCCGATGTAGACGATATTCAAGGGCTTTCTCCGGCTATATCTATAGACCAAAAAACAACAAGCAAGAACCCGCGCTCAACCGTGGGCACAGTTACGGAAATTTACGATTATTTGCGCTTGATGTATGCGAGGATAGGTGTGCCGCACTGCCCTGAATGTGGGTGTGAAATTAGCCAGCAAACAGTAGATCAAATGGTGGACGAAGTGCTGAAATTACCCATGGATACAAAATTTCAAGTGCTTGCGCCTGTTGTTAGAGGCCGAAAAGGAACACAGCAAAAAGAATTTGAAGCGGCGAGAAGAAGCGGCTTTGCACGTGTTAGAGTTGACGGCAATATGTATGAGCTGGACGAAGAAATAGTGCTGGACAAAAACAAAAAGCACAGCGTTGAAATTGTTGTGGACAGGCTTGTGATGAACGAGGATGTGAGAACACGCCTTGCAGATTCCATTGAAATTGCCGTTGCCCTTACAGGCGGTCTTGTTAGCATAGATGTTATAGACGGGCAGCTTATGCAATTCAGCCAAAGCTATGCGTGCCCGGAACACGGTGTTAGCATTGAGGAAATGTCGCCAAGGATGTTTTCGTTTAACAACCCTTTTGGTGCATGCACAAGGTGCACAGGGCTTGGCACGTTTATGCAGGTAGACCCCGAGCTTATCATCCCCAACAAAAACCTAACAATTAGAGAGGGCGCAATTAAGGCAAGCGGATGGTATTATTCAGAGGGCTCTATTAGCGAAATGTATTATAAGGCGCTTGCGAAAACTTATAATTTTTCATTAGATGTGCCTGTTAAAAATATTCATGCCGAGGGACTAAATGCCATTTTATACGGCACAAACGGCAAGAAAATTGAGATGACAAGGGAAAACGACAGAGGTTATGGCAAGTATGTAAATGAGTTCGAGGGTGTTGTTAACAATTTAGAGCGCCGCTTTAGGGAAACCAATTCCGATTGGATGAAAGAGGAAATACAAAATGTTATGACAAGCGTTGAATGCCCTGTTTGCAAGGGAGCAAGGCTTAATAAATTTAGCTTGGCTGTTACGGTTGGCGCATTAAATATAAGCCAATTTACACTTATGAGCGTTAGGCAGTGCCTAAATTTTTTGCAAAATGAATTAGTGCTTAATGAACGAAGCCATATGATTGCTGACGGTATATTAAAAGAAGTTAAAGAGCGGCTTGGCTTCTTGCAAAGTGTTGGGCTTGATTATTTAACGCTGTCACGCAGTGCGGCAACATTATCGGGCGGTGAAAGCCAGCGCATACGGCTTGCAACACAAATTGGCAGTGCGCTTGTGGGTGTGCTATATGTTTTAGACGAACCGAGCATTGGCCTACACCAAAGGGATAACGAAAAACTTATTGCAACGCTAAAACGCCTTAGAGATTTGGGCAATACTTTAATTATAGTAGAGCACGATGAAGACACGATGAGAGCTGCTGACTATGTTGTGGATATAGGCCCGGGCGCAGGTGTGCACGGCGGAGAAATTATAGCACAGGGCAGTTTAGACGATATATGCAATGAGGCAAAAAGCATAACAGGGCAATATTTAAGCGGCAAAAAAAGCATTAAAATACCTAAAGAGCGTAGAAAGCATAATGGGCATCATATAGAAATTATAGGCGCAACGCAAAACAATTTGAAAGATATAAATGTTAAAATTCCGCTTGGTGTAATGAATTGTATAACAGGCATTTCAGGAAGTGGAAAATCGTCGCTTATAAATGAAATTTTATATAAGCGCCTGTGTGCGGATTTAAACGGTTCAAGAATAAAAGCCGGCAAACACAAAGGCATGAAAGGCCTTGAATGGGTTGACAAAGTTATTGGAATAGACCAAAGCCCCATAGGCAGAACACCGCGCTCAAACCCTGCAACATACACCGGTGTTTTCACAGATATTCGCAATTTGTTTGCGCAAACGCAGGCATCAAAAATGCGTGGTTACACAGCAGGCCGCTTTAGTTTTAATGTTAAAGGCGGCAGGTGTGAAGCCTGTGAGGGCGATGGCATTATAAAAATAGAGATGCATTTTTTGCCCGATATTTATGTGCCGTGTGATGTTTGCAAAAGTGCACGCTATAACAGGGAAACGCTTGAAGTTAAATATAAGGATAAAAATATTTCAGACGTTTTGGCGATGACGGTTGAAGAAGCGTGCCTGTTTTTTGAAAACATACCTAAAATACACCGCAAACTAAAAACATTGTTAGATGTTGGGCTTGGCTATATTAAACTTGGGCAAAGCGCAACAACGCTTTCGGGCGGCGAGGCGCAGCGTGTTAAACTTGCGCTTGAACTTGCGAAAAGAGAAACAGGGCAAACTGTTTATATTTTAGATGAACCCACAACAGGCCTGCACATTGCAGATGCACATAAATTGGTGAAAGTTTTAAACAAACTGGTTAATGCAGGTAACACAGTTATTGTTATAGAGCATAATTTAGAACTTATAAAGTGTGCGGATTATATAATTGATTTAGGCCCCGAGGGCGGCGGCGCAGGTGGAGAAGTTATAGCAAAGGGAACACCGGAGCAAATAATTAAAAGCAAAAAATCATTTACGGGCAAATATTTAAAACCTGTTTTAGAAAACAGTAAAGTAAAAAGATAAACCGGAAATAGTGCCGAAAATTTAAAAAAGCAGCTTTAGCCATTGCAATTTTATTTTATTGCAATGGCTAAAGCATATTTTATGAGTAAAATATGCAAGTGTTTTTTTAGTTTTGCTTTCTTTTGCTTTGACTATATAATTTATATTTTGCCAATAATGTGTGCATATAAAAATGGAGGTGCACACAATGAGAATGAAGAGAATGTTATGTTTGTTTTACATGTTTTTGTTTGCGTTTAGCATAATTGGTGTAAGGCTTTATGTTCTTGCAAACAACACCGAATATAAACAAGCGGCTTTTAACCAGCAATCTCGCTATGTTGAATTTGAAGAGGGCAGAGGGAATTTTTACGATTGCAATTTTGTGCAATTAACGGGTGTTGCTTATAATAATGTGGGTCTTGTGGCACCAACGCAAGAAAGTTACAGAACACTTTTTAATTCCATTATGGAAAAAGACAAAGAAGAATTTTACCAAAGCATACAAAAAAGTATACCTTTTTTAATGGAATTGCCCGCAAATGCAGATTTTGACAGCCAAATGTTTTTGCAAACGCAAAGATATTTAACTATGCCCATCGCAAATCAGCTTATTGGGTATATAAACGAAGAGGGAAACGGCGTTGCAGGCCTTGAAAGGGCATTTGACGACATTCTTGTAGACAGTGGCAATGAAAAACAAATTTACAGTGCGCTTAGTGCATCGGGCGAGTTTATAAACACAGTTGAGCCGTATGTTGTTTACGAGGGCGGAACTTACACAGGTGTTATGCTTGCAATTGATGCCGCCATACAGCGAATATGTGAGAGTATAGCACTGCAGTACATTGAAAAAGGCGCAATAGTTGTAATGGATGTTCAAACAGGTGAGGTTAAAGCGAGTGTTAGTATGCCGCAATATAACCCCTCTAATGTTTATGATAGTATTAACAAACAGGGCTCTCCTTTTTTGAATAGAGTAATTAACAGTTATAATGTTGGTTCTGTTTTTAAGCCGTTAATTGCCGCAGCAGCCATTGAGAGCGGGTATGACATTAGCGAGGAATATTATTGCACGGGATTTATAGATGTAGCAGGGCACAGATACCGCTGTGCACACGGAATAGGGCATGGCGCAACAACGCTTGAATATGCGCTTGCGGAAAGTTGCAACACATATTTTGTTAATTTAGGCTTGCAATTAAGCCCTGAACTGATAGAAGAATATATGCAAAACGTTGGCTTTGGAGAAAGCCAAATTATAGCAAACTCTTTGCAAACGGCAAGGGGCAATATACCGTCGGCAGCAGAGCTTGAAAACTTAGGCGAACTTGCAAGTATAAGTTTTGGGCAGGGAACACTAACAGCAAGCCCGCTTCAAGTTACAGCGTTTTTTAATGCAATTGCCAATGACGGAATGTATATTTCGCCCACATTTGTAAAGGGCTATGTGAACGAAATTGATAAGGAGATAACCGAAAACCTATATAACCCCGTTATAAGACGATGGATAGATGAAAGCACTGCCGTTTTGCTTCAAGATATGCTTGTTAATGTGGTGGAAAACGGGCTTGGGCAAAGTGCGAAACCAACAGTGGGCGAAACCGGTGGGAAAACCGGCACTGCCCAAACAGGCCGCTACCTTGAAGACGGCACAGAAATAACCGAGGCGTGGTTTTCCGGCTTTTATCCTGCGCAAGAGCCTAAATATACAATAACTGTTTTGCTCGACAGCAGTGACAAAAGCAGTGAAGAAGCAGGGATAATTTACAAAGAAATTGTCAATGCAATATCATTTTTGTTATAATTTGTTGACAATTTAATAAAATATATTATAATGTAAGTATATAATAAACTTTGAACGGGATTACAGGTTTTATTTTGCTTTTAGAGAGAGAATGGTTTGCTGAAACATTCTTAGCAAAAGTACCTTTGCCACCCGTGAGTTGCCTGTTGAAATGGCAGGCCGTATGGCTGCGTTAAAGTTGCAAAGTGGCGTGTATTGCACGCAATTTGGGTGGTACCGCGGAAGCTTAATGCCTTCGTCCCTTTTTTTAGGGGCGATGGCATATATTTTTTTAAGGCAGAGTTTTTAAAATATTTAAAGGGCAAATATTGCTTAAACAAAAAATATAAATAACAACAGTACAAAGTAAAAACAAGGAGAAATAAAATGCAGTGGACAGGGTTAAATGAATTAAGAGAAAAATATTTGAGTTTTTTTGAGAGCAAGGAGCATTTGCGTATGGATAGCTTTGCGCTTGTGCCTAACAACGATAACAGTTTATTGCTTATCAATTCCGGTATGGCGCCGCTTAAAAAATATTTTTTGGGGCAAGAAACACCTCCCTCACAAAGGGTTACAACTTGCCAAAAATGCATAAGAACACCCGATATTGAAAGGGTGGGCATAACAGCAAGGCACGGAACATATTTTGAAATGCTTGGCAATTTCAGCTTTCAAAACTATTTTAAGCGCGAGGCTATAACTTGGGCGTGGGAATTTTTTGTTGATGAACTCAAAATACCCAAAGATAAATTGCACATTTCTGTTTATTTGGAAGATGACGAAGCCTATGATATATGGACAAAAGAAATTGGTGTAAAAGAAAGCCACATGACACGCCTTGGCAAAAGCGATAACTTTTGGGAGCACGGCAGTGGCCCTTGTGGCCCTTGCAGTGAAATACATTATGATAGAGGTGAAAGTTTCGGCTGCGATAAACCGGATTGCAAAGTAGGTTGCGATTGCGATAGGTTTATGGAAGTTTGGAACTTGGTTTTCACTCAATTCGATTCAGACGGTGCTGGCAATTACACATTGCTTGAGCGCCCGAATATAGATACCGGTATGGGCCTTGAGCGCCTTGCTTGTGTTATGCAAGAAGTTGGCAATTTATTTGAAGTTGACACCGTTAAGAAAATTATTGAGCATGTTGAAAAAATAACGGATAAACGCTATAAGCAAGATGCACAAACCGATGTTTCAATTCGTGTTATAACAGACCATATTCGCTCTACGGTGTTTATGGTTGGTGACGGTGTATTGCCATCTAACGAGGGTAGAGGCTATGTTTTGCGCCGCCTGTTAAGAAGAGCGGCAAGGCACGGGCGTATGCTGGGTGTTGAAAAACCATTTTTACAAGAACTATGCAATACGGTTATAGGCGAAAATAAATCGGCTTATCCCGAACTTTATGAAAACAGGGATTATATCAAAAAGAATATAGCGGCAGAAGAAGAACGTTTTATGCGAACTATTGATCAAGGACTCAATATTCTTTACAATTTAATAGATGAGGTTAAAAACACAAACAGCAAAATTTTAAAGGGCGATGATGTGTTTAAACTGCAAGATACATTTGGATTTCCACTTGATTTAACAAAGGAAATTGCGGCTGAAAATGCTGTTGGTATTGATGAAGAGGGCTTCAGAAAAGCGCTGAAAATTCAACAAGATACAGCTCGCAAAGATAGGCAAAGCAAAGATATCTCGGGCTGGGCGGCAGATTTGTTCGGTGAAGTGAATGTGGACGCAACAAATTTCACAGGCTACAATATTATGGCCGACAATTCAAAAATAGTAGCTTTATCAAACGGCAGTGAAATTGTGCAAGAGATGAGTGCCGCAAGTGCCGACGAGCAAGAAGTGCTATTAATTACATCAAGCACACCTTTTTATGCCGAGAGCGGTGGGCAAGTTGCCGATACAGGCGATATAACAACCAAAAATGGTGCAGTTTTAAATGTGTTAGATTGTAAAAAAACTTCTAAAGGCTATTTTGTTCACACATGTGTTTTGAAAAAAGGAAGCGTTAAAGTTGGCGATAATGCGTTTTTAAGCGTTGATGAAAAACGCCGCAAAGCAATAATGCGCAACCACACAAGCGCACATCTTTTGCAAAAAGCTTTGAGGGATGTTTTGGGCGAGCATGTGCACCAAGCAGGCTCTTACGTAGACGAGCATCGTGTCCGCTTCGATTTCACACATTTTAACGCATTAAACGAAATTGAACTTCGTGAGATTGAAGATTTGATAAACGAGAAAATTTTTGAAGCTATACCCGTAACAATGAACGAAATGACTATAAAAGAAGCAAAAGAAATGGGCGCACTTGCGCTGTTTGGTGAAAAATACGGTGAAATTGTGCGAGTGGTGGATGTAAGCGGCTTTTCAACCGAGTTTTGCGGCGGCACTCACGTTTCAAACACGTCACAGCTTGGTAGTTTTAAAGTGCTTTCAGAGGCTTCCGTGGCGGCAGGGGTTAGAAGAATTGAAGGTACAACCGGTTTTGGCGTTTTAAAATTGTTAGACGAAAAGAATGATGTTTTAAATGATATTCTTGTTGCTTTAAAAAGCGCAAAAGCAAAAGATGCACCGCAAAGAGTAGCGAATTTAATTGCTGAAAACAAAAACTTGCAAAAAGAGCTTGAGAATTTAAAATTGAAAATAGCTAATTCAAAGATTGACGGTTTGTTTGAAAGCACAGTTGTTGTTAATGATGTGCGCATTTTAACGCTGTTTTTGTCGGGCACAACGCCGGACGCAATGCGCACTATTTGCGATAGAATTATAAACAGAGCGCCAAAAGCAATTATAGCTATTATTGGCGAAAACGAGGGCAAAAACACATTGTGTGTAAGTTGCAGCAAACATGCACAGCAAAAGGGTATTGCGGCCGGTAAACTGGCAAAAGAAATTGCAATTATTGCTGGCGGTAACGGTGGCGGCAAGCCGGATTTTGCAATGGCCGGCATTAAAGACGCAAGCAAAATTGACGATAGCTTAAATGCCGTTAAAGAAATTGTTGAAAGCATGATGAGTTGATTTGAGTTAGCGTGATAAATCACGCTAACAATATCAAATGCGGCGTTCCGTCATACACGGCACATGCCAAAAAAATCTCCATTCTGTATGGAGGTTAATTAAAATAATTTGCATTATACACAGAATGGAGATTAGCGTGATAAATCACGCTAACAATATCAAATGCGGCGTGCCGTCATAGACGGCACATGCCAAAAAATCTCCATTCTTTTTTGGGAATTTTAAACATTATTTGAGTTTTGAAAAGAATGGAGATTTTTATGAAAGATGATTGCATTTTTTGCAAAATGGTAAACGGGCAAATTCCAATTGATAAAATTTATGAAGATGATGATGTGCTTGCTTTTTATGATATAAACCCTGTTGCTCCCGTACACTTTTTAGTTATACCGAAAAAGCATATAAGTTCAGCGCTTGAAATTGAAAAGAAAGATGAAAAACTGCTTGGGCATATTTTGTGCACCATTACAAATATATCAAAACAGCTCAATTTGCAAGACGGTTTTAGAATTGTTAATAACTGTGGAAATGATGGCGGACAAACCGTTATGCACTTACATTTTCATGTTTTAGGCAAACGAAGTTTATCATGGCCACCCGGCTAATTATTTTAAAGGAGATTTATTATGAGCGAAACTTACACACTGAATGTTGCAGGCCTACAAAGAGAACTGCCAATTTGCAAAGTAAATGACAAACTTGATATAGCAGCTTTTGTTATGTTTAGCGATGTTGAACTTACAATGGCATGCGCAAGTGAACTTATTAAAGTGTTGCCTGAATTTGATGTTATTGTTACAGCGGAGGCAAAAGGCATACCACTTGCCTATGAAATGTCACGCCAGTGCGGCAAAAAATATATACCGGCAAGAAAAGGCGCAAAACTTTACATGGAAGACCCTGTGCTTATTGTGGATAAATCTATAACAACAAGCGGCACACAAATGCTAGTGCTTGATAAAAAGGATTTAGAGTATATGAACAATAAAAAAGTAGTTATTGTTGATGATGTTATTAGCACAGGTGGCAGTTTAAAGGCGCTTGAAACACTTGTGGGCAAAAGCAGTGCAAAAGTTGTTGCAAAAGCGGCTGTTTTGGCAGAGGGAGAAGCCGCCGATAGAGATGATATAATATTTTTGGAAACATTGCCGTTATTTGTTAAATAGTTATGAAAAGGCCGCTTGCTGTAGTTGGTTTTTCATACTTGTTATTGCAAATGATAATAATAATTTTACCGCAAGAACTGTTTGCTTTTCTTGTGGTAGTTTTGTTATTGTCTTTTATTGTTGCATTAATATGTAAAAATAAATTTTACAAAAATATTTTGCTAATTGGCATTACTGCTGTTTTGGCGTTTGCTTGCAACTATGCATACTTAACTTTTTATGTAAAGCCCGTCACTAACTTAGTTGGGCAAACTATAACAGTTACAGCAAACGTTTTAAGCACAAGCGATGGATATAATGAAGAAACAAAGTATGCAAATTTGTTTATAAGTGAAATAAGCGCTTACAGTGGTGATGACAGTTTCAGCTTTAAAACCACTGCAACTATGCCATACGTTATAAGCGGAGAAATTGTTGAATTTACAGCAGTTGTTAGTGAAATTGATACGGAGTTTAAAAATTATTTCTACGCTAATGGTGTTTTTGTAGGCCTTGAAAATGTTGATAACATTGAATATGTAGGCAGCTATAATAATTTTTCTTTGGCGGCGAGCGGCATACAAAAGGCACTTTCGAATAATATAAATAAGCTCTTGCCGCCATTAAGCGGTGCAATTGTAAACGCTATGGCACTTGGGAACGAGAGCTATCTTACAAGTAAAGCAGAAAATGTGTTCAGAAATTCAGGGCTCTCGCACATTCTTGTTGTATCGGGCTTACATATAAGCCTTGTGTGCGGTGCAGGTTATGCGTTTTTTACAAAGTTTTCAAAAAGGAAAATAGCAGGTGCCTTGGTTATTTTATTATCGCTAATTTTTGTTATTGTTACAGGAATAACGCCATCTTCTGTTAGGGCTTGCACTATAATGATAATTTTTTACAGTGCTATTATTTTCAATAAAAAGAGCGATGTATATACTTCGCTTGGGTTTGCGGCATTAATTGTGTGCGTACAAAACCCTTATGCCGCTGTTGACGCAAGCACGCTTTTATCATTTAGCGCTACATTTGCGGTGCTTTTGGTGGCAAATTATGTGAACGAGCGCAAGTTGATGCGAGAGGAACAAGGGAAAAACGACAATTTTAGCGATAAATTATTGCAGGCAAGCGCCATACCTTTTGCCGCATCAATTGCAACATTGCCAATTCTGATTATGTTTGGATTTAGCTATTCGCTTGTTGGAGTTTTAGCAAATATAATTGTTTTAAATTTAGTTCCAACCATTGTTATCGGCGGTATAATTTTAAGTTTTAGCGCACAATTTGCATTTTTAAATATTTTTAGTATTTTGATTGGTGCCATTGTTAATTTTTTTGTAGCTGCACTTTATTTCGTTGCGGATATACTTGGCAATTTGCCGGGCGCAGTGGTATACATAAGTGGAATTAGCGCAATTATAACTGTGGTTTTTGCAATTGCACTTGTATTTATTGGCAAAAAATTTAAAATAAGTATTAAATTAAATTTAGCTTTTGCGGCAGTTTTCATTCTTTTAAGTGGTGCTTTTTATTACACCTATAATGTAAACACTGCGAGTGTTGAAGTTGTAAAAAGCGGCGAACAAACCTCTGCAATTATTTCTAAACACCAAAGCGCTGCCCTTGTTTTTGCAAGTAGTGCAACAAGTATTGACGATATTGAATATGCAATGCAAAAATATAATATTCAAAGTTTTGATATTATTTTTGATTTGCGATTAACAAATGAAACAGGGAATTTAAGCGAAGTGTTTAATTGCAATTATATCGTTAATGCGCAAGATATTTTAAATAATGAAGAATATATAATTTTTGATGATGTGTTTGTGAATGTTTTTCATCAAGAAAATGGCAATTATGCAAGTATAACTATTCACGAAACAGATATTGGCATTGCATATAATAGGGTAGACATGAATGCATATGAACCCTGCGATATTTTTATTTTAAACAACGCAAAGACGCAAAACTTAAAATGCCATACAATTTGGAGTAGCAATGAAATGCCTGAGTGGATTTTAGATGAAAATTCAAACAATAACTATGAAAATATAATCGGAACATCAAGCAAACTGCTTGTTAGAACAAATACGGGCGATTATAAATGGGAGGAAAATTATTTTGATATTAAATAATATTAACGCATTTAAAGCGCCCGATAATTTCGAAAAATACGAAATTTTCTATTTTTACTCAACACAAGAATATTTGCTAAAAAATATAGCAGATGTGCTAATTGAAAAATTTATGCAAAAAGGCGATTATGAAGTTACGAAGCTATCAGGGCCGAGTATTGATGTTGAAGAGGTTATTGCAGCCGCCGGAACAATATCTTTTTTTGGCACAAAGCGCATTGTGCATATTGCAAACATTGAGCTTTCTTCAATTAACGATGCAGACTTAAAAGCCCTGTGTGATGTTATGCAAAGCATTGAGAGCTCTGTGTTAATTATTACCGCTTTATTTGATAATGATAAGGCATTAACTACCAAAAAAGCGGATTTGTTAAAACAAACAGCGGGCAAAACCGGCCTTGGTGCACAAATTGCAAAGCCCGATATGCAAAATGCTAAATATTTTGTTGTTGAGTGTGCGAAGAAAAATAGTACACAAATATCAAGTGCCGAGGCTGCTTTGTTAGTACAGCGAATAGGCATTGATTATGCAACACTTGAAAATGAAGTTTTAAAATTGAGCGCATCGTGCAATTATAAGCAAATAACCAAGGATATTATAGTGGATTTTAGCATTAGAAATATTGAAGCTGATGTTTTTGAAATGTTGCGTTTGCTCAATTCAAACAATTTGCCGAAAACACTTAACAAATTACAAAATTTGTTAGATTTGCAAAATGAACCCATTGCAATTACAGCAGCACTTGCAAGCTCTTTTATTGATATGTACAGAATAAAAAATGCAGATAAACATAAAAAAAGCATTGCATACGCTATGAAAGATTTTGGCTATAAAGGCAGTGATTATAGGCTTAAAAAAGCACAACAAAATGCAAGGAACTACACGCAAAGCCAAATTGAAAGTGCGTTGCTTATTTTATGTGATTTAGATGTTAAGCTAAAAAGCACGCCTGTAAACGGTGCAGTTTTGCTTCAAAGTGCAATTTTTGAAATAGCAATGTTGAGCAAATAATAACTATGTTAAAGTTTTAGCACAAATTGCAAAAAACAGTGAAAACCCCAATAAAAACCGCAAAAAAATATGGAAACCTTTATGAAAAATTAATTATAATATTGTTACTATAAGTTTAAAATATGGTGAAAAATGAATGAAAAAATAAAAATAAAAATAAATGAAATTATATTGGTTGAGGGAAAATATGATGCGGCTAAATTGTCGGACATAGTTGAAGCGTTGATAATACCTGTTGGCGGTTTTTCAATTTTCACAAACGATGATATAAAAAGTTTGATATTGACGCTTGGTGCGAAAAAAGGTGTATTAGTTTTAACGGATAGCGATGATGCCGGTTTTAAAATTAGGCATTTTATAAATAATATCGCGCAGAATATTAATGTGAAAAATGCTTATATTCCTGCTTTAAGCGGCAAAGAAAAGCGAAAAGAAAAGCCCTCGAAAGAAGGGCTTTTGGGCGTTGAGGGGATAAGTAAAAACACACTTGTGAATATTTTAAAGCAGTTTGAAAGTGAAAGCAGCGTAAATGCGATTAAGAAGGAAAGTGACAAGATAGAATACCTTCATTTGTATGAGGCGGGTTTATCCGGCGGTGATAAAAGCGCAGAAAAAAGGCGAGCGTTTTTGCGCAGTATTTCCTTGCCACCACGGCTTTCTAAAAAAGCATTGTTAGCAGTTTTAAACAGCCTTTACACACTTACAGAATTTAAAATGCTTTTGTGTGAATTTAAAATTAAATTTGAGCAATGATATAAAAACTGATGATATTGCAACTTTATTTTCAATATTTATGTTGAAAATAAATATTCAATGTGATATGATTAAATTAGATTAAAGAAAAAATATTTGATTATTTGCCTTAATCTTTAGTTTTAAAGCCAAATAGTTATTGCTGTTTTGGTTTTGAAAATTAACAAGAAAAACTACAATAAAAACGGAGGTTGCAAAATGCTTAAAAACTGTAAATATCCTTTTGAATTGCCCGCACTTCCTTTTGCGGATGATGCCATTGAACCTTATATCAGCAAACAAACATTTGAGTTTCACCATGGTAAACATTTTAAAGCTTATATAGCAAACCTTAACGCTGCACTTGAAAAACACCCACAAACACATAGCTTAACTTTAGAGGAAATGCTGAAAGATTTATCTGCATTACCACAAGATATACAAAAAGCTGTGCAAAATAATGGCGGCGGCGTTTTTAATCACGACTTTTACTTTTACACAATGGGCGCAAAAACAAAACAAGCTGTTCCGGATGTTATAGCAAATGCTTTTGGCGGCGAGGAAGAGTTTAAAAAACAAATGAAAGCAGCAGCAATGGCAACTTTTGGCTCAGGTTGGGCATGGCTTGTAAAAACAAAAGAAGATGAATTTGAAATCATATCAAAGCCTAACCAAGATACACCTCTTGCCGATGGATTTATACCCGTTTTAACCTTGGATGTTTGGGAACATGCATATTATTTGCAATATCAAAATTTGCGAGGGGATTATATAGACAAGTGGTTTGATGTTGTTGATTGGGAAAAAGTGCTTGACAATATTTAATTTAGAGCTAAAATTATAGGTTTAATGCAATAATTCGAATTTTACCATTTGTCATTTCGACTGAAATGGATAAGCACCGCAGTGCAATGCAAGTGAGCAACCGACACGAAAGTGGCGGCACTTTGCGAACTGTAGAAATCCGCACTTTGTGCCTTGATAAAGCAAGAGGTTACGGATTCCTCGACTACGCTCGGAATGACAAGCATAAACTTGCTAAAACTTATACATTTAAAACAAAAATACACAAGTAGAAACCCTGCACCTTACATTGCTGTTTGGTGCAGGGTTTTTGTGTAAATGTAAAGCCTAAACAAGCATGTTGGCACTTATAATTACAGGCTTTCTATCTCGCTAAGCCACAAACTGGCACAGGCGTCGCTGGGCATGCGCCAATCTCCGCGCGGTGAAAGGCTTACAGAGCCTATTTTAGGCCCGTCGGGCACACAATTGCGCTTAAATTGCTGGCTGAAAAACCTTGTTGTAAATAATTTAAGATATTTAATTATATCACTCTCGTTATAATCATCTTTAAATGCTTGCTTTGCTAAATAACAAATTTTAGCGGGTGAAAAAGAAAAACGTATAAAATAATACAGAAAAAAGTCGTGCAATTCATAGGGACCTATTATGCTTTCTGTTTTTTGTGCAATTTCGCCATCCTTTGGCGGCAATAATTCAGGGCTAACGGGTGTTGCTAAAATATCGTTTAAAACTTGTGCAAATTGTTTGCCCTCGCTTTGGTTTGCGCAATATGCCACCAAATGCCTAACAAGCGTTTTCGGCACAGAGCAATTTACATTGTACATACTGATATGATCGCCGTTAAATGTGGCAAAACCAAGCGCAAGCTCAGATAAATCTCCCGTGCCAACAACAATTCCGTTTAGCTTGTTTGCCAAGTTCATAAGAATAAGCGTTCTAACACGTGCTTGCACATTTTCGTATGTTGTATCAAAAATATTTTCAGCTTGCTCAATATCTTTTAAATTAGAGTTGGCTGTGTTTTTTATATCAATTTCTTTAAAAGTAACGCCTAACTCTTCACATAGAATTTGAGCGTTGCTTTTTGTTTTGCTTGTTGTTCCAAAGCCAGGCATGGTAACGGCAACAATATTATTAAGCGGTAAATTAGCCATTTTGTGCGCACGCACACAAACTAAAAGCGCAAGGCAGCTGTCCAGCCCACCGGAAATGCCTATAACCGAGGCTTTGCTGTTTATATGCAAAAGCCTGCGAGAAAGGCCGGCGGCCTGAAGGTTAAGCACCTCTTCGCAGCGAGCATTTAGCTTGCTTTTGCTTTGCGGTATAAAGGGAGTTTTTGAATAATATCTAATAAAAGGAGCATTGTTTTCTTTTAAAGTAAAGCTAACATGGGAATATTCATTGCTTAAATTTTGGCTTGATTGTTTTGTGCGAACCCTCTCGTTAACTAATTTTTGAATGTCTATTTGAGCGTGTATAGCTTCGTTTTCAAACAGTTTTGCCTCACTTAAAACTTCACCGTTTTCCGCAATTATATTGTGCCCTGCAAAAACTAAATCTGTTGTAGATTCAAAACTGCTTGCACTGCTGTAAATATAAGCACAAAACAATTTTGCACTTTGCATTTTAACCAAGTTGCGGCGATATTCAGCTTTGCCAACAAGTTCATTACTTGCAGATAAATTAACTATTACATTTGCGCCGGCTTTTGCATGTGACACACTCGGTGAATTTGCAACCCATAAATCTTCGCAAATTTCAGTGGCGATAGCCAAGTTTTTCATGTCCACAGTTTTAAAAAGCAGTTTTGTTCCAAATAAAAATTCATGCTGTTCAATATTTACTTTAATATTGCTTTGCTCTGTATATGTGTCGAAATGGCGCATTTCATAAAACTCGCTGTAATTTGGCAAATTGCTTTTTGGAATAGCGCCGATAATTTTGCCGCAGTTAACAGCAAAAGCACAATTATATAACTTAGAATTTAGCATAAAGGGCATGCCTATGAATATCAGTGCATTAAGTTCTTTAGTGCATTTGGCGAATTTTAAAAGTGCCTTTTGTGCGCCGGCAAGTAATGTGCTGTGCAAGAGCAAATCACCGCAAGTGTATCCCGTTAAATAAAGTTCGGGCAAACATATAATTTGCGCACCTTGTTCACAAGCTTTTTCGCACGCTTCAATTGCGCTAATTGCGTTAAAATTACAATCTGCAACTTTTATTTTAGGGCTTAGTGCCGCAACATTTACAAATCCGAATTTCATGTTTACTCCTATTCGTTTTCCGTTATATGCAAAAATTATGCCATTATTTAATTATAATTTTTGTTTTAATTTTTGGCAGAAAAGCGTATTTTAATCGCCTCAATTTGGCTTGCCAAATATAAGCTGCCACAAATTACAATTGCACTGTTTTGTTTGGTTTTTCTGTTCAATGCATTTTCAATAGCACTGTCAATATCTTTTTCGCTAAATGCCTTTATGCCTTGCTTTTCAAAACACTCTGCTAAATTTTGCGCAGGCATTGCCCTTGCGGAATCGGGCGTAACAGTGTGCACACTTTCAAATAACGGCGCAAGCTCTTTAACAATTTTGCCTATATCTTTTCTGTTCATTGTGCCAACAATGCCTATGCAGTTTTTTAAACCTGCTTGCTTTAATGTTTTTGTAAGTGCTTTGGCGCCACCTGTGTTGTGAGCACCGTCTAAAATAATTAATGGGTGCTTTTTTAGAACTTGTATTCTTGCTGCAAAGCGTGAGTTTTGTATTCCGTTTACAATATGCTCATCATCAATGCTAAAAGGCGGCACTTTTTTTCTAAGTTCTATTGCTGCACTAATTGCAACACAGGCATTATAGGCTTGGTGCTCGCCTGCAAATGGCACTGTGATTTTGTTGTTGTTAAATGTTATAATATGGTTTTTAAGCGATAATTCACTTTTTTTACTATTCACTGTGCTTATATCTTCGCTTATTTTCAGCTGCTTTAAACAAGGCACTGTAAATTTGCAATTTTTTGCTTTAGCCACTTTTTCAATTTCAAGTTCTACTTTTTTGTTTTGTTTAGGGTAACAAATAACACTGCAATTATTCTTAATTATGCCGCATTTTTCATTTGTAATCTGCAAAAGGCTATCGCCTAAAAGCTCTGTGTGGTCTTTACTTATAGACATTATACACGCAATTAAAGTGTTTTGAACAGCATTGCTGGAATCTAAGCGGCCACCAATGCCGGTTTCAAGGCACACGATATCACATTTTTGCCTTTCAAAATATAAAATGGCGGCAGCTGTAACAATGTCGAAAGCCACATAATTTTCCGCTTTTTGTGCCGCAAGCCTAACGTCGCTTAAAACTTGTGCGCAATGTTCTTTGGATATCATTTGGTTGTTAAGCAAAATGCGCTCGCGGAAATTCAGCACAAAAGGGCTTATGGTTGAGCCGGTTTTATAACCAGCGCTCTGCAATATATTAGATATCATTGTAACCGTGCTGCCTTTGCCGTTTGTGCCCGCAACATGTAAAAATTTTAAGTTCTTTTCGGGGTTACCCAAAATGTTCAGCAGGGTTTTTGTGTTTTCAATACCCGGTGTTTTTAAAAATCGGGGTAGGGAATAAACCCATTCTACAGCTTGTGTATACCGCATTGCTGTTCCTTTCTAATTTTTGCAAAGCGCCTCGATGCTCTCGTTGATTTTTTGCAATTTTTCTTTTGCAGCATCGTGCTTTTCTTGTATTTCAAACACAATTTTTTGCGGTGCTTTGCTTGTAAATGCTTCATTGTTCAATTTGCCAAACAGCATATTCAAATCCTTTTCGCAAAGCTGTTTTTCTTTTGTTAAGCGTTGCATTTCTTTTTCAACATCCACAAGCTCACTCATGGGAATAAACGCTTTGGCGTTAGATGTTACTATTTGCGCGCTACTTTTCGTATCACCGTCATATTTTCTTACAATGTTTAAATCTGTTGCAAATGCAAATTTAATTAGATAATCTGCGCCGTTCTCGAAAGCCTTGGCAATTTGCTCATCAATACACTCTATTATAATTGAAGTGCGCTGTTTGGGGTGTGCGCCAATTTCAGAGCGAACTGTTCTAATTTCTTTAATAAGCTGCATAACAGCCTCAAACTCTGTTTCCTCTTTTGTGAAATTTAAACTATCATCATAAATTGGCCATGCTGAAACCATAATGCTTTCGTTTTCACCCAAAATTGCTGTATAAATTTCTTCTGTGATAAAAGGCATGAAAGGGTGCAATAATTTTAAAGCCTTTAACAAAACACTAACCAAAACTTGCCTTGCATTTTGCGTTTCTTCTTCATTTGTGCCATTCAAGCGCAGCTTGGCTATTTCAATATACCAATCGCAATAAACGTCCCAAATAAAATCTTGCACTTTTTGCGCTGCAAGCCCTAATTCATATTTTTCAAGGTGGCTTGTAAAATCTTTTGTTAAAGTATTAAGTTTTGAAACAACCCATTTGTCAGCAACTGTTAGCGTGCTCGGCTTTTCAATTTTAAAATCGTCGGGTAAATTCATCATCACAAAGCGTGCGGCATTCCAAATTTTGTTTGCAAAATTGCGGCTTGCCAAAACTTTTTCATCAGAAAAGCGCATATCATTGCCTTGTGTTGCGCCAATAACAAGCATAAAACGCAAAGCGTCTGCGCCATAGTCCTTTACAATTTCAAGTGGGTCTATCCCGTTGCCTAAAGATTTCGACATCTTGCGCCCTTGAGCATCCCTAACAAGCCCATGGATAAGCACGTTTTCAAACGGCACTTTTCCTGTGTGTGTTATGCCCGAGAATATCATGCGGCTAACCCAGAACGTTATGATATCATAGCCTGTTACAAGTGTGTTTGTGGGGTAAAAATATTTGTAGTCTTCGCTGTTTTCATTTGGCCAACCCAAAGTAGAGAACGGCCAAAGCGCACTTGAAAACCAAGTGTCGAGCGTGTCTTCATCTTGCCTTAAAACGCCATTGCATTTAGGGCAAGTTTGCATATTTTCTTCGTTAACATGTATTTCACCACATGCATCGCAATAAAAGGCGGGTATTCTGTGCCCCCACCAAAGCTGGCGGCTAATGCACCAATCCCTTGTGTTTTCCATCCAGAACATATAGTTTTTTTCAAAACGTTCAGGCAAAAATTTAATTTCTTTATCCTTAACTGCTTTTATTGCGGGCTCTGCCAAGGGCACCATTTTAACAAACCACTGTTTGCTAACCATGGGTTCAACAACAGTACTGCAACGGTAACATGCGCCAACATTATGCTTGTGTGGCTCGGTTTTTAATAGGTATTCGCCCTGCTTTAAATCTTCAATTATAGCTTTTCTTGCGGCATATCTATCCATATTTGCATATTTGCCACAATCCTCTGTCATTTTTGCATCATCAGTCATAACTTTCAAAACAGGCAAGTTATGGCGTGTGCCTATTTCAAAATCGTTCGGGTCGTGCGCAGGGGTAACTTTTACAACGCCTGTGCCGAACTCTTTATCAACATAAGTGTCGCAAACCACAGGAATTTCTCTACCCACAAGCGGCAAAATAACATTTTTGCCGTGCAAGTGATTATAGCGTTCGTCGTCGGGGTGCACTGCAATTGCGGTATCGCCAAGCATTGTTTCAGGGCGTGTTGTGGCAATGCACACACTCTCGTTGGTGCCGGCAACTTTATATTGAATATGCCAGAAAAAGCCGTCTTTTTCCTCGTATTCAACTTCTGCGTCTGAAATGCTGGTTTTGCAAGTGGGGCACCAGTTTATTATGCGTTCACCCCTATAAATTAGCCCGTCATCATATAGCTTTTTGAAAACTTTAATTACGGCTTTACTGCAATTTTCGTCCATAGTAAAGCGCTCTCGTTGCCAATCGCAACTGCAACCTAATTTTTTCAGCTGCTCAACAATTCTGCCGCCGTATTGCTCTTTCCACTCCCATGCGCGCACCATGAAACCGTCACGTCCTAAATCTAATTTAGTTACGCCGTCCTCTTTCATTTTTTCAACAATTTTGGCTTCAGTTGCAATTGCGGCATGGTCGGTTCCGGGCACCCAAAGTGCACTGTAACCCTGCATACGTTTAAAGCGAATAATAATATCTTGCCATGTGTTATCCATAGCGTGTCCCATGTGCAATTGCCCTGTTATATTTGGCGGAGGCATAACAATTGTAAAAGGCTTTTTGCTTTTATCAACCTCTGCGTGAAAATATTTTTTGGAAAGCCACTGCGCATAAATACTTTCTTGCGATTTTTGTGGTTCGTATACTTTGCTTAATTCTTTTTTTGTGCTCATTATAAAACCTCTTGTTTATTATTTATATTAATTCATTTTGCTTGGAAATTAAAAACGAATTCAGCCACTCGCTAAGTGCCAGAACTTACGTGGCGGTTGCTCGCCGGCATTAGCACTGCGGTGCGTCATCGGCTTCGCTCGGAATGACAAAAAGGGGATATAGTAGAGAAAAATAAAAGCACCGTCCCATACAAATGTAAGGGACGGTGCAATAAAAATCACCGCGGTACCACCCAAATTGCTTTATGCCTTTAAACATAAAGCCACTTTAGCGCCTTTAACGCATGGCATACGAAAACAGCTTGCAACAAATGCTCACCGTTTTTGCTCCTAAGTGACAACAAAGCACATGCGCACAAGGTTACACCAAGCCCTTGCTCTCTTTAGCTGCATTATGCATTGCACTCTTATTCATAGCATTTATATTATTATTTATAACATAAATTATTAGGTTTGTCAATTTATTATAAAGGTTAAACTATGCACCTTATTTAATTATAAAACATTAAAAATCAATTTCAAAATTTTGTAAAAATAGTGTAGCAACTTTTGGTTGCTACACTATTTTAAAAGTATTCATACTAATGAAATATAAATTATTTGTAAAACTATTAGGTGTTGTGTTGTGTGAAGGCAGAAGAAAGCGGTGCATTTACTCCGATTTCAGTTACCCACAAACCACTACCATGATTCCATGGATTAGTGGGGTTAGCTGCAGTATTTGCGGCGTTTGTATCAGCAACTTCTATAACTCCTGTATCGGCAAATACTCGGAAATAAAAATGCTGTGTTTTTCCTGCCTCAGATTCTGCGCCGAAATTGCCTTGATTTGAAACAACTTCACGAATTACATTCGCAAGGTTTGCGCTTAATGACAAACCGTTTGAATGACTTAGATTTTGCATTCCGGAACCATGACCGCTGCCCACTACTATATTTTGCCCACCATCAGCTGTTTGCCAGCCAACATATACCACCGCATCACTCGGTATTTCATTTAGAGGGTCTGTTATAGCAATAACAGCCGCATCCATAATAGTTGTTGCAATTTGCAAATCGTTAGATTGCCTTGAACGCTCAACATATCTTGTGTATTGCGGCGCTAAAACCGTTGCCAATATAACAATTACAGCAACAACAATAATTAATTCAACCAAGGTAAAACCCTTGTTATTTTTCTTAAATTTAAACATTATTTTTCTCCCATAATAATTTTTGGTAAATTACCCTTTAATTCCAATATCAATCCACTCTTGCGGTATACCTGATATTTCACCTGTTGATGAGTTAATTGTAAAAGTAAAATCTGTTGTTGTGGAAACGCTCGATTCGCCGAGTTCACCTTCCCAAACTGGCTCTCTTGATAACTCAGGACGATGCCATCCCATAATTTCCAATATAGGTATGCGCATTGCCTCACTAATAGCACTTGCATAAGATCCTACATGGGCAACAACTTGAATAGTTCCATCTGATGCCCATCCACCTACCGATGTATTATCATCAACAGAATGCCAAGTTATGGTAAAATCTGTTCCGGAAGGCAAATCATTCGCAGGGTCATTCATAACAGTGGTTGCAGCCCTCATAATTTGTGTTGCCACTTGCACGTCATTCGCCTGCCTCGAACGCTCTACATATCGAATGTATTGCGGCGCTAAAACCGTTGCCAAAATTGCGATAACCGCAACTACAATAATAAGCTCTACCAAAGTGAAGCCTTTATTGTTTTTCTTAAATAAATTCATATTGTCCTCCAAATTTTTTTGCGAATTTGTTATATATGTATAGCTAAAGGCCAAATCATATATTAAAACTTGTAAAATTATATCATACTTTGCCTATATTGTCAATTTTATCTGTTCATCTCTTTTTCTGCAAAAATGTAAATTTTTTCAAAAGTTTCCTCGCTTAAATCATGCTCAATTTTGCATGCATCTTTCGCGGCAATTTCTTTTGGAACACCGAGATGTATAAAAAAATCCCTCAATAATTTGTGCTTCTTGTAAACATTGTTTGCAATTTGTTCGCCATCAGGTGTTAAAGTTATGTGCCCATCGCTCGCAAAAATAATTAAATTGCTTTCACGCAGTTTTTTCATAGCAACGCTAACACTGGCTTTTGTAAAATCAAGTTCATTTGCTATATCAATTGAACGCACATTGCCTTTTTGCTCCCTTAAAACTAATATGGTTTCTAAGTAATCTTCAGACGATTTTTGAACTGACAATAAAAACACTCCTTTAATATCGGGTTAGAAAAATTTTAACATAAAGTTTAATTTAATTCAAGCATTGTTTGTTTATAATTTTTAAATTATTGTTTTAATTTGACATGGTGCATAAAATAATGTAAAATAAATTGTTGAACTTGATTAGAGAAAATAATATATTTTGAAAATAATTATGCTTAAATCAATTAATAATTAGATGATTAATAAAAACGGAGATTAGCGTGATAAATTATGCTAATTAATACTAAAAGGCGTGCCGTCACAGAATGGAGATTTTTATGAAGCAAAATAATATTCGGAACATCGCAATTATTGCACACGTTGACCACGGAAAAACAACATTGGTGGATCAAATGCTCAAACAGAGTGGTGCATTTAGGGAAAACCAACAAGTAGCCGAGCGAATTATGGATTCAGGCGATATTGAACGTGAGCGTGGGATTACAATTTTGGCAAAAAATGCCTGCACATATTACGAGGGTATAAAAATTAATATAGTTGACACCCCCGGCCATGCCGATTTTGGCGGTGAGGTTGAACGTGTGTTAAAAATGGTTAACGGCGTGCTTGTTCTTGTGGACGCCGCCGAGGGCTGTATGCCACAAACTCGCTTTGTGTTGCAGAAGGCTTTGCAACAAAACTTAAGCCTGGTAATAGCGGTTAATAAAATTGATAGACCCGATGCACGCATAAAAGAAGTTATAGATGAAGTTTTATTGCTTTTGATGGATTTAGGTGCAACAGATGAGCAATTAGATAGCCCAATGGTGTTTTGCTCGGGCAGGGCAGGCACTGCGAGCTATAGCCCGGACGTTGAGGGCGAAGATTTAATTCCGCTTTTTAAAACAATTTTGGAATATGTTAACCCACCCGAGGGCAATGAAACTTTGCCTGTTTCAATGCTTTGCTCCAGCGTGGATTATAACGAATTTGTTGGGCGTATAGGCATAGGACGCATTGAAAACGGCACATTGAAAGTTGGACAAGATGTTACAGTTTGCGATTATCACGATAAAGATTTAGCGAAAAAGGGAAGAATAACTGCACTTTACAGCTTTGAGGCAAACGGCAGAACACCAATTGAACAGGCGAGTGCCGGCGATATTGTGGCTTTTAGCGGCCTTGGTGACATCAACATTGGCAACACTATTTGCAGTGGCCCCATTATAGAGCCGCTTGCCTTTGTTAAAATAAATGAGCCTACTGTGGAGATGACATTTGCGGTAAACGATAGCCCGTTTGCAGGGCGTGAGGGCAAATTTGTTACCAGCCGCCAAATAAGAGACCGCCTGCACAGGGAACTTTTAAAAGATGTTGCCTTAAAAGTAGAGGATAGCACTTCAAGCGAAAGTTTCCGTGTTATGGGGCGTGGCGAGATGCATTTGTCTATTCTAATTGAAAACATGCGCCGTGAGGGGTATGAGCTTCAAGTTTCACCACCAAAAGTGCTTTTGCAAGAGAAAGATGGCGAAGTTTTAGAGCCGATGGAGCATGTTGTTATTGATGTACCCACAGATTATCAAGGCAGTGTTATACAAAAATTAGGTAGCCGCAAAGGCGAGCTTGTTCAAATGACACCGCTTGGCTCTACAAGAATGCGTGCAGAATTTAAAATTCCAAGCCGTGGTTTATTCGGTTACAGAAGTGAATTTTTAACAGACACACACGGAGAGGGCATTTTAAATACTATATTCGACGGATATGCACCATGGAAAGGCGATTTGCAGGCGAGGAACACAGGCAGTTTAATTAGCTTTGAAACAGGCGATGCCGTTGCATACGGTTTATACAATGCACAGCAAAGGGGAACTATGCTTGTTACACCGGGCGAAAAAGTTTATGCCGGCATGGTTGTGGGTTACAGCCCTGCGGGTGATGATTTAACGGTTAACGTTTGCAAAACAAAACAGCTAACAAATATGCGTGCTTCGGGCAGCGATGAAACATTAAGGCTTGTGCCTGTTACTAAATTCAGCTTGGAAGAATGCCTTGAATTTTTAGCGCCCGATGAATTGCTTGAAGTTACACCTAAAAACACCAGAATTCGTAAAAGGATTTTAGACCATAACTTGCGAATGAAATCTTTAAAAAACAAGGCTTAAAATTGTTGAAAACAATAGTAGCCTTGAGCAAAATATAATAAATGAATTTATTCACAATTATGTATTTATTGCTAAATATAAAAATGGCATAAAAGGTAAAACCTTTTATGCCATTTTTTATCTGTAATTAATAACTAGCAATATCTGCGTTAACACCAATGTCATTAACCCAGAATGCATAATAAGTGTGCACTTGAACTGTGCCTGTCGAAGTATCAACTCTAAACAGCAAATCATTACTTTGAGATAAAGCAGATTCGCCATCGCCTATTATGCCGGGGTCAGTTGTTGTATCTCCGCCCATAATTGTCAACAATTGCTCTTCCATTACATCTAATTCCGCTGGGGTTAAAGGCGGCACTGAACTTGTGCCACTTCTAATTTCTGCGGTTATTCCACCTTCTCCGTTACTTGGGTCTGGCCCGGTAGGGCTTGTTGAAGTGTCCCATCTAACTACAAAATATGAACCGGCTGGGATGTTGTTTATAGGGTCAGACGCAACTACTGTTGCAGCTCTAATTAAATTGGTTGCTATTTGAAGGTCGTTCGACTCGCGAGCCCTTTCAACATAGCGAATATACTGCGGGGCTAAAACTGTGGCAAGAATTGCAATAACAGCAACTACAATAATAAGCTCTACTAATGTGAAACCTTTATTATTTTTTTTGTTTTTCATTGAATTCATAAACCTTTCTTACAAGAATGTTTTTTATTATATGAATTATATCATATATATATTTTTTTTTCAACTTTTTATTATGTTTTATTAAATGTTAAAAATGTTTGTGATTTTTTGGCATTAATATACAAAAAAAGCTACTTAAAATTATTGCGGTTAGAGCTGTTTAAATAATTAAATAACTTTAATATTTGTTTTTTTGATTGATTTGTGTATAATATGATTTTAATAGCAAGACAAGGTGTTGCAGTAACTTACACGCCCTTAGTTGCCGAAGCCGTAAACTTGTAGTGTAAAAAAGCACAAAAAAGTGATAGGTCTTATATGGATACTTAAATCCTACAAGACCTATCACACTGG
>CAYJIT010000020.1:34910-45564 GCA_964370365.1 uncultured Bacteroides sp. | reverse complement strand
CTTCAAACTGATTATTCTTAATGGAGGCGACATGATACATATTATTGGCAAGTGGGATAATTTCGCTAAATATAAATTTAGCGAAATAGAGGGGAGTGAATTTTGTTCTTTTTAGTTTTCAATTCCATGCCTTGCAGCTAAGCCTATTTCGTATGGATGTTTTATTTTTTTTATTTCGCTTACATAATCTGCGGCGTCTATAAAATCTTGTGGTGGGTTTCTGCCACTTAAAACTATTTCAGCGTTTATTGTTTTAAGTGCAGCTTTAACAAGTTCTTCGCTTAATGTATTTGTGCTTAAAGCTCCGAATACTTCGTCTAATATTATCATGTGTTTTTCATTTTGTAGTTCGTTGCATATTTTTACTGCTTTTAATAATAATTCGTTTTGTTTTTCTTTTGTTTGTGATAGTTCGTTTTCATTCATTTGAAATGTAAATTTATTCGATATATCAGCATTTATTACATGTATCTGCTTTATATTATTTATAATTACAAATTCAGAAGATGGTTTTCCTTTTAGAAATTGCACAAAAACAATATTATAACCTGCACCGGCTGCCCTAATTGCAAGGCCAATGCAAGCGCTTGTCTTGCCTTTTCCGTCACCGTGATAAATATGAATTTTATTAGTATTCATGTTTTCTTGCTCCTTTTTCGTTCTGTAAAGTTATTTAGCTTCACAGAATTTATCATTTGAATTTTGCATTTATTAGGCATTTTTTGTTGTTGTTTTGCTATTTTCTTTATATTATTTAAAATAGCTGCAATAAACCTATTGACATTTTACTTTATTTTGGTTATTATATTATAGCGCAGTAAAATTATAATTTATAGGGGTATAGCTCAGTTGGTAGAGCAGCGGTCTCCAAAACCGCGTGCCGAGGGTTCGAATCCTTCTGCCCCTGCCATTTTTTAATAAACAATTTTGTTTATTAAGTGCCGCACATTATGTGTGGTTTTTGTTTTTAATGCGCTGCTGTAGCTCAGTAGGTAGAGCACTTCCTTGGTAAGGAAGAGGTCGACAGTTCAAATCTGTTCAGCAGCTCCAGTCGAGAAGCTCGAACCAATTCGCCCTTTAGCGTAAGCTATAGGGTGTTTTTTTTATGCCTAATCTCAAATCAGGTCTGTTGGCTTTGTAGTCAGGAAGTAGTTCATTTCGCTCATTTTCTTTTTCTGCATCGAATAAAACAAGCACATTTTGTGGCTGTATTCGCTTTATCATTTTAATAAGTGCAGCGACAAAACCTAAAGTTCCCTGTATCGCCTTGCCTTGTTTATTTATTATTCGAGATGGCATTCCAAAGAACATTTGGCATAATAAGTTACTACCGTCTATTATTAGTATATTTTTCATAAATACGTCCCTATTAATCTAAACACTCAGGGTCACCAACACTCTCATTACACAAATATGATTTATATGGTTTTCCTTCGTAAAAATTCATGATTTGTCGCCTTAATTTTGAAGGATAAATTTTTGATGTATTGAGAGTGGCTATATCAAGCCACTCTATACCAACTTGGTTTGTATCTGTGTATAAATGAGTGTCTTTAATTTCTTTTATATATTCACATAGGAAAACTAAATCCACTCTGTGAAAACGTTCACCTGTTACTCCCTCTACTATAAAAAGCAAATCTTTACACTCAACCTCAAGTCCAACTTCTTCGGCTACTTCTCTGCAAACAGTATCAGACAACAACTCGCCTGTGTCTTGTCCGCCTCCGGGTAAAATATACCATTCATCATCGCTATCTTTTATTTTTATTGCAAGCATTTTTTCGTCTTTTATTATAAGTGCTTTTGCAGAATTTCTTATACATCTTTTATTTTTAAGTTCGTTCATTTTACCTCATCCTCAAAATATCACTTAATACAAATCTATTTTATCAATGTTCACACACCTACCCTCATCAAACACCATTTTCACACACCAAGGCATTTTATTTACCATAGCCATAAAATCATCGTAGCCGTATGAGTTATCATAGTGGTGAATAATTTGAGAAAGTGCTGCTCCATGTGTACCTATGATAATATTTTTATCTTTGTGTTTTTTCAGAACTTCTACTAAGGCTTTAATGTTTCTTTCTCTTACTTCTCTTAAGCATTCGCCGTCGGTGAATTTATAGTCAAAATTTTCCCACTGTTTTTTGATGTATCCCCAAAAATCTTCTATCCAAACGCTGTCAACTCTGCGCTCTGTAAAATCATCAATCAACCCTATTTCTAAATTATGCTTCTCGGTAAAATCGGAAATAGTATCCACCGACCTTTTATATGGGCTTGATAATGCTACATTTATATTCTTATCCGATAGAAATTCGGTGACTATTTTTCTGCTTTCCCAGCCTTTTTGTGTTAAAGGTCTAATCTCATCTTGATGTATGTTGTGGTCAGACTCTGCGTGTCTAATAAAATAAATAGTTGTCATCTTTAGCTCTCCTTAAACTATTTTCTGTCCAGTAAAATCGTATTAATAATTTTACTCAAAGCCTGTGTGCTGTCAATTATAATTTCATCTGAAAGTGCTTTTACATACTCGTTGTTATAATGTTCTGTCAGTTCTTCTACAGAAGTGAAAAACTGGTTTGGCGATGGAGTTAAAAGCCTTTCTTGCAAACGACTAATCCAAATTTCATTATCAGGACATTCACAATAATATTTGCATACATTCGCTGATTTAAAATCTATTTTATTCAAAAAAACAGATAGTGAATTTATATTAGCAAGCCCAACATCAACAATAATATCGCTACTATTATCAATATTTGTTTGAATTTGTTTTGCAAGCAAGCTATAGGTTATACTATTGTTTAAATTGTTATCACTTATATGCAGTGAAATGCTGTCGAAAATATCATCTTTTCGCAGAACAGAAATATTTAGCTTTTTACTTAAAGCGTTTGATATCAACGTTTTACCTGTTGCCGCTTTTCCTCTAAAAAAATAAAGTTTCATATAAATTCACCATTTTATTTTCGTAATTTTAAAATAGTTCTTGCCATATATAATTTTTATTCATATCATCAATTATCTGTTTTAACAATAATTCTCTCATTTGCTTTTGTGTTGCCCATAAATAATTTTGATGCTCATCAGATAAAACAACTTTATCTGAATTAGCTGTGCACAAATAAGTTAAAATCACAAATTGTTTATGCTCATTTGCTTTAAATGTAGTGGCGCATATAAGTTTGTTAATTTCAACTACAAGCCCTGTTTCCTCTTTTATCTCTCTTTCTAAAGCTGTTTCTAACGCTTCTCCGAAATTCAACCTTCCACCAACAAATTCCCATATGCCGGCGCCCAAATTATCATAAGTAGATCTCTGAATAATCAAAACTTTGTTGTTATGTTTTATTATACCTTTAACTGCTACTGCTATAATATTTTCCATTTATTATCCTCTTGTTTATTGATAGATTAAATTTAAAAATAATTTATACTAAATTCATTTTACTACAAAAAATAAAATAATACAATTAACCGTTAAATTCCGGGCACAAAAAACACCCTACAGTAGCAACTGTAAGGCGAATTTGGTGCCGAGCTTCTCGGCTGATTGGATTGTGTAAAATAAATATAGTTAACTTCCGGGCACAAAAAACACCCTACAGTAGCAACTGTAAGGCGAATTTGGTGCCGAGCTTCTCGGCTGGCGGAGAGATGGGGATTCGAACCCCAGAGTACATTCCTGCACTACACGATTTCCAATCGTGCGCCTTCGACCAACTCAGCCATCTCTCCATAAATATTAACGCTTTATTATAGTATCTAATTTAACTTAAAATGTCAATAGCTAAATTAAATATAATTGTGTTTTTTTCAATTACCTAAACTTAAAACAAAAAAACATTATACTTTGTTAAAAAATAAACAACTATGTTAATTGCTTTAAACAGTGAAATTTTAAATTATTAAACAAATTAAATTAACCCAATTGCTTGTGAAATATGCGAAACACCTATAATTTCCATAGACTCAAAATCACTTTGCAATATTTTATCATATAATTGTTTAGGTATAATCGCCTGTGTAAAGCCCATGCGATGCGCCTCTTTAAGCCTATAATTTATATTGGATACATTTCTTATTTCACCGCCAAGGCCAACCTCACCTATTGCAAGCATTTTATCTTGCACGGGCTTATCTAAAACTGCCGAAACAAGTGCAAGGCACACAGGCAAATCGCAAGCGGTTTCATCAAGCTGCAAGCCACCAACTATATTAACATATACGTCTAACGCGCTAAGCGAATACCCTGCCCTTTTTTCAATAACAGCTAAAAGTAAATTCATTCTGTTGTAATCAAAGCCTGTTGCAGCTCTTCGTGGTGTGCCAAAACCTGTTTTTGTTACAAGTGCCTGAATTTCAGATAATATAGGGCGAGTGCCCTCCATAGCGCATGCAACACAATTTCCGCTAACACCAACAGGGCGCCCTTCAAGCAATAACTGTGACGGGTTTTCTATTGCTTTTAAACCGGTGCTTGTCATATCAAACATGCCAATTTCATTTGTAGAGCCATATCTATTTTTAACAGCCCTTAAAACCCTGTAAGGCAGTGTTTTATCGCCCTCAAAGTACAAAACAGTGTCTACCATGTGTTCCATAACTTTAGGGCCTGCAATTGCGCCGTCTTTGTTCACATGCCCAACAATAAATGTTGGCACTTCCAAAGATTTTGCAATTTGCAACAGCTTTGCTGTACATTCTTTCACCTGTGAAACGCTTCCCGCCGAGGACGATAATTCGCTGCTTAGCATTGTTTGAATGGAATCTATAACCACAAGGCCGGGCTTTGTGGCTTTTATTAATTCGCAAATTAAATCAACATCTGTTTGTGCTGCAAGTGCAATGCTATCCCCTTTTACATTAAGCCTAACTGCACGCAACTTAATTTGCCTTGCGGATTCTTCACCGGTTATATAAAGCACATCTTTATGCTCGCTAACACTTGCGCAAATTTGCAAAAGTAGGGTAGATTTTCCTGCGCCGGGCTCACCGCCTAAAAGCACAACACTTCCAAGCACAATTCCACCGCCTAAAACCCTGTCAAGCTCGCTTAGGCCGGTTATAATTCTTGAATGGTCTTCCTGTGCATTTATTTCACTTATTTGCTCTGTTTTCAAATAGCCGGCTTTTGCGTTGCTTGAAGAAGTAATTTTGCTTTTTGGTGTCTGTTTAATAATATCTTCCACCAAAGTGTTCCATTCGCCGCAAGATGGACATTTGCCCATCCAACGAGGGCTAATTTCGCCGCACTCGGTGCAAATATATACAGTTTTAAGTTTATCACTCGGCAAAACAGTTCTCCTTTTTTGCAAATTTTAAGCTATTGCTTTTGGGAATTCACGAAGTACGGATTTCTCCACTACGGTCGAAATGACAGAGGTTCGGATTTCTACAGTTCGCAAAGTGCCGCTACTATGTAGCGGCAAGTCACTTGCATTGCACTACCCTATTTATCCTCTATCGGCTTCATTGTTGGGAAAAGCAAAACGTCACGAATTGAAGCACTGTCGGTTAAAAGCATAACAAACCTGTCTATACCTATGCCTAAACCGCCTGTTGGCGGCAAACCGTATTCCAGTGCGGTTATATAGTCGTAATCCACTTGTGCGTTCGTATTCGGCTCTTGTGCACGTTTTGCGGCAACTTGCTTTTCAAAACGCTCTTTTTGATCAATAGGATCGTTTAATTCGCTAAACGCATTGCCGTATTCACTTGAATTAATAAAAAATTCAAAGCGTTCTGTAAATTCAGGCTCATTTGCTTTTCTTTTTGCAAGTGGGCTGTTTTCAACCGGGTAATCATAAATAAAAGTTGGTTGAATTAGGTTTTCTTCCACAAAGGCATCAAAAAGTTCAATTAAAACTGTGCCTTTTGTTGCACTGCTGTCAACTTCAACATGCTTTTCTTTTGCACTGTTTCGTGCATCTTCATCTGATTTCCATGCATAGTAATCAACACCGCTATATTTTTTTACAGCCTCGGCCATACTCATGCGCTCCCAAGTGCCCATATCAATTTCAGTGCCTTGATATGTAATATTTGTATTGCCACATATTTTTTGTGTTATTTCTTTGTATAAATCCTCAACTAAATCCATCATGCCTTTATAGTCTGTATAAGCTTGATAAAGTTCTATTGTTGTAAATTCCGGGTTGTGTTTTGTATCCATTCCCTCGTTGCGGAAAATGCGCCCAACTTCATAAACCCTATCTATTCCGCCAACTACAAGGCGTTTTAGGGCAAGCTCTGTTTCAATACGCAAATACATGTCCATATTTAATGTGTTATGATGCGTTACAAACGGGCGTGCTGCAGCGCCAACTTCAAGCGGCAATAATATGGGGGTGTCCACTTCAAGAAAGCCCCTTGCATCTAAGAAGGCGCGCATTTCTTTTAGTATTTGGCTGCGTTTAATAAAAATATCCTTTACATTCGGGTTAACAATTAAATCTACATATCTCTGGCGGTATCTAATTTCTTGGTCTTTAAGGCCGTGGAATTTTTCCGGCAAAGGTAATAGGTTTTTGCTCAGTAGCACAATTTCGCTAACTTTAACAGAAATTTCACCCATGTGCGTGCGGAAAACTTCGCCTTTAACACCGATTATATCGCCTATATCAAATTTTTTGAAGTTGATATATTCAGCCTCACCAATAGCATCTCTGCGCACATAAAGCTGAATATTCCCGCTTGTATCCCTTAAATCCGCAAAGCTTGCCTTGCCCATAATACGCTTGCTCATCATGCGGCCCGCCATGCTTACAATGCGCCCTTGTTCGCCCTCTTGTGCTTCAATGAAATTTTCCTTAACTTCATGTGCAAATGAGTCCTGCTCGTATTTTGTATTTAAAAATGGGTTTTGGTTATCATCTTGCAAGTTTTTCAATTTTTCTCTTCTAACTGCAACTAATTCACCATATTCTTGCTCGGTAATAACATTTTCTTCATTTTGAAGTATTTCGTTTTCATTATTCACTTTCATTTTTATTCCTCCGTTAATAGTTCGTGCAAATATATTATAACATAAAAATTTAATTTACACCACAAAAAAACCGACCAAAATAGTTAGTTTTTAAACTAACTTATCGTGGCCGGTAAATTTTCAACATTTGTAATAATAAAATTATAATATTATATTGCTCCTCGGGTAATTTCTAAAACTTTATAAGAAGTTGTAAAACCATTTGGTAAAGTTATTTGAACTGTTTGCCCAACTGTTTGCCCTATAAGTGCCGCGCCAACAGGGCTTTCATCACTTATTTTTCCGTTGGAGGGGTCTGCCTCTGTTGAACCGGTTATATCATATTCTTCAATTTCACCGTCTTCATCTTCAAGTTTCACGTGCGTACCAATGCCCACACTATCTGTAGATAAAGCATCTTCATCTATAACACGTGCGAATTTAAGTGTTTTTTCCAGTGTTGCAATGCGGCTTTCAACAAACCCTTGTTCATTTTTAGCTTCATCATATTCACTGTTTTCAGATAAATCTCCATAACCACGTGCAATTTTGATTTTTTCTGCAACTTCTTTGCGCTTTACTGTTTTAAGCTCTTCAAGTTCGTTTTCAAGTTCTTGAAGGCCTGCATAAGTCATTAAAATTTCTTTATTTGGGTTGGTCATCTTGTTAATACTCCTCAGAAAATATTGCTAATATTGTATACTTAATTAAATGAAAAGCACACAATATTGTGAATTATAGTGTTTTTGTAGCATAAAGTCAAGTGTTTTTTATAATTTTGTGCATTTTGTATATGGTTTTATTAATATATATGCCAAATTGAACATAAAAATACATAGCAAATATAATTCAGCGTTATGCACAAAAGTGACTGAACAATTTTAAAATATAAACAAATACAGTGGAATATCGCATAAATATGAGTTTCTTAAAAATAAATTAAATGTTGTATGGGCATAGTTTTTCATCTCTGAAACGTAGGGACATGACTTGCCTTACTTGAAAATAAAACGCACTGCGCAAATTTTCAAGCAAACAAGCCTTGCCCCTAAAGTTTTGATATTAAAATATTATGATAATTGAAATAAAAAAATATTACTCTTCGTCGGACTTAACAGTTATAAATTTCTTAGCTTCTTCAATAACTTTTTCTTCTAAATTTGACGGCAATACTTCGTAGCGCACAAATTCATATTCATAACTGCCTCTGCCTTGTGTAAGCTGCCTTAAAAAAGTTGTGAAATCGTGCATTTCTGCTTGTGGAACTTCAGCTTCAATAATTTGTTCGCCATCTTCACCGGGCTGCATTCCCAAAACGCGACCTCTGCGTTTTGTAACATCGCCCATCATATCGCCGGTTAAATCGCCCGGTACAGTTGCTTTTAAAACACCTACAGGCTCTAATAAAACAGGGCCTGCATTTGGTAGCGCAGCTCTATAAGAAGCTTTAGCAGCCATTTTAAATGCCATCTCAGAGGAATCCACAGGGTGATGGCTACCGTCAAGCAATGTTGCTTTTAAGCCCACAACAGGGTAACCTGCGAGAACACCGTGCAAAATTGCCTCATGCAAACCTTTTTCAACAGCAGGGAAAAAGTTCTTCGGCACAGCACCTCCAACAACTTTTTCTTCAAAAACAAAATCGCCGTCGTTTGTAGGCTCAAACTCAATCCAAACATCGCCAAATTGCCCGTGCCCACCTGTTTGCTTTTTGTGGCGCCCTTGAGATTTATGCTTTTTGCGTATAGATTCCCTATATGCTATGCGCGGTTTAGAAAGTGATATTTCCACACCGAATTTAGATTTTAATTTAACACAAACAGCGTCTAAATGTTGTTCGCCAAGCCCTGAAACAATTTGT
Organism: uncultured Bacteroides sp.; assembly: GCA_964370365.1. GTDB lineage: Bacteria > Bacillota > Clostridia > Oscillospirales > Ruminococcaceae > Ruthenibacterium. Next base: position 36,721 of record CAYJIT010000020.1, on the reverse strand, counting down.
TGCACAGTTTCTGTGCTAACTTTATATTTAAGGGTTGGGTCTTCTTCCATAAGGCGTTGCAGTGATGATGAAATTTTGCTTTCATCGCCCTTTTGTTTTAATTTAATTGCCATTGCAAGCGTTGGAGTTGGGAACTGTGGCCTTGGCAAACTTACAACCCTGCCGGGAGCACAAAGTGTATCGCCCGTTTGTGCGCTGGCAAGCTTTGTTACTGCACCTATATCCCCTGCCGATATCTCGTTTGTATCGGTTTGTTTTTTGCCCTTAATAAATAAAAGTTTACCAAAACGTTCTTGTTCACCTGTTTTGGAATTTACAATTGAGCTATCGGATTTAAACGAACCGGAAATAACTTTAACATAACTCAATTTGCCCACAAATGGGTCTGCCACTGTTTTGAAAACATAAGCGCAAAGCTCATCATTTGCATCGCAAGCAATTTCAACATCTTCGTCCTTGCTGTTTTTAGCAACACAATTAGCACCTCTTGCGGCACTGGGCAGCAGCTTTTCAATGCCCCAAAGCACTAAATCTATTCCGGAAAGGCTTGTTGATGCACCGCAGAATATAGGTGTTATAGCGCCTGTTTTAACACCCATTCTAACGCCCTCTGTAAGCTCTTCTTGTGTGAATGCTTCGCCCTCAAAGTATTTTTCCATTAATGCTTCATCTGTTTCTGCAACAGCTTCGCTCATTGCAGCAATAAGGCCGTTTTCTCTGTGCCCATAACTTGGCACCGGCACTTCACGAGGTTTCCCGTTAACATAGCTATATGCTTTTTGTGTAATTAAATTTAGGTAAACGCGCCCACCCGCTTGTTCTACCGGAACAACAACAGGGCACATAGAGGGGCCAAGCTCTGTTTTTAATTCTTCAAAAACCTTATAAAAATCGGCATTTTCGCTATCTATTTTGCTAACATAAATCATATGCCCTTTATTATTTTTAACTGCGTTTTTATAAGCTTTTTTTGCGCCAACGGAAAGCCCACTTCTTGCAGAAAGGCAAATTAAAACACTTTCTGCCGCATGAATTCCCTCAGCTTGCCCTGCGGCGAAATCGAATAAGCCTGGGCTGTCTAACAAATTTATTTTTACATTGTTGCTCATAACCGGTGCTATTGCAAGCGAAAGTGATGCACGGCGTTTTGCTTCGTCCGCATCAAAATCGCAAACTGTGTTTGCGTCTTCAACACGCCCGTGCCTATCGGAACCGCCGGTTAAAAACAACATGGCCTCCACTAAAGATGTTTTGCCCGAGCCGGCGTGCCCGGCAACAAGCACATTTCTGATTTTATCATTCGTTACATTCATAGTTGTATTTCCTCTTCCTTTCGTGCCGTTTACAAAAGCAAAGCAATAGTAAACCACTAATAGAAATATTTTAGCATATTATACAAGTTTTTTAAATAACTTAATTGAAAAAATGTGATGAATTTATGTAAAATCTTTTGTGCTTTCATTGTATAAATTGCTATATTTTTCGTTATTATGTTAATTTTTTATATTTTTGTGTTGTTTTTTCTATAAAAACCGCAAAACACCCTGTGAATTTAAATTTAAGTTCACAGGGTGTTTTGAATTTTTTTGCATTTTAAAAATGTTTTAGAGTATCACAAACGAAATAAAGCGTAAATTCTTATACAAAAGTAACGGATTTCTCGGCTTGGCTCGAAATGACAGGTGTGAAAATTGTTCGGATTTCTCGGCTTCGCTCGAAATGACAGGTGTGAAAATTGTTCGGATTTCTCGGCTTCGCTCGAAATGACAGGTGTGAAAATTGTTCGGATTTCTCGGCTTGGCTCGAAATGA